>CALKRW010000066.1 GCA_937989585.1 uncultured Porphyromonadaceae bacterium | reverse complement strand
GCAAAGTTAGAACTTATACAGGCAGGCTTCAATACGCTATCGCGGACGGTTGTACGAATAAGAAATACCGTTTTCATTAAATATATGCTCAGCACTTAAATCCGGCAGATCTACCGTTATGCCTTCCTGTGCCATCAACGCCATAAGGAAGTGAACCGTACCGAATGGATATTTGTGAAAATAATCACTTTCCATATCACCGACAAATGTTCTTTCACGCAGTAAGTTGGGATTTAATTTATTACCATATGACACTATTTCATCATGATGGTTTTTGTCATATGCTATGATATGTTGATCTATGCACGTCACATTTGGTCTGGCAACATAAATGTCAATGTAAACAGGAGAATCAATATCTTTTATTTCCGGACTCAGCCAGACCGTATTCTTACTGTCACTGAAGCCGACGACCTTACATCCATAATACTTCTGAAGTATCATTCCTGACAGAAAACCGTCAATATCAGTATTAATTACTATATTCTTGTTTTTGTCAAATAATTCTCTTAGTTTGATTTCTTTCACCATAATTAAAAGTGTTAATATTATTGAGTAAAATAGTATGATCAGTCAAACAACGACCGTTGATTCAAATCGGTCCCGAATTGATTGGCATAAGAATATTTTTCTCTTATCTTCTTGTCTCCCATCATGTAGGCGCCAAAAAGTTTGACCAGTTCGACATTCACGCTGTTACCGAACTGCTTGTATGCCTGTGGCTTCTTTACATCGCACTGGAACGAGTCGGGAAAACTCTGCAGCCTTGCACACTCTCTGGGAGTAAGAAAACGTTTTCGTTTACCGACAATTGAAGTCTGGGTAATGGCGACAAGAGCCGGGAAATATGTTCCTGGTTTAACACGCAAGCCGGAAGGACGTATCTGCATGATATGCTCCCATAGGTCTGGTTTATCGGTTTCGCCGGCCTGCCATTCTAGTTTGGCCTTGGCGCCAAAAAACAGAGGATTCCTCTTTGCTTTCGGAAGCCAGCCAGCGATAAACTCTTTATTCCGGCTCCATAACTCATTGTTCTTCGTAATGAAGTTCCGTTGCCATTTCGGAAGTCTCTCCCAGTCTCCGGTCATAGGATTGTCCTCAAGCGCACAAAGCGAATCAGCCCATATCGGAAACCCGGGTAGTCTGTCACAGTCTATGCCCCGGATGAATTCGTTCCATAGGTCAATCCACTCAATCATTTCCGGCTTGAGACTGAACTTATCTATATCATCAATCTCGCTGTCATCCAGAAGAATAGAGTCAATCGAACAAGAAGGGATATTCCTGGGGTTGAAATAGAATGGCGGCACAGTCCCGACATCCTTACGGACACACATGATGAACACCCTCTCCCTGTGCTGGGGGACACCTAAATAATGGGGACTGAAAATTACGGGATTCTCTATGATGTCATATCCGGCTTCAGCGATTGTATCATGTATCACCTTCCATGTGTTCCCGCTGTCATGAGACGCGAGATTACGGACATTCTCCAGTAGCATATACCTGGGTTTGTGATAAACGGCAATCCGCATTATATCGAAGAAAAGAGTACCCTTGGTGGAATCAGCGAATCCCAGACGTTTTCCCGCTTTTGAGAAAGCCTGACAAGGAAAGCCCGCACAAAGCACATCGTGTGGGGGGATGTCTTCTGGATTGACCTTTGTAATGTCTCCGGCTGGCTTCAATCCATAGTTGGCTTCATACGTCTTGCGGCAATCGGCATCAATGTCACAGGCGTAAACACATTTGCCACCAAGGGACGACATTCCCTGATGGAAACCACCTATGCCACAAAAGAGGTCAATAAATTTAAATTCTTCTGCCATTGTCAAAAGAATAAAACAAGAGGCGTCGACACGTCTATGTGCCGACGCCTCTATCGCGTGAATTTTATTTCATCTGGTTAATCTTCGATGGCAGCCTGCGCCGCAGCAACGCGGGCGATAGGAACACGGAAGGGTGAGCAGGAGACGTAATTCATGCCGAGTTTGGCACAGAATTTAACGCTGCTGGGTTCACCGCCGTGCTCGCCGCAGATACCGACCTTGAGTTCGGGCTTGACTGAGCGGCCTTTCTTGACACCCATCTCTACGAGTTGGCCGACGCCTTCCTGATCGAGGACCTCGAAGGGATCGGTCTTGATGATGCCGTGCTCCTTGTAGAACTTGAGGAATTTGGGAGCGTCGTCGCGCGAGAAGCCGAAGGTCATCTGGGTGAGGTCGTTTGTACCGAACGAGAAGAAGTCTGCAACAGTTGCGATCTCGTTTGCAGTGAGGGCCGCGCGGGGGACCTCGATCATTGTGCCGACAAGATAGGGAATCGAACGGCCCTGCTCGTCAAAGACTTTCGCTGCAGTGGTGTTGATGACGTTGGCCTGATGCTGGATTTCCTTAAGCGAGCCGACCAGAGGAATCATGATTTCGGGATGTACGTCGATGCCGCGTTCCTTTACTGCAAGAGCGGCCTCGATGATGGCGCGGGTCTGCATCTCGGTGATTTCGGGATAGGTGATGCCGAGACGGCAGCCACGGTGACCGAGCATGGGGTTGAATTCCTCGAGCGAGTCAACTTTAGCCTTGACTTCGGCAAGAGTGATGCCCATTTCGTCGGCAAGTTCCTTCTGGGTTGCGGTCTGGTGGGGTACGAACTCGTGCAGAGGGGGATCGAGTAGACGGATGGTAACGCCGAATCCGTCCATGGCCTCGAAGATGCCCTCGAAGTCACCGCGCTGCATGGGGAGCAGTTTGGCGAGGGCAGCCTGACGGCCCTCGAGGTCGGAGGCAAGAATCATCTCGCGGACAGCCTTGATGCGGTCGCCCTCGAAGAACATGTGCTCTGTACGGCAGAGGCCGATACCCTGTGCGCCGAAGTTGCGGGCCTGCTTGGCGTCGCGGGGTGTGTCGGCGTTGGTGCGGACAAGTGTTTTTGTGTACTTGGCGGCAAGGTTCATGATTGCGCCGAAGTCGCCGCCGAGTTCAGGCTCGGTGGTGGGCACCTGACCGTCATAGACCTCACCGGTCGAGCCGTTGAGCGAGATCCAGTCGCCTTCCTTATATTCTACGCCGCCCATCTTGACGGTTTTCTCTTTGTAGTCTACCTGAATCTCACCTGCGCCTGATACACAGCACTTACCCATGCCGCGTGCGACAACAGCAGCGTGCGAGGTCATGCCGCCGCGCATTGTGAGGATACCCTGGGCGACAGCCATACCGCGGAGGTCCTCAGGAGAGGTCTCGATACGGACGAGAACGACTTTCTTCTTCTTTTCGGCCCATGCCTCAGCCTCGTCGGCAGAGAAGACAATCTGACCGGCGGCAGCACCGGGAGATGCGGGAAGACCCTTGGCAACGACCTTGGCGCGCTTCAGTGCGCTCTTGTCGAATACGGGGTGGAGAAGTTCGTCGAGTTTCTGAGGCTCCATACGGAGAAGACAGGTTTTCTCGTCGATTTCGCCTGCACGGAGGAGGTCCATGGCGATTTTGACCATAGCGGCGCCGGTGCGCTTGCCGTTACGGGTCTGTAACATCCAGAGTTTGCCGTCCTGGATTGTGAACTCCATGTCCTGCATGTCCTTGTAGTAATCCTCGAGGCGACCTGCGATGGCGATAAGTTCGGCGGCGCAGGTTGGCATCGACTCTTCGAGCGAGGGATATTTTGCAACGCGCTCTTCCTCGCTGATACCCTGAAGGGAAGCCCAGCGGCGTGAGCCCTCGACTGTAATCTGCTGGGGGGTGCGGATGCCGGCGACGACGTCCTCGCCCTGAGCGTTGATGAGGTATTCACCGTTGAAGATGTTCTCGCCTGTGGCGGCGTCACGGGAGAATGCGACACCGGTTGCGGAATTGTTGCCCATGTTGCCGTAAACCATTGCCTGGACGTTGACAGCGGTGCCCCACTCTTCGGGAATCTGGTTCATGCGGCGGTAGATGATGGCGCGCTCGTTCATCCATGAATCGAATACGGCACAGATGCCGCCCCAGAGTTGTTCCCATGCTGAATCGGGGAATTCCTTGCCGGTGAAATCCTTGACTGCGGCCTTGAAAAGCTTGACGAGGTTCTTCAGATCGTCAACATCGAGTTCGGTGTCGAGTTTGACACCCTTCTCTTCCTTGACCTTATCCATGATTTCCTCGAACGGATCGATATCAGTTTTCGATTTTGGCTTCATGCCGAGTACTACGTCTCCGTACATCTGTACGAAGCGACGGTAGGAATCCCATGCGAAACGGGGATTGCCTGATTTTTCGGCGAGAGATGCGACCGTAGCGTCATTCATGCCGAGGTTGAGGACTGTATCCATCATGCCGGGCATCGAGGCGCGGGCGCCCGAACGTACGGAGACGAGCAGAGGATTGGCTGCATCGTCGAATTTCTTGCCGGTAAGGGCCTCGACATGTGCTATGGCTTTCTCTACATCGTCTTTGATACGTTTCACCACTTCGTCGCGACCGTACTGTGTGTATTCGGTGCAGACTTCGGTTGTAATTGTGAATCCGGGGGGCACAGGCATGCCCAGAAGGTTCATTTCAGCGAGGTTGGCACCTTTACCGCCGAGAAGGTTTCGCATCGAGGCGTTGCCTTCGGCTTTGCCGTCACCGAACGTATAAACTCTTTTCATTGTGTTTTTTACTTGGGTTATGTTTGATTGTAAATGATTAAAATTTCTTTATTTCAGGTCGAATGCGCAAAAGAGCTACATAATCCATTCTGCAAAGTTAAGTCATTTGGTCGAGATTCCCAAGACAGCATTGAAAAACTTTGCCACAAATTTGGCCTTACTCATATAAATATAAATAATGTTATTTGATCGTGTGTAAGGTTAAGTCGCTCTATTCCGGCAGATAGATGCCGAACGCGAAGGTGGCAGCACGATTAGTAGAATTCAGTGGAATTTCTGACTTAAATATGGACTATTTTTTCCTGAAAATTTGGTAAAGTAGAAATTTTATTATTAAATTTGCGTGTCATATAACATAATCCTACGGCATATCTTTTTATGCCACCCTGTTTCTAAGGTTCGCCACGAGGTTTCCAATCAAATTTTCCACTACGGACCATTTAATTAATCTTATTTGCAAGGACCCGAACCCGTCCTTTCTTCTGCAATCTCAGGCTAAGAGCATCTTAGCCCCTAATTATCGAAATGACTTATGATTAAATCTGCCCTCGAGAAAGTTATCAACGATGACATGTCGGACATCTGGTCGGTGCTCAACGGCGACGAGCGGCGTCTTATAGTTGACAATTTCACAATCCATCATTTCAAAAAGAACCAGATTCTATACGCACAGGGCGAGGAGGCAGAACAACTCTGGTGCCTGCTGAAAGGCAAGGTGAAGATTTTCAAGGACGGCGTGGGTGGACGCCAGCAGATTATACGGCTAATGAGGCCCGTGCAGTATTTCGGATACCGCGCCGCCTTTGCCGAGGAGCCCCACATGTCCGGCGCATGTGCATTCGAGCCTTCCGTTCTTGGATCCCTGCCCATCGAACTCGTCAAGGACATGATTGACCACAACATGCAGCTAGCCTGGTTCTTCATTCACGAACTGTCCCATAACCTCGGAGGCTCCGACACAAGAATCGTCAATCTTACCCAGAAACACATACGCGGACGTCTGGCCGAGGCCCTGATTGTTTTGCGCGAGAACTACGGATACGAGGACGACAACGCAACCATGAAGATATATATGTCGCGCGAGGACCTGGCGAACCTCTCGAACATGACTACCTCTAACGCAATCCGCACCCTTTCGGCATTTGTCAACGAGAAGATAATAATCGTCGACGGCAGACGCATCAAGATTATCAACGAGCCTTTCTTGCGCAAGATCAGCAAGTTCGGATAAGCATCCGCCATGAAAGACTTTGCAGCCATTGATTTCGAGACCGCGAACGGCCGCCCCTCCAGCATCTGCAGCGTCGGCGTAATAATTGTACGCGACGGCAAGATCACCGAAAGATTTCACAGCCTCGTTCGCCCCTACCCCAACTATTACATGGACTTCACGGTCCGAATACACGGAATCACCCGCGAGGACACCGACTCCCAGCCGAAATTTCCCGAGGTATGGAGCAGGGTCGAGCCATTGATCGAGGGCCTGCCCCTGGTCGCACACAACAGTTCATTTGACGAAGGATGCTTGCGCGCAGCATTTGCCGCATACGGAATGGAATACCCCGGATACATTTTTCACTGCACGCTCAGGGCCTCGCGCAGGACGCTGAGACTTCCCTGCCACAGACTCCCGGTTGTCGCCGGAGCCTGCGGCTTTGACCTGACACACCATCACGACGCCCTTGCCGACGCAGAGGCCTGTGCGGCCATAGCAATCAAGATACTATGACAGCCAGCCCCGTCATTCCGTGACATCACGAAGTATTCCCCCGCAAAAATGAATTTTGCGCACACAGGATTTTTACTTACCTTTGCATCTGATTCGCATTAAAGATGAATTTGCAGAACATCATAAGATTTTCTATTCTCGGACTTCTATGGCTCGGGATTGTCGGATATATTCTTGTGCATACCCCAAAGATTACGCTTTATACCATTTTTGTCATAATCGCGTCTGCCATAATCATCTTTGTGCCGATGTATAAGAAATATGTCAAGAACGACCGTGAGCGACACTGACATCAAACATATTGACAGCCAACCCGAGCAGAACTACCCCTTGCTGGCAGAAATCGACTCTCCGGACGACCTCCGTCGTCTGAGCGTCACTCAGTTGCCTCAGGTTTGCGACGAACTGAGACATTTCATCATATCCGAACTCTCACACAACCCGGGACATTTCGCATCATCAATGGGCGCGGTCGACATTATCGTGGCATTGCATTATGTCTTCAACACCCCCTATGACAGAATCGTCTGGGATGTGGGACATCAGGCATACGGCCACAAGATACTGACAGGCCGGCGTGACCGTTTCGACACATTGCGTAAGATGGGTGGCCTGAGCGGCTTTCCAACCCCTCTGGAGAGCGAATACGACACTTTCGCCGCAGGCCACGCCTCAAACTCCATTTCCGCCGCTTTGGGATTTGCCATCGCATCGCAACTAAAAGACGAATCCCCCCGGCGCAATGTCGTAGCCGTTATAGGCGATGCCTCGATTTCCGGCGGAATGGCCTTCGAGGCACTGAACAATGCCTCGAACATCCCGAACAATCTGCTCATCGTCCTAAACGACAATGACATGTCCATCGACAATAATGTCGGCGGCCTAAACTCATATCTTGCACGCATCACCGCGTCCCAGAGTTATAACGACCTGCGGCACAAACTATTCCGTGTCGCACGCAGATTGCGTCTCATCAGCGACTCCAAAGCCAAGCGGATGACGCGCTTCCATAACTCTGTCAAATCAGCCCTTACCCACCAGCAGAATATTTTCGAGGGGCTGAACATACGGTATTTCGGACCTTTCGACGGCAACGACGTACAGCAGATTGTCAAGGTACTGAACACAATCAAGGACATGGACGGCCCGAGAATCCTGCATCTGCGCACTACCAAAGGCAAAGGTTTTCCGGAAGCCGAAGCCGATCCGGCCCACTGGCATGCCCCCGGAAATTTCGACCCTGACAGCGGCAAGCGCCTCAGGCCGTCAACCCCATTCACAAAGTTTCAGGACGTTTTCGGCGAAACCCTGACCGGACTCGCCGAACATGACAGTCGGATTGTAGCCATTTCAGCGGCAATGCTCTCAGGTACATCTGTCTCGATCATGCAGAAGCGTTTTCCCGACCGCGTATTCGATGTCGGCATATCAGAGGGACACGCAGTGACATTTGCAGCCGGTCTTGCCAAGGAAGGCATGCGGCCCGTAGTCGCGATTTACTCAAGTTTCCTTCAGCGCGCGTACGATCAGATTGTCAACGACGTAGCCATGCTCAGACTGCCGGTAGTCTTCGCCATAGACCGTGCTGGCCTGGTGGGCGAAGACGGCCCCACACACCACGGAACTCTTGATCTCGCCTACCTGAGCGCCGTTCCCAACATGACAGTTTCCGCCCCGTCATCCGAATCGATGCTTGCCGACCTGCTTTATACCGGCATACGGCAGAACAACGGACCTTTCGCAATACGATATCCCCGCGGCAACGGTCACGACGCGAACTGGAAACACTCCCCGAAGGAACTTCCGATCGGCAAGGGACGAAGGATGACATACGCCTCGGCCACCCAGGACAAGCCTCAGGCAATCATACTTTCCATAGGCACAATTGCCGATGAAGTGGGTTCCGCAATCAGGATTCTTGCCCAAGAGGACATTCACGTAGTTCACTACGACATGGTTTTCCTGAAGCCCATCGATACAGATATACTCACAGAAGTTGCCTCCATGGGACTGCCTGTCATCACGGTCGAGGACGCCTCCGCAATAGGTGGCCTAGGTTCGGCCGTATCTGCATACATGGCTCAAAACGCCCCGGCAATCAGAGTCATTCCCAGAGGCATACCTGACGATTTCATAACCCACGGCACGGTCGCCGAACTCAAGACACTCTGCGGCTTAGACCCGGATGCGATTGCCGCCACAGTCAGGGAAGCCGTTTCCAGCCCCGCATAGGCCCGGCTTCTGCCACCTAATCTAATCCGTCACGACAGATAAAATGAAGATAGTGATTGCCGGAGCCGGCGATGTAGGCTCTCACCTTGCCAAACTCCTGACTCATGAGGAACAGGACATCCTCGTTGTTGACGCGGATGCTGAACGCCTCAATGTGCTCGACTCCAATTACAATCTGATGACGCTCCAGGGGTCGCCGACATCGTTCCAGACCCTGCGTGATGCTCGTTGCGACACAGCGGATCTTTTCATAGCGCTTACCCCATACGAAGCCGACAACATCGTGGCATGCTCCATCGCCAAGAATCTCGGGGCCAAGGTCACCGTAGGCCGCATTAACTCTTACGACTTCATGGACGAGCGAAATACCGGAATTGTACACGCCATGGGAGTGGACCGGCTTATTTACCCCGAATATCTCGCCGCCCAGGAGATAATCACCTCGTTGCGGCGTTCCTGGGTTCGCCACTGGTTCGAGATTCATAACGGCGAGATTATAGTTGTCGGCGTAAAGATCCATCAGGGCGCACCGATAGTCGGACAGAAACTTAAGGATTTTTCCTTTACCAACCACAACTTCCACGTTTCTGCCATAAAACGCAATCACGAGACAATCATCCCGCGTGGCAACGACTCCCTGCTTGCGGATGATATTGTATATTTCACCTGCACACGCGAGCATGTGGATGACCTTATACAACTCACCGGCAAGACACCCCACGACATTCACCGTATCATGATAATGGGAGGCGGTAAAATCGCGATACGCCTTTGCGCACTGGCCGGTGATGAATTCCGTATCAAGATTATAGACAACGATCCGAAAGTTTGTTATCTTCTTCCTGAAAAATGCCCCAACGCCGAAATCGTCATGGCAGACGCTCGAGACATCGACCTGCTGCTTGACGAAGGCATTGAGGACTATGATGCCTTCATTGCCCTCACCGGTTCTTCGGAAGCGAATATTCTGACCTGCCTCAGCGCAAAGGAACTCGGTGTGCGCAAGACCGTGGCCGAGGTCGAGAACATCCAGTACATTTCACAGGCCGAGGGACTGAACATCGGTACAATCATAAACAAGAAACTTCTGGCCTCAAGTTCTATTTTCCAACTTCTGCTTGACGCCGACTCATCAACATCCAAATGCCTTGCACTTGCCGATGCCGAAGTGGCCGAGATGGAAGTTAAGCCTGGAGCCAAGGTGACAGGAGCCGCGGTCAAAGACCTGAAACTTTCCCGGGACATGACGATAGCAGGCCTTATCCGCGATGGTCATGGCATGCTTGTAAGCGGCATGACAGTTATCCGGCCCGGCGACCATGTAGTCATTTTCTCACTCTCCGGTGCCCTTCACAAAGTTGAGAGACTGTTCAACTGAAACTTTATGGTTTATATCGCAATTCCAATTACGCAATCCCGGAAATATCATTGCAAGCCCCATATACATCAATATTTAGACACAGTGATTTAAACTGATAGATTAACTGCATTACAGCATTATGCGACGATTCAAGGAACGCAGATTTATCAATGTGGCAATGTTGCTTAAAGTGACTGGATGGCTCCTGATGATTGAAGGCGCCTTCATGCTCATTCCCACTCTCGTATGTCTGTTTTATCGCGAAAGCGATTGGCTTCCTTTTGCCGCTGGGTCCGCGATTACAACTCTCACAGGTTTTCTGATGACACGCCGCATAAAGGCCCATACATCTCGCATGGGCCGGCGTGAGGGCTTTTTGCTAACAGCCTCAGTATGGATTGTTTTTTCTTTATTCGGAATGATTCCGCTTATTTTCAGCGCCACCCCTCTTTCGGTAACCGATGCTTTCTTCGAGACAATCTCAGGCTTTACCACAACTGGAGCAAGCGTGTATCCGTCTGCGGAAGTTTTAAGCCACGGACTGCACATATGGCGCGCGCTGATGCAATGGATCGGCGGTATGGGAATCATACTCTTTACGCTTGCCGTGATTCCCATGCTTAACTCGGCAGGAGGCATGCAGATGTTCAACGCCGAGGTCACCGGAATCACCCATGACAAAGTCAGTCCACGAATTTCCCAGACCGCCAAGGCCCTGTGGATACTTTATATAACCCTGACCCTGGTATGCTTCTCTCTGCTGGCACTCGGCCCCATGAACGTCTTTGATTCCGTGTGCTACGCATTCGGAACAACGTCGACCGGAGGCTACTCGACAAAGAATTCCATAGAGTTCTTCCAGTCGGATTACGTAAAGTCCGTGATAACAGTCTTCATGTTCCTATCATCGGTAAACTTCACCCTGATTATCCGTTCGATCAACAACGGTCTGCGACGTCTGTGGACAGACGAGATTTTCAGAGCATTTGCCGTCGTCTCGGTGATAGCGACAATCATCGTTTCCCTATCGCTGCTTATTGACAGCCACGCATCAGGCGCAAGTGACCTTATTCTTGATCCCCTCTTCCAGGTCGTTTCCGCATTCACTTCTACGGGTTATGCCATAGGCTCGTTATCAACTTGGAGTCCGTTTGTAATAACCATCATTACAATACTGGTATTCATCGGAGGCTGTTCCGGATCGACCACCGGCGGCGTGAAGATAGACCGCATACTTTATCTTGCCAAATATTGCCGGAATGAACTCTACCGCTGCGTTCATCCCAACGCAGTGACCTCAGTGAGGATCAACGGTCGCGTACAGTCGCAGTCAGTTGTCCGGCGAGTAGCCGTTTTCTTCTGCCTTTTCATTGGACTGCTGATATTCGGAGTATTGCTTATGACAATGTCCGGAATGGACATAGGCGATTCCTTCATGGCCGGAATCCTGTGCGTGTCGAATTCCGCCCTCGATATTTCCAATATATCATTCGGAGCGAACTTCGGCTTAATACCCACCGGGGCGAAATGGGTTCTATCGGCAATGATGCTCATAGGACGTCTCGAGTTATTCACAGTGCTTATTCTTCTCACTCCGGCATTCTGGCGTAAATAATCATTTTTGAGTATTTCTAAAAAATAAGGATATTCTTACCTTTGCGCCCAAATAAAACACATCTGTCACATATGGACAAAGCGACATCGCAAACAGAAAAATCATACCGGAGCACCGACAGACTCCGCGACATAATTGATGACGACAACCTCTTGCTGCTGGTTGTCAACAGGTTCAATATCCCTCTTGGCTTCGGTGATTCTACAATTGATAAGATATGTGACAATGAAGGGATTGATACAGAAACGTTCCTCGCAGTCGCAAACCTTATCAGCAACCGGCCATTCGACGGCCTGACAATATCGCTCGAGGCAGTCATGCGCTATCTGGAGAATGCACACGCCTATTTCCTTGACTTCATTCTGCCCTCGATCCGCGAGAAACTTATTAAGGCGATAAACTGCAGCGACGCAAACGATGTCGGCTTCCTGATACTCAAATATTATGACGACTACATTGCCGAGGTGCGCCGCCACATGACTTACGAGAACGATGTGATATTCCCCCAGATTCGCCTCATGCTCGAAGGCCAGAATCCCGGCGGGGTGAGTATTGCCGATTATTCCGCTGGCCATGAGGACATGGTCGAGAAACTACAGGAACTGAAGGACATCATCATACGTCATTATCCCCACACCATCAACAACATCCTGACATACGCACTTTACGATATCATCAACGTTGAGGCGGACCTGATGTCCCACTGGCAGATAGAGAACCGCCTGTTCATGCCTGCCGGAATAAAACTCGAGCAAAAAATGAAGACAATAACGGCCAGTGCCGCGGTTGCCGAGTATCCGAGACAACAGAACGCAAGTAAAAGCGGAGACGCGCTGAGCGAACGCGAGAAGGAGATTATCGGCCTGGTCGCAAAAGGTCTTTCGAATAAGGAAATTGCCGACTCTCTATGCATTTCCGTCCATACCGTCACGACCCACCGCCGCAACATAGCCGCCAAACTTCAGATTCATTCGCCTGCAGGCCTTACCATATACGCAATCCTGCACAATATAATCGACATTTCCGAAATCAAGAATCTCTGAATGTCCACCCGAACAGACGCGAGGCGTTGTCGGATGTCATCTCAGCAAGCCCTGACATGGTAAGTCCCAACTCTCGGGCCACAACCTGCGCCGTATGGACAATGTAGGCGCTCTCGTTGCGCTTGCCACGCATGGGCACGGGCGCGAGATATGGCGAGTCTGTCTCAAGCAAAAGCCTGGCAGGCTCAATCGCGGGCAAAGTCTTTCGCAATCCGCTGTTTTTGAAAGTCACTATTCCGTTGATACCGAAATAGAAATCATAGTCTCGGCATATACGCTCGACATCGTCTGCCGTTCCGCCGAAACTATGGAACACGCCGCATAATCTGTCACCGAAGCCGCTCATCACCTCCAGTGTCTGGTCGAGGGCCTCCCGGCAATGTATTATGACCGGCTTGCCCAATTCCACAGACAGGGCCAGCTGCCGCTCCAGGACGTCCATCTGCTTAGACTCGAAACTCCTGTCCCAGTACAGGTCCATCCCTATTTCGCCCACAGCGACATAGTCGGCAGGACGCATTCTGATTCTTTCGGTGATTTCTGCGAGCGCGTCATCGCTCGCATCGTTCACCTCTGTCGGATGCAGTCCCATGGCAACGCGTATATTCTCAGGGAAGCGGGCGGCAAGCGACTCCATGGGTACGATTGTCGACAGGTCGACATTTGGGAAAATCATTCTTGTGACACCTGCCTCAATGGCACGCCTTACAGCACCATCCCTGTCCGGATCGAACTCCTCGAGGTAGAGGTGAGTATGGGTGTCTGTAAGATGGTGTTCTGTTTTACACGCTGACGTTGTATCCATCAGAATGAGCGCGAGGTCATCGATTCAGCAAGATTTACAAAATAGGCGCGGTCGGCATCGGCCATCGGCACATTCTCAATAGCCCTTATGGCGGCATGCGCATAAGAGTCAACAAGATCCCTGCTCTTTTCTTTCAGCCCGAGACGGTCGTAGACAGAGCGCACTCGCTCAACTTTCTCCGTATCAGGAAGCGGGGTGCCGAGCAGGGATCGCATCTCTCCGCTCTTATCCATATTGAGCGCCGATATCAACAGCCATGTTTTTTTCTCATTTATAATGTCTCCGCCAATCTGCTTGCCGAAGATCACAGGGTCGCCATAAGTATCCAGACGGTCATCCTGAATCTGGAATCCCAGCCCCAGTTTGATGCCATAATCGTAGAAAGCATCGCATACCACGTCGGAAGCGTCTGCGAGAATCGCTCCTATCTTACATGCACACGCCAGCAGGACCGAGGTCTTCAGACGGATCATCTCAAGGTAAGCCTCCACACTCACATCTGTGCGCACCTCGAAATCCATGTCATATTGCTGGCCTTCATAAACTTCCATCGCAGTCTTATTGAACAGTTCCAGGACCTTTGCGATATGACGCGAATCACAGCGTCCCATGAATATTCCCGCCATGGTAAGCATCGCGTCTCCCGAGAGGATGGCGGTATTGACGTCCCAGCGCGTATGAACCGTCGGCTGGCCGCGCCGTAGTTCGGCGGCATCCATTACATCATCATGCAGAAGAGTGAAATTATGAAACATCTCAATACCCAGAGCCTGGTCAAGACCTTCGGCAGGATCATGGCCTAAAGCCGAGAGGACACTCAGAAGCAATGTAGGACGCAGACGCTTGCCGCCGGAAGCCATAGTGTATTTTATTGGCTGATACAAGCGTGACGGCTCTTCGGGATAATGAATGTTCTTTATACCGTCTTGAATAAGCAATGAGATATGTTCTTTGTCTATCATCTTTTTATGTTTTCAATATTATCGCTGGTGGTTCAATCCCCGAGGGTCTGTTCGAAGCGCCGGAGATCCGAAGGTGTCGAAGCATAGAATCTGCGAAGAGCGTCTGTGAGATCCCTGTCGGTGTCCTCGATTCCGGCCGCTATCTGTTCCGGAGTAAGATAGGATGCCAGGACAGCGGCCTGAGCATCAGGCTCCATGCTGTCGAAGCGGCTCTGGCTTGCCGACATTACCTTGTAATAATCCTCGCGGCCGCCAAGAATCATATATGCATTGTAAATCTCACGGGCAAACTCCTTAGTCGGCTTTTTCAGGAGAGTGTCCGCCACATTTTCGGGCGCATGTGTCAGAACAAGAGCCATTGCCCTGACATTCAATGTGGAATCATGGGTAGAATTATAAACGGCCGAATTCAACTCCGAATCATGTTGTTCCGAAATTTCATTTCGTATTTTTTTAAGAGCGGCAGTATCCGGTTCCGTTTTTTTTATGGCTTCCGAAATGGCGTCGACATAAGCCTGCGCTCCCGTATCCGAAAGCGAACACGAACACAACATAAGTGCCAATATAATAATGCAATAAAAGATACGCATGCTTGACGGGGAAAAACTGGCAATAGTTTTGTGGCGTAAAGTTAACAATAATTTAAGAAAGTTTTTGTAATTTCGCTACGAATTATGAAAAAATCAGCACAATATCCAAAACTGTCCCTACTGCTACTCGTCCTTCTGGTATTGGCGACACAATCCGTGCTTGGCCAAGGCATATTAGGAATCAAGGGGGAGAACACGGCTTCCCTTGGCCTGTATATCAAGGACCTCAAGACCGGCAAAGTCGTATTTGAATCAAATGCAAAGAAGGCTCTGATACCCGCATCCATCACCAAGTCCCTGACTTCCGCCACGGCCCTGTCACTCCTCGGGTCAGACTTCCGCTTCAGGACACGCGTGACCCTGGATAACTACCGTTTGTCCAAGGGGCGCCTTACAGGCACTCTCACTGTTCATGCCACAGGCGATCCGACACTCGAGAGCGAGTTCTTCATGGATAACCGCGGATTCTGCGATTCTATCGCAAGACGCCTTGCCGAAAGAGGTGTCAGGGAATTCGCAGGCACAATCACTGTCGAGGATACCATTCCGGACAGCGGACAGGTTGAATCATGGAGCATAGACGACACCCCCTGGGACTACGGCGCAGGATTCTACGGACTGAACTGGAAGGACAACACATTCCTGCTCTATCCGGCCTCCGGCAAGTCGAAGCCTCATGTCCCGGACCTCAAGATCATCAAGCACAGGAGCAAGTCAGTGGACCTCAAACGCGGGATGGGTTCGTCCACCCTACACGTCTACGCCCCGCGCAAGACACTGGCCAATAATAAATGGTCGGTTGTCACGACGATGAACAATCCCGCCGAGAGTATGGTACACGAACTCAAGGAGGCTCTTGACAAATACGGCATAAAGTATACCCCTGCTAAAAAAACAAAATCCAGCCGCGGCAAGGACATCGTGCTGTACACCCATACCTCTCCGTCGCTTGACGAAATGCTACGCAGCCTGATGGTGCGAAGCGACAACATGTTCGCAGAAGGTATGCTCCGTGCAATCCGGCCGGGCAAATCGCGCGAGGATGCGCTTGAGGCAGAAATCGACCTGTGGAACAAACGCGGATTCGACACCGAGCCCATAACACTATGCGACGGAAGCGGCCTATCACGCAACGACCGCTTTTCACCCGAGTTTCTTGGCGGCGTACTCGAATGGATGTACAAGAGTCCCATGGCTGAGAGATACATTTCATATTTCCCGATCTCGGGCAAGGACGGGACCATGAAGAATTTCTGCAAGGCCAACCGGCTTGCCGGCCGGCTAGCCTTCAAGACAGGCTCCATGAACGGAGTTCAGTGTTTCGCCGGATATGTTCTGGATTCAGAAAACTCGAAGCCCACGCATGTCGTCGTCATAATGGCAAACTCGTTCTATTGCTCACGCGCAGCCTTACGCGAGGCTCTCGAGCGTTTTCTGCTAAGCCAACTTCCCTGAGGAAACGCCTGAAGACGAAATCTCGGCGCGTGAAGCGCACATCAAGACTTAAACGAATCATATAATCGACCCACGCATATGGATACCATCTCACGACTAACGCATCTCAATATCGAAATCGAGGGACTGCTACGCACTCTCGCTGTCCGCGACAATGCCGACATACGCACCATGCTCGCTGACAAGTACAATGAATTCCACCAGCTTTTCGAATCACTCCTTGCCGAAAAGGATCCCTCGCCAGACGCAATAGCCGAAGCAGAGTCGGCGCTGGCAGAGACTCTCACCGATGACGAAGTCAAAGACCAGGAAGCCGTCGAAAGTGAAATTTCCGACGAGAACGAAGTTGCCGAGAGCGCCATTGAGAACGAGACAGCCGAATCCGCGACTCCCGACACTCCCAGCCACGCAGAGTTGCTTGAGTCGACGGTGGTTGTTCCGGAGCCTTTCGTCTACGGCAGCGCAAGCGAATGCCAGACCGTCGAGGACGAACCCATTATACACTCAGCAGAAACAGGCGATGAGGACAAACCGGACATGAATGACAAAGAAGACATGAATGATAAAGAGGACATGAATGATAAAGAGGACGAAGACGAATCCTCAATTCCAACGGCATCCGCCGACATCAGGGTAGACGAAGCCCTGTCGCGACGCGAGGCACGCGACCTGCGCCGCGCCTTCACGCTGAACGACAAGTTCCGTTTCCGCCGCAGCCTTTTCGGCAACAACGATTCGGCATTCGCCGACACGCTGAACACCATCATGGCCATGCACTCGATCGATGAGGCTGAGGAGTATCTGTACAACGACCTCGGCTGGAATCCCGAAGACGAAGATGTAAAGGATTTCGTATCAATCGTCCGGAACCACTTCGCCGGTATCGCCTGACGACTTATGGCCGGAACACTATACATCGTACCCACTCCCGTCGGAAATCTGGGCGACATGACACCACGGGCCGTCGAGACACTCTGCTCCGTGTCGCTGATTCTTGCCGAGGACACGCGCACCTCGCGTCCGCTTCTCGAGCATTTCGGCATAAAAACGCCACTTGCAAGCCACCACAAGTTTAATGAACACGAGAGCGTAGCCGGAGTTGTCACGCGCATCGAGGGAGGGGAAGACGTAGCCCTCATATCGGATGCCGGGACTCCGGGCATATCCGACCCCGGATTTCTGCTTTCCCGGGAATGCCGCCGCGCAGGCATTCCCGTAGTGACGCTGCCAGGCGCCACAGCCTTTGTCCCGGCGCTTGTAAACTCAGGTCTGCCTTGCGACCGATTCACATTCATCGGTTTTCTGCCGCCCAAGAAAGGCCGCGCTACCCTGCTCAAGTCCATCGCAGACAGCCCCGTGACCTGTGTGATATACGAATCTCCGCTCAGGCTGACGCGCACACTCGCTCAACTCTCCGAATTCTGCGGGCCAGAGCGGGCAGCCTCTGTCTCCCGTGAGATCTCAAAACGCTTCGAAACCACAGTGCGTGGATCGCTTGCCGAAATTTCATTACACTTCGAAGCGAACCAACCCAGGGGTGAAATTGTAATAATAGTCGGAGGCCGTCCCGAACCTGAACGCGAAAGCCACCGAAATAAATATCGTGACAATGACGACTGATAAATTCAGTACATAAGACACATCTGATAAAATAATCTTTAATATTTAACCGCTAAGCATTAAAACACAACCCTCATGATTAACACAAGAAAATTCGCGACAATCTGTCTTACAGCAATAACAGTATTTTTCTGCTCTTGCGACAACAAATCCGGTTCGGCAAAGGAAAACGCAGAGGATACCGAGAAAATCAACCAGGCCTCAAAGGCAGACCTCGAGCAGGCCGTGGCCGACCGTGACGAACTCCTGTCGCTCGTCAACGAAATCTCAACCGGTCTCGACGACATTAAGAATCTGGAGTCCATAGTTTCAGCGGACGGTTCAGAGACTCCATCCCAAAAGGCACGCATACGCCAGGACATAACAGCCATCCAGGATGCCCTAGCCCAACGCCGCAAAAAACTCGAGGAACTGGAAAAGAAACTATCCTCGTCGAACGTCTACACCACTCAACTCGCCCAGACCATCGAGAGCCTGAAGGCTCAGATCGAGACACAGAGTGCCGAAATCGCAAGCCTCAACGCACAACTCGCTCAGGCCAAAGGTGAAATCGCCTCACTCAACACACAGGTTGACTCACTCAACACCACCGTATCAGAAGTAACCGACCAGCGTAATATCGCACAGGCTACCGTAACGGACCGCGACAACGAACTCAACACAGTCTACATTGCCGTCGGCAACAAGAAGCAACTCAAGGAAGCACGCATTCTTGAGAAGAAATTCCTCTCCAAGACCAAGATTCTCGCAAACGACTTCGACCACAAGTTCTTCACGCAGGCAGACAAGCGGACATATACCGGCCAGACTCTCACCGGGGTCAAAAAAGCAGAGATAAAGACGAACATGCCTGCCGGATCATACACACTTTCCCGTCAGGGCAACAACATGGTTCTCACCGTCACGAATCCCACCGCTTTCTGGTCGAATACGTCCTATCTCGTAATCCAGACCAACTAAAACCGGAAATTACATTTTAACGATGAAGAAGTTGACTCCTCCCCGGTCAACTTCTTCATTTTTTACAATATAAATGGAACTAAAGCGCTGTAACAAACGTTTTTATTATGAATGGAAATTTTTATTACAAAAAGTTTGTTACATATCGAGAAAAACAGTACCTTTGGCAAAATTAAAAACAGGAATAAGAATGAAAGCAACAAAAGACAAGCCAATACCAATGGTTACCTTCACCAAAAATGAAGGTAAAGATTCTTATACCTCCAAACGGACAATTAAGATTAAAGCAATCACAGGCGCAGAACGACAGCAACTACGCATAACTTCATATCAGTATCTGCTTCCGTGATTCCATCGATAGGTTATTACAACCCGACATTTATAATGCGAAGTAAGGATCCCAACTCACTTCGCATTGTTGATTTATGGACTTTCAGATCAACTAAGAGCAATAAACGTTATATTGTCGAGGTCGAGGGATTTGAGAATGAATTCTATGGCATAAAATTTTATTGGAAGGGCGTTGAAAAAAGCAGGAACCGATACTCAATGCTCACCAACGACTACGAACCTCGTACAATTGTGCTCTCTTGTATCGAGGTAATGCTGAAGTATTATCACAGGAATCCTCTTGTTTCATTTGGATTCGTAGCGGCTTGCGATCTGGAAGAAGATATAAAAGGCAAAAAAATTGATAAGAAATTGGGAAGTCGTAGATTCAGGTTTTACCAGCGCATGATGATCAACTTATTCGGCCCGGAAACATTTCTTCAGGCTGCTGACACAACACATACAATCTATTTGATGATAAACATAAAACAAATGCGACGCGGCAATGTCTCGATAAAGGATATTGAATCGAAACTAAACCAGACCTATCAAGGAGATTATGTAATAAATGTTTAGAGTGGGGGTGAGGGATTCCTGCAATGGATGGGATGTGGTTTAGGGGATGTTGGTTTCATAATATGAGAAATTTAGAAATCGGTTTGGGAATAAGGTTTAAGTTGAAAATCAGGGCCCTGATTGGTGATTGCGTCAGATGATTGGTTCGGTGTTCAGGCGTTAGATGACCGGATGATGGGTTTTCGTGCTGTCCGGATAGGATGCACAAAGTTAAGGGATTAGACAATAGTGGTTAATGAACTCGATAAAGGAATAAAATAAAGGAATAATGTCCGCAGAGCGGGATTTTTGTTTCTGGGAAACATAGCAGATTAAGAATTTCAAAGGTTAATAATAAAGGTTAGTAAACTCAAGTGACGTCAATAATAATCACCGGCCAATCATAAACGCTGAGACAAAGGTACAACATTCGAGCTCCAAAAGCAATAGCCAAACCGATATTTAACTACATTTTAACACTTGCAGCCGAATAGATTGGTAATATTAATTGTTTTTATCACCAACCGCTCTTTACAACGCAGGATTGTAGGGTCGCAAAAACTTTTCGCAGGAATGGGACGTTAAAATTTTGTGGTAATCAAAAATGTTTACTATCTTTGCGAATTAAACAATTGAAGAATGATGCGTTCAATACCAAATCCTCCGATGGATCGAGAGGATGTCGCTAGTTTCCGTCACAACTTGGAGCAACATCTCCGAGGAGATTTTAGTGCAGAAGAACGACATCGCCTTGAAGAGCGCAAGGCTCGGAAGGAAGCAATTACCAAACGCATAACGGCTAAATGCGGTGAAAAAAACATATCGGATACTGACCTTCAGATAAGACTTATGACTGACGCCGACTATGAAAATATGTCTGCGTTTTCGTGTGGGGTAAAGGCACAAGCATGGCAATTCTGAAATAAACGCATCATGTTATTGGCCGGAAGGGATTTTCGAAGAGAGTGGACAAAAAGCAAGAAAGGGTTAAATCATGAGATTTAACCCTTTCTTTGTTGCCTTGGAAGGATTCGAACCCTCACAGGCGGAACCAGAATCCGACGTGCTACCATTACACCACAAGGCAATTGGTTTGTGATTACGGGTGCAAAGGTACAATGCTTTTTTGAACTGTGCAAGTTTTTTCTCTAATTTTTTTGACGGATATTCTTAAACAAATATTAACTATCTGTAATTCGTTAAATTAAGTTTTATACTTCAGGCAATTTTGTGGATTCCGCAAAATTTGTTTATCTTTGCGCACAATTCGGCTAACGCGGGCGCGCCCCTTATCCGAGGTCCTTCGGCAGACTAGATGCCGGGATGAATTTTTACGAAACCTTGAATCTCTATCCTGAATGAGAAAGTCCCTTATATATATAATTATGGTGCTGTCCGCATGCTGCGTCTGCCTTGACGCCGCCTCAATGTCCCCGTCTTCCCCCAAGGACAAAAAGAAGCCATTGCAGAAACGCCAGGTGTACGAATTCTCGTTTGACCTTCCGGTATATGTCGAGGAACTGAAGAAAGAACTCACCTATCCCCTAGCCTGGGGAAATTCTCCCATAAATGATTTCGGCCAATGGCGCGACAGCGCGCGCGCCAAAGTATTCGAGTGCATGATGACTCCGCCCAAGAGCGCGCCCTTTGACACTGAGGTCGTGGCCGTGGAGAAACGCGACGGATACGAGGCCCGCAAAATCCGGTTCAACGTCAACGCCTACTCGCGCATCACAGGCTACCTCCTGGTGCCCGATGGCGACGGCAAGCATCCTGCCGTCAATCTTCTCCATGACCACGGCGCCCACCTGTTCATCGGCAAAGAGAAGATGATAAGGCCCATTCTTGAGGACTCGGCAGTCACGGCCGATGCCGACGCATGGGCGGACAATCTGTACGGAGGCCAGTATCTCGGCGACTTTCTTGCCCGCAACGGCTATGTTGTCTTTTCGGCTGACGCGCCAATGTGGGGCGAACGCGGCCGCGAGGAAGGCGTAGACCGGTCGAAATACGACATCATCGCCGGCAACATGATGATGCTTGGCCGAGACCTCAGCGCTTTCATGACCTACGACGACATATCCGGAACAGAAATGCTGGCCTCACTGCCCGAGGTTGACGCCACACGTATCGGCTGTGCCGGATGCTCGATGGGCGGATACCGCTCATGGATGCTTTCGGCACTCAGCGACCGCATCAAGGCGGGAGCCTCGATCTGCTGGATGGTGACTACCGACGTTCAGATGTCGACCAAGGACCGCAAGCGCGAGTACGGGGGATTCGCCAACTGCATCCCCGCCCTTCGACAGTACCTAGACTACCCGCATATCGCCTCCCTGGCCTGTCCCAAGCCCATGCTTTTCATAAACGGAGCAAGAGACCATCTGTTTCCAAGCGATGGCGTCGAGGATGCTTTCTCGACGATGCACGCAGTCTGGGACAGCCAGAACGCCTCAGGAGCACTCGAGACTGAAATATGGGACATTCCGCACTCATGCGGGACAGAGGTTCAGCAAAGGATACTCGAATTCTTCAAGCGTAACCTGTAAGCCAACCCACATACGACATACCATCACCCTACCCCACCTATGATGTATATAACCTATGTTGAAAACCTCATTTATTTGCCTATGTAGACAAGAAAGAATCCGTACACATGACCGTATTCATACGACCTTTCCTTCCGGACATGCGTATAGTTAACGTGCGTTAAAAACAATTAAAGTTTATTTGGTTACCGATATTTAATTGTAACTTTGCATAGCAAAGCCTTAATGCCAGCGGGATGTTGTGCTCTGACATCCCGTAACGAATCAGCGCCAAGATTCTCAAAAACCGACCAATCGAATTATTAATCAATCCAATACCTAATTCATTATTATCACAAATCGCATATCTGCTCAAACTAAAAAATCACTCTAACGTTTATTCCTATTCCTATTGAAAATTTTTCATTATCAATCATTTCAATCACATCATGAGAGACTTTTCACCAAGTAGCAGCAAATTGCTGCGGCCTCTTTCCTTTGCAAAGGTGTGGAAAACTATGCTCTTTGTGTTGATGCTCGGCATGAGTGTCAACGCTTCGGCACAGAACATCACTGTCAAAGGAACGGTTATCGACAACACCGATGAACCACTTATCGGCGCAAGCGTCCAGGTCGAAGGCACTAAGAATGCAGCCGCCGCCGACCTTGACGGTAATTTCACACTCAAGAACGTCAGCCCCAAAGCCACACTCGTAGTGTCGTACATCGGCTACAAGACTCAGAAAGTCGCCGTCAACGGCCAGACTGAGATTAAGATCGTTCTTACCGACGACAGCCAGGCACTCGAGGAAGTTGTCGTCGTAGGTTATGGCGGTACCCGCGCACGTCGCGACCTGACCGGTTCGGTAGGTTCGGTCTCCGGCGCCAAACTCGCCAGCATTCCCGTCACCTCGGCAGCCGTAGCCCTTCAGGGTAAGGTGGCAGGCGTACAGGTAACGACCGTCGACGGTCAGCCCGGCGCGGACATCAACATCCGCGTGCGTGGTGCGACATCCGTCACCCAGTCCAATGACCCCCTCTACATCGTAGACGGCTTCCAGCAGGACAACATCAACGATATTCCCCCGTCCGACATCCAGTCGATCGACATCCTCAAGGACGCCTCCCTCACCGCCATATATGGTGCCAAGGGCGGTAACGGCGTTGTCATCGTAACCACAAAGTCGGCACAGGAAGGCAAGACCCAGGTATCATTCAACAGCCAGCTGTCATGGAACCATATCTCCAAGCAGCTCGACCTGATGAACACCGCCGACTTTGTCCTCTATCAGTGGGACTACGCCGTAGGCGGCCAGGGCTCGCACGTCAACCACGACGCATCCAACCGCAGACAGCAGCTCTTCCGCTACAACTTCGGCACAGCCAGCGACATCGAGCTCTACAAGAAAGCCCCCACACACGACTGGCAGGACGAGGTAATGGGCAATACCCCCATGTCATACTCTACCAACCTCTCAATCGGCGGCGGTAACGACAAGACACGCTACAACGTATCGTTCACCCAGTCGGAAGACAAAGGTATCATCCTCGGCTCGGGCGTACGCCGCACCAACATCCTCACCAAACTGCAGACCAAGATTCTCCCCAACCTGACCCTGCAGTTCAACCCCAAGATGACCTATCGCCGTGACGAAGGCGCCGGCGGCGAGCACGTAGGCACAGGCGGTATCATCGACGTACTCCGCTACCGTCCCACCAACGGTATCCGCGAGCTCGGCGGCTACTATGATCCCGACTACATCCTCGACCAGACCCAGGAGGACATCTTCACGCTGAACAACCCTGTCTACGACATCAAGACCAACGTCCGCAAGCGTCACTCCTACACCTTCGCCAACCAGGGCTCACTCGAATACAAGCCTATCGACGGACTCACCCTCCGCACCGAAGGCGTCTATTCGCTGCACTTCAACCAGGACAACCGCTTCTGGGGTCCCCTGACCTCCGAGGGCCAGAACAACAACAACCTGCCCGTCGCCCAGATCGAGAAATACCAGCAGGACATGTACACCTGGACCACCACAGCATCATATGACTGGACAATCAAGGACGTACATAACTTCTACGCTCTGATCGGCTACGAACTCTATCACCGCCAGAGAACCACATCCACCCAGAAGAACCGCTACTTCCCCGAGAACATCACAGCCTCAAAGGCATTCGACAACATGGGTCTCGGCACTCCCTACGAATCGACCTCCGCAAGAAGCACCGCCTACCGCACAAACTCGTACTTCGGCCAGATCAACTACAACTACGACCACAAGTACCTCGCATCGGTAACATTCCGTGCCGACGGCTCGTCGATGTTCTCGCCCGGCAACCAGTGGGGCTACTTCCCCTCGGTATCGGCAGCATGGGTACTCTCGCAGGAGAACTTCATGAAAGACATCGAATGGATCAACGAGTTCAAACTCCGCGCAGCCATAGGTAAGGCCGGTAACAACAACGTCGACGCCGACATGTGGCGCTACCTCTACACCATCAACTCGACATCGGGTCCCGCCTTCGGCGAAAGCGGCGCCGCCGGCAACGGCAACTCCAACGAGGGCGACCAGTACTACGCCATCGGCGACTACCTGCCCAACCCCGACATCAAGTGGGAGACAACACTCACCCGCAACGTAGCTCTTGACCTCGCATTCTTCAACAACCGTCTGCGCATCACTCCCGAGTTCTACTGGAACACCACCTCCGACCTCATCTACCGCTCGCCCGTGATCACCACCACCGGCTATAAATATCAGTTCCGCAACATCGGCCAGGTGACCAACAAGGGTTTTGAACTCTCCGTCAACGGCGACATCCTCCGCGGACGCGACTACGTCCTCTCCGCAAACTTCAACCTCGGCGCCAACAAGATGAAGGTAGACAAACTCACCGGCGACCGTACATACGAGGAGCAGAAACACAGCCGCTCCAAAGATATCTTCGACAGCAACTACCGACTCGAGGTAGGCGGCGAGGTAGGTCTGATTTACGGTTTCGTATACGACGGCCTCTACAGCCTCGACGAATTCACCTGGGACGTAGCCCGCAACGAATATGTTGCCAAAGAAGGCACTGTCGACATGAACGGCATCTACAAGAGCAGCCAGTCGGGCGATGCCACCAACCCCGGCAAGATCAAATACAAAGACCTTGACAACAACGGTATCATCGATGACAGGGACCGCACCGTCATCGGCCGCACCACTCCCAAGATCCAGGGCGGTTTCGGCCTCTCCGGCCAGTGGAAGGACTTCGACTTCTCGACCAACTTCACCTTCTTCCTTGACTTCGACGTCTACAACGCAACCGCCTACTATCTGTCGTCATCCATCAACAACGACAACAAGTTCTACAATGTCCTGAACGATTTCACCAACCGCTGGACCTACCTCGACGGTGTTGAGGGAGTTTACCGCGCCACCTACTGGGACGGTCCCACAACAGCAAAAGACCGTTACGAGGAAATCAACGCCGGCCAGACACGCCACAACCCCATGGACATGAACCAGGAGGTCACCGCAAGCCAGTTTGTCGAGGACGGCTCGTTCCTCCGCTGCAACGACATCACCATCGGTTACACTCTTCCCACCAAACTCGTCAACCGTGCCCACCTCCAGAAACTCCGTTTCTACGCTTCTCTCACCAACCCCTTCATCATAACCAAGTACAGCGGCTATGACCCCGAGGTTGACATCCAGAGCGGCCTGACTCCCAACTACGACTTCAACCGTTATCCCCGTAGCCGCGGCTACGTCATCGGTCTGAACCTCACCTTCTAATACATTACCTTACCTATTATTATCACCAAGATATGAAATTAAAAAACATATTCGTTCTCGGAATGTCAGTAATGGCACTGACCTCGTGCTCCGACTACCTCGACGTGGACGCCCCCTCGAAAAACGAGACGGATTACGTCTTCTCCGATAAAGGCGAAGTGCAGAGGGCTCTCGATGGAGTATATGCCGCCATGCTCTCGAACAACACATACGGCAGCAACTTCCTGAACACCTTCCAGCTCAATACCGACGTAGACTTCGGCACATCGTCGACATCCTACGCCACATCGACCAACTACAAGCGCTATGACTGCGATGCCGACGGCAGCCACCTTCTTAGCGCATGGTCGCAGCAGTACCTCGGCATCGAGCGCGCGAACATTGTCATCGACCAGATTCCCAAGTCAGAGATATTCGACTCGAAGGAACACGGCGAGGACATGCACCAGATGCTCGGCGAGGCAAAAGTTCTCCGCGCCATCTTCTACCACGACCTGATCTGGATGTTCGGTGACGTTCCCTTCTCCATGGAACCCTCCTACAACACCGAGTCCGCAATAATTCCCATCAAGGACCGCGTTGAAATCCTCCAGACCCTGATCGACGACCTCAAGGAATGCTCGGAAACCATGAAGTTCGCTGCCGAGGCAGGTGGCGTAGAGCACATAGGCAAGGAAATGGCATGGGCCATGATTGCCCGAATGGCCCTCACCGCCGGCGGCTACACCCTGCGTCCTGACGGAGACACCTACGGCAAAATGGTACGTCCCGACAACTATCTCGACTTCTACAAGACTGCAATGGAATATGCCGGCAAGGTCATCGAGTCGGGCACACACAGCCTCTCGAAACCCTACTACCAGGTATTCGTCGACGAGTGCAACTTCATTGTCAACAACAACGACGACCCCATCTTCGAGATTCCCTTCGGAAGCGAGTCGACCGGCCGCATCGGCTACATCCACGGTCCCCGCTGCCAGGATACCGACGGTGTGACAGTACACAAGTTCGGCAAGGCCAACGGTGGCGCTACCCTCAACCCCATGTACCGTTTCATGTTCGAGGAAGGCGACGCACGCCGCGACTACGTGAACCAGCTGTTCTACTACGCTACCGACGGCAAACCCACCCTCAACACAGGCGCGTCGGTCTACAACGGCAAATGGTCCAAACTCTGGAACAAGAGCGGCATGGGCAACCAGTCGTCCGAGCAGACCGGCATCAACTATCCCCTCATGCGCTATGCCGACGTCCTGCTGATGTTCTGCGAGGCTGTCAACGAAGTCGAGAACGGCATGGGCGGCGCACACGGCGCAGCAGCACAGCTTGCCTACAAGGAAGTCCGCACACGTGCCTTCAACGGCAACATGGACAAGGTCAAAGACCTCACCGGCTCGAAAGAGGAAATCCTGAAACAGATCCTCGACGAGCGTAAGTTCGAGTTCGCAGGCGAGAACATGCGCTGGCGCGACCTCGTCCGCAACAACCTCCTCAACCAGCAGGTGTTCTACTCGTTCTGGCGCCTGTATCAGCGCGGCAACGATGATGACGGCGAAGATACCGAGGCTGTATCACAGTTCGACTTCGGCGATCCGGGCCGCTGGGATTCGGACAACCTCCCCACCATGATGTACGTCCTGACCAACGAAGCCAACGAAGGTGTCGCCGCACTCACCGAGGCACAGTTCCCCAACTCGGAACTCAACATCGTCAAGATTCTCAATCCCTACACCAAGATGCGTGCCGACGATCCCCTGCTGCTGGCCAACCCCAAATTCAAGGCTTCGGACAACAACCCCCTGTACTGGTTCAACGAGAACACCAGTATGCCCAACGACAACATCCTCTACTCGTTCTTCGGCTACATCCACGGCGACAACGTGACCGGCAATATCGTAATCAACAACAACGGTACTTATGTGTCGGCTCCCCGCCCCACATCCAATCCTACGGTTGAGTCTCTGCCCGTCATCCGCTACATCCTTCCCATACCCCGTACTGTCATCACCCGCTCGTACGGCGCATACAAGAACCAGTACGGCTACAGATAATCTGTATTCCACTAAAATCATAGCAAAAACAGAAAATGAAAAAATATCTTTTATATGCACTGACAGCCCTCATGGCCGCAAGCTCGACCTCCTGTAAGGACGAGATTGAGTTCAACGGGCCCGAAGACCTTGACCGCATGCCTATGACCATGTTCCGCCGCGGCGGCAACACAGGCTATGCAGACAAAGACAACTCTGACCCCTATCGTTGCCAGGCTGACGAGAAGGAACTGAACACTATCCACCTGCGCTGGCTCGGCATCCAGGGCGCCGCTGGCTACCAGATCAAATACTGCGTAGGCCAGGGCGGCAACATGGACCAGTGGAACGATGACAGCCAGATGAAGGAAATCCTCACTGTCGGTCCGGAAGCCACTGAAATCAGCATCCAGAACCTTGAGTACGACACCCAGTACAGTTTCGCCATCCGCGTCCTCTCGCCTCTGGGCGAAGGCCACCACTCGCTGTGGTACGGCTACGGCAACCTCCACCAGTGGGATGACGTATGCTCCATCAAGACACTCAACCGCTATGCGACTCCCGGCGTCATCAACACCGGCGAGAAGGACTACGAGGCATTCACGGTGTTCATCAACCTTGACTATGCCTCATCGGGCGACAACTCCATAAACAACTTCACCGAGAACTTCGAGGTAGTGGACGGCAAATACGTGGCCGACCGCATCCAGGTTGTCGCTTCCCCGACCAACCCCGACGCAGCCGTTCCCGCAAAATGGGCCGACTACAAACTCACTCCCGAGGACATCGCCGCCGGCCAGGTACGTGTCGAAGGCCTGTCGCCCAACTCGGTATACGTTGTAAACCTCATCAACAGCAACAAGATCTTCAATGACCCCCGCACAGGCAAGCCTGTAACCGTAGACGCAGCCTACAACACCATGACCATCCGTACCAAGGGTGATCCCGGCGAGCCTATCCTCGTTCCCCACTATGTTGATCCCGCCGATACGATTCCCGGCGCTGTCGAATACAACGCCTGCCGTCTCGACACAATCATCCTCAACTACACCCGCGACATCAACCTCGCCGAGGGCCAGGCATTCTACCTCGAAGGCGGCAAGAACTACTACCTCGAGGGCAACACCACCCTCTGCAAGGGCTTCCGTCTGGAGACCAACCCCGAGGACCTCGCCCAGGGCAAACGTGCAACCGTATTCCTCGGCGGCATCCGCATGAACGGCACATCTCCCGTCACCAACAACTTCATGTTCGGCCGTACCAAGGAAGACGGCGAGGCTGACGCTCCCATCCAGGTCGAGTCCATCGTATTCAAGGGAATCGACTTCGACTGCCCGCTAGCCGAGAACTACGGTGTCAAAGGCGCCAACGGTACCGGCAACTACTTCGCCAACATGTACAGCACCGGCATGGCCGTTGAGTTCGAGTCCCTCGAAATGTACGACTGCTCGTTCCAGCATTTCATCCGCGGCTTCATCCGCCTGCAGGGTTCCAAGACCAAGGTCTTCAAGAAAGTGGTCATCGACGGCTGTCTGTTCTACAACAACGGTTACTATGACAACAACGGCCGCGGCTACGGCTGGTTCCACGACGACACCAACCCCCGCGATCCGAAGGGTAACTTCTTCACCGACTTCACCGTCCGCAACTCCACATTCTACGACTCGCCCCGCACAGCCATGTTCGTGACCCGCGACAACGACTGTCTGTTCAACGACAACATCCACTTCAACATCACCCTCGAGAACAATACATTCATCAACCTCTCGACACGTACATCCGGCCGTAACATCTTCCAGTTACGCTATATCCCCGGTGGTTCGAAGTTCACCCTCAAGCGCAACCTCTTCGTTCTTGCCAAGTCCGAGGGTGATAACCGCGAACTCTACAACACCGCATGCGACATCCGCAACATCAACGGCACAGGTGTCGTTACAGTAGAATTCGAGGACAACTACTCGGCAGGCTGCCTCGACGCCCACATGAAGGATGACGGCATCTTCACCGGTGCGGCCTTCTCCGCAACCAACCGCTCGCTCGGCGCATTCGTTCCCAATCGCGAGAGCCTGGTTGTCAAAGTCGGCTCCACACCTCTCAAGGCTACTGACCTCTTCGTCAACCCCAACCCCATCTACAAGGCAGCAACCGCCGCCGAGGCCAACAAAGACTACCATGCCGGTCCCCGCAACATTCTTGAAGATCTCAAGTACAAGAACACATCCGCTGTACACAACCACGAGATCTACACCAAGAACGTAGGCGATCCACGCTGGCGTCAGTAATCCCACGACAATTCCCACTCCCGACTAGGCATAACGCATAGCCCGAGACACCTCCCTAAAGCAGGGCTGCTCCATCACAGAAGCAGTCCTGCTCATTTTTAAACAATTACACGGTTGTATATGGACAAAAAATATTCCGGCAAAAGCATTTATTAATAAAATAATTAGTAAATTTGCAAAAAATATATTTGCTCTCTATGATTCTCCTCTACTCACCAAATTTCAATACCTTATAGCATAACCAAACATTATTACTAACCTCAAAATTTATTCACATGAAGAAAATCTTTACTCTTGTAGCCGTAGCCGCTATGGCTATCTCCGCCAACGCTCAAACTCCCGGTGCAGAAAATGGTGACCTCTGGCTGGCTGCCGCCGACTACACTCAGGAATCTGTATCCGAATCTAGCTTTGAAGGTACCGGTAACGTTACTGCAGATAAGTGGACATTCAACAACGGTGTCACAATGTACCTTCTTAAAGATACTAAAACTTTCAGCGGCGGTAATTCCAACAAAGCCTATGGCAAGCCTATCAAACTTTCCAACGGCGCATACAACATGGTAGAACTTCCCGAAGGTTTCTCCTGCAGCAAGATCATCTTCTACGGTTACTGCAATTCTAATGGTGCGACATCTGCCTTCGAAGTATTCGATACAGAGAAGACTTCCGTTTACAAAGGTGCAGACAATGTTGAAGGCGAGTTCCTCCCCTATGTTGCCAAAGGTGATTTCTCACCCATGACCCTCGAGGATATGCCCAAAGTTGAGGCTACACTCTCAAAGGCTGTCAGCGGTACTTTCTATTTCAAGAACTCCGGCAAACAGCCCTGCGTATTCATCCAGTTGGTAAAGGATAAATCGGGTACTTCCGCAGTCAACACCATCGCTACTGATGAAAACGCAACTGTAGAGTATTTCAACCTTCAGGGCGTAAAGGTCAGCGAACCCGCAAACGGCCTCTACATCAAGCGCCAGGGCTCAAAGGTCAGCAAAGTTGTCGTAAAATAATCCGATTATACGTATCATGAAGCATGGCTGCTCCATCACGGAAGCAGCCATGCTCATTTTTAAACAATTATTTTGTGAAATCGAGTCAAAAAAAATCATCAAACGCTTTTATTTACTAATTTTTTTGCTAATTTTGCAACGAATTTTTGCTCTTACGACATACCTGATAATACTTGATATCTCATATTCTTAAAAATAACCAAACATTATTATTTAACCACTAAAATTTTTCACATGAAGAAAATTTTTACTCTTTTTGCTGTAGCCGCTATGGCTATCTCCGCCAATGCCCAGGATGGAACTCCCGGTGCCGATCATGGTGACCTCTGGCTCTCTGCTACCGGTACGATGGATATCAGTGCCGAAATGCCCGACTTCGCAGGCGAGGTCATCAGCGTACAGGGATGGACTTTCGAGAACGGCGTTAAAATGTGGTGTCTTAAGGAAGACAAATCCTACAGCGGCGGTAACTCCAACGACACATTCGGCAAACCCATCAAGTTCTCCAACGGTGCCTACAACCAGGTAATCCTCCCCGAAGGTTTCATCTGCGACAAGATCATCTTCTACGGCTATTGCAACACTGCCGGCTCAACATCCGCATTCCAGGTCTATGACAGCGAAAAGGCTGCCGTATACGAAGGCGCAATAGATGTCGAAGGCCAGTTCGTTCCCAATGTAAGCCGTGACGACTTCAAACCCATGACCCTCGAGGACATGCCCAAAGTCGAGGCTTCTCTCTCAAAGGCTGTAAGCGGCACTTTCTACTTCAAGAACTCCGGCAAGCAGCCCGCAGTCTTCGTCCAGCTCGTAAAGGGCACTGAAGGCGCTGTCAACACCATCGTTACTGACGAGAACGCTCCCGTCGAGTACTTCAACCTCCAGGGCGTAAAGGTCAGCGAACCCGCAAACGGCCTCTACATCAAGCGTCAGGGCTCAAAGGTCAGCAAAGTCGTTGTAAAGTAATCCACTGACACAACAACATCACGTCCGTATCAACGGACATAAGCCACAACCGGCGGCACATCATTTTCGAGATGCGCCGCCGGTTCTTTTTACACCCTACCCTCAGTCCGTGCATTAATTCATGCGAACCACCCGGCCTGCCGGCATGTTATATATTATCATGCGCAAATTTATCGACATTACCAACAGCTTCGCTGAACTCGACACCTGGCAGGACGGATGCTGGGTAGACGTTGTCTCGCCCGACCGGAGCGATTTCGAATTCCTGACAAAGACACTGAATGTGCCTGAGGACATACTTACCTATGCGAGCGACAAGGACGAACGCCCCCGTATCGAACTTGACGATGACTGGGTAATGACAATCCTGCGCATACCCACCGACTCATGCAGCGAAGAAATGGATTATCACACTGTACCCATAGCAATCATCTGCAACCCCACGGTGACAGTGACGATATGTTTCTTCCAGAACCACATGATCGACGATTTCATTGACCACTCGCACACACGATGCCTCTGCGTCGAGTCCCGAAGCTCATTCATCCTGCACATCATCTACTCCGCCGCATTCTGGTTTCTGGAATACCTTAAGAAAATCTCTGCACGAGTCAACGAGTCAACAAGACAACTGGAAAATTCGGTCCGCAACTCGGATCTCATGACTCTCATGCGATTACAGAACACGCTGGTTTATTTCAACACGTCGCTGACAGGCGACGAGAGCCTCATAAACCGCCTCAGGCAGGTATTCACCGATGATTTCGACCTTGACTTCCTCGAAGACGTAGAGATTGAACTTAAACAGGCGCTTAACACCGTCGAGGTCTACTCGCAGATTCTGTCAGGCACACTTGACACATATGCCTCGGTCATATCCAACAATCTGAACATGGTGATGAAACGCATGACATCGGTGACGATAGTCCTGATGATACCAACCCTGATTGCCAGTTTCTACGGCATGAATGTCCCGATTACGTTTCCGGTGGGTGATGCCGGATTCTGGATAATAATGGCCATAGCGGGAGTACTTACCGTAATCGTGTTTCTGTGGCTGAAAAGAATCAGATGGTTCTGACCCTTACCCTGCCCCGACATCCCCTTGGAAATAAAAACAAAAAAGACAGGGTGATGAGTTTCCCTGTCTTTTGTCCTTGAATAATATCTCCGTATGCTTCATTTAACGGCTTTGAATGACATGTCGAGGCTCTTTACGGAATGAGTCAGGGCGCCGACAGAAATAAAGTCCACGCCACATCGCCCATATTCCGCGAGCGTGTCAAACGTGATGCCTCCAGATGATTCAATCTCGACAGAGGGATTGACTGCGCGGATATGCCTGACAGCCTCTGCCGTGCGCCCGGGAGTGAAGTTGTCGAGCATAATGCGGTCGACGCCCTCGGCAAGCGCCTGGTCGATTTCGTCAAGATTTCGAACCTCGAGTTCTATTTTCAGGTCCTTGTTGTTGGTTTTGCAGTATTCCTTGGCCGCTGTCACGGCCTGATGGATGCCACCGGCAAAGTCCACATGATTGTCCTTGATGAGAATCATGTCGAACAGGCCGATGCGGTGGTTCGTGCCGCCGCCGATGGCCACGGCATCCTTCTCGAGCATACGCATTCCCGGAGTAGTCTTTCGCGTATCAAGGACGCGCGCACCCGTGCCCTTGAGTTGTTCCTGATAGCGGTGTGTGGTCGTGGCTATGCCGCTCATGCGCTGCATGATGTTGAGCATCAGACGCTCGGTCTGCAGAAGTGAGCGCACTGGTCCCTCGACAACAAACGCCACGTCACCGGGGTTCACCTCTGTGCCATCGTTGATGTACACCGTCATTTTCAGGCTCGGGTCAAAGCGTCTGAAAACTTCGCGGGCAACCTCAACACCTGCAATTATACCGTGTTCCTTTATGATGAGTTGCTGCCTGCCCATCGCCTCGGCAGGAATGGTTGAAAGAGTTGTGTGATCGCCGTCACCTACGTCCTCGGCGAATGCCAGGTCAATCAGTTCGTCTACGAGTTCTTTCTTGGTCTTCATATCTTGTTGTGGATTGTTTCGGGTTCTAATGAGAATTTATATTCTTTGGATGCAAAATTACGAATAATCCTCGGAATATCGTTAACTTTGCGCCATGAAGATACGACTGCTCACCATAGGAGAGACTCACGACAGGATGATGCGCGACGCCATTGATAAATATGTCAGACGTATCGGCCATTATACTCCGTTCGAGATGAAGACCCTGCCGGATGTCAAGGTAACGAAATCAACAAGTGAGGAAAGGCAGAAGGAACTCGAGGGAGAGCGCTTTCTGGCCCAGATATCGCCTTCGGACCGTCTTGTGCTGCTTGACGAACGCGGCAAGGAAATGACCTCGCGAGAGTTCGCCAACGACATCGGCAGACTCATGACCACCCTTCAGCGCGACCTGATATTTGTCATCGGCGGCCCTTACGGATTCTCACAGGCAATGTATCAGCGTGCCAACGCAATGCTGTCGCTGACGCGCATGACGATGACACACGAGATGGTGCGCCTGTTCTTCACAGAACAAATCTACCGCGCAATGACAATATTACGCGGTGAACCTTATCATCATGACTGACCTTCAGGGCGTTATTCTCTTTTATAGCACTCGACTTTACCGTTATCCCTGATACAGAGAGAACTCTTGTCAAGAGAAACTATCTCGAGTTCACCAACCTGTCCGTCACGACTTATTATGATTTTATCGCCTTTGTGTTCCCAGTCGGCAAAATTTCTCTCAATCTGCCTTCTCTGCTTTTTCAGATTTGTCTGTGTCAGCGTAATCTTGTGATTGGCCTGAAATTCTATCTCGACCTTAGTGTCACCATCCTGTAGACTCCATGTGCCTACAAGCATGTCCCGGGACTCCCTTGATTCTCTGGACTTCCTGTGTCTTGAACCTCTGTCTACCTCTTCGGTTGTCTCCTCATCATCGCCCTCGTCATCATATGAATCAGAAGAATCAGACGGGCGGCACGAAACGAGTAGCGCGATAAGTGCCAGTGGCAGAATCAAAAACTTAAATTTCATAGCAAATATTTTTAAGGTTAATCAGTCAAGTGTGATATGCCCGAAACAGTCGGGACGATGGAAATCCGGCTTTTCGGAATCGATAGGATTCCAACTGAGGTAATGCGGCGCGGATGTGGCCGATGCGCATTTGTTGAAATTAGCTGTCATCTCTATTGGTTCTCCCTTGTATTCGACCCCTATCAGTTCAAGAGGTATAGCCACAAGAAGATTCCATGAAAAAATGCCTTCCATCTCGCGGAACGGGCGTGTGCCGCACGAAGGTGACACACGGATAGTTCCGAGTTCTTCGGGAGTCAGACGCGTGGGATTGCTGCGCTCGCTTCTGTGCGAGGCATTGATGGCGCCAATGCAGTTGAACTCGAAATTCCAATAATGATTGTCCGATGTGGGCGACACAAAAAATTCCACGCATGAATCCTGGCTGACAGGAGATAGCGGTGTATAATTCTCGGCGCGGAGATAATTGCATCGTACAAAGAAGTCGATATATATGAATCGGCCCGAATGTGCAGCCGTGAACGATGTCAGAGGCATGTAGTCGTACAGATCAGGCCAGTTGAGCGAGGCTATGGACTGACGCTGCCCGCGGTTCTCGAGCAATGTGCTGATTTCGTCAGCGGTGGTACACGTATCAAGTTCAGGGATATAAGGAAGATGTAGATTCATCGTTACTTGGTGAATTGGTGAAGGAATCAGGCAAAGTATTCTGCCCGGAGCGAGTAAACCAGACCGACTACCGCCATAAGTATAAGTATGCCGCCGATAATGCGGTTTACCAGCCATAGCGACCGAACATTAAAGCGCCGACGCAGTTTGTTGACAAGCATAGTGACAAGATACCACCACAGAAGCGCGCCGGTGAAAATCATCATATATCCGGCGATATAGTGGTGAGGCCCGTATTCAGGCAGAATGAAATTGAAACTGCCGAAAAGGCCGATGATAAAGAAAAGTATCAGAGGATTCGAGAATGTCAGCAGGAAGCCGGTTACAATATCGCTCCAGTAGTTGTTGGACACATCGGAGGTTGGCTTCAGCGAGCGTGTCGGATTCTTGCGGAAAAGATAAGCGCCGAAACATGCCAGGACCACACTGCCCACGACCTGAAGCATGAACTGGTGGCTCTCTATGAAGTCCGTGATGAAACTTATGCCGAGACCGGTAAGGAGACAGTAGAAAAGATCTGACAGAGCGGCACCTATACCTGTAAAGAACGCCGGCCAGCGGCCCTTCGAGAGCGTACGCTGGATGATCAGCATACCGATAGGCCCCATGGGAGCCGATATGAGTATACCGATAAGCAGGCCTCGCGGCATAATATGCAGGAACTGGTCCATCATGATATTCTTTCAGGCACATGCGGTGTCAGGGACAACGCATGACCGACAAAATTACAAATTTTCCGCTTACCGTCAAAACTTAATTTCCATGCCGGTAAAAACGCATACCGGATCAACCATGTGACAAAATAACAAAATTAAGACACAAAAGGACAAAAGTTCTTTTTAGAAAATTCTAAAAAACATCTTTTGCCCTTTTTGTGAAATTATTTTGTCGATGGGTTTTATTCCATATTATTCTGAAATAAGAAATTTATGGAATTATTTTCTTCGTCACTTTCCGTCCCTGACGGATGATGACGATACCGCGGGCGGAATCGGCATCGAGGAGGCGTCCGTCTATCGAGTAATATTCAACCGGTGCGTTCTCATCCTCGCAGTCGATGATAATGTCTTCAACCGCATTGACACCCGAGGCCGTCACGCTGAGACGGTCGATTTCCCATGTCCCGGCCAACGAAGTCGTAGAGGTGTAACGGAAAACGATTTTAATCTTATGTCCTGCATACTGGCTGAGGTCAACGGTACCGGATGAAATAAACTTCCAGTCGCTGCCCTCAGGCCACGTGATACCGCCTGTGATATATTCCGGCGAGTTCCCGTCTACACTTACACCGACCGACAGATAGTTTTCCGGAGATTCGCCGTTAAAGAAGTTCGCGGCATGACTAAATTCCATTCTGGCTTCGGCGAACTCACGCAGGTCAAGTTCGGGAGACTCGATCGATGCATCCGCCGCATGGCGGATATTATCATAGAAGCCGGTTCCAACCCAGCCGTACTTGCTGTCCACTTTCCATATACCCGGAGTGCCCGAGGCTGTGAACGAACCGTTGTTGCCAAGGAAACTTTTCTCGTATATGACTTTTTCGTCTCCAGGAGAAGGCGGAACGATTTCTCCCGTGACATCGCTTGACTTGACCGTTGTTGCAAGATTGAACGGCACAGTGATCGAATCGCCCCATACATACTCCATCAGGTTTGGAAAATCGACATAGGGATTGCGGTTGCCTTGAATTTCAGCGACAGCCTGATTACGATCCACTTCCATCTTATTTACCGGATCTCCCTTGGCCCATTTTATGTAAAGAGTGTATGCCCACTGCCGCAACGTAGGCCAGTTGCCTTTCTCCAGAGACTTCAGGCCCTCGCCTGTCCAGTTGTAGTCCTGATATGCCGTAGCCATATACATGTATCCCCGGGAAAACTCTCCCTTCCATTTGTCGGCAGGCTCCCAATAATTATATCCGTTGGCACCTGTGCCGACCTTGGTACATCCGTTGGTAGTCTTGACATTGGTTACCACGCCCATGCCGTAATTGGACTTTGACGAATTGATTTTCTGCTCGCACGGCATCAGGTTATAGAGATCCTTGTATGCATTTGTCTCCGAGCCGCCCCACCACGATTTCGGGAATGAATGCTCAATGTTCATGCCGGAGACAGATGAGCCGCGGTTAGTGAAATAACGTATGTCATTGCTATAACGGTCAATCACCTGCCTGCGTGAACCGTCCATCTGGTAATCGGTGACATAGAAGCCCCACCAGGTCCTGTCTGTACCCGATCCGTAGGACAGCATGGAGACATTTTTTGATACAAGATTATGGATAGCGGTTTTCAGTTCCTCACCACATTTACCGTCGAGCGAACTGTAATAGGCCATCGGAATATCGGCTTTCGAACACACCGGAAGCAAGCCACAAATGGCCGCCATCAGAGATAGGAGTAACGATTTTTTCATGGTATGTCATGTGTATCTGTTAATTATTCTGAAACAATTCCTTTTTATAACACCCCGGCCATGCCGGAGGTTTAAGGTTCGCAAAGTTATAATAAATTTTCTTTCGCTCCCTCAAAAAAAATAAATTTCAACAAAAATCACTTAAAAACATGGACTTAAAACATAGTCGGCCAGTGAAATTAAATTTATTTGTCCATATCGGATTTTTTAGTTTACTTTGCACTTGTCTTATAAGGTACATGCACGCCCACATCATGCGCCAGTTAGGTAAAAAACATTTTTCTAAAACTATAACACCCTTACGCTCAATGAAAAAAAGCGCTCTTCAGAAAGCCCGCGCAGCCTATCAGCCTAAACTTCCCATCGCGCTGACCGGTCCCGTGAAGGCAGTTCTCGGCAAACCCACACAATCCGTGGCCGACCAGGACGAAATCAAAGCACTCTTCCCCAACACCTACGGTCTTCCCGAACTCCACTTCGAGAAGAACATGACTCCGACTGTCGGCAAACCTGTCAACGTCGGTGTTATTCTTTCAGGCGGTCAGGCACCCGGCGGACACAATGTCATATCCGGACTTTTTGACGGCATTAAGAAAATCCACCGCGACTCGCGCCTGTTCGGCTTCGTCATGGGCCCCGGCGGTCTCGTGGACCATAAATATATCGAACTTACGTCCGCCATCATCGACGAATACCGCAACACCGGCGGATTCGACATCATCGGCTCAGGCCGTACAAAACTCGAGACCAAGGAGCAGTTCGACAAAGGCCTTGAGATTCTCAAGGAACTCGGAATCTCCGCCCTGGTCATCATCGGAGGCGACGACTCGAACACCAACGCCGCCGTACTGGCCGAGTATTACCAGTCGATCAACGCAGGAGTACAGGTATTAGGCTGCCCCAAGACCATTGACGGCGACCTGAAGAACGACCTAATCGAGACATCCTTCGGCTTCGACACAGCCACAAAAGTCTACAGCGAGGTAATAGGCAATATACAACGTGACTGCAACTCGTCAAAGAAATACTGGCACTTCATCAAACTCATGGGCCGCTCCGCAAGCCATATCGCGCTTGAATGCGCGCTACAGTGCCAGCCCAACGTATGCATCATCTCCGAAGAAATCGAGGAGAAGAACCTCACCCTGCAGGATATCGTCAACCAACTCGCCGATGTAGTTGCCGCACGCGCAGCCGAAGGAAACAACTTCGGCACAGTACTCATCCCTGAAGGCCTGATTGAGTTCATCCCTGCCGTAGGACGCCTAATAGCCGAACTCAACGACATCATCGCCAAAAATGCCGATGAATTCGCCGCCTCCGAGGACAAACGCGCATTCGTCCTTGCAAAACTCTGCGCAGCGAACGCCGCGACATACGAGTCTCTGCCTCTTGGCGTGGCACGTCAGCTGACCCTCGACCGCGATCCTCACGGAAATGTCCAGGTTTCACTCATCGAGACCGAGAAACTGCTCAGCGAGATGGTAAGCCGTCGCCTCGAGGTTCTACGCGCCGAAGGCAAATACAACGGCAAATTCACTCCGATGCACCACTTCTTCGGTTACGAAGGACGTTGCGCCGATCCGTCGAACTTCGACGCCGACTACTGCTACGCGCTTGGCTTCAATGCCGCATGTCTGATTCAGGCCGGAGTGACCGGTTACATGTCTTCTGTCCGCAATCTCGTGAAACCTGCGGTTCAGTGGGTTGCCGGCGGTATTCCCATCACCATGATGATGAACATGGAACAGCGTAACGGCAAACTCAAACCCGTTATCCAGAAGGCACTCGTCCGTCTTGACGGCGCTCCATTCCGCAAATTCGCGCGTCAGCGTCACGACTGGGCCATGAACACATGCTATATCTATCCCGGTCCAATCCAGTACTTCGGTCCCTCCGAGGTATGCGACCAGCCTTCGCTCACTCTCCAGTACGAGCACCAAGGCAAATAATCCAAGACCCAAATCTCAGCTTGCATAGTCTGCCCTCGGGTAAGCATTTTCGCTTCGGGGCAGACTTTTTTATCAAACCGCCAGCCATAGATTTCATAGCCTGACGATTATTATCCGTAGAAAAGCGCAGACCACATGGCCTTCAGTTTTAAAAAATTCCATTGCGACGACTCGCGCTGTGGCATGAAAATTTCCACCGACGGCGTATTGCTTGGCGCCTGGGCAGAATGTTACGGTTCGAAAGTCGCTGATTTAGGCGCCGGCTCCGGACTCGTTTCCCTGATGATTGCCCAACGTTTCCCGGATGTCCGTATCACTGCTCTGGAAATCGATCCAGAAGCCTGTAAGGATGCCGAATACAATATCTCGAATTCACCATGGACCGAAAGGATTTCCGTCAGATGCATGGATTTCGCCGACTGGACGCCGGATGACAGATTCGATGCAGTTGTCAGCAACCCTCCGTTCTTCAGCTCAACGCTGCGTTCCACTGATTCAGCAAGAGCCCTCGCCCGGCATATCGACTCCGGATTCAGTTACACATCTCTGATAAGACGCGCTGACGAGATGCTGACTGATAATGGAATCCTGAGTATGATTCTCCCCGCTGATTGCGAAGACGACGTCATATTCACCGCAGAGATGAACCGGATGAAACTTCATCGCCTGTGCCGTGTAAGCACGCTTGAGGGACGGCCCCCATTACGAATACTTGTCGAACTCGGACGACATGATACCACACCCCAGATTACCGGTCTTGAAATAAGAGACTCCTCAAACAATCATAGCGTAGAATATCGTTCCCTGACACGCGATTTCTACCTTAACTTCTGACCCCATGACCAGCCCATCTCCACAATACCTAAGCCGTCCTGCCGGCAAATCCCCCGCAGGCCTCCTTGCCATCGAACCCGCAAAGTCGCTTTTGCTGCTGTTCTGCATATGGCTTGTATGCTACCTGCTCATCAGCGCCTTATACACCTTTGTGCTGTCGAGATTTCCAAGTCCCGAGAAGGCGTTGCGAATCGGTTCTGTGCTTCAGGACCTGATTCTGTTCATACTCCCGGCATTAGCGACAGCCATGCTGTCAACACGCCTTCCGGCCACCCTGCTGGCCATCGACTGCCAGCCTCGTCTCAGGACTGTGTTTTATGCCGTATTCGCACTCTTTTTCTCGACTCCGGCAATGGAATGGATAGTGCAATGGAACAATAGCCTGCAGTTGCCTGAATCCATGAGCGCAATCGAGAACTGGATGCGTAACGCCGAACAGTCGGCGACATCCAGCATCAACCTCGTGCTCGGAGGCAAGGATGTCGGCTCGCTTATTGTCAGCATCCTGATTGTCGGTGTCCTGGCCGGACTCAGCGAGGAACTTCTCTTCCGTGGCGCACTTCAGAGAATACTTTACGCCTGGATACGTAACGCGCATATGGCAATCTGGATTTCAGCAATCCTGTTCAGTGCCATGCACTTCCAGTTCTACGGTTTTGTACCCCGCCTCCTGCTTGGCGCATTCTTCGGCTACCTGCTCTGGTGGAGCGGCTCGTTATGGCTTCCCGTGATAGCCCACATGATGAACAACACCTTATTCGTCGTTGTACGCTGGATGGGTCTCCGCCACGGAATGAGTCCGGAAAACATTTCCGCACAGGCTCCAGGCAATACTATTGACATTATATATATCATCGCTTCCGTACTGTTAAGCGCACTGTGTCTCTGGGCCGTATACCGCACATGCCGCAAAGGGGCGCAAACCAAACCGGCACCCGATGCGTTAGACTGACATATGTTCTCACCTCATACGATTGAACACTAATTCACAACACTGAAAACTACATAAGACAAGCAGGAATATGATCATAAACACCGCACGCTTCGTAACCTCGGCACCTTCATACGACAAATGTCCCAAGTCCTCAATGCACGAATATGCATTCATAGGTCGATCCAATGTCGGCAAGTCCTCGCTGATAAACATGCTAACCGGACAGAAAGGCCTCGCAATGACTTCGTCTACACCCGGCAAGACAATGCTTATCAACCACTTCATAGTCAATGACGAATGGCAGATTGTCGACCTTCCCGGCTATGGCTATGCCCAGCGTTCCAAAGCCGACCGCACTCGCCTAGAGGCCATGATCAAGGACTATATTCTCAACCGCGAGCAGATGACCAATCTCTTCCTGCTGATCGACGGGCGCCATCAGCCACAGAAAATTGACATGGAATTCATGCAGTGGCTGGGCGAGAACGGTGTGCCTTTCGCCATTGTGTTCACTAAACTTGACAAACTTAGTTCCAATGCCGCCAAGATTGCGACCGCCAAATACTGCGAGACCTTGCTTGAGACATGGGAGGAACTTCCTCCGGTATTCCGCACATCAAGTATCGATCGACGCGGACGGCAGCAGATTCTTGATTACATCGAGGAGTTGAACCGTCTGCCGTTGGAAATCTGCGATTAAGCTGCCGCACTTTTACAAACCACGGTTCTCAGCAAAAACAACTTTTAAGCCCTATTTTTGCGATGTGTCGAAAATTATTCGTAATTTTGGCACATCGCACTGCATCTCAACAATACAGTTTCAAATATTTACGATTCACATTTCCACTGGCACAGATTATGACCGAAAACACCAACAACTCGCTTCAGCCCGAACCTGACAAGACTCCCCTGTCAGTATCGGAACTCAAGAAACTGCGCGAGGGCTTCGATGCCCTTGCCGACACTCTAGAGCCACTGCTGCAGGACGGTGACCGTGAGCGTGTGCTCGATCTCCTGCGTCGCGCGATAGAGGCCGACATCTTCGTGCGCGACAACTTCGGCCTTCATCCTCTGTCCCGCAGCCTTGACACCTGTCTCGTGCTATGCGAGAAAGTCGCACCTGACCGCACTATGTGCCTGACAATCCTCATGCGCCCCCTGGTGGAAACCGGATTCCTGTCACAGTCAGAACTCGCCGGTGTATGGGGCGATGATGTAGCCCTAACCGTCAGCCGTCTCATTCGGGCCGCTTCCCTTTACAAACGTAATGCTACAGTCCAGGACGAAAACTTCAAGCGTCTGCTTCTGACCTTTGCCGAGGACATTCGTGTAATCATAATAATGATTGCCGCCCGCCTCGCCCTGATGCGTTCCATCAACCATCACCCAGACGAGGATGCCGTGCGACGTGTCGCCGGCGAGGCAGCATACCTCTACGCTCCACTGGCCCATCGCCTCGGACTTTACGCCATCAAGTCCGAACTCGAGGACATGTCACTGAAGTATACCGACCGTGGAATCTATACCTCCATCGCACACAAACTCAACGAGACCAAAGTCAAGCGCGACGCATACATAGCCAACTTCATCGCTCCCGTCAAGGCCAAACTCGAGGCCGAAGGCCTGAAGTTCGACATCAAGGGCCGCACGAAATCCATCTATTCCATATGGAATAAGATGAAAAAACAAAAAAACGACATCGACGGCATCTACGACCTGTTCGCCATACGTATCATAATCGACGCTCCCGCCGAACGCGAGAAGCAGGACTGCTGGCTGACCTACTCGCTCATCACGGACATGTTCCGGCCCAATCCGGCGCGAATGAAGGACTGGATTTCAATACCCAAAGCCAACGGCTACGAGTCCCTGCATATAACTGTCTACGGGCCCGACGAGCGCTGGGTCGAGGTTCAGATTCGCACACGTCGCATGGATCAGGTTGCTGAAAAAGGTCTTGCCGCCCACTGGCGCTACAAGGGAATCAAGTCAGAGGAAAATCTCGACGACTGGATGAAGAACGTCCGCGACATACTCGAGACTGCCGAGACCGGTCCTATGGAACTGATGAAAAACATGACCATGGACATCTACAACAAGGAGGTGTTCGTGTTCACTCCCAAAGGTGACCTTCACCGTCTCCCTCTGGGTGCTTCGGTCCTCGATTTTGCCTTCGCCATACACTCGCGGCTGGGCTGCCAGTGCGTCGGAGGAAAGGTCAACGGCAAGAATCGCAAGATCAACTATAAATTGCAGAGCGGCGACACAGTCGAGATATCAACCTCTCCTACCCAGACACCAAAGCAGGACTGGCTGAATTTCGCTGTCACGTCCAAAGCCCGTAACAAGATTCGCGTAACGCTCAAGGAACAGGAGAGCAGGGCCGCCGAACTCGGCAAGGAGACGCTCCAGCGCCGCTTCAAGAACCGCAAGGTCGAGGCCGACGAGTCGCAGTTGATGAAACTGATCAAGAAACTTGGATTCAAGACCGCCACTGAATTCTACAGCGCCATTGCCGCCGACTCAATCGACGCCGGCTCGATCGTGGATAAGTACGAAACACAGGTTAAAAAGACGGCCGAGGCCGAGGCCGCTGTCTCTGCAAGTGAATTCGTCTTACAGACAAACAAGGATAACGAGACCGAGGCCAGCAATGATATCCTTGTCATAGGTTCAGGCGATGTCAAGGGCATGAACTACCGTCTCGCCCGTTGCTGTAACCCCATATACGGTGACGACGTCTTCGGTTTCATCTCTGCCGAGGGTGTCATCAAGATTCACCGTACCGACTGCCCCAATGCCCGAAACATCTCGGAACGCTACCCTTACCGCATCATCCGCACACGATGGAGCGGAAAGGTCGGCGGACAGATGGGAGCGACCTTGCGCATACTCGGTTACGACGACATCGGCATAATCACCAACATCACATCCATAATAACCAAAGAGAAAGGTGTGAGTCTGCGGAACATCGCCGTCGATTCAAACGACGGTCTTTTCCAGGGATATGTAATCGTCGGCGTGCCCGACCAGGCGTCACTACGTGAACTTATCCGCAAGATCAAGACCGTCAAGGGTGTCAAGGAAGTCGAGCGCTCGCATTGACAATTTACCCATAAGCAATTCATTATCTCCAAATCCAGTCTGACATGAAACATAAATTTATATACCTCGCCCTAGCAGCCTCTCTCTGCTCTTGCTCCGGAATAACGGACAACGAAAGCACTACTCCGGCCACCGACATGAGCAACGCCATCGACAAGGCCATCGCCAACGGCAATCTTGAGAAGGCCGAGGCTCTTTGCGACTCACTTAACGCCAAATTTCCCGACAGCGCCGATCTCCGACGCAAGACAATAACCCAACGTGCCTCGATTGCCGAGGCACAATGCCTGCAGGACATACCTCAGGCAGACGCATATCTCGCATCATCACAATTGTGTGTCGACTCCCTGACTTCCTTTTTCAAGAAAATTGTGGTTTCGGCCGCAACAGGTTCCTACCTCCTCGACAAATCTTTGAATCCCATGGAACTTTCCTCAGCAAGTCTCGCCGTCCAGCCTCGTGTAGGCAACGAGGATATGCCATGGATGCTAATGATTCGTGTTCCCGGCGGTTTTATACCCGGCACCATACATCTAGTTTCCGGGGCTACGACTCTGGCTTCCGTAACCGCTCCTGAATCAGAAAGTTTCGGTCCTGATTCTCCAGTATCACTGGTTGTTGGTCCCGAGATCGCCGACGTTATCGCCAAAGCCCTAGTAAATAACCCTTCGGCCCCCAACCTGAAACTTGTCATCTCCGGCGGTAAGAAAAATCAGACAATCACCCTCTCCGCCAAAGACACGCAGGCCATCGTACGCAGTTACCAACTTGCGCATGCCCGCGCCGAACTCCGTCAGGCGAGAATCGACCGCGAGGCTCTGGAGCGCCGCCTTTCCGTTGCACGCAACCAGATAGCCAATGCATCAGGCAAATAAACCGTAATTGGAATAACACTCAAAAAGTTTTTTTAGATTTTTAGCCTGGAAATTTGGCAGTGTCAAAAAAATGTTGTTACTTTGCACTCGCAAACGACGCTTGGCGCATTAGTGTAGAGGCCTAGCACGCCGCCCTCTCAAGGCGGAGACTCGGGTTCGAATCCCGGACGCGCTACCAAAGACTCCCGAAGATAATCTTCGGGGGTCTTTTTTATATCCACCTGTTTTTCACTTCAGTATCATTCACCACAATGACTTTCAGAACTTTTCTGCATTTTATTGCGTTCTATATTCGAATGATTTACTAACACACCTAAACCGCTTGTATTACTATGGATTACAATGACATGATTTCTACCGCTAATGTTGTTCTGGTTGAATTTTTCGCCACATGGTGCCCTCACTGCAGACGGATGGCTCCTATCGTCGAGCAAGTCAGCGAACTTGTCGAAGGCCGCGCCAAAGTCTACCAACTCGACATTGACCGTAACCAGGAATACGCCGACGAACAGAATGTCCAGTCTGTGCCCACATTTATTCTTTACAGGAATTCGACCGAGGTATGGCGCCATAGCGGCGAAATCGAAGCAAACGATCTCCTTGCCAAAGTCGAAGAATACATGAAATGATTATTCCCGGGGAAGAGTAGCACATGCAAAAAGAACATACTATCTTCACTGACTTCCTCAATGTCCTTGGTGTCCCTCACACAAAGGAATATTCGGACAAGCGCTTCAGCCGGATGGACTTCAACTCTCTGTTCGGCCTTACACATCTGCTCAGGGAGTATGGAGTCGACAGCCTAGCTGTCCGGCTCGCCGATAACGCGCGGGCGCTCGACATGCCCGTGCCCATGCTGTGTCAGACGCGTCTCGGCGTTTTTGTAATTGTCACCTCAATCGGCAAGGATAGCGTATGCTATCTTTCTGAAGGAGTTCCACAGACAATCTCCCGGGAGGATTTTGTAAAAGGAATCAATGGAATAGTACTTGTCGCCTCTCCCGGTGAGGATGCTGCCGAACCCGGCTATCGCAAGAATCTTTTGACGGAAATGGCCGCAATATGCCGCGACCTCGTCCTGACCGGCGCGCTGACCTTCCTCTTCGTATACGCTTTTGTCATCAACGGACTATGGAGACACTGGGGAGCGACTGCCGACGCAGTGCTTTGCGTCGCCGGGATATACATATCATTCCTCCTGTTGCAGAAGACGCTTAAAGTCAAATCCGCCGCAGCCGATGCCGTATGCGGCGTGATCCAGGCCGGAGGATGTGACCACGTCCTTTCATCCGGAGCCTCCAGATTGCTTGGACTGATAGCATGGAGCGAAATCGGCATGGGCTACTTCACCGTCTCCCTTTGCGTCCTGCTGATGTTCCCCGATATGTGGGGCTGGCTTGCGGTCTGTAACTGTTTCTGCCTGCCGTACGCATTCTGGAGCATATGGTACCAGAAGATACGCGCCAGACACTGGTGCACGCTCTGTCTCACGGTACAGGCCCTCCTGTGGTCTGTTTTCGCCGTAAACCTCCTCAGCGGAATGTTTGGACGTGTCCATATGCCTTTGAATGGTTTCTTCATTCTTGCAGCCGCATATATCGGCGCTGTGTGCCTGCTAAACCGTGTAGACGCATTCATTCTCTCCCGCAGCCCGGATTCCCGGCCTTGAAACACACGAAATCATGAGAAAACCCAAAGCAAAGATTAATCTAGACATGGTCAGACAGATGCTCTCTCCCGATGACCAGGTGCTGACGGCCGCCGATACCAACCGTATTCATTTCGGAGGCAGGCATACCGTTGTGACCCCCAGGGCCATCCGAGAAAGTGAGATTCAGGACAATGCCTCCGGAGCAGGGGCCATCAGCCACAATGCCACGGTATCTTTCAATACTTCCGGCTCCATTCCCGAAAAACAATAACGCCCTATGAACTGATATTTGCTTTAATGGCAAAAAATACATAACTTTGCAAGGATAACACAAATGAGGACCACTTCATGCCTCATCGATGTTATCTTTGCGTATTTTTTAACTTCTAACCTGTCATTACCACGACACATCGGCCCTGATCCAGACCGGAACTTTGCCGAGAATTTCATTCCGTATGTTAAACATCCATAAAGCACTCCGCGGCTTTACGGCTATTATATTTGCCGCCGCTTCCTTTTCCGCTTCAGCCGCAGTTCCCTCCGGAACCCTTCCCGTCATAACAATAAATACCGAGAATGGCACTCCGGTCACCTCAAAAGAAACATATCTCCGTGGCACATACTGGCTCAATCCGAATGGTGCGGACGGCATCAAGGCTATCGGCAGCGAATCCGAGCCTCTGCCCCTCCAGATCAAGGGTCGCGGCAATTACACATGGGTCGGCTTTGACAAGAAGCCCTACCGCCTGAAACTCGACGAGAAGGCCGCATTGCTCGGAATGGAGAAAAGCAAGCATTTCGGCCTCCTTGCCCATACAGATGACAATCTCGGTTTCATGCGCAACATACTTGGGTTCGAACTAAGCCGACGTCTCGGGCTTGCATGGACTCCGGCCGCCGAACCTGTCGAACTGATTCTCAACAACGACTATCTCGGACTATACTTCGCCACCGAACTCATCCGCGTTGACAAGAAACGTGTCAACATCGTCGAACAGCCTGACCTCGCCACCGACCCCGAGGCAATCACCGGAGGATGGCTTGTCGAGATCGACAACTACGACACCGACCCCCATGTCTCAATCACCGAGGGCAACGGGGCCAGAATAGTCTTTACATACAAGACCCCCGAAGAACTGTCTCCCGAGCAGGAGTCTTACCTGCGTGAACAGATGCTGGCCATCAACCGTGCCATATATTCCTCCGACAAGACTTCCTCCGAATGGGAACAACTCGTCGACATCGATGCCCTCGCACGCTACTACATTGTTCAGGAAATCATGGATGACTGCGAGTCCTTCCACGGCTCATGCTACATCTATCGCGACAAGGGCAAGGATAAGAAATGGATCTTCGGTCCTGTCTGGGATTTCGGCAACGCATACCAGCGCGGAGCATCAACCCGTTTCATATGGGACCGCCCGGCCTTTAACCAGACATGGATCGGCGAGATTTACAAATTTCCCCGTTTCCAGGAACGTGTCAAGGAGATATGGAAGGAATTCTGCACAAGCGGCTATCCCGGTCTCCACAACTTCATCGACGCTGAGGCCGCGCGTATCACGGCTGCCGCTGAAAGCAGTCATTCCCGCTGGCCACAGTATGGCAATTCTGACATCTCCAACAGTGTCGCCAAGATAAAGTCCCTGATGGATTTCAAAATCAACTGGCTCGGGAAGCAATGGGGCACCACACCTATTCCCGACTATCCGGAATATAGCGTCTATTTCCGTGGAACTCAGAATTCATGGAACACTTCCCAGCCATTACAGTGGAATTCCTCAAACGGGACCTTTTTCCTTGACAACATTGATATCACCGACGCCTTCAAACTTGCCACATCCGACTGGAAAACCGTTGACCTTGGAGGCGATGACACTCCCCTCGAACTCAACAAGCCCTATCAGTTAAAGGACCGAGGCAAGAATATTACAGTCAAGGACAATCAGCCATTGTACAATGTCTTCCTTACACTCGACCCGACTACCAAGACACTTTACGTCACCGACACTGCCGGTACTGACGACATTACACCTGACTATGCGCAGTCATGGCAGATAACCGGACGCAGTATTTCCGCGCCCGAACAGATTGAGGTCTACAATGCTACCGGTATGCTTGTTGCTTCCGGCCGGGGCCACATCGCTCTTCCTTCGGCAGGTTTCTACATCATTGTCGAGAAAGGCAACGCCACGAAACTCATTGCCCGCTGACATAATCTATTCGGGCCACTTTTCCTTCGATTCTTTCGCGTAAGGGAATGACATGCCATCTCACATTCCCTTTCTTGTCGAAAAACCGTATTTTCTCGCACATCTCGTTCTCATACACATTACCGTCTGTTGTCTCTATGCGGTAATGTGTGACCTCGGAATGACCGTCCATATACTGCTGATGGATTTCGTCCGAAACCTTGGGCAATAACAGCACTCCGTGATATTCCTCAACGCCTCCGGTGCCGGCTATGACTCTCGCTCCCGTGCCGTCATATTCCTCAAGCGCTTTGGGAACGACAGACTTATATCTTCCAGTGGATGTCTCTCCCTGGTTCAGCAGATAGAGGTTCCATGGTAATATCCACGAGTATCTCATGGCCAGATACAGAGTCTGATGCCGTATGTCAAGGGGATTTATCAGATCGTAATATACTGTTCCGTTATTCGATTCTTCCATCATTTCCAGAACGAGGTTATGCTCTTCGTTGAGTCTGTACTGCCAGCGCAGGACATTCGCGAAGAGCAGGCAGACAATTACATACAAGGCCATCATCCACCTTGTCACCACCTTTCGGCCAATTCTACATCCGCATTCAACCAGGAGGTTACGTATGAGTGATGCTATGACAACCATAGCGAACAGACAGGCCGGCCAGCCTGCTCTCGCATCCGAATGTGTCAGCAGGACAATTATTGCAGACATTATGCTTGCCGTTGCAAGTATCGCCATCCTGCCGTCAGACAGAGTGTCACGCCATGCATTCCTGAACCGCGCTGACCAGATTGCCGGTATTCCGGCACACGCCATTATGACGACCGCACCAAGCGTTGTGCACAGCAGTCCGATTTTCTCCCCCGCCGAATAGCCATTCAACTCCCGTCCTACCCTAAGTAGTAATCCGGGGGCCAATGCTGTCAGCATGCTTGTCGCAACGAAAATGGCCATCACGCTCCACCATGCCACAGACAGTCTCCCTTTACGCATCAGCCCATAAACGGCAAAACCGGCACACAGAGGCACTGAGAAACCTTCATGAAACCATCCCGAAGGTACAGCCAGGGCAATGGCTCCGACAATAAACAGCACCCGCGGGCGCACGAAGTCCTTCTCTTTTCCCATCACTGTCACGAAACCCATGCATGCCAGCGAAGGATACAGGTAGTTCAGCAGATAGTCATTGACCATAATGCTGTTTCGCCACGGCAGCAGCACGAGCGAGCAGACCCAGAGCACAAGCATTGCCTCTGCCACGGTTTGCTTTCTGAACCCTGCAAGTGAGCACATCATCGCAAACATGGAGGCACACCCTACCCCGGTCAGAATCGAAAACAGCCATCGAGGCACCATCAGTGTCGCTATAGGTGACAGTATATTTGATAGTCTTCCGTTATCGCATGCACGCACATCAGCGCTGAAATCTATCAGCGCGTTCAGCGAAAAACTGCTTTCTCCACCATTGTGCTCAAGATATAGACCCTGGAAAAGAAGGTCATCCAGTACATACGGCATCCAGTACGAAAACAGGCCGTAGACCATGGATATGCTTACAAATACCGCTGCCGCAGGCCATGCGGTGAGCAGATGATTTTTTACTTTCACCCGGATAGTGTTTTATGTGACTCACAAATTTACAAATTTTTAATATCAGACTTAAATTTTCACAACGTTTTTTTATCCCTCTGCAGTAAAAAAGTAGTACCTTTGCTTTGAAAAGTCGGAATCTAGCTCAACTTTCGGGCCCGGCCTGCATACTTGATATAAAAAAAGTTAATCCTCAACCATTTGTCTTATATTTTCCATTTATATAATAGGCACCTTTCGTATAGTAATCCGTTCGATTGTATGCTTCCGCCAAACCCAGACGTGTCGATAGCCCCCTTATATGACTTAACATGAAACATAAGATGACCCACCGAAAAAACATACTCATCGCCTCGGCTGTAATTGCAGTGGCAGGCGCATTGGTCTTTCCGGCTTCAGCCGAGAAACTCGTCATTGTACATACCAACGACACTCACTCGCAGATTGACCCTGACGAAGCAACCGGAATGGGCGGCATCCTTCGCCGCAAGGTTGTCATCGATTCCGTCAGGGCCAACAATCCCAACGTGATGCTAATAGATGCGGGTGATGTTGTTCAGGGCACACTATACTTCAATCTTTACAAGGGTGAGGTCGAGAACAAACTCATGAACGACCTCGGCTACGATATCCGCATTCTCGGCAACCATGAGTTCGACAACGGTGTCGACGAGCTTGCCGCCAACCTTGCCGATGCCAAGGCCGAGCTGCTTTCCACAAACTACGACATGACCGGCTCGCCGCTTGCCCGGGAGTTCAAGCCATACACCACGCGCCGTTTCGGAGACAAGAAGGTCGGCTTCATTGCCATCAACCTTGACCCGAAGGGAATGATTGCCGAAGGCAACTATGATGGTGTCCGTTTCCTTGACCCATACGATGCCGCGAACTCCATGGCCTGGTATCTCAAGCATGTCGATACCTGCGACTACGTGGTAGCCGTCACCCACATTGGCTATGAGCCCGAGAACACTGTCATCGCCGACGTCCCTCTGGTCGAAAGATCCAAGGACATCGACCTCGTCATCGGCGGTCATACTCACGATCTCATCCGGCCTGATGCTGGCAAACTCAAGGATTATGCCATCAATGCACTCGGTGATACCGTTACCATTACCCAGGTAGGCAAGGGTGGAAAATATGTCGGAGTATCCGAAATCGACCTTGACAACGGACACGTCGCCTATAAGGTCATACCTATAGACAAACGTCTCGACAACCGCGTCGATCCGGGTCTATCTGCATCGCTTGTCCCGTATCGCAAAGGTGTCGACTCGCTGATGACTACGCCTCTTGTCCGCAGTGCCGTCGAACTTCCCAACACGGGTCCCGCACTGCTGAACTTTGTCGCCGACTTCATTCGCGACAACGGCAACAAGGTCCTGCGTGACAAAAAGGCTCCCGGCAAGCAGAATGTCGATTTTGCCATAATCAACAAGGGTGGCCTTCGTCGCTCGCTTCCCAAAGGCAACATATCCGAAGGAATGATCATCACAATGATGCCCTTTGCCAACCGTACCCAAGTGGTCGACATAAAGGGTCGTGACGTGATTACGCTCCTTGACACAATGGCTTCTCGCGGTGGGGACGGCGTATCATCCGAGATGCTTGTCACCTACAATCCTTCCACCGGGAGCATGGTTTCCGCCTCTGTCGACGGCAAGCCTCTCGACCCCGATGCGACATACCGCGTCGCCACCATCGACTATCTCGCCCACGGCGGCGACTACATGACCGGATTCCTCAACTCCACTCCGGTTGCAAACAGCGACAGCGTCCTCTTCGATGACCTCATCTCTTATCTACGTAATAATTACAAAAAGAAAAAAATCAACCCCTCGCCGACTGTCCGCATGAAACCGGAATAAGACGCTGGCACATCCCGGACCAATCATCCCGCAACTGCAATAATCCTTCTGTAATAATGTTTAAGAAAACCTTAATTATCTTCTCCCTTGTCCTCACCGCTGTCGCTTCAGAAGCCGTGAAGCCAAACATCATGCGTCGTGTCGACAAGGCTGCCATGAACCGTTGGGTAGACTCTGTGTATAACAGTCTTGACGAGCGTCAGCGTATCGCTCAACTGATTGTCGCCAAAGTCGTACCTACCCGCGAGCCTTCGGAAATCGCCGCATTTGTACGCAAGAATCAGGTCGGTGGCCTTCTGTTTACCGAAGGTACCATCAACCAGTTCGCCCTGTGCACAAATGCCGCCCAGGAGGCGGCCAAAGTCCCCCTGCTGATGACTCTTGACGGAGAATGGGGACTCGCCATGCGCGTTTCAGGCACCACCAAATTTCCCACGAACATGGCTCTCGGAGCCATGTCAAATCCTGAACTTGCCCGTGAATACGGACGCGAGGTCGGACGACAGTGCCGCGCGCTAGGAATCCAGGTGAATTTCGCTCCCGATGCCGATGTCAACTCCAATCCCTCGAATCCTGTCATAGGTTACCGTTCTTTCGGCGAGAACCCGGAGCATGTGGCCAGGCTTGTGACCGCATACTCGCAGGGACTTGAGGAGACCGGAATACAGGCTGTAGCAAAGCATTTTCCCGGACACGGCGACACCAACAGCGACTCCCACAAGACTCTCCCGGTCGTCAAAAAGAACATGAAACAACTTGAGGAAACCGAACTCGTTCCTTTCCGTGCTTTCATTGATGCCGGCTGCTCGGGCATTATGACCGGACATATTTCTGTCCCCTCGCTTGACAAATCCGGTACTCCCGCGTCTCTCTCTCCCAAAATCACCGGTCTCCTTCGCAAGAACCTCGGTTTCGAGGGCCTTATCTATACCGATGCCCTCGGAATGCAGGGCGCTCAACTCAAAAAGAAAAACAACTGTGTCGAGGCACTTAAGGCCGGCGCCGACATACTGCTCTGCCCGACTGACATACCTGCCTCCATCGATGCAATACAGACCGCTGTCCGCAAAGGCAAACTCAGCAAGACTCTAATCGAGGAGCGTGTCAGGCGTGTCCTCGCCTATAAATTTGCTCTCGGCCTGAATCACCGTCCTCAGCCCATCAGCCTCGACGGACTTGATTCAAGTCTGAACACACGTTCTGCATCAAATACCGACCGCTATCTGACTGCGGCTTCCATGACCCTGCTTCAGAACAACGGTAACATTCTTCCCCTGAAAGGACTTGACACACGATCAATTGCAGTCGTCCTGCTCGGCGCAAAGTCAGACAATGAGTTCGCCGAGCGTTGCCGCCGCTATGCCCCCGTAACTGTTTATGCCGCACCCGAAGGCTCACTTTCGGCCGGACAACTTGCCGCGATCAAGAAGCATAATACAGTCATCGCCGCTGTCTTCGACAACAAATCGTCCGAAATCGTCTCACTCAAGGCTTTGTCCGGTGTCAGGGACCTTGTCGAGGTCTTCATGATCAATCCATACAAGATGGCCAAATTCGGCGCCATCGTCAAGAAGGCCGACGCCGTCCTCCTCGCTTACGATGACAAGCCGCTCAGCCGCGACTATGCCGCCCAGGCCGTTTTCGGAGGCATCAGCACCTCGGGCAAACTGCCCGTAGACCTGAAAGGTCTCTACCCCATGGGTACCGGCATAAGCACAGCCAAGGTCCGTCTAGGTTACACAACACCCGAGATGACAGGTCTGCGTGCCTCGCTCACCGACAGTATCGACTCAATCTGTGAGGACGCAATAATTCGTCAGGCGATGCCCGGCGCCCAGGTCATCGTCGCCCATGACGGAGACATCGTCCTCGACAGGTCATACGGGCTGCTCACTGCCGGTGGTGACTCGGTTGACGCCAATACCATATACGACCTCGCATCTGTCTCAAAAGCCATCGGAACTCTTCCGGGCATAATGCTCGCCTATGACCGCGGTCTCATTGACCTCGACAAGACCGCCGCCGAATACATTCCCGGTCTGCGTGGAACAGGCAAGGACAGCATCACTGTCCGCCAGTTGCTCTACCACGAGTCGGGAATGCCGCCATCCCTGAATATGTTCAACCTCATGATTGACTCGACCTCATACACCGGGCGGCTCATAACTGGCAAGCCCGATGCCGACCACTCAATCAGGATTTCCGAGGGAGCATACGGCAACAACACCGGGCGCCTCCGCACCGACATCACCTCGAGGGTCCGCAAGCCGGGATTCGAGGTCGAGGCTGCCGAAGGCATATGGGTCGGCAAGGCCGCATACGACACTGTCATGTCTACCATATACAACATTCCTCTCAGGTATTCCAACGGCTATACATACTCCTGCCTGAATTTCTGCCTTCTTATGGATGCCGAGCAACATGTCACCGGTCAGTCCCACGACCGCTTCGTCGGCGACAACCTATGGAAGAAACTCGGCACCTCTACTATGTCATACCGTCCTACTCTCTCGCACAGCAAGTCGGAGATTGCTCCGACAGAAAACGACACCTATCTCCGCCGTCAGACCGTCCACGGTTACGTACACGACGAGACCGCCGCTTTCTCAGGTGGAGTCCAGGGCAACGCAGGACTCTTCTCCAATGCCGATGACATAGCCAAGATGTGCCAGATGTGGCTTAACGGCGGAACTTACGGAGGCGACCGCATCCTATCCGAGGAGACTGTCCGCCTTTTCACAACAGACAAGAGTCCTACATGCCGGCGAGGTCTCGGATTCGACAAGCCCGACAAGGTCAATCCCGCTTGGTCACCGACTTGCGGCGAGGCATCACCAGAGACTTTCGGACATCTCGGTTTCACGGGTACCGTCTTCTGGGTCGATCCGAAGAACGACATAATCCTTGTCTTCCTCACCAACCGAGTCAATCCTACGCGCGACACCCCGATCTTCAACAACCTTTATGTCCGCCCCGAACTTTACCGCCAGATCTACAAGGCTCTCCCCACTCCATAAAAAAACAATCATTCAACTAAAATCTAATCATTTAACCTCAACTTTCCACTAGTGACAGACGTTAAAACTTTAACTAATCAGGATTATTTCAATCCATTTGCTGAAAAATATACAACAATTTATCGCAGACTGATATTTCAATGAAAACAAAGGCTTTTGCTATTGTCCTCTCCGCACTCACGCTCGCTTCATGCTCTGAGGTAAAAAATGAGGTTCCCGAATCGGACACCATCAAATTCGACACTTACACTGTCGGAGCGACTTATACTCTTCTTAACACCGCCGACCTGTTCCAGACCGACCGCGACATCTCTTTCAGCGATTCCGTATCGCTGACAATGCCCTCGAGAATCTACGACATAGACATTTCCACACTCCGCGACTCGATTACGTCTTTCGTTCTCGGCAATACCGATGTAACGGACATGGCAAAGGCAATCAAGGCAAGCCTTGACTCCACGGCCTCAGAACTTGGATACAAGATACGACGTTCACGTCCTGTCGCCGACCCCGACGGATTCTCCTACACAAGCGGTTTTGTCGTTTATCTCAATCCCGAGATGCTTGTTTATTGCGTGTCTGCCGAGACCTATGACCCTGGGGCTGCCCACGGCATGACCTCCAAGCGCTACATCAACTATTATATATTGTCGCACAAACAGGGACGCATTCTCTCCCTTAACGACATATTCACTCCAAAGGGGCTGAAGGAACTTCCCGACCTGATTGCCGAGCGCGCCCAGGACATGTCCGACGTCATCGGCCCCACATCTGTCGAGGGACTTCCCCAGGACGGCAATTTCTTCATATCTTCCGAAGGTCAGATCGTGTTCGTCTATCAGCCCTACGAGATCGCATCCTATGCCCAGGGATTCATCAACGTGGCATTCGACCCCTATGAACTCCTCGCACAACTCACTCCCTTCGGCATTGACCTCTTCCGTCTTTCCGACCTCGAACTCGAATAGGTCACGCACTCTTGCTTAACTTTCTTTAACATCGCATTCCGTAACTTTTTGTATAACACGGCGTCTAAGAATATGTTTGGATAAATAAATCCAAACATATTTTAAATTCACCTTAAAGTTCAGACAATTCTGAAATCTAAAATTTCTTCTATTATAAACCAAACAGCATCACAATGAAAAAACTGTTTACCAAGGTCCTGTCCGCAGTCGCACTGTGGTTTGCCGCAATCCCTGCCATGGCTCAGGATCCCCAGATGCCACAGTTGCCTGCCCTGCCTACCGACCCCCAGGTCATAGTCGGCAAACTTGACAACGGCATGACCTACTACATTCGCCACAACGAGACCCCAAAGGGTCAGGCTGATTTCTTCATAGCCCAGAAGGTCGGTTCTGCACTCGAGGAGGAAAACCAGCGCGGTCTCGCCCACTTCCTCGAGCACATGTGCTTCAACGGCACGGAAAATTTTCCCGGCAACAGCCTCATCGACTGGCTCGAGACTGTCGGCGTGAAGTTCGGCCAGAACCTCAATGCATATACCAGCATTGACGAGACCGTCTACAACATCTCGTCTGTTCCCGTAGCCCGCACAGGCGTCCAGGATTCCTGCCTGCTCATACTCCACGACTGGGCCGACGGTCTTCTGCTCGACCCCAAGGAGATTGACAAGGAGCGCGGCGTCATCCATCAGGAATGGCGTCGCTCGATGACCGGCCAGATGCGTATCCTCGAGAACCTCCTTCCCGTTGTATACCCCAACAACCGTTACGGCCAGCGTCTGCCCATCGGTACCATGGAGGTAGTCGACAACTTCCCTCCCCAGGCCATCCGCGACTACTATGAGGCCTGGTACCGTCCCGACAACCAGGCCATCATCGTTGTCGGCGACATCGACCCCCAGTATATTGAAGGGAAGATCAAGGAGATTTTCTCGCCCGTCAAGATGCCCCAGAATCCCAAGGAGCGCGTCTACTTCCCCGTCGAGGACACCGACGGCACAATCTGGGCCATCGGCAAGGACAAGGAAATGACAAACAATGTCGCCCTGCTCATGTTCAAGCAGTCCGAGAAAATGATTCCCGATGCTGCCAAAAACACTCAGGCATTCTACATCGTGAACTATATGACCAATCTCATCTCCGGAATGCTCAATGACCGTCTCGACGAGATTGCCAATAAGCCCGACGCTCCCTTCGCGCATGCAAGTGTTGAAATCGGCGACTTCTTCATCTCCAAGACCAAGGATGCCGTATCTCTTCAGGTTGTAGGTAAGGGAGATGACATCGCTCCCGCAATCGAGGCCGCTTACCGCGAACTTCTCCGCGCCGTCCGCGGCGGTTTCACCGTCACCGAGATCGAGCGTGCCCAGACCAAATACCTCTCCAACCTCGAGAAGGCATACGAGCAGCGTGCCAAGGTAGACAACACCGTCTACGCTCGCGAATACGCCAGGAACTTCACCAACGGCGACCCCATCCCAGGCATTGAACTCGAGTACAACATGATGAAGCAGATGGCTCCCATGCTGTCGAATCCTCAGATGATCAATGCCATGCTTCCCGAAATGGTCGGCAAGGACAACCGCGCTTTTGTGGTCATGTACCCCGACAAGGAAGGTGTCGCAGACCCCACCCCCGCATCTCTTCAGGCTGTCATCGACAAGGTTGACGCAGAGACCATCGAACCCTACAAGGAAGAGACCAAGGCCGAGCCCCTCATCCCCAGCCTGCCCAAGGCCGTCGCTCCCTCCAGGACTCAGAAACTCGCCCAGTTCGACGCAACCGAACTAACCTTCCCCAATGGCGTCCGCGTCATCTACAAACCTACAAAACTTAAGGAAGGCGAGATTGTATTCGACGCAAACGCCGCCGGTGGCACCTCTATAATCCCCGACGCACAGGCCAACTCTGTCATCTTCCTGCCCTACGCCATGACCACATACGGTCTCGGTGACTACACCAACTCAGACCTGCAGAAATACCTCTCGGGCAAACAGACTTCACTCAACCTCAGTTTTGACAACTACTCCCGTGAACTCGAAGGCACCACTACAGCCAAGAATCTCCAGACTCTCATGGAACTCATCTATTCTGCCTTCACCGCCTACAACATCACTCCCGATGAGTTCGCCGGCAGCCAGAACAAGTTCAAGGGTGTTCTCGCCAACCAGGAGGCCAATCCCCAGTACATCTTCCAGCGTGACCTCACCAAGGTACTATATAAGTCTCCCCAGGGTCAGGCCATCAGTGTAGGTGCCATCGAAGCAGCAACCCTCGACCAGACTCTCGACATCATCCACAGGATGCTTGCCGCACCTTCCGACTACACATTCGTTTTTGTCGGCGACATCGATCCCGAGACATTCACCCAGCTCGCCTCGCAGTACATCGGCACCCTCCCCGCCGCCAAGAAAGGCGCTTCCATCAAACTGCAGCCCGCACCCGAGTTCGAACTGATCACCGGCACCACCGACAACACCTTCACCACAAAGATGGAGACTCCCCAGACCTGGGCCTTCATCGGTGCCAACGCCAGCCTTCCCTACACCCTCAAGAACCGTCTGGTGGCTTCGGCCGCAGCGCAGATTCTCTCCAAACGGCTACTCAACAAGATCCGTGAGGAAATGGGTGCAGTCTACTCTATCGGCGCTGCCGGCGCCCTCAGCCGCCTCGGCAACCAGAATGCTGTTCTCCAGATTCCCTTCCCAATGAAGCCCGAGATGAAGGCTGAGGTACTCAAGGAAATCAACCTCATGCTCGAGAACATGACCAAGGAGGTCACTGACGAGGAACTCAACCCCATCAAGGAGTTCATGGCCAAGGAATACAACTCGAACCTCGAGGAGAACCAGGCATGGGCATCGACCATCGCCGCAATCCAGCTCAACGGCGTCGACACATTCAACGGCCAGCTGGAGGCAATCAACGCCCTCACCACCCGGGACATCATGGACTACATGAAAGCCCTTCTGGGTCAGAAGAACGTTCACACCATCATCCTCGACCCCGCTGAATAAGCCACATACCCCCACAATCACGACAACCCAAGGCGGTGTGCCCCAACCCGGCACACCGCCTTTCTGTTTTACCCTCACCCTTACTTTTTGCGCAGTTGTATGTAATCGGTCGGAGTCAGTCCTGTCTCCTTCTTGAACATTCGGCTGAGATGGGCCGGATATTCAAAACCGAGTTTATACGCAACCTCGGCAACCGTAAGCCCCGAGGCAAGTTCGTTTTTTATCTGCCTGACCACAAACTGCCGGATCATTCGTCCGGGACTCTCTCCCGTCATCTTTTTTATTAAGTCACTGAAATAATTGACCGACATACAGAGATGGTCTGCACACACGCCTACCGTAGGAAGCCCCTTTGATGCCTGTAAGCCTTCGGCAAAATATCCTTTCAGAAAACTGTCAAATCGTGAAAGCACATCGTTGTTGGACAACTTTCTCGTGATGAACTGACGGTTATAGAAGCGCTGACAGTATTTGAGAAGCAAGGATATGTAACTTATCACTATATCATCCTGTATTTCATCCCGGGGATTATCGACTTCCGATTTGATTCTCTTGATTATTGATACCACAATCTCGCGCTCAATCTCATTCATATGGAGGGCCTCGTTGACACTATAGTCAAAGAAAGAATAGTGTCGGATGTCTTTTTCAAGTTGTGTGCCATGTATAAGGTCAGGATGGAACAGTAACGCCCAGCCTCCAATCGAAGCCCTTTCGCCATTGTCTTCCTTGCCGCCTATCTGTCCCGGTGCCACGCATATAAGCGAGCCATCCCTATAATCATATCTTCCGCATCCGTAAGTCAGGTCAAGGTCATTGTTCTCTTGTACGAACACGCCATACACTTCATATCTGTTCAGACTATGTCGTATCGGTGAGATTTCAGAAAAGTCAATTACAGTAATCAGTGGATGTCTGTCATATACTCCATGATAACTACTGAAGTCGGAAGGCCTGTTGACCTTAAGTATTTTTGCCATATGCGCACTGGATTGATTGCCAGGAGCAAAGTTAACAATAAGATATGAGACTTCCGATAGATTCCGGGATTTTGATATGCATACCCAAGAAATTGGACATATAATTAAATCGAGACTATCTAATTTTGCGGTATAAACCATAAAATATGAAAAAATTACTATTAGCCCTCATTTTGCTGGCCTCTGTGACTGTCGCACAGGCCAAGACATTGGTTGTATATTACAGTTACACCAACAACGTAAACAGAATAGTAACTGAACTCTGCTCACAAATCAAGGCAGACGTGGTGCGAGTGGAACCTGCTGAAAAAGGTCTCGACTATGCCGCCAACAACTATGCAGTCGGCAGTGCTTTGATTGCCGCAATTCGTAACAAACCCAATGACCCCGCCTCGTATCCTGCAATCGATCCCCTCAGCGTAAACCTTGACGAATACGACACCATCATCATTGGTGCGCCTTTGTGGTGGAGCAACATGGCTGCGCCCTTGCAGACATTTCTGTTTCAGAACGGCTCCAGAATGGCAGGCAAGAACATCGGCCTCATTGTTTCGAGTGCCAGCAGTGGAATCAGCGGAGTCGAAAGCGATGCCAGGCGCCTCATCCCTGACGGAAAATTTCTTACTCCGAGTCTATGGATAAGGTCATCGCAGACCTCAAACGCCGCATCACTGATTTCAGACTGGCTGAAGACAATAGATTATTCATCATTAAACATTCCCGATATGACAAAGACCCAGATTAACATAGCAGTTGCCGGAGGCATTACACTCACTGCTACTCTTTCCGACAACTCATCAGCAAGAGCATTGCTGAAACTGCTCGAGACTGGCCCCGTTAAAGTAGATATGCACGACTATGCCAATATGGAGAAAGTCGGAAGCCTGCCCGAGTCTCTGCCACGCAACGATACCTACTTCTCTACCGAACCAGGAGACCTCGTATTGTATCTCGGCAACCAGTTTGTGATTTATTATGATAACAATTCCTATAACTTCACCCGTCTTGGCAAAATAAATGGTAATTACACTGGCCCGCAACTTAAATCGATATTAGGCGATGGAGACGTCACAGTCACGCTTTCGGCTGTCGGTTCAAGCGGGATAAACGACATTACCGCAGAGATAGACTCCCCCGATAACACCACCGTCTATACCCTTTCCGGGCAAAAGGTCTCAGGCAAAGAAAACCTCCCCCAAGGCGTATATATCGTAAAAAGCACCCAGGGCACCAAAAAGATAATATTGTAACATGAAAGTCAAATCAATCGTCTGGGCTGCCTTATTTGCGATTTCAATGTCCTTTCACATGACTGCACAGAATAAAATATATACCCCCCAACTTATTTTCCCTGCGGACAACATAGCATCTTCGGAGTGCAATACCGGAGAGGTCCATCTGTCAATATTGAAAGACGGTGGCAACACGATGATAACCAATTTCTATTTTTCTCCGGGGAGCCGTAATTTCTGGCATTATCACCCGAATGCCGAACAGACACTTCTCGTACTGGACGGTGAAGGCTTCTATCAGGAGGAAGGTGAAGAAAAACGTGTCATAAAGAAAGGCGACGTGATTGTTTCCAAAGCAAATGTACGTCACTGGAATGGCGCGACACCCAATAAGGCATTGGTTTGCATGACAGTAACTGAACATGCTGTTGACGGTCATGTCGTGCAGTTGCGACCCGTGACTGATGAGGAATACGGATTATCAACAAAAACAGAAAAAGAACTGGCAGTATGCGAAAAGTTACCAATGTCGTCCGATGGTATAATCCGCCTCTCTAAGATCGAAGTCAATCCTGCATATCTCGACGAATATATGAAGTATGCTACCGAAGTCGGCGAAATATCCTTGCGCACAGAACCCGGAGTGCTTACCATGTATGCCTTGCAGGAGAAGGACAATCCCTGCAACATAACAATTCTCGAAACGTATGCCTCACAGGAGTCGTACCGCTCACACATAGCATCTGCTCACTTCCAGAAATACAAACATGGAACACTTCACATGGTCAAGAATCTTCAGCTTCTTGACCAGACTGAACTTAACCCTTCCAATAAAGTTGTAAATTATATCAAATCACAAAACAATATGGCACAGAAAATTATTCAGACTGCCGGACGGCAGCAACTTGGTGATTTCGCCCCTGAGTTTGCCCATCTCAACGACGACATACTTTTCGGTGAGGTATGGAGCCGCAACGACCTCCTTTCACTGCGTGACCGCAGTCTCGTCACTATCACCTCGCTCATATCTCAGGGCATCACCGACAATTCGCTGACTTACCACCTTCAGGAAGCTAAAAAGAACGGCATAACCCGCAGCGAGGCTGCTGAAATCATAACCCACATAGCCTTTTATGCAGGCTGGCCCAAGGCATGGGCGGCGTTCAATCTTGCCAAGAATGTCTGGAAAGACGATGAATCCGAAACAAGCGGTAAATGAATATTGTTAAAGTAAAACTTAACAACGGAGTGTTGATGCCCATCGAGGGATTTGGAGTATTCCAGATTCCTGATGCGGCTCAATGCCTTGATGTTGTCGGATATGCTCTTAAAACCGGCTACTGCTTGATAGACACTGCTTCTGTCTATGATAACGAAGTCGCTGTCGGTCAAGCCATAAATGAATCCGGTATCGACAGGAGTGAGATATTCCTCACCACAAAGGTCTGGACAAGTCAGATGGGCTATGACCGGACTATGAGAGCATTTGAAAATTCGCTCAAACGGCTCGGACAGGATTATATCGACTTATATCTCATCCACATGCCATACGGAGATGTCTCCGGAACTTGGCGTGCTATGGAACGACTTTACCATGAAGGTCGCATCCGCAGCATCGGAGTATGCAATTTCTCCGAAGCACACCTTATTGACCTCTGTCTTTCATCGGAAGTCAAACCTATGGTGAATCAGGTTGAGTGTCACCCATTCACTCAACAAGCCGGTATGCTTGACCTTTGCAGGAAAGCTGATATACAACTGGAGGCATGGGCACCGTTTGCGGAAGGGAAAAATGAAATTTTCAACAATCCGCTCTTGTGTGATATCGCCCGTTCTCATGGGAAAACAATCGGACAGGTCATACTCCGCTGGAACATACAGAGGGGTGTGGTTGTCATTCCCAAATCAGTAAGACATGAGCGCATAGTCGAAAACTCTGAGATTTTTGATTTCAGCCTTTCGGAAGATGAAATGTCGCTCATTACCGGTTTGGATACCCGTAAGCCCCTGATATTCGATTATAATAAAGTAGACGAGGTAAAACGCATATATTCGATACCTTGCCCGGAATAAAATGAACTTATATGATACCACATCTAAATAAACTCAAAATTATTCTCACTGCGCTGATGGCAGTCTTTTCATTTGGACAGATAAAAGCCCAGCAGGTAGCCACGACCACATCGGATTCAGTCGCCACAGTATATTTCATCAAGGAGATAACTCCCGAAAATCTCCTGAAGATTTATGATGCACTCGACCGTCGGGCCACAGGCAAAGTTTGTGTGAAACTTTCTTTCGGCGAGAGCGGAAATCCCAATCATCTCGCGCCCTCGTTGATTGCCCCTCTTGTGCAAGGATTGAATGCCACACTCGTAGAGTGCAACACTGCTTATCAGAGTTCAAGGCGTCATTCATCCGATCATCTGAAAACTGCCGAGGAACACGGATTTACGGCAATCGCACCTATAGACATAATGGATAACAATGGTGAGACCGCTTTGCCCGTCATAGGCGGCAGGCATCTCAACTTCGCCTATATCGGTAAGGACTGGCTTGATTACGACTTCACGATAGTGCTGTCGCATTTCAAAGGTCATCCGAGCGGAGGATTCGGCGGAGCACTGAAGAACATGGCAATAGGTATGCAGTCAAGCAATGGCAAGGCATGGGTACATACCGCAGGCAAGAACCACGATGCCGACAACTGGTGGGCTGACCGTGCCGCACAGGACGATTTTCTTGAATCAATGGCAGAATCCTCCAAAGCAATCATCGACCACGCCGGCGACAGAATCCTTTACATCTCCGTCGCCAACAACCTTTCCGTCGACTGCGACTGCGTGGCACATCCCGCTCCGGTACAGATGGCGGATATAGGCATCTTCGCTTCACTCGACCCCGTAGCACTCGACCGTGCCTGTGTTGACGCAATCCACAACTCGCCCGACCACGGCAAAATCCACATGGAGCAGCGTATCGCTGAGCGCAACGGCACCCACCTTCTCGACTACGCCGAACACTTGGGCCTCGGCACCCAGAGATACGTCCTTATTACCATCAAGTAAGTGAATCTTTCCTCATTTCATTTTGTAGTCAGGCTCCAGACTATGTTTTAGGCCGTCATACTTTGGTACCTCAACCTTATTTCCATTTTCATCCACTGAATAAATCGTCACATTCTGCCCTTGTGCTTTCAGAATGTTTTCTTCATTATTGACGAAGTATTCGGCATTTTCAAGAGCCTTTTTTCTGTCTATCTTAGCGTAGTCTTTCTGAAGATACATGGGAGTAATCGGGCGGTCTGTGTGTTCAATCCCGGTTGCCATGAATGAAAAACCGCCATTGGCTTCCGCTTTGAGTATAAGGCCGGGGAGTCCATGAAGTTTCCACGGGCCGAAAGGCAATGGAATTTCAGGCGAGAACCACACGTTCCAGTGACGGCCGTGATAATCCGTCTCTGCCATCACACACTCATAGCCGAGAATATTTGCGGTTGAATCCTCAACTATCTTCCACTCCATTTCTGTTAGAGGTTCTATATAGTAACCGAGGTCCTCACCATATTTACCATAATGCGTAAGTGTCTCATCTGCAGGATTAGTAAACACATAGGTATAGGACTTCTTTACCGGGCCTTTGCTGAGATCCCATGACATCGAGCCATCAGGCTCAACGGTCATGCACGCCTTTTTAAGAATCTCCATATATTGTGCCTTGCCTTCAGGTGTCGATTTCAACGAGTCAACCCAAAGACTGACGTCATTGAAATACTTTGCCTCTGACGGAGAAGCAAGCAACGTCATTTTGGACGTAATTGCTTTATTGTATTTGTTAGAACTGGTATAGTCGTAGCTGACAATGATTTCAGCTTTGTTTTGCGCCGTAGCAGCTATCGCCGCAAGGCACATAATGATTGATGTGATTAGTCTGTTCATGTCTAAAATATTTATTTTCTTATTGTTATCGAGAATAGAAGCTGGCGGCCACGGAGCTGACGCTGGCTCTCAAATGATGAGAGCTGTGAGTAAGTGGTGTAGTTGTAGCTTCGTTTGTTGAGTATGTTGTTGAGTGACGCAGCAAACTCTATCTTCTTGTTGAGCTGAAAGGTCAGTCTGGTGTCAAGCATCACTATGTTTTTATATTTATGCTCGGTAAGTTCGTTGCGGTAATGTTCGCCACTGACGGTCCATTGCCATTTGCGATGAGGAATGAAGGTCAGGCTCAACTCATTCTCTATCGTCGAGAGCCACGATTCGCTCATGCCATTCATCGTCAGGCGGCTGTCGGAATAGTCTATACGGTAGTCGAAACTGAACCAGCGACAGGGATTTCCATTGATTTTACCCCCGACGCTCCAGCCGGTGCTGACCGAATTTACTGATTGCTGTTGCGAGAGAAGATGCGACTCGCTGCGACTGAAAGATCCGTTGACATTGGCGCTTCCGCGCATGAAGTCGAGGGTCTTGCCGACGTTGCCCATCGCAGTAAGCGATTTGCCGTCGTTCCTGGCATCTGCATAACTGTAGACGACATAATCGCCGTAAAGCTGCTGCGCCATAGTACATGGAACGTGGCTCCATGAGTGCATCACCATGCCGTTGGCAAACAGACCGTGGCGGGTGTGCTTGTAGCTGACGCTTGCTGACACGTTCTGCGATGACGAGTTGTAGAAATCATCCACACCGTTTTTCAAGGTGCGGTAGTTGGTCATTATGAGTCCGGGATGGATAAGGTTGAGATTCATCGGCGAGCGTCCGAGACCACCGCGCAAGGTGCCTGAGAAGCGGTTGTTCGGTTTCCAGTTTAGACTCAGCGACGGAGAGAAATAAACTTCGTCATGGTTGGCGATTGCCTTGTCAAAAGAATAATGGGCGTAACTCACGGGCAGGTTGAGCGATAGGTTTACCCGTCGCACCCAATATTCAAACTTGGGTGTCGCATATACGGTAAGATAGTTTGTGTTTACCACGTTTTCAGTCAGCCCCGGAAGTTCCTCCGGCAATTCGGGCATCTGCGACTCCATCGAGCGGAGATAACCCTTTATTCCACCTTCAAGGCTCAGCGTCACGCCTTTCATATTGAAGGCGTAAGCCGCACTCTCATGAGTATAGAAGGCATGGTCGGAAATGTGCTGACGAAACGCATCATCGTTCATGTCGAGATCCAGCGTCTGAGGAAGCGATTCCCATTCGTTCACGCTCTGGAATGTCACAAGGTGTTTGCCCTTGAAGCGTTTTATCATCTTGAATCGGTTGCTTACATAGTAATCAGGCAGTTTTGCAGACTGTCCGTTGGGTAAAGATCCCGTCGTGGCGAGGCTGACATCATTCCAGTCTATGTTTGTCTGGAGTGTATTGTTGATGAACGCCGTCTTTTGGTTAAGCTCATAGATGAACTTGCCGCTCAGGGAATGGCTGTGTTCCGTACCACTTCGGTTTTCGGTAATTATGCGGTTACCATCGTCAAGAAAATAAGTAGTAATGTTAGAGGCATCGGCTGTCACACGATTGAATGAATAGTCGATATTGGCCTTAAACTCGCCGTTTTTCAACTTCCAAAGACTGTTGGTCGATACCAGGAAGGAGCGGTTGAACAGTGTACGTTTGTCGCTTAATGACGGCACTCCGGGCAGACCCACGCCTACATATTGGTTGAGTCCTGTTTGCCGACGGTCGGCGAAGAAATCGGTACTTGACGATGAAAGATTCTCGCCGGTATTGTTGGTGCGCAGAGTGGTGATGTTCTGGAACCCTGGCATCACTGCCATGGCGAACAGTTCGCCGTCCCATATCGCGCCTTCGGGTTGCCACGACCAGCCCCCTCCGGCATCGCCATGGAAAGACCATGTCGCTTTCGCCTTGTTTTTCAATTTGAGGTTGATAGCCGCCTTGTCGGAAAACGATATGCCGGACAGCACCTGCATCGGCTGATGGTTTTCCATGACCTCGACCGCACCCACATCCTCATGGCTTATGCCGTTGGTGGCTATGCCGTATTTGCCGCCAAGCAGGTCGGAACCTTCGATATAGAACTTGTTTATGTCCTCACCCTGATACTGTATCTTGCCGGAACTCTCCACGTTGATGCCGGGCATACGTTTCAGCACATCGCCGATTGAGCGGTCCTGTTGCTGCGCGAAACCTCCGACATTATAGGTGATGGTGTCGCCTTGTTCCCGTATACGGTCAGCCTTGACTGTCACCTCTTTGAGTAAGGTGGTCCCCGGCTCCAAATAGACGGTTATCGGAAAACTCACGCTGTCAAGTGGTATCGACTGCTTGGCGAAACTCATCATCGTAACTTCCAGACGGCAACCGTTTACCGACGGCATTGTGATAGCGAAACCTCCGTCAGCCTTCGAGGACGCAAATTTCTTTATCTTGCCGTCTGCTCCCTTGACAATGACCGATGCTCCGACAAGAGGCTTATCCTTCTCCCTGTCAATCACTCTACCGGTCACATTTACCTGCGCCACAGCACTTGCCGCAACAAACAGACATAACAGATATGTGACGAACCGTTTCATTCGTGATAATCGGTTTCGAGGTAGTCGTATTTACGGGTTTCTTCGGTTACGGGAGCATCTACACCTCCAAGTTCAGTTCCAGTTGCAGCCTTGAACATCGCATTACTGTTTTCTCTATAATGCCTTAAAGCCCTGAGCATACCAATTCGATCCATTTTCTGATACTCTGTATTGAAAACAGGGTAAATAGGCTGTGAGCTTGTCTCAATTCCTGTTACAGTAAAGCTATGTTGTCCTGACGGTTCACTTGCCTTCATTATAAGTCCCGGTAGTCCGCAAAACTTCCATGGTCCGTCTTGTATCGGGATTTCAGGAGTAAACCAAACTGTCCATTTGCGACCGTGATAATCAGTTGTCGCCATGATGCACTGATAGTCTAAGATCGTCTTGGTGCTGTCTTCGTCTATTACCCAGTCGATTTCAGAGAAAGGCTCATCGTAATAGCCATATTCACCCATTCCGGCTTGATCGTAGGTAGTTGAAACGGATTTAGCATTATCTTTAAGAACATACAACCGTGAGTGATAAACCACAGCGTCCATATCACTTTCATCTCGACTTTGAACATATGCCTTAACAGCAGCATCACGCATCTGCTTGGCTTTTGTGCGACCCGAAGGTGTCGATTCGAGCGAATCCTTGAACTCGGTACTCGGACAATAAAACTTACTCCGATTCTGATTGACAAGCAATAGAAACGGTGTATCCTTTTCTATCACACCATCCTCGCCACGCAGAAACTTATAACGATAATTATACTCCACCTTGATTTCAGCCAGTGGATAATCCTGTGGCTTCTTCTTGGCACTTAGCACAATAGATGCAAATGAAATAAGCAATATAGTGACAAGTCTTATCTTCATATTCCTGTTTATAATTTCTGCAAAAATACGCAAAATAAACGACTTTACTCTCAACAAATGTTGAGACATGCGGATTAAATAATCATTTCATGCGGAATCGGCTCAGGTGCGTGGGCGTAATGTTCAGCAGCGAGGCAATGTCCTTGAGTGAAAACAGTTGGAAAAGGTTCGAGTCACGGCTGAGCAACTCGTCGTAGCGTTGCCGCGCTGATTTGCAATAGAGGTCAACATGCCTGTCATAGAGTGTATAAAAAATTTCGCAGGTTGTGGCTTCGACAACCCGGAGCACTCTTTCGTCTGTCCGCATCAGTTCCGCTAGCTCGGCCGACGGGATGCAATAGGTTTCGCTTGGAACAGTTGCAATGACTGAGCACCGCGACCTCTGCCTGTAAAGCGACCCGGGAAAGTCGCAGACAAAATAGCCGGCAAACTCAAGACCCACAACATGTTGAGTCCCGTCAGACGAAAAGCATACATACTTCAGCGCGCCCGATTCGACATACCCGATATAGCGCCCGACCTCCCCCGCCGTGATAAACTCCTCACCTTTATCATAACGCCTGTGTTGACCCCGACTTTTGCCCCTCCCAAAAGCCAGTGTCAATATTATCAATATAAGAATCAAACTGCAAAGCCATAATAATACACTACAAATATATTCCGCAACTATGAAATACTCGCGAGTCTGCTTGAAGCGAACGTCGGCGCAGCCGGTACGCGGTGGCAAAGCCATCAAGACAGACCGCAAGGTTACGGACTAAAAACGACAAAACCTGTGACAAATGTCACACCCTCCCCAATAAAATCGCTTCTAAATCCAATTAAGGTTTTACGACACATATCCACGTATATTTACAGTGTGTATTTTATTAACGGTGTGTATTTCTATACCAATTATGTAAGGCAACTATAGACAACTGAACTTCTTTACTTAATAATCTGAGCAATAATGTAAGCCAAAATGGTAAGATTAATATAAGAACAGCAATGCGAACATTTTGACCCTTTTGTGCTTCTGGAAATTCACTGTAAAATCTCAATCCGTTTTTCCTTATCTGCAAAATCTTATTTTTATCGTAATACTCAATTTGATTAAACGATTTGTTGTCTGGCACAACATTGACTGAGATTAAATCAATTGGACCAACACTATTTATAATAATCGTATCGCAAGAAATACGTGAATCTATATTCAATTGAATTTTACAATCTAGTTTAGAAATGTCACCTTTAGATAATAATGAAGGCTTAAAATTATCAAATGAATCATATAACTTTGATTGGATGATTACAAATCCACAATCACATGGGAACGAATTAGGTAATCTTTGAAGATAATACCAATTTTCAGAACTAATCCCATTGCTTTTTAAGTTTTTAGATTTAAATTTTCGTATGGTTAGTAATTGGTCATTGGTCCACGTTTCTGCATCATTGGAATCAACCCCATCATATAAATTGGATGTTATATCTAAACGAGTGGCATAGACGGTAGAAATTCTGCTGCATAATAGAGAATCATATTGTGCTAAGGGTTCGTAATACTCCTTATATCTTGCCTTTCGGCTTTCCATAAATATGTGATCCATAACTCCCACAAATAAAAATGGTGAGTGTTTTCTGAAGGGATGCTTTATATGTAGAATTGCACCAAGTTGCTCATTGTTACTAACATCACAATCACTGTAATCCATTCCTAAAAATACTGTACAACTTGGATTTCCTATGCAACCTGCAACTTTGGCATTGTAACAAACTTCCTTGTGTGGAATTCTATACCAAATAGCTAAATAATACAGATTACAATTAACACTAAATACAACTAAACAAATGTACATCCAACGAATGTTTAGACGTTGCCATTTTTTGTGAGAGTTTGGTGTCATTTGTCTAATAATATGACTTTTGCAGTTTTATTATCCATGTCAGGCATTGTCATACCGACGGGGGCTCCAATATATGTTGGATCGGATATCACAAAACGCTTATTATCATATAATATATAGTCACCTGTCACATTCTCTGTAATGGCAACTGCCGTAGCCAAATGGCCAGGATAGAATACCAGAATTACATCCAATCCTAATAAATCACGGACAAGTCTTGAAAATAGAATTGACCGGTCTTCACAGTCACAGAATGGATAATACAAAGTTTCTTCCGCGAAAAATGCTCTGTCGTGTCCCCATACCTTATCATCATATTCATATACCAAACCAGTTTGAATTAAATTTAGTAGTTTATTTACCGATTCTATTTGACCATTATCTCCCAAAAGTTTTCTAAGTTGAGGATATATATTTTCTCTTATGTTTCTAGAAATGGGTGTATTGGCATACATTGCCCACCGAGTCATAAGGTTATCGTCAATAACAGAAGTCGGATAAGTGTTAAAAAACTCAACCAAATCAGTATTTACATTTACAGATACTTTTATCTCAGGATAGCGTTTAGACGAAATTATCCTATTTTCAGATAACTTATCCCCTAATTGCTGAGATTTTGGTATCCAAAAAGACATTAATTGTTCGTTAGGGAAAGGTATATTAAATATCTCTAATTTAGTCTCAGAACAATTATAACCGTAATAAAAGACGTTGTCAATTTTAAATGTCGGTAAATCATACAGATAATGCGGACTAGCATATAAAAAATACAATTTATCATTTGATTTTGCTAATCTAATCTTATATCCTGTTTGACAAAGCAAAAAGGCTGTCAGCAAGTTACGCTCATTCGAACCCTGAAATAAGGATGAAGAAAATTTATCCAGAAATTGAATATATGCCCAATCACATAGGTTATAGGAAAGTATAAATTCAAGACAATCCCGTATTGTATTATTATATAATTCTGATGCTAAAAAGCACCAACTATCAGCAATAATTTCATTAGATATAACTGAAAGATTGAATAATTGTGAGTCATCAAATCTAATTTCACACTCTAGCCCATAAAATGAAAATTTACAAAATGCAGGTTGAGGATTAGGAACTTCCCCAATAGGATATGTTGGTAAAGGTTGTGGTTCAAATATAGGAACAGGAACTTCCTCAATGGGAAGGGGTGTACTTTTGATAGGTTCGTTGAGACTATTATCAAATATTACGGGAGGTTTGGTTTCATCTTTCGGCTTTTGAATAATTGGTAAAGCCTGGAATTCTGTCCAAGTTTCCTTCATCCAATCAGAATACTTCTGATTCGCTTTATTTCGAAATGTATGATACTTTTCCGAAGACTCGTTTTTAAACTTATTATATATATCTGTTAACTCATCTGCTTTTGCCCAAACAGATGAGTTAAATAACACGATTAAAAATAAAATTGAAACAGGTTTCATTTGATAGAATCTTTTCGGATGAAAACAGTCATACCGACATATACAAATTTATATAACTCATATAAATCTTCATTTTTGAGCCTGATACAACCTTCACTTTCACGCTTACCGATAGATTCCGGGAAACATGTTCCATGAATACCGATATGATTACTCATAGGCGTTTTTAATCTAAAAAACCATGGTCCATAAGCACCTTTTGTAAGGCCTTTCCCATCCTTAAAATCATGTTTCCATGAGGATGAATTTTGAATCTTTGAAATAGTGAATTTACCTTCCGGAGTTTTATGATCTCCTGATTTAATTTTTTGACCAAGGTTTTTCCCGACACAAATAGGAAACGAGGCAACCGTATCAGTTTGTTCGATAACATGCAGCATAAGATTATTCTTGTCGATATCAAGATATCGCTGTGGCAGACAAGAAAGGAAGCATGTTAGAAATAAAAGGAATAAAATTTGACGCATAAACAATACTTCTGCCTTAAAAAACATTATTTCGCCATGTAAATTTTATATCATCACTTACAACAATGTTGGGTGTCTGGATTTTTTTATTCACGTCTACCGAAGTCCTTTTTACTTCAGATATTACTTTATCTGCCAATTCTCCGAATGTGATAATACCACCACCATCTTTGAGAGATTTTAATAGGTAATAGGTAAATAATCCATGTTGCTGTTCATCATATGAATATGCTGTTTCTGTACCACTACATGCTGAAAAAACAATGGTGCTGTTTTTAATAACAGGTTCCGATTGTTTTATTGCGACACCTCTTGCAGAAGTTATCATTTTCCCGTCTCTTTTAGCACCAGAAAAACAAGCATCAAAAATTATGACTGTTTTATTACTGTATTCTGATATGGGTGCAATAACATCGTTAATATCTAAACCCGAGTTGACATTTTTAGCGTATCCATCTGTAGGAAGCAGGTATGAAGTTGAACAGTCCTCAGAGGGAAGCCCATGTCCGGCATAATAAACTATGGCATTGGAACCCGGATGAGAATCAAGTTCATCTTTAAGCCAAGTTAATTCAAATTTTAATTTGTTTAGAGTGACGTCAGTAAGTAATCTTATATTCTCTTTAGGAATGCCTAATGCCTGATTGACGTATTTAAAAAATATGTTACCATCTCTACTGGCAAAAGGAACTTTAGCTTCATATTCGTAATTCTCATTTGCGACAATTAGCACATACGTATCCTTGCGGTTGCTTTTAGTTACAGGAACATCTATATCAATGTCAGAATCAACAGCATATTTTTTCTCTATATGTTTTAACCAAGCCTCATAGGTGTTAAATTTTTTAGAGTCAGATAATCCTTCTTGGTAGATTTTGTGTAATTCATCATCAACGAAAATATCATCTATATAGCGGCTCCCCCATCTGATACTTTGATTTAGATAGTTCTCGTCATAGGTTTCATAATATAAATCAGCATAAAGTGAGTTCAAGTATCGTAAAGCTCGACCTGTTCGGGATCCAAAAGAGTCATTAAACGAGGGATCGTTTATCTCAGCAATTTTAGTAAAGCATTCAATTGCGGCCTTTTTATCTTGTGGCATAGAAAGATCTTTTATAGTAGACGGATTCATGTATGCTACTCCTAAGGTATATAGCGCATTCATATCGCCATATTCGGCCCCGATTCGATACATTCTAAATGCATTACTTGGCCTTCCCATTTCTTCGTACATTCCTCCTAATTGTCTCCGAATAGCCCCATATTCTGTAGAACGAAGACAAGACTGTAGCAATTCTACGGCCTCTTGTTTTTTATCTTCTTTTCTATATAATATTGCCGCATAATTCATGTATGCATCAAACTTGGATTTTTCAGAATTATCTGGAGAATCCATGGCCATCCTGTAATATGATTTTGCTTTATAGGCGTCTTGCAGGGCTACAGGTACCCAACTTTCTTCGAACATTCGACGCGTGTTAACACCATCATAGGACAATCCCATATTATACATAGCACGAACATTTCCTTGTTTTATAGCCTTATCAAACCATGTTCGCGCTTTGACAATTTCTTTTTTATCTAGCAGCAGACACCCCACAAGATTTTGAGCATTTACATTGCCTCTTTGTGCAAATGGCAGAGCTATTTCTAAAGCAGCATCGTATGAGCCCTCTCCATACAATTTCTCTATACGATCGTATGCCTGAGACCAACTATCTGCGAAGGATATAGATTTCCCAAATAACAAACAAAACAAGATAATAAGATATTTCTTCATTGCTTTTCGAGTATTTCAGTTTTTAAACAGTTTGCTTAACTGGCGTGAATAGTATAAACATTATTCGGCGGAAAGATTGTATGCCGGTTGATATAATCTTCATTTGAGAAGATAGATTTTTTTTCATATTCTTATGGTTTAATGGAAAAAGGAATTTCATAATATTGCATCTTTAAATCCCTACAACGAGTTTTGGAGATCCATATATTGAGGTCCTTAGTCGGTAACGTTCGAGGTATGTTCTCTGACGTACCGAAATCTGCAGATTTAATGAAGCGATTTTCAGAAAATATGATAGCAATTCGGTTATACTCTATATTATCGTCACATGTCATAATATATTCATCAACAATTGTCTTATCTTGAAATGTAGAATTTTTTTTACTAAAGAAGATATATTCTTTATTTGCTTCAACTTCAAATACACCCTCTGGTTGCCGTGCATATGGCAGAAGACAAAATGCATTATCCTTATTATCAATAAGATAAACTAATAAAAATCCGTTAACGGGAGATGCAAAATAAAGGAATAAATCATCTTTATTATGAAACTCTGCACTCTCAAATTTAAGGTCTGTACTATTTCGAAGAAGTTTGGTGTTTAATTTCGCATAATCTGAACTAATTTGACGGATTGTACCTTTAACCTTTACATTTACACATAATAAGCCATCGGAATAAAAAATCTTATAAGTTGGTTCACCTATAGTTTCTATCCATTCACCTCTTAAATCACTCATGCCAACTAATTGGAAATCGATAGTAGATTTATCACTTGAATTGGATAGAGTGGTGAAGTTTGTTTGGCTTACAATGGTACCAAATTCGTCTGCAATGATTTGGATTTTTGCTCTTTGAAGTGAGATTTCTTTTGCCTGATCTAATGATTGTGATTCTGATGCATATGGAAAAACCGGAGCAGACTGGGACAGTGCGCCGGAGCAGACTGGGACACTTTTG
>CALKRW010000065.1 GCA_937989585.1 uncultured Porphyromonadaceae bacterium | reverse complement strand
TCCAGATCGACAGGGCTCAGACCTGTCTTATCGAGACCATGCCGTTCAGACGGTCACGCTACATTCCGAGTTCGAGACACTCGATGACACCCCTTGACATAAACCTTTTCAGACCCCGTCTGAAACCGTATCCCATACCCTCACTGCAACGTCGCCGGAAGACAGCCGGCACGTCACAACCTGACCCATTCGGCGGCAGAAAAGCCTCGGAACGCGCCAGATTCGGCTGCCCGGACAGACATCCGGAATTGCCCAATCAGAAAATGCCCCTCGACATTTTCGCATCCCACAAACCGCCTTAGTGCGATTCTATTGATATTCGAGAAACAATTTCTGTCGCCCTTTATAATGGACCGCCGCCATCTACATCCCAATGCATAGTCAAAAAAACTAATTTAAATCTAATCGGATAGAATGTTTCTTCAATTACTACTAATTTTGACAATAATTATTAATTAGACATGACTATATGCGTTGATTTGATTATAATTATTCAAGCAGTCCTGCGATATGTTCTTGCTTGTTTCAATAATTATTGCTTACTTTGTGGAAAGAACTAAAATTAGGCAAGAAAAAGAAATACAGAATAGGAAGACATATTTCAAACGACTTTTAGACAAATTATTTGGCTTTTAGCAAATCTGGTAAATTAGTTAATGAGTCCCAGATGATTAGGTCGAAAGTAGGTTTGTTCCCGATAAGGGCGCAGACTGCTTTTTACTTATTTGGACTCAAGGTTTACCAGAACCCGCTAAAGCAAATAAGGAAGAAGTTTAGACTGTCGCTCTTTTTTTGTTAGGAAAACCTGCAGAAATCTGAACTTAATAATAATAAAATTGGTGTATAATAATATATTTCATACACATTTCAACTCAATTTCTAACTTTAATCTAAACAATGTTATTATGGCACAAACATGGAAAGTAACAGTAAAATCTCCTTGGAAGAAATTCGCCAAGGGTCTCACGGTGCAAGTTGTTGGAACAGGTACTAATAAGCCTACTTCCGCTCAAATCTTTGAGGCATTTGAGAAGCAGTTGGGGATTAAGAAAGAAAATGGAGCGAATCCATCCTTTGACATAGTCAAGGCATAGATGGCGCTGCATCACAACAAAGGGTTGAGCAAATTTGATTTGCTCACTCTTTGTTATGCGTTTGATTGCCCAAAGGCAATACTTGAATCTTACCGAATCCATGGAACACTGAATTGTATACCCTTTGATGAAATATCTTGTTGTCATTATTTTATATCTTTGGCGCAACTTCTTCAAATGCTTATTTTGGTTCATTGCGTTTATGATCTTTTACGGTCTTAATTCCTTGCTTAAGTGATATGTAAAGTCCTGTAAGAAAACTAAAATAATACTTAATTCTTGGTTCACTAAAGTATATCGACGCAATGATTTTTTGTGATTATCTTTGCAAACATAAAGTATATGAAAATCCTACATCTCTCTGACACACATGGCTGCCATCGTAGGCTTCGGAATTTACCGGATGCAGATGTGGTGGTACATTCCGGTGATTTCTGCATGATTGGTAGCGAGCAGGAGGCGATTGACTTTCTCAACTGGTTTTGCGACCTCTCTTATCGCCATAAGATATTCATCTGCGGCAATCACGATGAGTGTCTGTATGGAGCAAACATCGACGGTCTTGACGATAATGTGCATTACCTGTGCAATTCCGGAATTGAGATTGACGGTCTGAAATTTTACGGCGTCCCGATGTTCATGGGTGATTGCGTGACCGACAGCCAAAGCTGCCACTATGCCAATATACCCCCTGAGACTGATATTCTTATCACCCATTCTCCTGCCTACGGAATCCTTGACTTCGACGACAGTATCAACTATGGTTCGAAGGAAATCCTTGAAAGACTTTCATCCCTTCACAATCTCAAAGTCCATCTTTTCGGACATATCCATATGAGCCATGGAATCATCTACCAAAACGGCATAACTTTCTCCAATGGAGCGATAATGAATGCCTATTATTCAGATTTATCAGAAATTGCGATTATAGAATTATAGAGTGCAATTATGGAACAGAAAAATGTACAATTAATGCGGATAGCAGGTATATCCGAATTTGAAATGGCCTGGTCAAATATATATGCATATTATATGAACCCACGGAATGAACCTGAATATGCGTTCGCGTTCACGACTGCGTTGCTTGAACTAAGTGGTCTCAGTCGTTCAGAAGTATTGCCGAATGATAACTATTGTGTAAGTACGGAAGTCCCGACTTCCAAACTATCACGGATAGACATACTTATCGATGGTGAAGGATCTATAATCATCGAGAATAAAATAAATCACATACTCAATAATCCACTGGATGAATACTGGGATTATGCCGCAAATCCGGTTGTTCTGATAGTGCTGACTATATCTCGTTTATCAGAGTATGAACTTAAGTCATTTTGCATTAAATGGAATTCGAATCGAGAAAATGATAATCGGATAAAGTGCATCAATATCACTCATTATGATTTGATGATACAGGCAAAAAAAATCTTAGGGAGAGAGTTTGTATCTCCAATACTAAAAGAACTTGAAAACATAATAATTAAAAAGACAGTAATTATGCCAAATAGTTTGTATATCAGGAATAACGAAGAAAGACTCCTTGCCAATAAAATATATGAACAGGAGTCTAAACGCAGACAGATGATAGCAAATGAGTGTATGGAACTTAAAGCATTTGATTCATCTGATTTTACGCAACTCATTCAATTCAAAAGCTGTCCGAATAATAATTATTTACATTTTCGCTATCGGGGACAAGATGATCTTGTGATTGGTATTCTATGTGCTTATCTTTGGGATTGGGAACGATATGAAAGGGATTCTGAGTTAAGAATCAAAAAGGTTGGACCTGAACTATTGCATACTCCTGTGATAACATTATTCGTTCAGGTCCATGGTAAACTGTATCGGGAAATGAAGCGAAATAAAGCAAATATGATTGAAGAAAATGGATATGAAATTCCCGGAAAATTTTCTCACGTGATTGATTATGATATAGATATGAGTGATATGCCGGAAAAATACTGTCGAAAAGGGGAACTGGCATCCTTCTTGACGGCAATATTGCAAGACCGCAGAAATTGTCCGATCTTAAATGTCGCCGAGAAAATTTACAATGAACATATCCCGAAATAAGACATTTCCACATTAAGCCTGAGATTGTAGTCGGCACGAATGTTTCTACTTGGTCATCTACCTTTGCTGTCGAATTGATACGGCAAGATTATGCACGACATGATTAAAGAAACAGTAAAGGAGAATAAAGGCATGGTTATTTCATCGGATAATCCCGGCGAGAAAGGTCTGCAATTCTATTTTGAGAACAGAGCGAAAATCAACAATCTGTATAATATAGCTCAGACTGCCCGGGATTGGCTTAATTCCATATTTTGTAAATCGAGTTTTGTATGGGAGCATCGAATTGCAGAACCGGTGCACACTAATCGCACGGAAGATAAACATCGTTATGCCATATATCGATTGTCTGATATAGTTGAACTTGTTGTCGTAGTTAACTACGAAGCATTATGGAATTCCAATCCTGGTGAATCTTATCTGCGTTTTTATTTTGAACCATTGGAGCCGTGGATTGAACCGACTGTTAATACTGAGACCAAGACGCATTCAAATCAATATTGGTTGCCATCAAAGAACAATGATAAAAGATTCTGGCATTGCGAAAGTATAGAAATCAATATTCCTGAAGCATCACTTCAAAGTGAGGAGAGATTAAAGGATTGCATAGCCCAAATTTTGCTCGACCCGGAATCTCGTTTGGTTGTAAGAGCAAGAGAGTTAGCGAACACTCTTTCAAATAACCATAAGCCGTCATATAAATGGGAAGATGCGCTGTATGTATTACAGACGCTTGCTCCGGAAGATGATGAAGACAACGCTTTGTTTTGGTGTAACCCCATTGATTTTGTTTCATCTGATGAAAAAACACACATTGTTGTTTTAGAAGTGATTGACAATCTATTTCGCAATCATCTTGAACATAGTTACAACAGTTGTCTGTCAACGGCTATAAAATACGCCTTTGGCGATGATGCGAGATATTCAATTCTTTGCCGACAGTTGATGTACTGATTATTTTGGAACGGATAACTATGGCAAATCCAGTAATGAACACAAAAATGCTGAAACGCTATATCCTGGACTCTGTTAATGATGCCCAACTTTTGATTCCAAAACGGGAATTAAACGAATTTTCAGATAATGCCAAATCTATATTGATTTTCGGCAAAGGAAACTATTGGCTTCAGGAAATCATCTCTCAGTTCAAAGCCCTATTTGATGAGATTGATCCGACAAATGTGCATAAAGTGCTATGCTGTATTTTTTACAATCAGAATTCATCCAATGAATTACATATAAACGATTTAAATACAATTTGTCAGTTCTTCAACCAATTTACTGAATTAATTCCTATCGTCGGGCTTTATAAGAATGATAAACTGAGAGATACATTTGAACTGATTGTATTAATTGAATAATTTGATAATTTATTTAATCGGAAATTGTATTTCCGATTAAAGTCTTATCTTTGCATCGTAATCAAACAAACTACGATATGAAGAAAGAAAAAGTACTTATTTTTCTGCGTCCATTCACAATCAAGAATCCTACTGTGGATGAGCAAAATGCTTTCATGGGAAGGGAGATAGTGAATGAAGTGGAATGTGCCGAGTTAGGTGAGATCTATTCCAACGAAGTACTGTACGGAAAAAATCTTTATGAGTTTATCCGCGAGAGTGTTAAGGAAAAACATCCTGAATGGATTGTAGCCGAAGGAGCAAGCGCGACGGCGGCTTTTGGAATCAGAAATCAGAAAAAGATTCTGATCAATCCCAAAGTCAGTTATGACGATCTAAACAATGTGTCCGAGTTTGACCGGCAAAAGACTTTCGCTTTCTTCGACAGATGCCATGAGCAGGATTATGAACGATTTCAGAGCGCATACCTTAATTCCGCAAGCTTCCCTGACGATGACAATCTGACGCTATTCACTATCAAAGAAATGGTACAATCTATAATTGAAACTGAAGAATGGTAGAATTACTCTTAAAGCGTTATCTGTGGCTCATAGACACGCTGAAACGCAACGGTGAAATGACATTTGACCAGATCTCCGACAAGTGGGATGCTTCATCTGTCAATGACAGTGGTACTATTCTCTCCAAACGTACCTTTTATAATCATTGTCAGGCTATAGCCCGACACTTCGGAATAGATATTGAGTGTCGTCGAGGTCGCGGACTTAATCTTTACAAGATCGCCAATCCCGAGGCAATTGAAGAAAACTCACTGACAAAATGGGCTTTGGATAGTTTTTCTCTTGGGGAACTACTCCTGGGAAATGCTGCCCTATCCGATAAGATTCTGCTTGAGGACATACCGTCAGGGCGAGAATGGCTCGAACCGATATTACAGGCTTTGCAGCAAAACAAAGAACTGGAGATTATTTATGAGAATTTTGTCGGTAAAAAATATACCGGTATCATACAACCGCTTTGTATCAAATTGTTTAAGCGTCGATGGTATGTCCTCGGAAGACTCCCTGAAGGAAATATGCGAATATTTTCCTTAGATCGCTTGAAAGACCTTTTTGTCACTGATAATAAATTTGTATATCCTGCCAATTTCTTGGCAAATGACTATTTTGCCAACTTTTATGGAATATTGGTTACAGACGGAAAACCTGAAAAGATTATTATTCGAACATATAATGAATTGCCGGGCTATCTACGTTCTCTACCTCTCCATCCGACACAGCAGGAACTGGCGACGAAAGACGGACACACAGACTTTAGCCTGTGTCTTGTCCCGACCTTTGATTTTATTCAGGAACTCCTCCTTCACCGTGACCAGATCGAAGTACTTGCTCCACAATCATTGCGCGACGAAATCGCACAAATCATTTTGCGAATGTCTCAAAGATATAACCATAATTAAACATGAAACCTATTGTTAAAGCCCTGATATGCGAAAATGCAAGGTTGGAAGAGTTAATGGAACTATGGTATGTTTTATCAACTTGAAGAAAATCATGGCATAAAGATATGCAGCGCATTTCGTGTGCTTTTCGATGATTCAGAAACATTTACTATCCCGGATATTATGAAAATTCAACCAGAATGGTTTCTTAGCCAGATTAAAATATCCATTTGACAAATCATATAGGTTCATGACAATTAAAGGCAAACATACTTCGGCTGAAATATTTACTGAAAATATAGAAATTGCAGCCCAACAGTGGGTACAGGATTTATGTAATCATCCAGCCATGGATGGTATCCCCATTGTACAGATGCCCGATGTTCATGCTGGAAATAACTGTAATGTTGGTACGGCTTATCCTGTTGGAACATATGTAAATCCCGACCATGTTGGTGTTGACATTGGTTGTACCATTACCATGCATAAGTTGTCAACACTTGTTGATCCTGACACCTTTGCTCTTTTGGACCACCGCATTCGCGAGACAATACCTATGGGCAATGAAATTTGTGCAAAGAATTCTCTCAATGAAAAGGAACTTTTTCGATATCTTGATCAACAGTATCGAAAAGCCAGATCTGCTGCGCCGGATCTCATCAATGATGTTAAGCGAATTGATGCACGATTCATATCGGATTTTTGCAGGAGAATAAAACTACAGGATGCTGTCTTTTATAAAAGTTTCGGTACTCTCGGCAGTGGCAACCATTTTATTGAGTATGGAGAGTCAGCCGAGGGAAATGGATGGCTGACTATTCATTGTGGATCGCGTAATTTAGGCGTAAAAGTCGCAACACATTGGCATAATATTGCCCGCAATCCTAAACGCGCCGATTATATTGGTTACTTGTGGGGCGATTCTTTAATTGGATATCTTTCCGATATGGTAATCGCTCAGGCATATGCGCTCTATAATCATCAGATTATCCGTGAACGCATTTTTGCAATTTTACTAAAATTATGCAAGGCTAAATGTACTGAGTCCATCATAACTTCTCATAACTACATATCTGTTACAGAAGAAATTCCTATGCTCCGCAAGGGAGCAATTGACGCCTCAGAAGGTAAAAAAGTGGTAATCCCTATGAATATGCGTGATGGAACAGCAATCTGTATCGGAATGGGCAATCCTCAATGGCTTAATACGGCACCTCATGGCGCCGGACGTCTCATGAGCCGCACTCAGGCTAAGAAAGAGATATCACTGTCTGATTTCAGGGAAACTATGTCCGGTATTTTCTCAACTTCCATATGCGAAGGGACACTTGATGAATCCCCTATGGCTTATAAGCCGGCTGATGAAATCCTTGAACTGATTAAGCCGACAGTTGAGATCATAGAGCGGGTTATCCCGAAACTCAATATCAAAGACATCGGTAAATGAAGACATTTGTTCAAATCACAGCCGGTCGCGGTCCCGTAGAATGCGCCAGGACAGTCGTTCTCGTCGCTCGCGAATTGCTCAGGGCAATCCCTGGACTTAAACTTATTGATTCCGAGCCACATAATCAGGTCGATGGTTGCTGCATGTCGATGACATTCGCTACAGAGTCAACTATTCCACATAATGTTGTCAGCAAATGGCAAGGAACAGTACAGTGGCGTTCCACAAAGAATCCCTTTCGTCTCGGCCATAAACGAAGTAATTGGTTTGTAGGCGTCAACTTTTTTGACGAAATTGAACTTCCGGAGGTCTATGACTCTGACATCACTTATGAAACCTGCTGTTCAGGAGGCAAAGGAGGGCAGAACGTCAACAAAGTTGAAACAACGGTTCGGGCAATACATGTCCCCACTGGACTGTCCGTCAGATGTTCAGACGAACGTTCTCAATACCAAAACAAAACACTTGCACGAGAACGACTCCTCCTAAAACTGCATCAACAGAATGAAAAGATAAAAGCCGATTCACAATCCAAGCGATGGAACAACCACAACACACTTGAAAGAGGCAACCCAATCAGAAAATTCACCGGCCCACTATAATCCATTTTATGCCGGGAAATGCCGCGGGGCATTTTCTCATCACACGAACGGCCTCAGTGCCACAAACATAACATAATTTTCATTTCGTGTCGCTTCTCAGACGATACGCTGCTTGCGTGCGCTGTCAAGTCGCAGCAGAATGAACAGCAGGATGGTGAAGCCCCAGAGCGACGAGCCGCCGTAACTGAAGAAGGGCAGGGGAATGCCTATCACGGGACATAGGCCGATAACCATGCCGATGTTGATGCAGAAGTGGAATATCAGATAGGACGCGACGCAGTAGCCATAGACGCGCCCGAAGGTTGTTGTCTGCCTTTCCGAAATATACATTACGCGCAGAATCAGAGCCACGAACAGCGCCATCACTATCGTTGAACCGACAAAACCCTCTTCCTCGCCTATGGTGCAGAAAATGAAGTCGGTGTGCTGCTCAGGCACGTATTTGAGTTTGGTCTGCGTGCCGTTGAGAAAGCCCTTTCCGGTCAGACCGCCCGAACCGATGGCTATCTTCGACTGGTTAACATTGTATCCCGCGCCGCGCAGGTCCTCCTCCAGGCCAAGGACAACCTTGATGCGCAGTTGCTGGTGGGGTTGCAGATGGTCGAACGCAAAGTTCACCGAGAACATGAACGCCACCGAAAGCACGGCCGTTGCTACCGGCACATACAGCCTGAACTGTCTCTTGTGAAGCGCCTCAAAAACGAGGTAGCCGCACACCGCGAATATGAAAGTGAGCATCACGGGCATGCCGTTGACGCGGACGTGGAACAGATGAATCAGGGCAACGAGAATCAAGATGAAGGCCGCGTATGCGCAGAGGATGTTGCGGACTACAACCCATCGCTTGTTGTAGATGAACAGCATCACCAATATTATTCCGAGTACTGAGGCAAGAATCCAGAATTGTCCCGCGGCCATTCCCATTATAATCGGCGTCGTGAATTTGATAGCCACGACGAAGATAATGACGGCGAAAAGCGCGGCGAACAAAATCAGTCCGCTCATGCCCTCGCGGTAAAGCACGAAGAACAGGGCCAGGAATGTCAGCGCCGAACCGGTCTCCTTCTGTGCGAGGATAAGGACGATGGGCAGAATGATGATGCCTATCGCCTTGGCGTAGTTTGACGGCTTGGCATTGAGTACGAAATTATATGTGCTGAACAACTTGGCCAGTGCGAGCGCCGTGGCGAACTTGGCGAACTCCGCCGGCTGCAGTGACACCGGACCGAAGACAAGCCAGGACCGCGAGCCCTTGATGTCAGGCGCCAGGAATGGCGTTACCAGAAGCAACGCCACCACCAGGACATAAATCGGGTAGGCATAAGCCTCGTACATTCGCGTGTCAATCAGCAAGATAATGAAACCTATGCAGAGCGATAGACTGATCCACAGAGCCTGCTTGCCCGAGAACTCGTTGAAGTCGAGCATAGCGGCGTTGTCATAATCATAACTTGCCGCGTAGATGGAAATGACGCCGGCAGCCACCATCAGCAGATAGAGCACTATGGTGAACCAGTCGAGATTGCGGAATATCTGTCCTGCGTCGATTCGTCGCTGTAGCATAAAATTTCAGTCTTGGGGCACCGGAAGGTGCGGAGTCTAATTATCGTTTGGGGTCTGGTTCTCTTCAGACGTTGGTTCTGTTTTTTTCTCGGAGGGCGCGGGCTCGGCTTCTTTCTTCTTCGCGGAGGATGTCTTCTTTCGCGAGGGCGAACTTTTGTTAGGTCCGGTCGCGTACGAGAGATGTGTTGTCATCATCTGCTCCTCCATGTACTTTCTAGACTCAGAGATTTCGCCCTTCAGGTATTTCTCCATGACGAGGGAGCCGATGGGGACGCCGAAGGTCGCTCCAAAGCCTGCGTTTTCGACGTATACGCAGACTGCGATTTTCGGGTCGTTGTATGGAGCGAAGCCCATGAACGCCGAGTGGTCCTTGCCGTGAGGGTTCTGGGCCGTGCCGGTTTTGCCGGCGACCTCGATGTCGGGCAGCGCGGCGCGACGGCAGGTGCCGCCTGTCACGGCCATGCGCATACCCTCCGCGATGGTCGGATAGTACTTGGCGTCAACGGTCGGATAGCGTTTCTTCAGAAGGTCAGCCGGCATGACAGTGTCCTGAATGGACTTCACGACATGCGGCGTTATGAACCATCCTCGGTTTGCGATGGTGGCGCAGAGGTTGGCTATCTGGATGGGCGAGGCCAGAATCTCGCCCTGACCGATAGATACGGAGATGATGGTGTTTGCGCTCCATCGTCCTTCGCCGTAAACCTTGTTATAGAAAATCTCGTTTGGTATGAATCCTCGGCTCTCGCCCGGCAGGTCTACGCCGAGCCTGTAGCCGTAACCCATAGACACGAGATGCTTTTTCCATGTCTCGAAGGCGTTGGCCGACGTGCCGTACTTCGAGCGTTTGTCAATCATGTATTTGAAGCCCCAGCAGAAATAGGCGTTGCACGAAGTCTGCAGCGCAGGCTTGAGGGCTAGGGGAGAGCCGTGGGCGTGGCATCCCACACGCAGTCCGCCGTTGATGTAGCCGTGATGGCAGGGGAAGGCCGTCCCCTCGGAAATGATACCTTCCTGCAGTAGAATCAGGCCTTGCGAGGGCTTGAAGGTCGAGCCGGGAGGATACGAACCCATGAGCGCGCGGTCGAACAACGGGTGCTCGGGATCGTTAACGAGTTTGCGATAGTTCTTTCCGCGCTGGCGGCCGATGAGCAGCGACGGGTCGTAGGTCGGCGCGGAGACGAGACAGAGAATCTCGCCCGTGGAAGGCTCGATGGCGACAACTGCGCCGTGCTTGCCGACCATGAGCGACTCGGCATACTGCTGGAGTTTGATGTCGATGGCGAGTTTCAGGTCGCGTCCCGAGATGGGCGCGATGTCACGCGCACCGTTTTCATACTTGCCCTGAATGCGTCCGTGTGCGTCGCGAATCAGTATCTCCATGCCTTTCTGTCCGCGCAGGTAAGGCTCGTAGGAGCGCTCGATGCCGAGGTCACCGGTGTAGTCGCCCGGCGAGTAATAACTGTCGTTCTCGATGTCCTGGGCGTTCACCTCGCGGATATTGCCCAGAAGGTTACCCGCAGTGGTAGTGTTGTACTGGCGCTGGATGCGCTTCTGTATGAAGAATCCCGGGAAACGGTAAAGTTTCTCCTGGATGCGTCCGTACTCCTCGGGCGAGAGGTGGGTGATGAGAATCTGGGGGGTGTATGACGAGTAGCCGGGGTTGAGGCGCTTGTCGCGCATGTCAGCGAAGCGCTTGTCGAGTTTCTCTTTGGTTATTCCGAGTGTGTTGCAGAAGTCGAGCGTATCGAACTCCTTGACGTCGCGAGGCACGAGCATGACGTCGTAGGCCGGCTGATTGAAGACCACAAGTTCGCCGTTTCGGTCGTAGATGAGGCCGCGCGAGGGATAGATGGTCTTTTTCAGGAAGGCGTTATTGTCAGCCGAGTTCTTGTATGTCGAGTCGTTAATCTGAAGGTCGAAAAGTTTCCAGCCGTAGATTAACGCAATCAGCACTATGAAGCCGCCGATGACATATCGGCGTTTGGCATAATTATAGTTTTTTCTCACGGCGGCTTAGTGATAAAGAATCAAAAGCGTAAACGAAAACAAGTGTGTAGAGTGTAGATGCGGCGATGCGCAGTAACAGACGCTGGATGTTGAAGAAGGATAATGCCTCAAGCGTGAACACGCAGAAGCAGTAGATCAGGGTCATGGTCAGGGCATACTTCATGAACGAGGCGAAGCCCATTGACTTGAGGCCGGGACGCTGGACTGCTGCTTCCTCCTCGCGGGGCATATACAGGTGGTAGATAGGCCTGCGCACAAAGGCGAGGATGGTACACGACAGGGCGTTCAGTCCGGGAGTGTCGCTGAACACATCGACGCTGAGGCCAAGGAAAAAGCCCGTGGTCATTGCGACGTTGGCTGATGTGGTCGGCGGAAGGATAATGATGAGGTAGATGAAAACCAGGGCGATGGCCGTGTTGAACAGAATCAGGTTGTTGAAAATGACAGCCTGAGCCAGCACAAGTGCGATAAACAGAACGGCAAAGTTGAGTATGGTTTTCGTCATTGTCTTTTTATGTCAGCGTTTTTTTGAGGAGAGGGCGCTTAGTCGATTTTTAGAGGAGAGGAATAAGAGAGTGTGTCTAGAGGAGGATCAGTTGTCGGGACCGTCGCTTTCTGCCTTGTCGTTCTCGGCCTCGATTCTGCGGATTTCGGGAGCCTCGCTGTTGATGACGACCTGTACATTGTTCAGCGTCGAGAAGTCGCTCATCAGGCGAACCTTCAGGGTGAAGAAATTCTGGTTGTGGTCCTTGTCGTCCTTCTCGACGATGCCGACGGGAATGCCTGGAGGAAAGACGGTCGAGAAGCCTGAGGTCACCACTGTGTCACCGGGATGGAAGACTGTGTGGCGGGGAAGTTCCTCAAGTAAAGCGTAGCGGGGGTCCTGTCCGTCCCAGACCAGCGAGCCGAAGGCATCGTTGTTCTTGAGTTTGCACGACAGGCGAAGATGGGGATTCAGCAGCGAGATGAGGCGCGAGTTGTGCTCGCCCACGATGTTGACCACGCCAACGACGCCGTTCTGGTCGATGACGCCCATCTCGGGGGCGATGCCGTCAGCCGAGCCACGGTTGATGGTGATGTAGTTGTTGGGTCGCATGACCGAGTTGTTGATGACGTGGGCGGTGACGATGCGGAAGCGTCCGGTCGAGTCGTTGAGGGCAGGAGAGGTCGGGGTGACCGCTTCCTCGAGGCGCATCAGTTGCTGACGGAGCGCGAGCACCTCGCCCTGAAGTTCGGCGTTGCGCCGATTGAGGTCCTCGTTGTTCTCGTGGAGGTTAAAGTAGGACGTTACGCTGCTGGTCATGCCGTAGATGGCCGACGAGACCGAGCCTGCCGAGGTGAGGTAGACGTACTGCTGATAGGGGTTGCTTTTAAAAAACAGAAGGCAACTGATGGTCACATAGATAAGGAACACCAGCCACTTACTGTTGCGTACAAAATAGTTCAGCAGTTCTTTCACAACTGTCCTAATGCTTTTAGTGTCGCGAGGCAACACCGTGTGATGACACGGTGCAACTACGCGGGGTCAGATTTAAACTTTAAAACCCGGCCCTCATACCGCTGTCATCAGCGGATGAGGAAGGAGAATTTGTCGACGTTCTTGAGAGCGACGCCGGTACCCTTTGCCACGGAGAGGAGGGGATCCTCGGCGATGTGGAACTGGATGCCGATCTTGTCGGTGAGGCGTTTGTCGAGACCGCGCAGGAGGGCGCCGCCGCCGGCGAGATATATGCCGTTGCGTACGATGTCGGCATAGAGTTCGGGAGGAGTCTGCTCGAGAGCGCCTAGTACTGCGGCCTCAATCTTCTGGATTGACTTCTCGATGCAGTGGCAGATTTCCTGATAGGAGACGGGGACCTCCATGGGGAGGGCTGTCATCTGGTTGGGGCCGTGGACAATGAAGTCTTCTGGCGGGTTGTCGAGTTCGACGAGGGCCGAGCCGACATTCTTCTTGATTTCCTCGGCGGTGCGCTCGCCTACGCGGACGTTGTGGGCGCGCTTCATGTGGTTGAGGATATCGTCGGTAAGATCGTCGCCTGCAATCTGGATTGACTTGTTCGAGACGATGCCGCCGAGCGAGATGACGGCAATCTCGGTTGTGCCGCCGCCTATGTCGACGATCATGTTGCCTTCGGGAGCCTCGACGTCGAGGCCGATGCCGAGGGCGGCAGCCATGGGTTCGTAGACCATGTAGACATCACGACCGCCGGCGTGCTCGGATGAGTCGCGGACGGCGCGGATCTCGACTTCGGTCGAGCCGGAGGGGATGCCTACGACCATGCGCAGCGAGGGCGAGAACCATTTCGACTTGCTGCTGGCTTTCTTGATGAGGCCGCGGATCATGAGTTCGGCGGCGTTGAAGTCGGCGATGACGCCCTGGCGTAGAGGACGGACGGTGCGGATGCGCTCGTTCTCCTTGCCCTGCATCAACTGGGCCTCGTTGCCGACGGCGATGAGTTTGTCGGTGCGCTTGTCGAGAGCGACAATCGAAGGCTCGTTGATGACAATCTTGTCATTATGTATGATGACGGTATTGGCAGTACCGAGGTCAATGGCGATTTCTTTGGTGAGTGAGAAAAGGCTCATTTCTGAATTTGCTTATTTAAGAAAATGTGTAATCTAAAAAGTCTGAAAATATATAACGGAGAGATTGGGGCTGTTATTGCCCCGGGGACGGATCAATGGTGGAAGTGGCGTATGCCGGTGGTCACCATGGCGAGGTGGAGTTCGTTGGCGGCGACGACTGAGTCGTTGTCGCGGATTGAACCGCCGGGCTGGATGACGGAGGTGATGCCAGCGGCTGCGGCGATGCGGACGCAGTCGTCGAAGGGGAAGAAGGCATCCGAGGCCAAGACAGCGCCGTGGAGGTCGTGGCCGAGTTCACCGGCCTTGGCGATGGCCTGCTTGAGGGCGTCTACACGCGAGGTCTGGCCGATGCCCGAGGAGAGGAGCATGTTGTCCTTGGCGAGGACGATGGCATTCGACTTCGAGTGCTTGACGAGGATGTTGGCGAAGAGCATGTCGTCGACCTGGGCGGCGTCAGGAGCGATTTCGGTCACGACGGTGAGGTCGGCGGGAGTCTCGCGGCGGGAGTCCTTGTCCTGGACGAGGGCGCCGTTAAGCAGTGTGCGGACGCTGCGTGCGGCGTCGTTGTCCTTCTTCTGGACAAGGATGATGCGGTTTTTCTTCTGCTCGAGGATCTCGAGGGCGGCGGGCTCATAGGCCGGGGCGATGACAACCTCGAAGAAGATCTTGCCCATGAGTTCGGCTGTGGCTGCGTCGACGGGACGGTTGGCGACGATGATGCCGCCGAAGGCCGACACGGGGTCGCCGGCGAGGGCTTTCTCCCAGGCTTCGGCAAGGGTGGGGCGGACGGCGAGGCCGCATGGGTTGTTATGCTTGAGGATGGCGACTGTGGGGTCGCTGTCCTTGAATTCGTGGATGAGAGCGGTAGCGGCGTCGATGTCCAGGAGATTGTTGTAGGAGATTTCCTTGCCGTGGAGTTTGTCGAACATTTCGTCGAAGTGACCGAAGAAGCAGCCTTTCTGGTGAGGGTTCTCGCCGTAGCGCAGGTGCATCTCGCCGTCGACAGCGAGGCGGAGTGCGGTTGGATTCTCGCTTACGGTCGAGTCGAAGTAGTTGAAGATGGCGGCGTCGTAGCGGCTCGATACGGCGAAAGCGTCGCGGGCGAGGCTGAGACGCTGTTCCTCGGTGGTCTCGGCGCCCTGCTCCTTAAGGATGTTGCATAGTGTGGCGTACTGGGCCTTGGAGGGGACGATTACGACGTCCTTGTAGTTTTTGGCGGCGGCACGGATAAGAGAGATGCCGCCTATGTCGATTTTCTCGATGATGTCGGCGTGTGAGGCACCCGAAGCGAGGGTGTCCTCGAAGGGGTAGAGGTCGACTACAACAAGATCGATGGGCTCGATGCGGTATGAGAATACTTCCTGACGGTCGGTGGCGTTGTCACGGCGGTTGAGGATTCCGCCGAAGATCTTGGGATGGAGGGTCTTGACACGTCCACCGAAAATCGATGGATATGCGGTTATGTCCTCGACGGCAGCACACTCGTAGCCGAGGCTTTCGATGAAATGGCGGGTACCGCCGGTGGAAATAAATTTAACTCCGTTGCTGTCAAGTAAGGATAGCATTTCTTCGAGACCGTCTTTGTTGTAGACGGAAATAAGTGCGCTTGCAATCTTTTTATTAGTGGACATAATCAGTTAGGGATTAGTTTTCGGGCCTTTGAATATATGGACCTTAGTTTATAGGGTGCAAAGTTACGAAATATTTGGGAAATGGGAAAAAGAAAAATAGGTGTTAAGTCAGAGGGATGATTTGCGAATTTTTTTGGGGAGGCTCGAGTGATTATTCATTCGGAAGGGGCAGGCGGCTGCCGTTCCGGTCGATGTGGAACCATTCGCCATTCTGTTCAACATACGCTTTCCCATTATGAAAATAACATACGTCATCATAATCAAACGGGATAATCACCTTTCCGGAATGATCAATAAAACCCCATTTATCATTTAAGCAAACAGCGGCTAAACCATCGGTAAACGGAGCGACACTCTCATAGATCAAAGGGATAACCTCCTTACCAGATTCGTCGATATAACCATTTTTATCATTTATTCCAACAGGGGCCAAGCCTTCGGAAAAAGTAAACAAGTAATCATATATAGGGGGGACGATTACCCGACCGCTTCTGTCTACACATCCATATTTGTCGTTTAACATAATTTGTCCCTTACCATCAGAATAAAACCATATCTGATCATATTTCACCGGTATGATTTCCTTTCCGGATTTGTCAATATAGCCGTATTTGTCATTTAATCTGACTTCTGCAATTCCTTTAGAAAAATTCCCTGCTTTGAAATATCTTGGAGGAACGATTTCCTTACCGGATGTATCAATATATCCATACTTAGTTTTTAACTTAACCCTTGCGATTCCTTCAGAAAATGACCATATATCATCATACTTCGGAGGGAAAAGTTCTTTGCCGGATGTGTCAATAAAAGTCCATTTGCCATTTAACTCAACCCCTGCAAAACCATCGCTAAAAAAAGATGCATGATCATATCGCAAAGGGATGACTTCCTTGCCGGATTCATCAATATAACCACATTTGCCATTTGACATAACTCTCGAAAAGCCGTCACAGAAATCCCATGCGTCATCATATTTTGGGGCGACAATCTCATGGCCGGCTTTATCAACAAAGCCATACTTTCCGTTTAGCCTGACTCTGACGAAATCTTTACGAACAAAATCATTCCAAACGAAGCCGATTTCATCGTATTCAGTTGGAATTACCTGATTACCGAATCTGTCAATAATTCCATATTTACCGTCTAAACCAACTTTTGCAAAATCGCTCGACAACAAATCTATATCATCATATTTCGGAGGAAAAATTTCTTTGCCTGAGTTGTCAATCAGGGCCCATTTTCCATTTGACTTTATTGCCCTCAATTTACCAAAAAAATCCGCCACTCTATCGTATATCACCGGAACGACTTCCTTTCCCGTTCTATCAATAAAGCCATATTTGCCGTTCAATTTTACCCATGCCAAATCACCGCCGAAACTATTTGCGTAGTCATATATCAAAGGAATAAGTTCTTTTCCGGTTTCATCCACAAATCCCCATTTGCCGTCTGATCGAACTGCGACCAGTCCATTAGCAAAATAACAGGAAACATAATCATATTTCAATGGGACAACTTCTTCGCCAGATTTATTAATAAAGCCATATTTATCTTTTAACATTACTTTAGCCAGACCTTCGCTGAATTCATGCGCATCATCATATTTAAATGGAATAACTTCTTTACCGTTTTCATCAATATAACCATATTTCCCATTAAGTTTCACCGCAGCCAAGCCTTCGGAAAAATCCGAAGCATCATCATATACACAAGGTATAATTTTTGTAAGAAAGGATTGGTTTGCGGATCTGCCAATATAGCCCCATTTACCGTTATCCTCATAAACTTCCAATATCTCAACCGTGTCCGGGACATTGACAGGACGGGATACGACGGAAGTTGCGTTGACTGAAAATCCACATAAAGCGACAGTGGCGATAAAGAGAAGTCGTTTTCGTGTAGTCAGCATAATTGTTCACGGTTTGGGGTTAAACGAAAAACAGCGCCTGTGAGGAGATTGCATATTTACAATCACAAATATAAGATGTTATTTGTTAATGTGCAAGAAATTTGAGAATAGTGTATCAGAGTTATTAGGGTAACCAAAGTTATTTCGGTTATTGGGGTTATTTCGGCTGCTAAATCGTTTGAAGGGAAGGGGATTTTGTCGGAAGAATTGTTGGAGTTAACGAGAAAAATCACGATTAATCACGGGGGTGGGAAAAAGTACGCCCCGCGGGTGGGCGCGGGGCGTGAAGGGAGGATTCGGGCGGAAGGATGCCGCCACTTCATGTTTATGAGAGGGAGGAGGTGGACATTTCGGTGGCGTCCATGGCTTCGACTACGTCGGAGGGGGATTGTTTGCCGGACTGGGAGGCGGAGCCGTAGGTTTCCTTGATAATCCAGACGGCGAGTGAGCCGAGGAGTAGCAGGATGCCGGAGGCAACGAGCATCAGGACGGTGTTGGGGGCGCCGTTGGCTGCCTCGGGAAGTGCCTTGAGGAGCATGCCGCCGCAGATGGCTGCGATGATCTGCGGGAGGCATATTGTGCAGTTGAAGAGGCCGAGGTAGGTGCCGATGTGGGAGCCGGAGAGGGCGTTGGTGAGGATAGTGAAGGGCATGGCGAGCATTGCGGACCATGCGCAGCCCATGAGGGCGTAACTTACGCCGAGGGCGTACTTGTTGGTTATGAAGAATACGGAGATGAACCCTACGGCGCCGATGAGCAACGAGAGAGAGTAGCCGACCTTGCGGTTGCGGAAGAGGGAGAGGACTGCGGCCCAGAGGACTGCGGCGATGGCCTGGATGGCGAGGAGGACGCCGTTCCAGTCGCCGGCATCCTGATACTCCTTGGAGGCGGCGTTTAGCACGGTGCTGGTGATGGGCCGGATGTTGGCGATGTCGGCGACGGTGATGTCCTCGGTCTGCTCGAGGGCGAGTTTGCCGGTAGTAGGCTCGACAGTGGCGATGTGGGCTAGGGTAAGTCTGTCGCCGTTCTTCACGAGCGAGAGGGCCGATACGGTGAAGGCGTCCTCGGTGAGGACGGTGTCGCGGCCGTTTACGGAGACCGTCGAGCCGGCCTTGGCGATAAGGCCACGGTCGGGAGCGACGACAGCCTTGCCGTCGTTGTAGACGACGTCGCCGCCGGAAACGTAACCGACATTTCCGACACCGAGGGTGTCGACGGCCATCACGCTGCCGTTGATCATGACGCCGCCGAGGGCGAGGCGGCCATTGTCGATGACGGGTGTCTCGCCGTTGTAGAGATACTTGTCTGCATAAGCCTTGCCGTCAATCTCAAGACCGTCGACCTTCTCGACGGAGGGAGCGTGGAACGAGTTGTTGGCGATGGCGTCGGTGGAGTAGGACCACATGAAGAGGAAGGCCGACCAGCAGAAGAACTGGACGAGGCCGACGGTCCAGAAGACCTTGGGTGCCTTAACGAGAAGGCGGAACATGCCCTCATTCTTCTCGGAGGACTTCTTCGCGGTCTCTGTGTCAATGCCGTGATAGCGGGCGTATTCGGCGGGGGGCATCTCCTTGACCTTGGCGAAGGTGTAGACCACGCAGAGGGCGAGGATGATGGCGCCGATGTAGAAGGACCAGGTGACGGTGGCGGGAACCTCGCCGACGGGGGCGGTGTTCGAAAGGAACATGGCGAGGATGATGGGAGCGATGTAACCGACGACCGAGCCGGCGTTGCAGAGGAAGGACTGGATGGAGTAGGCGAGGCCCTTCTGCTTCTCGTTGACAAAGTCGCCGACGAGCATCTTGAAGGGCTGCATGGCCATGTTGATGGACGTGTCAAGGAACATGAGCATGATCAGGCCGAAGATGATGGCGGAACTGACGGTGAGACCGAGCGAGCCCGCGTTGGGCAGGAAGCACATGACGATGATGGCAACAGCCGCGCCGATAAGCAGATATGGGAGGCGGCGTCCGAAACGGTTCCAGGTGCGGTCGCTGGCAGAGCCGACAATGGGCTGCACGATGAGGCCCATGAGGGGAGGGAGAATCCAGAAGTAACTCAGATCGTGGGGATCGGCGCCGATTGTCGAGAAAATTCGGCTGACCTGGGCGCTCTGTAGCGCGTAGGCAATCTGAACGCCGAAGAAACCGAAACTAAGGTTCCACAGTTTCCAAAAACCGAGATTGGGTTTGTTGTTCATGGTGTTGGCAAGTAAGTTATGATGTTATTTTATATGTTATTCCTTATTGTCTGACCAGGATTCGAGGAGGGATATCTCGTCCTTCCAGACAGACTCGTCGGGAGTCTCGAGAATGAGTGGTATGCCGTCGAAACGCGGGTCTCCGGCAAGGAGGCGGAATGATTCGGCGCCAATCTCGCCGCGGCCAATGGACTCGTGCCGGTCGATATGCAGGCCACAGGCCTTCCTCGAGTCGTTGAGGTGCATGGCGCGGAGGTAGCGAAGGCCAATGACAGAGTCAATCTGCCCGACAAAGTCCTGCAGGCCTTCGGGCGTGGAGATGTCGTATCCGGCGGCGAAGGCGTGGCAGGTGTCTATGCAGAATCCGACGCGCGACTTGTCCTCGACCAAATCTATCATTGCGGCAATCTGCTCGAGGGAGCGCCCCAGGACGCTTCCCTGTCCGGCCATGTTCTCGATAACGGCGGTGACGCCTTCAGTTTTGTCAAGAGCCGAGTTTATGGCCCCGGCCACGAGGCGGCAGCCCTCGTCATCGCTAACAGCACCCAGCGTCGAGCCCGGATGAAAATTCACCATCGTCAGGCCAAGCCGGGCCGCGCGGCTGAATTCGGCGCGAAGCATGGCCGTGGCGAAAGCATGCTTGCGCCTGTCAGGGGCCGCACAGTTCATCATGAAGCCCGCATGGGGTAAAATCCGGTCAGGAGTATAGCCGCACAAACTGCATGTTGAGCGGAATTTCTCCGCGATGTCGTCGGGAATGTCCACGGGGCGGAACGAATTCTCCTCGGCCGTAAACATGGCGAAAGCCATAGCACCCAAAGCCTGAGCATAAAGAGGGCTATAACTAACGTCCGGCATAGCGGATACATGTGCGCCAAAATATTTCATCGGTCAGATTAATTACCGCAGTCAAGCGAAGAATCTCTACAAAAAATAAGCGACTATTCAATCTTGCCCTAATCAGGCGTAATTTAGCGCAAATTTAGTAATATTTTTTAATTGAATTGTCAAGTAACTCTTAAAATTAAGTAACTCTAAAAAATTAGGGCTAATCATTCACGGTTTCTGCAGACAGAACATGTTATTTAACATTGTTATATAATCATACAGTGCGGGGATGGAATTCGCATTGTAAAGGGGTAGGGTGAACGGTGTCAAGGTTTTAATGTTTTTTAACGGAAATTTGCGCAAATTTCCAAGTTAAAAACTTGTTGTGAGCGCTTATTTGTGTAAATTTGCCGTTGAAAGATACAAATAACACCTAAAACTATACCATTACATAAAACGACTACATTAAAATAAAAAACTCATTCATAGACCATACTCCCATAAAATATTTTTATCATGGACATTAATAAGATAATGACTGACCTGGAAGTCAAACATCCGGGCGAAAAAGAGTATCTTCAGGCCGTACGCGAGGTCCTCATGTCGGTAGAAGAAGTTTACAATCAGCACCCCGAATTCGAGCGCAACAAAATCGTAGAGCGCATGGTCGAGCCTGACCGCATCTTCACGTTCCGCGTCACCTGGCTCGATGACAAAGGCGAGGTCCAGAACAACATAGGCTACCGCGTGCAGTTCAACAATGCCATCGGCCCGTACAAGGGCGGCATCCGTTTCCACGCATCGGTCAACCTCTCGATCCTGAAGTTCCTCGGTTTCGAGCAGACCTTCAAGAACGCACTCACCACACTCCCGATGGGCGGCGCCAAGGGCGGCTCAGACTTCTCGCCCCGCGGCAAGTCGGACCGCGAGATCATGCGCTTCTGCCAGGCTTTCATCACCGAACTGTGGCGTAACCTCGGTCCCGATGAGGACGTCCCTGCCGGCGATATCGGCGTAGGCGGACGCGAGGTAGGCTACATGTACGGCTGGTACAAGAAACTTTCACGCCAGTGCACCGGCACATTCACCGGCAAGGGCCTGTCGTTCGGCGGCTCGCTGATACGTCCCGAGGCAACCGGTTTCGGCGCCCTGTACTTCGTACAGTCCATCCTTGCAACAAAGGGCGAGGAAGTGAAGGGCAAGACCATAGCCATCTCCGGTTTCGGCAACGTGGCATGGGGCGCAGCCCTCAAGGCTACCGAACTCGGCGGCAAGGTCGTCACAATCTCGGGCCCCGACGGCTATATCTATGATCCCGCAGGCCTCGACGCCGAGAAGATCAACTACATGCTCGAACTCCGCGCATCGGGCAACGACGTCGTCGCACCCTATGCGGAGAAGTTCCCCGGCTCGACATTCTACGCAGGCCGCAAGCCCTGGGAACAGAAAGTCGACATCTGCCTGCCCTGCGCAACCCAGAACGAGGTTAACGGCGAGGATGCCAAACATATTCTTGCGAACGGCGTGAAGCTCGTTGCCGAAGTATCCAACATGGGATGCACTCCCGAGGCTATCGACGCATTCCTGGTAGCGCGCATCACCTACGCTCCCGGCAAGGCTGTCAACGCAGGCGGTGTCGCCACCTCCGGCCTTGAGATGAGTCAGAACGCCGAGCACCTGCAGTGGTCGGCCGACGAGGTAGACGCCCGTCTGCACCACATCATGAAGTCCATCCATGAGCAGTGTGTCGCCCACGGTACCGAGGCTGACGGCTACATCAACTACATGAAGGGTGCAAACATCGCCGGATTCATGAAAGTTGCCGAGGCCATGATGGGCCAGGGCGTATACTGATACACCATATATTATAAATAACATAAGAAACCTCAACTGCGGATTCCGCAGTTGAGGTTTCTGTTTTGTAGGAATATGTCAGGCACGACTTCAGTCGACAAGGGCATTGGTCATCATAGACATGTCCATGTAGAATTTCGAGGGGTGCGAGCAGGCGGGGCATACTGTCGGGGGTTCTGTGCCTTCGTAAATGTAACCGCAGACAAGACACTGCCATCTGATAGGTTGGTCGCGTTTCCATACAGTTCCCTTCTGGACCTGATCGAGAAGTTCGAGGAAGCGGTCGCGGTGGAAAAGTTCGACTTTTGCGATAGAGTCGAATACCTCGGCGATTTTGTCGAAACCCTCTTCGCGTGCCACCTTGGCGGCGTTGGTGTAGAATTCGACGCCCTCGTGAAGTTCCTCGGTCGCCGCAGTGTTAAGGTTCTCGGCGGTGGTTCCGATGACTCCGGCATCAATCGTTACGCTGTTTGAGACCTGACCGCCTTCGAGGAACTTGAAGAAAACCTTTGAATGGTGCATCTCGTTGTTTGCGGTGGATTCGAATATGACGGCGATTGGGGGATAACCGTCTTTGTCAGCCTGTTTGGCATAGTACATATAGCGCGTGTAGGCTGTTGACTCGGCAATGTATGACGCGGCGAGAAGTGCCTCGGTGCGAGTGCCTTTAATTGATTTTGCTGGTGTTGTCATAGCAGTGTGTTTTATGTTGTTGAGTAGTATTCAATAAATGATTGTCGGCGGGAGCAAGTCCATCAGTAGAACAAGCCCGGGAATGAAAAGTTCAATTAGAAAATAACCTCAGGCAAGAGGTCCGGAACTAAGCGGAACGTTGCCTGAGGATTTAATCTTTCGGATAGTACGCAGTATGTCAGAGTTGGGTATCGGGATCGAGGTTGTGTGACTCGATGTCCTTGAAGTAGCGGTAGGTCTGGACCTTGAGTTCGCCGCAGGCGTCATCGTCGGCAACGATGATGGCCTTGGGGTGCATCTGGAGGGCAGAAATTGTCCACATCTGGGAGATGCCGCCCTCGACGCCGTGTTTCAGGGCGCGGGCCTTGTTGTGACCGTTGACGATGAGAAGCACGCTCTTGGCGTCGCAAACAGTGCCGACACCGACAGTCAGCGCGGTCTTGGGCACGAGGTCGACATTGTTCTCGAAGAAACGTGAGTTGGCGATGATGGTGTCTTGGGTAAGAGTCTTCATTCGTGTACGCGATGTCAGTGAGGAACCGGGCTCGTTGAACGCGATATGACCGTCTGGACCGACACCGCCCATGAACAGGTCAATTCCGCCGTATGAGGCAATTTTCTCCTCATAGCGCTTGCATTCCTCGACGGGATCGGGAGCGTTGCCGTTGAGGATATTGACGTTCTCGGGCTTGATGTTTATCTGGTTGAAGAAGTTCGTCCACATGAAAGTGTGGTAACTCTGCTCGTGGTCACGAGGAATACCGACATATTCGTCCATGTTGAAGGTGACCACATTCTCGAAAGAGACTTTGCCGGCCTTGTTCAGTCTGATGAGTTCGCGATACATGCCCAGGGGGGAACTACCGGTAGGGCAGCCGAGAACAAAAGGATGCTCGGCAGTAGGTTTAGCCTCGTTGATGCGTGCTGCTACATAGTTTGCGGCCCAACGGGAAACCTCATCGTAGTTTTTTTCGATAATAAGTCTCATGATTTAAATTTTTTAGGGGACCTGCCGCGGCAGGAATTCTTAAAGATGTTTTGGTTTATATTATGGGACAAATTTAGTGAAAAATAACGATATATTAACTTAAGGATGATAAAAAAAGAAAGTCAAAGCAAATGTTTATCCATAACTTATACCTAAATAAGAATATTCCATTAATTGATACATTATTTAAGTGGATTCTGGTGAAAACCGTTATTTTCAAGCCATTACAGGGTCGGTGGGAACTAAAGGAAAAGACCGTTTATATTTTATTATGCAAAAATTTGTTATTAAACATTAAATTTAACACTGATTAACTTTTAGTGTCATAAATTTTGATTAGTTTTGCAACGCTAAACGTAAAGAGCAACAACATAAATAAGTGAATCATAGGTTTAGGAAGCAGCGGCTCGGGAGGGTCGCTGCTTTTGCATTAAAAAGTCAAATAATTACACCTATTCGGATGAAAATTACACATTTTATTAAAAAACTTATACTAATTTTGTACAATCAATACCATGCATCCGCGCAAAAATCTTATAACCAATCATAAATAACATACCAATGAACCTAAGATCATGCACTATGTTTACCGCGCTTACGGCCATGCTGTTGCCGTTGTCAGGATTCGCGGCAATCGAGGGATCGCTCGATCCACCATCGGTGGTAGAGCAATGGAGCAATTCATCGACATTCCCTAAGATCATCGACATTAATTTCAATGACGAGACCTGGCCGTCGACCTGGCAGAAGGAAACAGGCCGTGACTGTCCGGAGTGGTCTGACGGAGGATATGTGAATGCCGTGCTGCAGACACCGGCAAACGGCGGCACCACAGTGACCTATCCTGTGCTGTTCCATAACTGTACCTTCGCAACCCGCAAGTCATACAACGGTCTGGCTGGTGCAACCGCAGCATTCTCACGCCAGTATTATCTCGGCGAAAAATGTTCCGGCAACCAGGCGAAGTATTACAACAACTGGACTGTGCAAGGCCATACACATTATCTTGAAGACAACATAACCTACGGAGCCAACGGGAAGCCAACGCACGGAGAGGCAGGCTTCGTCCAGATGTGCCGTAATGCCGCAGAGAACGGCAAGTCGCTTCACGGCTGGGTAGAGATAGACCATATTCCCTATGTCGAGCGAGTACAGTGGTCCTGGTCCTCGACTTCCTGGGGACGCGGCATCAAATGCGACTACAAGGTCGGTGACGGTGAATGGAAGCCTCTGGTATGGATGGGCTCGGAAAAACAGAAACAGGGATGGACCGTATTCTCGGACCAGGGTTACTTCATGGAGAATGTGATTGACGCCCATGATGTTTCCATCAGGTGGCGTGTGTGGGACGGCGAGATACAGGGTGCGCCTGTTCAGGATGCTGTCTTCAACCAGTATGCGGACCCCAATGCCCAGCGTCAGGCTCCGCGCGTCCACAAGATACAGATTTTCGGTGACGAGATTACTGCGGAGCAGGCTCGCTTCGCGACTGAGAATCCGGTGGGCGACGTCGGCGAACTGTCCGATCTCAGCCAGTACGGATACAGTCAGGATTCGAAAGTAAAGCCCGCACCGGACGAGAATGCTCCTGTCGTTGCATATGTTGTAGACCAGGGGGGTAAAGGGAACTATACATCAGTTCAGGCTGCGATCGACGCTGTTCCCGAAGGATCGCGAGGTATTATCTACATACGTCCGGGTGTATATGAAGAGAACATATATGCCGGACGAAAGGGAAGTGCAGGTAGTTTCATCAGTCTCATAGGCGAGGCCCCTGCAACCACGATACTGACGTCTTCAGTAAGCCGCGGCGGCTCGTCAGACAAAACATATAATGATTGCGCCGCCCTGAATGTCTTCACCGAACGTTTCTATGCCCAGGGCCTGACGATACGCAACACCTCAGGCAATAACGGTCAGGCAGAAGCCTTGTACACATCCGGCGACGCACACATCTTCAACAACTGTGTCATTTCCGGATATCAGGATACATACAAGGCTAATGTAGGCGCGCGCGGCTACTTCACGGACTGCACTGTCAGCGGTGCGACCGACTTTATCTATGACGGAGGTCTCGAATGGTTCGAGAACTGTGAGATTCGCTGCGTGAAGGGCGGCGGTTATATTACCGCTCCGGCAGAAAGCGGAATGCCCATGACGCGTGTGCTCTATCCCGAACTATCGTCCGAGAAATTTTATCCAGGTCTGTTCTTCAACAAGTGTAACGTCACGGCAGACGATGGTGTCGCTCCGGGAGCCTATACTCTGGGCCGTCCATGGAAGGAAACATCGGGTGCCATGTTTATGAACTGCACCCTCGGAAACCATATCTCAAAAGCCGGATGGACCGCATGGAACGGCAGCGAGAACAGTTCGTCGCTCTACGAATACCGCAACATCAATCCTGACGGCAGCCTTGCAGATGTCTCAGGCCGAGCCGCATTCTCACACCAGGCAAGCGATGCCGAAGTCGAGGCCTATATGAATCCGGAGTTCCTTTTCGGCAAACATAGCAATGTGTCTTTCGACTTCGCCTCAATCCTGCAGGGGGCCGCGGCACCTTCCAATTTCGAGATTACGCCCGACGGTTTTTACTGGGAGTCGGATGCGGCCGCATACATTATATATAAGGATGGCGAATTCATTGCCATGACAAGCGAGCCTTCCTTTACTGATAATTTTGACTCGTCAGCTGATTATGCTGTCCGTTCCGTCTCGCGTCATGGCGTCATGTCGCCCCGCGTCAGCCTTTCGTCAGCACGTTCGATGCTCGCATTCCCCTCGGCTGAAGGCTTCGGCAAATATACAACCGGCGGTCGAGGAGGTAAGGTCGTTACAGTGACTTCGCTTGCCGATGACAACACTCCCGGTACACTGCGCTGGGCTTTCCAGCAATATAAGGGCGAACCTATAACCATCACCTTCGCTGTAAGCGGAAACATCCAGCTGGCGTCCGAACTCCGAGTCAACCGTTCCGATTTCACTATTGCCGGACAGACAGCCCCGGGCCAGGGCATACTTATCAGCCGGAACAAAGTCAACTTCGGCGGCTCGCAGAATTTCATTGTCCGTAACGTCCGTTTCCGCATCGGTCAGAAGAACATGGCCGGCGAGATACTTGCCGAGAATGCTTGCGGTGCCGAGAACTGCTCGAACTTCATATTCGACCACTGCGTATTCGGATGGTCTGTCGAAGAAAACATGAATACTGCCGACAGCCACTTCCTCACAGTTCAGCATTCCATCGTCCACGAGGGACTCTACAATGCAGGCCACTCGAAAGGTGCCCGCGGTTACGGTTGCCAGTGGGGCGGTTCTCCTGCCACATACCATCACAACCTTCTCGCCCACAACAATTCGCGCTCGCCCCGTTTCAACGGTGCGCGTGGCGACGACAACGTTGTATTCATGGAATATGCCAACAACGTGAACTACAACTACGGTTCACGCGGAGGATGCTATGGCGGCGAGAATACTGCGGCTGTTTCATCCTATGACGGACTCAACTCCGCTCACGAGTGCAACTTCATGAACAATTATTACAAACCGGGCGCCAATTCCAGCAAGAGTGAACTGTGGTTTGTAAATTCAAGTTATGCCCGTGAGGGCGCAACCTCATGGGGCCCTGCCAAATGGTACGTCAACGGCAATGTCGCCGAGAATTTCCCAGCCGAGACCGCTGACAACTGGAAAGGCATGAATGCCGAGCATTACTCGCTCTCGCAGATTCGCGCGGACCAGCGTATTGTTACCGCCACTCCCTGGTATAAACATTCGGCCGCAGGTGCGACAGGTGCCTATGTTCCCGAGCGTTACATGCTCAACATCACACAGAATGCAAACGATGCGTTTGAATATGTTGTAGAACATGCAGGTACTGTCAACCGTGACAAAGTAGAGCAGCGTATCGCCATGGAAGTCAAGAACGGCAGCACGACCTATGGCGCATCGCTTGGAAGCAACCGTGGCATCATCGACAAGGAAACTGATGCGGAAGGTTTCTATGATTATCCCTCTGACTACACAGTTCCTGCCGATAGCGACAAGGACGGTATGCCTGATGCGTGGGAGACTCAGAACGGACTTGACCCTAATGTCGCCGACAACAATCGTCTTAACGCTGACGGATATACCGCTCTTGAGGTTTATCTAGCCTCTCTTATGGATGAAGCCATGTCGAACGATTTCTCCGGAGCGGGGGTAAGCGATATCACGGCGGTTAGTGAATTTACTTATGATTCCATGACCTCGACACTCAGTGTAAGTCCCGAAGCCGTCGGGTCGATCCTCCGCGTATACAGTGTTTACGGACGTCTTCTTTCCGCCCAGGCTGTGACGTCCCCAACAATGAGGCTGAGTCTGCCAGCAGGCATATCGCTGCTGCACCTGTCTTCGGCGAGAGTAGCACCCAGAATCCTCAAGGTCGCCCTATAGTCCTTGGTCTTATAACTTATATACGTCACCCCGGGAGCAGTCCGCTTTCCGGGGTGCGTTATTATTATATATCTGAAGTAATTACCACGCGTGATTAGTAAATCCATAAATTTTGTTTAACTTTGTATTCGCAAAACGACTGCATGGATTTTTCTCCCTTAATGCTCTTATTCGAACAAAACCTTAATTTCCTGGGAAACTGAAATTATATGAAAGCATTGAAACTCGGTTCGCTTATTGCGGCTGTCTTTTTGTCTGGTTCATTTAATCTCTCTTTAGCAGATAGAATTACTCCGACCATGATGGTTGAGAATACAGATGCCCTTGGCGTAAAGTCAGAGACGCGGTTGAAAATTAATCTGAACCGTGGATGGTTATTCAGCAGGACCGATACGGTCGGAGTCCTTGACAAAGACTTTGATGACACTGCCTGGGAAAAAGTCAATCTTCCCCACGATTTCCTGATTTCCCAGCCCTGGGTCGAACCCGGACGGGATGAACGTCCGGATATGAATAATCCGGCCGCCAATGTCAAAAGCCGTCTGAGTGCCCGAGCCTTCAAGGAACCGGTCACGGGTTGGTACAGAAAGACTTTTTATGCGCCCGGAGAGTGGAAGGATAAGATAATTCTTCTGGATTTTGAGGGCATAATGCTTGTGGGGGATGTATGGGTCAATGGAGTTAAGGCCGGAAGTACAGATTATGGTTATCTGGGTTTCGAGACAGATATTACAAAATTATTAAACTGGGACGGCCCGAATGTAATTGCTGTCAGGGCCGATACAGGCAGACCGGATAATTCACGCTGGTACACTGGTGGCGGCCTTTACCGCGATGTCAACATTGTCCTTATGAACCCTGCGATGCACTTTACCCGTCATCCTTTCAGAATTACTACGCCAGAGGTGTCGTCAGACAAGGCATCGGTCGTACTGCAGGCCGAGATATTCAACTCGTCCCGTAAATCAGGAAAGATGTATGTCGCTGCACGCATCAACGGTCCACAGGGCACGCTTGTATACTGTGACACCTTGGAACTCGCGTTCAAATCTAGGCAGAAAACAAAGGAATACCGTATCGACAGTCTTGTTATAGAAAATCCGGCCTTATGGGACATTGAATCGCCATCGCTTTACACCGCTACTTTCACATTGCTAGACAAGGATGGAAAACCGGTTGATGAACTGTCACAGCGGTTTGGAATCCGCAAGATTGAATACTCGCCTGAATTCGGCCTTAAACTCAATGGCAGAAAGACTCTTCTTAAAGGTATTGCCAACCACCATACACTTGGCGCGTTAGGAGCCGCCGCATATCCGCGAGCCATGGAGAAAAGACTCAGGATGCTCAAGGCCTTCGGCTTCAATCATGTCAGGACATCCCACAATCCTTACAGCAAGTCGTTCCTTGACCTCTGTGATGAACTCGGCATTCTTGTAGTTGACGAACTGTATGACAAATGGCTTAAACAGTATTGTGGAGGCCGCAAGGACTGGGACGCGCAATGGCAGAAGGATGTTCCGGAATGGATTAAGCGTGACCGCAACCATCCATCAGTTATAATGTGGAGCCTTGGGAACGAACTGCAGTTGCTGTGGAATATTTCCTATGCTGACTGGGGAGTGACACCATACAGACTTCAGAAGATTTTGCTGAACCGTTACGATACTGGACGACCTGTGACTGTTGCCATGCATCCCCGTGGCCGCAGCGAGACAACGGATTCCATACCCGCTCCACTGGCTCTTGTCACAGACATTGCCTCATACAATTACCGATACATGTATTTCCCCGGAGACAGCCGTCGTTTTCCACATATGATTTTTTATCAGAGCGAGGCAAATACCTCCAATATGGGTCCTAACTTCTTCGACATGGACCTTGACAGAGTAGTAGGTCTGGCCTACTGGGGGATGATAGACTATCTCGGCGAAAGCAACGGATGGCCTGCCAAAGGATGGTCGCAGGGAGTATTCGACATCTCGCTTCAGCCAAAGCCCAGTGCATGGTTCCTGCGCAGTTTCTTCAAGGCGGATGAACCCCTGGTGCATATTGCTGTTGTTGAGGATACCGAATCTACCATGTGGAATGATGAGAAAATGGGTGGACAGAGACTGACTGAAAACTGGAATCAGAAAGACGGCCAGGTCCTGTCGCTATATACTTATACCAACGCTGATGAAGTTGAACTGCTGGTAAACGGCAGAAGCCTTGGCCGACGTCAGAATGACACTACCGATTCACGTAGGCGTAACCGTATGCGTTGGGATTCCATTACATGGGAGCCTGGGAAAGTTGAGGCAATCGCATACCACAAGGGAATCAAGAAACCTGTCGCCATGCATACCCTTGAGACAGCAGGAAAGGCAAAATCACTTAGGGTAACATCGGACAATCCTGAATGGAAGGCTGATGGCATAGACCTTCAGCATATTGTTGTCGAGGCTGTTGACTCCAGGGGCAGGAAAGTCTTGGGTGAGGACGCGGAAGTAAGTTTTGCCGTTGAGGGACCTGCGGAAATTGTCGGTGTCGTAAACGGCGATATCTGCAGCGAAGAATCCATGACCGGAAATCAAAGGCGCCTGTATAATGGAACCTGCTCAGTGATTCTTAGGTCAGGGGACAAATCGGGTGATGTCGTGCTTGTTATATCGGCCCCGGGTTTCAATACGCGGAAACTCAGAATGAAAACCTCACTTTAATTGAAAAAATTCGTAATTTTGCAAATAAACCCATAACCAATTGTTAGACATGAGAAACTCAAAGGTTTATTCTCTTGCTTTGGCTATAGCCGCTTCTGTCGGTCCGGCGCTTGCAGGTGTGACAGACTGGTACCCGGAAACAATCGAGAACAGGCCATTTGTGCGCTGGTGGTGGCATGGAAGTGCCGTTGATTCCACTGGCCTGACATATAACCTCGAGGAGTTTGCCCGAAAAGGCCTTGGCGGTGTTGAAATCACACCTATATATGGTGTTAAGGGTAACGAGAGTAATGATATACAGTATCTATCGTCAAGATGGATGGATATGCTGGGTCATGTTACGGACGAGGCCCGCAGGCTTGGACTGCAGGTTGACATGAACAACGGTACAGGATGGCCATTCGGAGGCCCCGAAGTGACAGTGGACGACAGTGCTCCGAAACTGATTGTGGAATCATGGAATCTTGAAGGCGGCAAGAAACTGGAAGAACCGCTCAAAGTCAGGGACGCCAGGCAGCCGCCTGTCGCCGTCCTTCAGCGCGTAATGGCTGTAAGCGGAAATCGCCGGGAAGACATCACTCGATATTTTGATTCCAAAAAAGGCATTCTCAAATGGCGCGCACCCAAAGGCCGCGACTGGAAAATTTATGCGATATTCATGGGACGCACTTTCCAGCAGGTGAAACGTGCTGCGCCGGGTGGCGAGGGCCTTGTAGTCAATCACTATGATTCGTTAGCCATCAAGAATTACCTTTCACGCTTCGATCGTGCATTTGCCGGTCGGGACGGCATTATACCCAATACCTTTTTTAACGACTCGTTTGAGGTATACGGTTCAGACTGGAGCGGGAACCTTCTTGATGAATTCCATAAAGACAACGGATATAAACTCGAGGAATACATCCCCGAACTGATTGGCGACACTACAATAACCAAAGATAAGGATTTGCGCGGTCGTGTACTCGCGGACTACCGCCGTACACTTGGGCGGATTCTATATGAGAATTTCACCAGGGTCTGGAACGACTGGGCGCATAGTCACGGAGCGAGGATACGTAATCAGAGCCATGGTTCGCCCGCCAATATACTTGACCTGTACGCCGCCGTCGATATTCCGGAAATCGAGTCGTTTGGCATGAGCGACTTTGACATCCCCGGACTTGCAGACCCCGGTCCATCCCGTCCGAGCGATGCCGACCCAGCGGTTCTCAAATTCGCATCATCAGCCGCGCACATTGCCGGCAAGCCGCTGACTTCTGCAGAGAGCCTAACATGGCTGACCGAACATTTCCGTACCTCGCTGTCTCGCGCCAAACCCGAACTGGACCAGATGTTGACATCGGGTGTAAACCACATATATTTCCACGGTGCGCCATACTCGCCTAAAGACGTTGAGTTCCCCGGATGGCTGTTCTACGCCTCCATCAATATGTCGCCGACCAATGCTCTATGGGAAGATACTCCAGGCTTGATGAAATATCTTACACGCAATCAGGCCTTCCTTTCAGCAGGACACCCGGATACGGATTTTCTGCTATATTTTCCTATTGAGGATTTGTGGAACAACGTACAGAATAAACCGTACCTGATGTTCGCCATACACAGCATGTACAAGACAATGCCTGGCGTTAAAAAGGCTGTAAATGACATTATTGCCGAGGGCTATGATTTGGATTATCTTTCGGACGCCCTGATTGACTCGCTTTCGGTTCAGTCCGACGGACGCATACTATCGCGTGGCGGTAACAACTACCGTGCGGTCATAGTGCCGCCGACACGACTGATGCAGCCTGAGACTCTGCGTAAATTGCTGGACATGGCTTCCGGGGGCGCCTCGCTGATATTCGTAGGTAATCTTCCACAGGATGTCCCCGGCCTTGGGAAAATAGAATCCAGACGAAAGGAGTTTTCAGACATAATCTCAAAGATTCCGGTCTCTGCGTCCAAAACAATTGACAGTGTTGAAGTCGTTGATTTCGGCAAAGGCAGAATTGTTCTCGCTCCTGATTTTGCCGGGGCGCTTGCTTTTTCCGGTGTCATGGCTGAGCCTTTGCGCAAGAGTGGCGTGAGCATGATCCGGCGCCGTAACGAAGCGGGCGGATACAACTATTTCCTGTCTCTGCTGTGCAACAGGCCTTTCGATGGCTGGGCAGAACTGGCCACGCCGGCAGAATCCGCCGTCATTTTCGATCCACTGACAGGAAAATCAGGAATGGCCGATTTGCGTCAGAATGTTTCCGGTAAAGCAGAGGTCAGACTTAAACTTGAACCGGGCGAGACACTTCTGTTGAAGACTTATCCTGAATTAGAATCCGGCACCCCATGGATTTATCAGGAAGTGGCCGGAGAACCTGTTGCTCTTGACCATGGGTGGAGAATATCTTTTACACGAAGCAATCCTCATGTCGCTGGTGTTTTCAATACCGATACTCTGACAGCATGGACCAGTCTGCCTGATTCAGTCATGAAGGTCAACAGTGGGACTGGACGATACTCCAATACCTTCGAGATGCCGTCGGGAGTTGTCGCGGATGACTGGGTGATTGACCTAGGTGACGTTCGTGAGACTGCCCGGGTTTATGTCAACGGACAGTATGCCGGTACGGCATGGTGTGTTCCTTTCCGTTTATCCATCGGTTCATTCCTACGCCCCGGAAAGAATACAATAGATATTGACGTGACAAACCTTGATGCCAACCGCATAGCCGATTACGAGCGCCGTGGGGTCGAGTGGCGCATATTCAAGAACGCTAATATTGCCAGTGTCACTAATGCCCGCGAATTCAGTTTCGGTGACTGGGATGTCGTGCCTTCGGGACTTAATTCCACGGTAAGGCTCATACCCATGAGAAATCTTTAATATATCCTTTTGAAAAATCAATAAAAATAATATAACATGAAGAAACTTGCACTATCTATTCTTGCTGTACTGATGCTTATCCCGGCGTCGGTTTCCGCAAAAACTGCCGAGGTGTCGGACAAACTGCCTCCGCGTGCCGACATCCTAAAGACTCTGATTACGGTAAACGATTATTACCTGAAGAATCACCCTGATCCACTCCTGGGAATACCTTATTGGGGCCGCAAGAGAGTGTATGAGGCAAATCTATGGACGCGTGCCGTCTATTTTGAGGGTCTCATGGCTCTGTATTCGATTTATCCAGACAACCGCTATTACGATTACGTATATAAGTGGGGAGATGGATTCAACTGGGATATGCGCCGTGGCGAGACATACACTCGCAATGCTGACAACTATGCCTGCGGACAGGCCTATGTCGATATGTATAGACTTGCCGGTGAGCCGAAGATGCTCACCAAGTCCAAGGCCTGCATGAATATGCTTGTCAATACGCCCCAGGTCGATGACTGGACATGGATCGACGCCATCCAGATGGGTATGCCTCTGCTGGCAAAACTGTCCAGCGTGACAGGTGATCCACGTTATAACGAAAAGGCATGGAAGATGTACGAGTACACACGTAACCAACTCGCAGGAGGTCTTTACAACCAGAAGGACGGTCTGTGGTGGCGAGACAAGGATTTCGTGCCGCCTTACAAGGAGCCTAACGGGAAGAACCTTTACTGGAGCCGTGGCAACGGCTGGGTAGTAGCCGCACTCGTGCGCGTTCTTGACGAGATTCCGGCAGACGATCCCCACCGTGCGGTCTATGTGAAGGATCTTCAGGACATGTGTGCGGCCGCCGTCAAATGTATGCGTGAGGACGGTTTCTGGAATGTCAGCATGCACGACCCATCGAACTTCGGGGGCAAGGAAATCACAGGCACCGCTCTCTTTGTCTATGGCATGGCTTGGGGTGTGCGTCACGGTATTCTTGACCGTGCCAAATATATGCCGATTATCGCCAAGTCATGGAACGCCATGGTCAATGACGCGGTTCACCCCAACGGTTATCTGGGATATGTTCAGGGAACAGGCAAGGAGCCCAAGGACGGTCAGCCCGTCGCTTACGATTCCAAGCCTGATTTCGACGACTACGGAACCGGTTGCTTCCTTCTTGCCGGAACAGAAGTCTACAAACTGGACTGAATCTCCTTGTATTGAACAACAAAATTCCTAACCTTAAAAAACTTTGATTTCTAGTTCATCATGAAACTAAAGAATATATCTCTGGCGACACTTGTCCTCGTTTCGGGAACATGTTTTGCAGACGGAAAAATCGACCGCTACGCTCTGGTCGAGCGGAATAATCCTCACGTTACATCAATCGATACACTTGCCTCGCTTTCTGTAGGAAACGGCGGCTTTGCCGTTACGGTCGATGTCACTGGCCTGCAGTCCTTCCCCGAACTGTACAGCAAGGGTGTTCCTCTTGGCACACAGTCCGACTGGGGTTGGCACAGTTTCGCAAATCCTGAAAACTATAAGTTTGAGGAAACCCTGCGTGCCTATGATTTTGGCCGAGGCAGAGAGGAACTGTATGCAATCCAGTACAAGGACAATTCTCGAAACAAATTTGCCTCTGACTGGTACCGTGTGAACCCGCATCGCCTGCATCTTGGCGCTTTAGGCTTCCTGGGTCTGAATCCAGCATCGATTACTGATATCGACCAGACACTTGACATGTGGAGAGGTGAGATTCGTTCCGATTACAAACTTAACGGCAAACCCGTTTCCGTCCGTTCTTATGTTGATCCGAACATTGACGAATTCGCCGCATCCATCTCCAACCCCAACAGGACACCGGTGGCTTTACGTTTGCCTTATCCCACCGGAAAGCATTGCGATGATGGCTGCGACTGGACGAAAGACGACTCGCATCTTACCGAGATTGTAAAGTCTACCCGTAATTCGGCAATACTCCGTCATACTCTGGACTCAACAACATATTATGTTTCATTGACCTGGACCGGAAAAGCAAAGATTGCCATGCAGGGCCGAAATACATTTGTTCTGACTCCGGGTTCTGACAATTGGAGCATTACGGCCCAGTATTCCACGTCTGAACCGCTTGCCGCGAACCTTCCTCTTGATGAGGTAAAAAAATCCTCGGCAGATTATTGGAAGGATTTCTGGACAAAAGGCGGTGTCGTTGATTTCAGTGATTGCACTGACCCCCGGGCCAAGGAACTCGAGCGTCGTGTTGTCCTTTCGCAATATCTTCTTGCCATACAGTGTGCCGGTGATACTCCTCCTCAGGAGACTGGCCTTACTTACAATTCGTGGTTCGGCAAGTTCCACATGGAGATGATATGGTGGCATCAGGCCCAGTTCGCTCTATACGGTCACGAGGACCTGCTCAACCGTACTTTGCCTTGGTATCATGAGGTAGAGGATGTGGCCCGCGACATTGCCGCCCGACAGGGTTTCAAGGGTCTGCGTTGGATGAAGATGACCGACCCTTCGGGCAAGGAAGCACCTTCGAGTGTCGGCTCATTCCTCATCTGGCAGCAGCCTCATCTGATTTATCTTGCAGAACTCGCCTATCGTGCGGATAACGATTCTGCCGTGATTGACAAATATTATCCTCTCGTTCAGGGCACCGCCGAGTTCATGGCCGATTTTGCCGAGAAGGATTCGACTGGCCGCTGGATTCTCCGTGGTTGTATACCCGCTCAGGAAACCCTCAAGGCTTCAACTACAGTCAATCCTCCTTTCGAACTCTCATACTGGCACTTCGCGCTCCAGACTGCCCAGAAATGGCGTGAGCGCAAGGGTGAGCCGCGTGTCGCCCTCTGGGATGAGATTATCGATGGCCTTTCGCCTCTTGCATCCAGGGACAGCCTCTATCTCGCCGCCGAAAATGCTACTGACACATATTCGAACATACGTCTGACTTCCGACCACATGGCTGTGCTCGCGGCTGTCGGCGTACTGCCTTCAAGCGGTCTCGAGAAACCCGACATCATGGACAATACCTTCGACTGGGTTTATTCCAACTGGAACTGGGACGAGACCTGGGGCTGGGATTTCCCGACAACAGCCATGAACGCGACACGTCTGGGTCATCCCGAAAAGGCCGTAAACGCTCTGCTGATGGATCAGCGCACCAACACCTATCTTCCCAATGGCCACAACTATCAGGACGGCCGTCTTCGCTGCTATCTTCCCGGTAACGGCGGTCTGCTTACCGCTGTGGCTCTGATGACAGCCGGTTGGGATGGCAATAAGGAAGTCAATCCAGGCTTCCCGAAAAACGGTAAGTGGAACGTGAAGTGGGAAGGCATCAAGCCTCTTCCCTGATCATCTGACAATTCTAAGATTTCTTTCACCACATAGACATTAATATGTTTCGAATCGGTATAGTCTTATTATTCCTATCCCAGACTTTATTCATGCTTAATGCCGGGATGCGGCCGGCGCATTACCGTCCAGATGGACTATCCGCTGTCGCGGTCAATGGTCAGGCCCGTTTCAACCGTGGACTCTACGGTGCGCATTCCGGTTTCCGTGTCGATTGCTCCGACATGCCTGAGTTTGGTGTCTATCTCCCCCGTATGGGAGGTAATCTTCGCCTGACTCTGCCTGCCGGTGACTGCATCGCCCGGTACACGCCTGGGCGCATGGACTATGAGCAGGGTGGGGTGACCGTTGAGGTCCAGGTCGGCCGTGACACTGATTTCGCCGTCTGGGCCATACATAATACCAATTCCAGGACGGTCGACATTCCGGTTCGTTTCGGTGGTGTCGCAGACAAGAAATTTCACCGTGAGGGAGACCTCGGCGTCGACGATCCGACCTGCTTTGACCTCAGGCCAGAGTATTGCGCAGGCAATATATATAAGGTGAACAAGGATAAGGTCACAATTGAGTACGGCAAGAAGGAACGTAGGCATATTTCGCTGTTGATTCCGGCCAGGTCGTACACTATTACTGCTACTCCGTATTATGAGGGCACGATTCAACTTAAGCCGGGCCAGACGAAGTACATTGTACTTTCCCCTAAGGGAGATCTCCCATCGGGAAATGGTGCGGAGCTTCTTGCGAAGGCCGAGAAGGAACGTTCCGAACTGACCTCCACATTCCGTTTTTCTACCCCCGATTCATTCCTGAATCCCATTGCGGGTGCCCTGGCGGTTGCGGCTGACGGCATCTGGGGAGGCAACGCATGGCTGCATGGCTCTATAGGCTGGCGCACTCCCCATCTTGGCTGGCGCGGAGCCTATGTCGGCGACGCGATAGGCCGTCATGACCGTGCGCTTGTGCACTTCAATACCTACGCCCGTAACCAGATTGTCGACCGTCCGGCTATATTCCCTCATCCGCAGCAGGATACGGCCAAGAATCTGGCGCGTGGTGTTCATAAGTGGGGAACACCGATGTACAGCAACGGCTACATATGCCGTCGACCTGGCAACACTGAAGAGATGTCGCACTACGACATGAACCTGGTCTATATCGACGCCATGATGCGCCACTTTCGTGCTACTGGCGATACCTCGGCCATGCGTTCTCTTTTCCCTGTCGTGAAGAGGCATCTCGCTTGGGAAAAACTGAATTTCGATCCGGACGGTGACCACCTTTACGATGCGAATTGCTGTATCTGGGCGAGTGATGCCCTGTATTACGGCGGAGGACCTGTGACCCATTCTTCGGCATATAACTGTTTCGCCAACACTCTGGCGGCTCAGGTTGCCGAGGCCATTGGCGAGGATCCTGAGCCATATCGCGATGAGGCATTGGCCATTGGCCGTGCCATCGACAGTGTGCTCTGGGTTCCCGAGAAGGGACATTGGGCCGAATATCGCGAATATGGCGGTCATAAGCGACTCCATCCGTCGGCTGCCTTGTGGACAGTCTACCATGCTGTTGATTCCGAGATCGCTGACCCGTTCCGCAATTATGCCGCTACAGTCTACGTCGATAGCGTCATACCACGCATTCCGGTTGTTGGAGAGGGAATGGAAAAAGATCTGTTTACGATATCGACGACTGACTGGAAGCCATATTCCTGGAGTATAAACAATGTCGCTATCGCCGAGGTCATTCATACAGCCCTTGCCTATTGGCAGGCCGGACGTGCCGACGAGGCATACGCGCTGATGAAGGGAGTTGTTGCAGACAATATGTATCTTGGCGCGTCGCCATTGAATTTCGGTCAGATCAGTTACTACGATGCCGCTCGCGGCGAATGTTACCGCGATTTCGCCGATCCTGTGGGTGTCTGGAGCCGTGCTCTGACCGAAGGTCTCTTCGGAATCCGCCCTGATCTGCTGTCATCCGATGCAAGAGTCTCTTTAGTCCCGGGTTTCCCGTCCGATTGGGATTCGGCCTCTGTCGACCTTCCTGACATTTCCTATTCATTCAGGCGCGATGGCAACACCACTGCTTATCATGTCTCCAACCGTTATATGAAGAATGGGCGGACCGTTCCCCTTGTCCTGACTGTCCCTGTGACTTCAGTCGACGCAGTGACCGTCAACGGCAAGCCTGCGGTCTGGGCAAGTGCCGAGAACTCTATCGGTATGCCGAGAATTTCAATAGAGGCAGGTACAGACCCTGAACTTGACATCGTCATCAAGGGTACTTCGAAACTTGTTCCTCACCCGACCGGTCTCACCCGAGCCGAAGGCCCGGTAAACTTTACCCAGGTCAAGGACGGTGACATCTCATGGTGGCTGCCTGAAGTCGCCGCTGTCTCGACTGAGAATGGCGTTGCCCTTACAGGCGGTTTTGATGATGTTAAGTCAGGCAAATGTGAGACCGTAGATCTGACAGGTAGCTATAACGCCAATGTCTCTGATATATTCAACAATGAATATCTTTCTCCGCGTCCTTCTGTAACCACCCTCCAGATTCCCAGGCAGGGTATAGGTGAGTGGTGCCACCCTGATATTACCGCAGAGATTAACGACAGCACTTTGCGCAGTATCCTCAGCAGAGGGCCGCTGACTACTCCTTCAGGTGTGTCTTTCGCTATGCCTTCTGAAGGACACAACATTGCCTACACGACCCTTTGGGACAATTATCCCGATTCGGTTTCAGTGCCTCTTGATGGCAAGGCAGAACATATCTACCTCCTGCTCGCCGGTTCGACAAACCACATGCAGGCCAACATCGAGAACGCCGTCATTCGTATTCGTTACGCAGACGGTTCGGACGAGACGGTTGTTCCTCTGATTCCTCCTTTCAATTTCGCTCCCATAGAGCAGGATTATTACAGCGATGCCTATGCTTTTGCCAAGGGCGCGGATTCAGGACTACAGCGTCTGCACTTGGGAAGCGGCCTTGTCAGCGCGAATCTGTTTGAGGCCCTCGGTCTCGGTGATAAGGGCGACAGGGACGCCAACGGCTTCTATATCTCGACCAACCCCGCTGAGAAAAAACCGAAGGCCGACCGCCGGACAATTCCCGGCGGCGCGGCCTGTCTTCTTGACATTCCCGTTGACCCGCTACGTCCTCTGGCATCGCTGACGCTCGAGACGATGTCACCCGATGTTGTCATCGGCATTATGGCCGTCACGCTTCAGCGTCCCTGATCAGAAAGGATTGCCCATCGTCCACTTCACGGCCAGCGTCGGGTTGCAGAAGAAAGTGCGGTGACCTTCGGCGGGCACGATGAAGTTGTTGCTGACCTCGACCTCGGTACCGAGACTCAGTCCTGTTCCCGACACTCCTTTCAGGCTGTCTAGATTGAACCAGAACTGCGGTTCCGAACATACCGTAAGGCTTATGTGACCGTCGCTTGCGCGGCGGTCACGCCATATATCTACGAATCCGCTGAAGGTGAACATGTCGTCTCTTCCGAAAGTCAGCCCCCAAACTCCTGTCACCTGAAAACTTGGATAAGCCTTGTTGTCCTGTCCCTCGAAATACTGTTTGTACATTGCCTGAAGACTGAGTGTGCGTTTGAAGTCCTTGCTTGCGAGGTTGTAGGCCGGACCAACAAGTAGGCAATGCTGGAACTGACTTCCGTATTCCGACGAGTGGCCCGATGTCAGGCCGCCGTTATATTCTATATGGGCTGCCAGGCCATTCCGGATGTTGAACTCGCGCGCGAACTCGACATACGCCCCTTTCATGCCCTTGCTGTAGAAGTCAAAGTCCACGAAGTAGAATGTACTGCCAAGACGGTCGGGACGGAACTGCTCGAGCGTCGCTGTCACCTGCTGGCGGTCCTTTTCGCTGTGCGGATTCATCATACGGCCGAAATCGTAATGCAGCTGTACATTGACTTGTGCGGTCGCGCTTAGCATCCCCATGGCCAATGCTGTACCTGCAAACAATCTCTTTAGCGTTCTCCTTGATACATGCCTGACAGGCATCATAAATAGTCTGTTCATTTTTCTTTGTAAGATTGATTGTACCTCGTGTGCCGGGTCTATCCCGGCTCGTCGGTTCGAATGGTTTTACGTCGCTATGTGATATTTTCAAAAACAGCCCCAAAATTACACCATTCTTTCCAACCCGCCAAATCCCATTATATTCTTCCAGGTCAACTATGGTTCTATGTATAAATAAGAATGACCGTCCGCAAAGCAGGACAGCCATTCTTATTTATCACAAATATTGTCAGTTATGTTGCTTATGGGGTGATGCTGACAGAATTGTTTGGGTCAATGGATCACGGTTTTATTTTTACGAGCATCACTTTCGCGTCTGACTTGGCCGATACGCTGTGTCGCACATCTGCACCCATAAGCAGGAATTCTCCCGCTTTGACAGTGTGTACTTTGTCAACCATCGTGAACTCTATCTCGCCTTCCAGCACATTCACCATGACCTCGGCCGGGGCCGTATGTGTGTCCAGTTGCTGACCGGCCTTGAGCGCCACCATGACAACGCCTCCGTTGGCATTGCTGAAAATGCTTCTGAACTGCACCTTGTCTTCTGCTGGCTGAATCTGGCTGCAGAGGCAATGAACTTCTCCGAACTTATATTCTGTACTTAGCATGATTCTGTTAGATTAATGACAGTGACGACATTGCCGCTGTCACTCATTAAACATCGCCATCGAACATAAAGTTCATTATTATGTGCGGAAGTGCGATCAGTCTACCACCGGCGCGGATAGATGAACCGTGCCAGACCGTAGATGTAGCGGCGGAACCCCGGACGGTATGCCAGCAGTCGGTCAAACCATCCTATCCGTTTCGCCACGAATCTCACCACGCAGCCCACATAGAACATTGCGAACAGCGTGCCGACGCCAACCACATTCCACATCCACCGGCCGAAATAGATAAATCCTATGATTGTCGCTATTACCACAAGCAGCGTGTCGATGCAGATCTTTACCGTCGGGAACGGCTTGCCCGTAACCTTGCTGACTGCCACCTGAATGCCTTCGCCGGGCATCGTCACCGAGCCGCATCGTATCTCGAACGAGATAGCCGCCCCCAGAACCGTACAACCCGCCAGCTGGGCTGCCACCTGAGCCGTAACACTATCATAATCAATGAGTGAGGTGACGGCCATATTAACGTCGAGCATGTACCCGAAGAAAAATCCCACCAGCAGTTGAAACAACTGCACCGGCTCAAAAGCCCTACGCATAATCAGAACCTGCAGCGCGACAAAAACGCCATTCATTATATATGTATATTCCCCGATACTGAGGCCCGGAGCCAGACCGTCCTCCCCTGCAAGTGACATGACCATCGGTATAGCCGATATAACGCCGCTGCCCAGACCCGAGCGGACGCACAGCGACACCCCGAACGTCATGAAGAACAGCGAGACCAGAAGCAGGAGATGCTGCCACACAAAACCTAAAACCTTGTTCTTTAGATCAGTTCCTTGCATAGTACCAAATATTAAACTTTCAGGGGAATCATCACTGACTCCGTTTTCAACCGCAAAATTACAAAAATCCATCCATCCCCGCAACCTCTACTCCTGCAACCTCCCCGTTTCACTGCCTGACGCCCAATCACTCTGCCCTCTCCGCATATTTCCTATCGCCATGACTTAAAACTTCGCATGTTTGAAAAATTTTGCGTAACTTCGTGGTAAATTTTCATTATGCGACATCTTCTCACACTCTTGCTTATATTGTTGGCTCTTTGCGTTACGGACTGCTCCCGGTCCGGCGAGGACGCCGCCCTCGACCGAGCCGAAGCTCTCATGGAGCAGCATCCCGACTCCGCCCTCGCCGTGCTCCGCCGTGTCGACACCTCGGGCCTCGGCTCAGATGCCGGACGCGCCCGCTACGCCCTCCTCATGTCCATGGCCCTCGACAAGAACTATATCGACACTACCACCTTCGATGTCCTACGCCCCGCCATCGACTACTATCTCGAGGACGGCACCCCCGACCAGAAACTCCGCACCTATTACTATCAGGGTGTCATATACCTCAACCAAGGCAACCATGACAATGCCCTGAGTTCGTTTACCCGTGCCCTTGACAACACACATGGAATCACCGACTCCCTATGCTTGGCGCGCACTTGTCGCTCAGGCGATTTTATATCAGGATTTCTATGACTATGCCGGTTATACCGACAACTGTCTTCGGGCGGCAGATATCTATAAATCACAAAATAACAAGTACCTTGAATTCGATTGTCTTCTGAAGGCCCTGAACGGCTCAATCATAGTCAAGGACAGCCTCAGGGCAGACAGCATTCTCAAAATCTGCAATAAATTCACTTCCCTTGACGACACTCAGAATCAAGTTTTTCAAGGTCATAGGCTGGCTCATGCCATGATATTTGGTTCCAAGGATGAAATAAGTAATCTAATTGACAATCAAAAGAATAATGTAGAATATGATACTTATGGAACACTGAATCTCGCCTATGCTTATAACAAGTTGGGCGAGAATGAAAAAGCCAAGGCTATTCTCCGCTCTGTAGATGATAGCAAAGTCGGATATGATACACTGAAGTTTCAGTCAATATCATCTTATGTTCTTAGGGATTTGGGAGAATATAAAGATGCTTTTTCAGTTTATTGGGATTATACACATAAGTTGGATACCATTAATTACTATAGATTTGAACAAAAATCAAAATCTATAGCCGAAAAGCACAGAATAGAACTTATGGCCAAGGAAGATGCTCGTAAAAAAGATAAAATAATATGGGCGTGCATTGGCGGAATAGCATTCTTTATAATGCTTGCTTTTATTCTGTACCTCCTGGCACGAAGCAACAAGGTTAAGAAAGACCTGGCCGTTCAGAAGGCCAAAGCCGCTCAGTTCGAGAACGAGAACCTTAAGTCCGAGCTTGAACGGCTTTCGCTCGAGAATAGAAATCTCCAGTTGGAAAGAGACAACAAGACACTCGAGGTCGAGAATCTTGCCCATCGCGTTGAGACTCTCGAGAATGAGAGCGAAAGCCTGAAAAACCTTCTGGAGACAGCCGAGGAGATTCCCTCCGAAGTCCAGCAGGCCATCCGGATTCGCATCGAGATGCTCAACTCCCTCCTGGCAAGTTACATCACCGACAACGATCAGTACGGCAAACCCTACGACATCTGGGTACGTGAACTCACCGAAAACACCGACGAATTCATGAACTCCAACCGCATGGCCTTTCAGGTCTCGCATCCGCGCTTCATCCAGTATTTCGAGGAGCACGGCCTCACTCCCGACGAGGTCAACTATGTCTGTCTCTATGCCATCGGCCTCCGTGGCAAGGAGGTCGGCAACTACATGAAGAAGCGCAGCCATGTCAATATCAGCAGCGCCATCCGAAAGAAACTCGGCATCGACAAGCACGAGACCAACATCGGAATCTACGTCCGTAAACTCCTTAAAAATCTAAGATAGGATTCCAATAGATGAAAGTTTTAAGCAGCCTGTTCCAAAATACAATTTTACTTAAAATATAACAGTCACACTCGCAGGTACTTATCCTGGTAGGAATTTTTAAAATATGAAACTTTTGTTTTGGAGGGTGAAACTTTGCCATCGTAATTTTGCATCATTATTCTAAGTAAGCCACATCCACTAAAGAAATTTCAAAACAAAAAATGAAAAAAATCACACTTATTTTATTTGCTCTTCTCTGTTCGACATTTTCCTTCGCCCAAACTATTAAAGGACGTGTGGTAGATAACAATAATGCTCCCCTTCCCGGGGCCAATGTAGTGTTGTTGTCAAAGGCAGACTCTGCATATCTTGAGGCAACTACTACCCGGGAGGACGGTCAGTTTGAACTGCCAGACCGAAGCGATGCCGGCATGCTGATGTTTTCGTATATCGGCTACAAAAGCCTGTATCACAATCTGGATGGCAAGACAGACGTCGGAACCATCACAATGCAGGAAGATGAGCAATTACTCAAAGAGGTGAACATTGTTGGTAGCCGCATCATAAACAACTCACATGGCTACAGTTTCAATCCTTCCGGTACAGGACTTGACAACTGCAATACTGCTCAGAACTTGTTCGCCTTCCTTCCCGGAATAAGTGTGTCGGAAAACAAAATCAGTGTTCTGGGAAGATTCCCGGTTATATATGTCAACGGATTCAAGATTACATCACAGGACGAACTTGACGCCATACTTCCGAAGAATATAGAGAAAATCGAGGTTGATTACATCGCCACGGGCGAAGGCGCTACAGAAAAAGGTGGCGTCATACGTATCACAACAAAAAAGGTTCGTGACGGAGGTTATTCAGGCTATCTCCGACTGAATGCAGAAGCCTTGGCCTCCTACGGCTATAACTTCGGTTCTCCGACTTTTGTCGTTGCCGCAAGTTCTGGCAAATGGACTTTAAACTATTACGCCATCTATCAGAACCACCAACTACTGGGAGACGAACATAATGACTATCTTTACGATTCCGGGAGACGGACAAACATGTTCTCAAAGATCCGTTCGTGGTCCAACAGGTTTACCAATCGTCTTAACCTCAGTTATGAGATAAACAGCCGTTCCACAGTTGCCATTTCCGAATATATCGGGAACTTTACCACAAGAAACAATCAGAAAAGTCTTGTGGAGACATTTCTGAAAGGTGATGAAAGCAGACAGGAAAGCGAGGAAAAACTTTCAGGTCCCGAGAGTAATTTTTCTCAACAGACTGTGGCAAAATATATTTTAGATACAGATGACAAAGGATCAAGGCTAGAGGTAACCGGTGACTACTATTTCAGGAATTATCACCTGACCCAAAAATACGATATAAACGGTATCCGGAACTCAGAGAACAGCACTAAGGAAAAAATCAATATGTTCCAGTTCTTCCCCAAATATACCCATAGTTTCTCTCCGACGAATAAACTGGAAGGAGGTGCATTCTACCGATATATCCGTTACAATGACCGGAACAATGAACTGAGAAACAATGCTGACGCGCACGTCACATCGGGCTATGCCAATTTTTCCGGAATGGCTAAGAAAATGATGTATAGTGCGGGAATGACCCTGCAATACAACGGCATGGATGTCCGTACATCCGGAATCAGGACATCATTCGACGATTTCTATCTTTGTCCCCAGGCCTCACTTATGTGGATGGCTGACCCTCAGAAAGGAAGAATGTTCGGACTTATATACCAGTGCAGCGTAGACGAAATGCCTTACAGCGTGATAAACAATTATAAGAATTACTCCGACCCATATCATTACACAAGCGGCAACCCGAATCTAAGCACGCCGATACAGCATGAGGCAATGGCAAATTTCGCTTTCGATTCACATATCTCCATGGTGCTCATGTACGTCCATATGACAAAGCCCATATATTATGAGCACGGAGTCGACGCACAAAATCAAAATATCACATGGGCCAGACCGGAAAACGGAAGATACCGAGACCTGTTCGCGGCACGTGTCGAGTTCTCCTATTCTCCAACCAAATGGTGGAAAACAAAATTCCAGACCTCGGCCATGAAGGATATATTCGTTTCCAAGACAGAGACACTTAAAGGAAAATGGTGCGGAAAATTCTGGTGGGACAATAATTTTAACTTTACCCCGACATTCGGAGGCTCACTCAATGCATACTATGAGACGGGCATGAGTTTTGAGAACTATTCGTGGCGTCCGGTCGGGAATGTAAAAGCCTCGCTTTGGAAATCGCTATGTGACAACAAACTGCGTCTTTCCCTGGAATCGACCATATGGGCAAAAGGCCGCAAATCCAGAACAACAGGCGACGGATACACGTCGTATTATCGTAATTCGACGAAGACGACATCGTTTTCATTTACCCTGACATGGCGTTTCTCGGGTGGAAAGAAGGTCCGTCAGCGCGACGAAGCCGAAAGTGTTCAGGATTATAACAAAATAGAAGAAACTAAATAGAAAAACGGCCGTCTAAATCGACAGGCATGAATTCGCATTGAAAGTTTCTATCAGGTCGCGAGGTGGTGCGGCCTGATAGAATTTTTATTCCCTTTCATGAATGTCTCAAGGACGGGGAGGAACGAGCAAGAAAATGCTGATTAGGATATGTCTCATAGTTATTTAAATGATTAATTGGTTTGTTTTTAGATTAAGAATCAGGGCCCTGATTGAATTGGTGATAGCGTTTATAGGTGTTAAGTCAGAGTGACTAGTGATGAGGCTTTTTAGGTTTTAGGTCAGAGTTATTAGTGATGAGGTGGTTCTATTAGTGATTAGGTGGTTCGGGGCCGACGTTAAGAATCACGTCCCTACTAATGGGGTGATGGATGGGCGGGGTTTTTGTTTCTGACTGTCATAGCAGATTAAGATTTTAAAGATTAATATTAAAGGTTTATATACACGGGGTTGTTTTTCACCAAATCACTGACTGAAACCTATCAGCCTTAAACGCTGAGGCAAAGGTAATACTTCCAAACGTCAGAAGCAATATTCAATATTGAATTTAACTAAATTTTAACATTATAAATGAATAAATTGGCAAATATTGGATTGTTTAATGGATTTTGAGTAGATTTAATAAGATGCAGAATGGTGGTTTGATGGATTTTTGGCGAAATCTTTGCAGATTTCATGGATTCTGACGATATTTGCTCTGTCTGAATCAGACTAAAACTTATTATTGAAAAGTTATGCATTTGCTCTGTCTGAGTCAGACAAAACCATTTATTGAAAAGTTATGCGCTACTTCCTCATAGCCGGAGAGGCATCCGGCGACATACACGGAGCGGGTCTTATGGCCGAGATCAAGAAACGGGATTCCCGCGCCCGCTTCGTATTTCTCGGCGGGGACTCGATGGCCGCTGTAGCAGGCCATCCCCCGGTGATACACATCAACGAGATGGCCTACATGGGTTTCAGCGAGGTGATACGCCACATAGGCAAAGTTTTCGACAACCTGTCGCACGCCAAGAATGCCCTGAGGCTGGCTCATCCGCACTGCCTGATTCTCATAGACTATCCTAGTTTCAACCTGAAGATCGCCAAGGAGGCCCACCGGTTAGGCATAAGGACTTTCTACTACATCTCGCCCAAGGTCTGGGCCTGGAAGGAATGGCGCGTGCCCACGATAAAGCGGCTGATAGAGAAGATGTATGTCATATTCCCGTTCGAAGTGGACTTCTACAACTCTCGGCACGACTGGGACGTGGAGTATGTCGGCAACCCATCGGTGGGCGAAATCGACAAGGTGCTTTCCGAACTTCCGTCACGAGAAGAGTTCGCCCGGGAGCACAAACTGCCTGCGAGAGAGTGGATAGCCCTGCTACCCGGCAGCCGTGCATCAGAAATCCGCAACAATCTCCGTGTCATGACCATGGCGGTGCATCCGTTCGCCCAGTACCGTCCAGTGATTGCCGCCGCTCCGGGCATTCCGGACTCGCTGTATGACGAATATGCGCCGGGGATACCGCGTATAAAAGGCCATTCGGCCCAACTCCTGGCCCTGTCACGGGCCGCACTGGTGACTTCAGGCACCGCCACACTCGAGGCCGCCCTCACCCACACGCCACAGGTGGCATGCTACCGGTCGAACGGTTCCCGCATATCATACGAGGTCATGAAGAAACTACTGAAAGTGGACTATGTGACACTTCCCAACCTGATAGTGGGCCGGAGGCTTATCCCCGAGATGCTTCTTCACGAATGCACTCCCGAGGCGGTCGCGGACAAACTCTGCGACATAATCGGTAACGGACCGGCCCGAACAGCCATGCTCGACGGCTACGAGGCGATGCGCCGCGTCCTTGGCAAGAGCAACGCAGCCGCCAACACCGCCGCCGACATACTGCGGCGCCTGGAGTCGGCGCAATAAATCGCCCGAAAATGCGTTATATAAAAGTTATATAAGTTAGTAATTGTGCGCGCGACGCCAATCTCTCCCCTTCATTATCAAGACTTACAAATGACTCCTATCAAGACACGCATCTTCCTGAAACTGATGATAATACTCTCGGCACTTGCCGCCATCGCCATGTCGTCGTGCATCGACGACAGCATATCCGGCTCGCCCGCCGACCAGCCCACTTTCTCGATAGACACGCTGAAAATGGGAACCGTATTCACCGACCAGGTAACCACCACCCACCGCATGACCGTCTACAATCGCGGCAGCAAGGGCATAAGCATCAACGACATACACCTAGAGGGAGAACACGGCGACCTGTTCCGCCTGAACGTCGACGGCATGAGCGGCACCACCTTCTCGGACGTAGAGATTCGCGCCAAGGACTCGATATATGTGTTCGTTGAGGCCACATTGCCCGAGAACGGAGGCGTGATGCCCGTCGACGTGAACGCCGACCTTGTGTTCACCACCGCAGGCGTCACCCAGAAAGTCGTTCTAAACGCACAGGGGCAGGACGTCGAGCGTCTGCGCCATGTCACCGTCAGCGAGGACCGCACGCTGACAGCGGGCAAACCCTACCAGATTTTCGACTCGCTCGTCGTAGCCGAAGGAGCGACACTGACCCTCGAGGCCGGCACGCGCCTGCATTTCCACGACGGCGCGACATTCATAGTACGCGGAACGCTCCGCAGCCTCGGTACAAGCGAAGCCCCGGTCAACATCTGCGGCGACCGCACGGGCAATGTAATCACCAACATCACCTTCGACCTTATGTCGCGACAGTGGCCCGGGCTGCAGTTCGCCCCGTCGTCTCACGACAACTACATATCGCACACATCAATACGCAACACCCACTACGGGGTGATCGTGAACGGCGGCGACGAGGCGCGCGAAGAAGAGGAACCGATGCTGACAATGCACAACTCGCAACTGCGCAACTCCGGCGACCTTGTCCTTGAGGTGTATAACGCCAACATACTCGCCACCGGATGCGAGTTCGGCGAGGCCGCCAACGGCCTCGTGCGCCTTGAGGGGGGCAAACACCGTTTCGACCAGTGTACCTTCGCCAACTACTATCTCTTCAGCGCCCTCGGCGGTCCCGCCATCCAGTTCGCCAACGCACTGCCCGACGAGCAGAACGAACTCGGCTGGCCGCTGACCCGCGCAGAGTTCACCAACTCAATAGTGTACGGCAACGGAACGTCGCTGTCGCACGGCGACCTGACCGGCTCGCAGATATTTTTCCGCCACTGCATGATAAAAGAAGACGGCAACGACGATGACAATTTCATAAACTGCATATTCGGCAAGGACCCGCTGTACTACACGGTGCGCGAGGAATACATCTTCGACTACCGCGTAAAGCCCGACTCACCTGTCATCGGCGCCGGTTCGCCGGAACTGATGCTGCCCGAGTCCGCGACAGACTACTACGGACAGCGACGCGCAACGCCTCCCGACCTCGGAGCATACGTCTACGTCGCTCCCGAACCCGAAGAATAGACACAACACGCCCGAAGCACGGGCCACCAATAAATAAAAGCGTGAAAAAGAAACCATACCGCATCGCACGCCGCGTGCGCGCAACTGCCGCAGTCGTCCTCCTGTTGCTGACGACCGCGGCATTTTGCGACTTCGCCTGCGGGCTGACTCCCATAGGACGACGGCTCGCGGAGATACAGATGCTCCCGGCAATTCTGACAATGTCGGCGATATGGGTTGTCTTCTGGCTTGCCGCGACACTACTGTTCGGACGCATCTACTGTTCGACGATATGCCCCATGGGAACACTCATGGACATCTGCGCACGCCTGCCGAAGTTCTGGCGCGACAGACGCAGGGCATACCACCATACGGCAGGCGACCCCACACTGCGCGTCTCGATACTCGTTGCCGTAATATTCCTCGCCTGCCTGAGCCTGCCACTTGGACTAACTGTTCTCGATCCGGTGACAATCTACGGCCACGCAACCGAATACATCAGCGATTTCGTAAGGAGTATGACCTCGGCAAACGGAGGCAAGACGTTCGTGCTGACAGTATCGTCGCTCAACGCCCTGTTGCTGACCTTCGGGCTGATTATCGCGGCCTGCATCGTGGCATACCGCTCCGGGCGCACCGTCTGCAACACAGTCTGCCCCGTCGGCACAGTGCTTGGCCTTCCGGCGGCGTACTCACGACTGCACATGGACATCAACACCGACCTCTGCACTAACTGTTACGACTGCGTGCACGTGTGCAAGTCGCACTGCATCGACCTGACGACCCACCTCGTGGACACATCGCGCTGCGTGGTGTGCTTCGACTGCGCTTCGGTGTGCGAGAACAACGCCATCACCTACCGCACAGGACGCCACCGACTGGGTATGCCGCTTGTCGAGAGGCTCGCCGAGCAGACACTTCAGTCACCCCGCAAGGCGGCGCTCGACTTCCGCGGTCCGACAGAGAAAAACAATCAAAAAAACATATTCCCCACATCATGCGACAATATCTCGACCTTCTGCAGCACATCCTCGACCACGGCACGGAAAAATCCGACCGCACCGGGACAGGAACAAAATCCGTCTTCGGCTACCAGATGCGCTTCGACCTATCGGAAGGCTTCCCCCTGCTCACGACAAAAAAACTTCACCTCAAATCGATAATCCACGAACTGCTGTGGTTCCTGGCCGGCGACACCAATGTGAAATACCTGCAGGACAACGGCGTGCGGATATGGAACGAATGGGCCGACCCTGACGGCGACCTGGGCCACATCTACGGCTACCAGTGGCGCTCATGGCCTGACTACAACGGCGGTCATGTCGACCAGATTAAGCAGATACTCGAGCAGTTGCGCAACGACCCGGACTCGCGGCGCATCATAGTATCGGCCTGGAATGTCGCCGACATCCCCAACATGAACCTTCCGCCATGCCACGCGCTGTTCCAGTTCTATGTTGCCGACGGACGTGTGAGTCTGCAACTATACCAGCGATCGGCCGACTGCTTCCTCGGCGTACCGTTCAACATAGCGTCATATGCGCTTCTGCTGCTGATGGTGGCCCAGGTGACAGGACTGAAGCCCGGCGAGTTTGTCCACACCCTCGGCGACGCCCACATCTACAGCAACCATATCGAGCAGGCGCGACTCCAACTCACGCGCGAGCCACGTCCGCTGCCTAAGATGACCCTTAACCCAGACGTAAAGGACCTTTTCGATTTCAAATACGAGGACTTCGTACTCTCGGATTACAACCCCCACCCTCACATCGCCGCAAAAGTATCAGTCTGACACAATCAAGCGAAACAGTAAACATGACATCCGACATCAACATCATAGTGGCATTCGACCGGAGGATGGGTATCGGCCGCAACGGCAACCTGCTGTACCACATATCCGCCGACCTTAAGAACTTCAAGCGTCTGACCACGGGACACACCGTAATAATGGGCCGCAAGACCTTCGAGTCACTGCCTAATGGCGCACTCCCGAACCGGCGCAACATAGTAATATCACACAATACAAACTTCACTGCACCCGGCGCCGAAGTCCTTCCTTCGCTCGAGGGCGCCCTCGATGCGACTGAGGCGGCCGAAAAGGTCTTCATCATCGGAGGCGCCACCGTCTATCAACAGGCACTGCCTATGGCAAAACGCCTGTTCCTCACAGAAATCGACGCCGAGACACAGGATGCCGACACATTCTTCCCTCCAGTTGACCCGGCAGAATGGGGACCTTGCGACGAGGAGCCGGATGACGTCCAGAGTTTATGGACCGAAGACGCAAAAAGCGGACTTAGATACCGTTTCATTTGCCTATCTCGAAAATAAGCCCTAACTTTGTCCCACGAACAAAGTTCGAACACGGGCCCCGATAGTTCAACGGATAGAACGGAAGTTTCCTAAACTTTTGATAAGAGTTCGATTCTCTTTCGGGGTACAAAAGAAGTTTCACGACCGAATATTATTCAGCCGCTCTAAGACATTCCGGAAAAATCAAGAAGCGTTATGCTCATCTTGCAACTTGAAAACCTGAGAAATTTTCTTCCGAGCAAAGACAGCATAGTGGTTCTCACGCGTATAGCGTGGGCTACTATTGTTACATCTGCTCAAAAGGCTTTCTCAGGGCCATCAAGTTGGGAAGTGGCATAGTCGGCTCACGTTTCTGTTTTTAATCAGGCAAGTCGAGCCACTCGCCAATTCAGATAATGACACGTTTTACTATCCTATTCATCACATTGGTATATTCGCTGCCTGCGATGTATGCCAGAACAATCCAAGGCATAGTTCTCTCATCAAATGATTCTACGGCAGTCATCGGAGCCAACTGCCGCCTGCTCTCCAATGACAAACTGGTAAGCGGGGAGAACGCCGATGCGAACGGTGTCTTCACATTTGAGACAGACGTGAAAACAACGCTGAGCCTCGAGATTTCAATGACAGGATTCTCATCCACTAACATCATCATTGAATCAGGTGCAAGAAATCTTAACCTCGGCAACATCTACCTTGAGGAAGGAGTCAATCTTGACGAAGTCACAGTAAGCGGAAATCCTGTCGTAAATTCCAAGGGCCGCACTATAGTCTATCCGTCCGCTTCCGAGGTCAAAGCATCCGCCACCGCTATCGGTCTGTTCCAGAAACTTCCACTTGCCGGACTGCAGGCCAATCCGATAAACCGGACCGTTTCTGTAGACGGAGGCACACCTGTCATACTGATAAACGGCGTACCATCGTCTATCGATGATGTCAATGCATTACAGCCGAAGGATATAGAAAAAATCGAATTCTCACGCTTCACCCCAGCCCGTTATGCGGACTCAGGCAATTCGGGATTCATAAATATCACCCTGAAGAAACGAAATGACGGAGGACAAATATATGCCTGGGGCAGAAGCGCCTTGAATACGGCTTTCGTCGACGCAAATATCCGCGCGTCGTATCATCAGGGGCCATCACAGCTTACCCTTCAGTACAGGCCATCCTGGCGAAACTATCAGGAGGTCTATGACAATACGACGGAAAGTTACATCGGTGATGATTTCCGTGTCGACCTTAAGGAACACGACAGGAATCCTTTCAACTATCATTACCATGCGCTGAGACTGAAATATGATTTCAGTCCTAGCGTAAAAACCTTGTTTTCCGCAACATTCAACGTAACGCCCAATTATAACAAAAGCCGTTCCATCGCTCACACCTATGACTCCGAACTCGGAGAATACGACAACAACAATCTAACGACAAGCAAGGATCTGACACCGTCGCTCGACCTTTTCCTACGTCATGATTTCAACGAAAATAATTCGCTGGAGGCTCAGGTTGTCGGCACGTTAAGTTCGAGCGATTACCGCCGCGACAACAATTACATCTTCCCGGACGGAAGCACGGACTCATATATAATGAATGTAGACAGCCGTCGCCGTTCCCTGATATCAGAAATCAGTTATATCCACACATTCAGCGAAAAGACATCTCTCTCGGCAGGCTTTCAGAACACAGTCTCACGCAGCAAGAACAACTATCTGTCATCAGACTACAAACCCGTATTGACCGAGAACAACAACTATGCGTATGTACGGCTAGGCCAGCGTTTCGGCAAGTTTTATCTTGCCATGGCAACCGGAGCCAAACTGTTCTGGATAAACAATGATCTGAATAAACGTCATTTTATCCGAAACCTTTCGAGCGCACAGATTTCCTACAACATCAATCAATCGTGGAACTTACAGGGCTCCTTCCGCTATGCCCCGTCTATACCCTCACTTTCCGCGCTCACAGACTATCCTCAGCAGACCACCCCGTACCTGGTTTCAAACGGCAATCCCAAACTTAAGGTTGCTGAAAAATTCGTTTATACATTAGGAGCCGATTATACCTACAGAAAATTTCAGGCATCATTTCAATCATCCTACGCCAATACAAAAAACAGCGTGATAGATGACATCACATATTCAGGCAATGGCCTATTCCTATCACAGTCGGTCAACGCTAAGCACAGACGCATATTCCAAAACGATCTGACATTGCGTCTGAGTGCCATACACGGATTCGGCATAAATCTCTACATGAGTCTTACACACTATCAGACTGCCGGAGTCGACTGGAGCCATAAACTGACTTCTTTTGACGGCAGTGTCAACATCTGGTGGAACAAGGGCCCATACACGATAGCATACTGGCGCAAATTGCCCGGCAAGTACCTCAACGGCCACTATGTCGGCAAAGACGAGAACGGCGATGCCCTGCAGTTTGAATGGCAACCGAACAAACACTGGGCCTTATCGGCAAGCTGGATGTATATGTTTGACAAGAAAGGCACGCGCTACCCCGCATGGGACTACTCGTCGGTCAATCCCTCATACCGGGAGAGGTATATCAGGAATAACGGAAATATGATTGTGTTAGGCATAAGTTATTCCACCGACTTTGGATCCATATTCCGCACAGTGCGCCGAAATCTAAACAATTCCGACAACGGATCCTCGCTCCTGAAATTATAGGCATATTTGACCCGGAGATAATATTAAAAACTCAAACAAACGAATTTTACCAATATGAGAAGAAATCTGTTTGCGGGAATAATATGTCTTGTCGCGGTTCTGTCAATGTGTCCAACAGCGAAAGCGGAGGAGATTGAGTCAAAGAACTGGCAGGCGACTTTGTACGGTGGACTGTACATCAACAACGAGCAGGCGTGGCAACTGGAGCCCTCGGTTTCGTGGCTTTTTCACAGATATGTCGGAGTCGGGCTTGGCTTAGAGTTTACGTCCCAGTACAATCAGCCGAGCCGACAGACCGAAGTAGACGGATACTGGGCAGAACTTACGGACAATGAGAAAGACATCGCCTGGATAATATTCAAACCGTCGCTGATACTAAGGTCGCCGGAAATATGGAAAAGCAGTGACAGATTCTACCGCCTCTGGGTACAGGCAGAACCGGGAATCAGCCTTGCGTGTCCGTCCAGGAACTCCCTGACCTACGAGATCAAGGAAATCCACGGAAGCACGGTTAATACGGTCGATTACAGACGTTTTCCCAACAAAGGGCTGCAATGGTTCTACTGGAACGCAAGAGTGTCGATAAACTACGCCTTAGACCGCTTCGTGATCGGTGCCGGATATTATATCTCGAACCTTGACTATTATTCAGGACGCAGGAATGTCACACTGCCCAACGGTCAGAAATTCCATGTGCCTAAGAAAGAAATAAGCCAAAGCGTCTTCCTGTCCGCAGGCTACACATTCTAAACTATTCTAGGCGGAGCCGATAAGGCGTGACGGAAAGGTCGCGACAGGAGATGCCGGCTTCCGTCAGTTCGGCCATGTAGCGGCGGCGCCGGATGCTGTTGATGTCAGCCCCCAAAAGTATTTCCTTAGCACCAGTTCGAATGGCGGCATTGCAAATATCTCCCCTGAAGCCACCGCATACCAGAAGACAGTCGACAGAGCCAATGTTTCCGCTGTCCTCGGGCAGATCGGACGAGGACAGCAAGAAGAAGACTTTGTCGCCATAGGTCATAAGATTACCACTTATTGAAAAATCACCGAAGACAAAGTTGCCGGACTTCAGGTCAAGGCTACGGATGCGACGACGTCCCATATAGTCGGCGTAATCCCTGCGTGCTCTCTCAAGAACTTCTGACTGAATGGCCGTGTCTCCGTCTGCCGCAGGGAGGAAAAGCACCGCGCGGTCATTGTCGCGAAGCAAAATCCTTTGAGTAGACTTGTCCTTGCAGATGTATAACTCACGGCCACGCTGTTCAGGCTCGAATACAAAAGCACAGACCATGCAGACAAGACAGATGCACAAAGTCAGCAAGGGAGCGCGTCTGCGAGCGGTAGCCGCCCAAATAGCGGCAATGACGGAAAGTGTCCAAAGCACGATCTGGAAAGTATTCGGATAGATGTTATCAACAACAGACCAAGAGAGCGAGCCGAAACTCTGAGCCAACGAAACCATAGCCGAGCAGAGAGCATCCTCGATGGCGGCAAAGAAGGGTATCGCCAGGCCGCACATGGCAAAAAGCGTCAAAATCAGTCCAAGCGCGAGGAAAGGAACGACAAGGATACCACCTATTATGTTGGCAAACATGAAGAGGAGCGGGAACGAATGGAAGTAGAAGACTGTCAATACCGAGGTCACGGCCACACAGACAAGCGGCACGGCAACAAGCATGATGATACGCCTAAGCGCCTTTGACTCTATGTGCATTTCCTCAACCCGTCCGTTCAGCCAAATCAGGGCAAAGACCGAAACAAGCGACAACTGGAATCCCACGGAGAAAAGCCACAAGGGTTTCATTAACAGCCAGACAAGAGCCGTGACACATAAAGTATTGTAAGGGAATCTGCCGACCTGGATGATTCTTCCAAGAGTGAAGACTATGACCATAACAGCGGCACGGCTTACTGAAGGCGACCATCCGGTTACAATAGCGTAAATAAGAGTCAGAAACACTATCAGCCAAAGATACAGATTGTTGCCTCCTGGCAAAAGACGGAGAAAGCCAAACAGCATGGTCGCCAGGCCTATGAGAATAGTTAGATGAAGTCCGCTCAATGCCAGCATGTGCGCGAGACCTGCATCGCGGAGATTCTCCCTGAGACTGTCGCCCATCAGAGAGTCATCGCCTATCAGCAATGCAAGAAGCATGGTCGCGGTCTGCGAATCCACTCCCGTGGAGACAATGGCATCAGCCAGACGGTCGCGACATCCGCCGGAGAAGACCTCAAACCAAGTAGGATCGCTACCATCGAAAGCGATGTCGGTAGGCATAACCCACATCCTCGCAGTACAGCCCTCGACAAAAAGATAACGGCCATAGTCAATCCTGTCAGGGACATCCGGGTCAGCATCGACAGGCGGCTCAAGGACGCCACGCGCCGCAACGATGTCTCCAGGGCGGTACAGGCGCTCGAAATTCCTGACATCCATCGAAAGCCTAAATTCACACGGCACAGACACAGAATCATTGTCCATTGCCACACGGCTGACGTCCACAACATATCTCCCGGCATGCTCGAGTTCGTCGCCGCTGACAACCTTGCCGCTGACAAGAATCCTTTCGCCGAACAGAGCCTTTGGCGGTTCGGGCGCCCGGCGCGCCCATGCAAGAAGAATACCGAGGCCGACAAAAACCATCAAGAAGGATTCCCACCAACGTTTTAGAATCAAACCGAGCAAAGCACCGGCAACAGCCGACAATCCCGCAGCCCATAAAGGAGAGACGCCCCACTGCACGAACACAAAAATCCCTGCGGCAAGCCCTACCACCGCCGGCAGGGCAGGCATCTCAGAGAAGGGAGCGCGCATGACGAAAGGTTTTTAACGCTGCCACATAAGCCAGGACTCGAAGGCCTGAAGCAGAAGCATCTCGAGGCCGTTCTTCGTAACTGCCCCACGAAGGGCCGCCTCGCGCATGAACTTCGTATTGTCAGGATTATAAATCAGGTCGTAGCAAAGATGGTCGGATGTCAACAAATCATAGGGAATCGGGGGACAGGCGTCAACATCGGGATACATTCCCAGCGGGGTTGTGTTCACGACAACAGTATGTGTTGTCATGACAGCCGGGGTAAGGTCGGCGTAAGTCAGGACACCCTCACGCGGAGTTCGCGACACGAAACGTACATGCAGTCCGAGACTCTCTAGACCACGCGCAACAGCCTTGCTCGCGCCGCCGGTTCCGAGTACCAGGGCACCGAGATGCAAAGGCCGCAACAGAGGCTTTATCGAATTGACGAAACCAACGACATCGCTGTTGAAGCCCTTGAGATAGGGGTGCCCGTCTTTCCGCCTGATACTTACGACATTGACGGCACCGATTTTCGCTGCCTCCGGGTCGACCTCGTCGAGGTAGCGCATAATATCCTGCTTGTATGGGATTGTCACATTCAGCCCCTTAAGAGCGGGATGCGCGGCAAGCAACGCCGGCAACTCCTCGATAGTGTCAATCTCGAAATTAAGATATTCGGCGTCGATACATTCGGACTCGAACTTGCGGTTGAAATATCCGCATGAAAAGGAATGACCGAGTTTCCGGCCAATAAGCCCATACAAATCTTTTTCCTTTCGTGCCATAATAGAAGAATCAGTCGGATGAAAAGCGGTGTCAGATTAAAGTCAGTGCGAAACAGAAAAAATGTCTTAGCGAGTTACAAAGTTAAGCGTTTTTGCGAGATTAGCCAAATTGATAGAAGTCAGCACTTTCGGCAAGCCCATTAAACACCCTTTCACACTTATTTTTTTGAGTTAAGGCGATAATTTCGTACCTTTGCACCCTTAGAAAGTACTAACTCAAAGATTATCCAATCGTTAAGGACCGGAAGGCCCTACAATCAACCCAAGATTATCCAAATAATTAACCAAGATTAATATGAGTCTAAACATCATTGTGCTCGCCAAGCAGGTGCCCGATACCCGCAACGTGGGCAAAGATGCCATGAAGGCTGACGGCACCATCAACCGCGCCGCCCTGCCGGCAATCTTCAACCCCGAAGACCTGAACGCCCTCGAACAGGCCCTGCGCCTGAAGGACCAGAATCCCGGCTCGACCGTCACCATCCTCACAATGGGTCTGCCCCGTGCCGCCGAAGTCATCCGCGAAGCCATCTTCCGCGGTGCCGACTCGGGCATTGTGCTGACCGACCGCGCCCTCGGTGGCGCCGACACTCTGGCCACATCCTACTCACTCGCCCAGGCAGTAAAGAAATTCGGCAAAGCCGACATCATCCTCGGCGGACGTCAGGCCATCGACGGCGACACAGCCCAGGTAGGTCCCCAGATCGCCGAGAAACTCGGTATTCCCCAGGTGACCTATGCAGAAGAAATCCTTGATCTGAAAGACGGCAAAGTCACAGTAAAGCGCCGCCTCGAGAACGGTGTGGAGACCGTCTGCGCTCCACTGCCCTGCGTGGTCACCGTCAACGGCTCAGCCGCAGACTGCCGACCCCGCAACGCCATGCGCCTGATGAAATACAAACACGCAGTATCGCCCTCCGAGAAGAACGCACTTCCCGAAGAAAAGCAGGCCTTCGTTAACGCACGTCCCTATCTGCAACTCCAGGAATGGGGCGCAGCATACGTTGACGCCGACCCCGAGCAGATCGGTCTCGCCGGCTCGCCCACAAAGGTAAAGGCTATCGAGAACGTTGTGTTCACCGCCAAGGAAAACCTCGTGCTCGACGGCGGCAACGATGTTCAACTTGAAGACCTCATCAAGGACCTCATCGCCAACCACACCATAGGCTAAAACATCAGGCTAACACTTCAAAAAACTCACAATCATGGCAAACAAAGAAACCAACAACCTCATAGTATATTGCGAGTATGACGAAGGCCGCGTAGCCGATGTCTCGCTCGAACTCCTCACCAAGGGCCGCGTGCTCGCCGACAAGCTCGGCGTGAAACTCGAGGCTCTCGTACTGGGCGACAAACTCGACGGCATCGAGGCCCAACTCTTCCCCTACGGCGCAGACACCGTCTACAAGGTCGAGGACAAACGCCTCTTCCCCTACACCTCGAATCCCCACGCCGCAGTACTCATCAACCTGTTCAAGGAAATCAAGCCCCAGATCTGCCTGATGGGCGCCACCTGCATAGGACGTGACCTCGGTCCCCGCGTCTCGTCGTGCCTGCACTCGGGTCTCACCGCCGACTGCACCGCCCTCGAAATCGGTCCCCACACCGACCCCAAGACCGGCAAGGAGTACACCGACCTTCTCTATCAGATCCGTCCCGCATTCGGCGGCAACATCGTGGCCACCATCGTCAATCCCGACCACCGTCCCCAGATGGCTACTGTCCGTGAAGGCGTAATGAAGAAAGAAGTCCGCGACCCCGAATACAAGGGTCAGGTCGTCGACCTCAAGGCATCTGACTATGTCAGCGACACGGACTTTGTTGTCGAAATCATCGACCGCCACATCGAGAAGTCGAAAATCAACATCAAGAACTCGCCCATCATCGTGGCTGGTGGCTACGGCGTTGGCTCGAAAGAGAACTTCAACCTGCTCTTCGATCTCGCCCGCACCCTCGGCGGCGAAGTAGGCGCATCACGCGCTGCCGTCGACGCAGGCTTCACCGAGCATGCCCGCCAGATCGGCCAGACCGGCGTGACAGTCCGTCCGAAACTCTACATCGCCTGCGGCATCTCGGGCCAGATTCAGCACATCGCCGGCATGCAGGAATCGTCGATCATCATCTCGATCAACAACGACCCGCACGCCCCCATCAACAAGATAGCCGACTACGTTATCAACGGCGACCTTGAGGAAGTCATTCCCAAACTCATCAAATACTATAAAAAGAACTCGAAATAAGTAAGTCGCCCGCGACACGGGCATCCTGACTTACTCAACACCAACAGAAACAAGACTTACTTATGGCTAACTATTATACAGACAACCCATCGCTCAAGCACCATCTGCACCATCCGATGATGCACAAGATTGTCGAACTAAAGGAGCGCAACTTCACCGACGCCGAAAAGTTCGACTACGCACCCGTTGACTTCAATGACGCCATGGACAACTACGAGCGCGTGCTCGAGATTGTCGGCGACCTCTGCGGCAACATTATCGCCGAGAACGCCGAAAGCGTCGACCACGAAGGTCCCACTGTAGCCAACGGCCGCGTGACATATGCCGCAGGCACCCAGCAGAACCTCGAGGCATGCCGCCAGGCAGGTCTCATGGGTATGGCAATGCCCCGCCGTCTCGGAGGCCTTAACTTCCCCATCACCCCCTACATCATGGCAGCCGACATCGTTTCGCGCGCCGATACAGGCTTTGAGAACCTCTGGGGACTGCAGGACTGCGCCGAGACTCTGTACGAATTCGGCAGCGAGGACCAGAAACAGCGTTTTATCCCCCGCGTCTGCAAGGGCGAGACAATGTCCATGGACCTTACCGAGCCTGATGCAGGCTCCGACCTCCAGGCCGTAATGCTCAAGGCAACCCAGAAAGAAGACGGCTCGTGGGTACTGAACGGCGTAAAACGCTTCATCACCAACGGCGACTCAGACATTCACCTGGTACTCGCCCGCTCGGAAGAAGGCACAACCGACGGCCGCGGCCTGTCGATGTTCATCTACGACAAGCGCAACGGCGGTGTCAATGTCCGCCGCATCGAGAACAAGATGGGCATCAAGGGCTCGCCAACATGCGAACTCACATACAAGAACGCTCCCTGCGAACTCGTAGGCGACACCCGCATGGGCCTAATCAAATATGTGATGGCCCTGATGAACGGTGCCCGTCTCGGCATCGCCGCCCAGTCGGTAGGTGTTTCCGAAATCGCATACCGCGAGGCCCTGCAGTACGCCCGCGAGCGTCAGCAGTTCGGCAAAGCCATCATTAACTTCCCCGCCGTAGCAGAGATGCTCTCTGTCATGAAGGCTAAACTCGACGCCTCACGCTCGCTGCTTTACGAGACAGCTCGCTATGTAGACCTCTACAAAGTTTACGAGGACATCGCCAAAGAACGCAGCCTCACACCAGACGAGCGCAAGGAGATGAAAGCCTACAAGAAACTCGCCGACGCCCTTACCCCAATGGCAAAGGGCCTGTCAAGCGAATACTGCAACCAGAACGCCTACGACTGCATCCAGATTCACGGCGGCTCGGGCTTCATGAAGGATTACGCATGCGAGCGCGTTTACCGCGACGCACGCATCACCTCCATCTACGAGGGTACAACCCAACTCCAGGTTGTCGCTGCAATCCGCCACGTGACCACCGGCACATACATGACCCTCATCGACGGCTATGACGCAGTTGAGTACCGCGAGGACCTCAAGCCCCTGCAGGCCAAACTCCAGGCCATGACCGCCAAGTATCAGGAGGCTCTTGCAAAGGTTCTCGAAATCAACCAGCAGAACTATACCGACTTCATGGCACGCCGTCTCGTTGAGATGGCCGGCAACATCGTCATGGGCTATCTCCTGCTTACCGACGCCAACCGCGACCAGGCATTCAACACCACAGCCGCAGTCTACAACAAGATGGCCGAAGCAGAAGTCGCCAAGCACTCCGACTTCATCGCCAACTTCGACCTCGGCAATCTTGACCTCTACGCTCAGGTATAAAATTCCGAGACCATACAGAAAAACAACTCCCCGCGATTTTCCGCGGGGAGTTGTTTTAGTTAATGACTTATACGAGAGTCTGGTTTGATGTTTTTATGAAACTCAGAAGTCTGGCAACCATTCTATGACATTATCGGGAGTGGAACGTCTGAGGTCTACCAGACGCTGATTTCTGCTGCCACGGAACAAGAGAGTTATATCGCGTTCAGAATCTATGTATGGACCGTCGACGAGAACTTCGGAATAATCGAGCAAAGGATGACTGCAAACCTGTTCGAATAGGAATCCCGTGTAAACCCATATAGTGCGCCCGGCCTCCCGCAATGAGCGGGCAAGGTCGACAAGTTCTTCCTCAGGCTGATAAAAAGGGTCTCCGCCGGTGAAGGTGACGTTCTCCTCATCCGGCAGTACCCGGGCAAGAATCTCGTCGACAGTCATGGGAACACCACCGTTCATGTCATGGCTCTGGGGATTATGGCAAGCCGGACAGGCATGGGCGCAACCAGCAAAGTAGATCGAGGTGCGCAGACCCGGGCCGTCGACCGAAGTTCCGGGAACGATATCAAGCACTCGCAACATTTTCAATCGGGCGCAGAATTCATTATCATTACTTATGGACGACCCTGTCCTTCAGTTCGGCGAGTTTTGCCTGATTCCATCGGTCGGTTGTACCGACGAGATAGCCGGTGATGCGCTGAAGTTTGTCGATGGCGTGGCTGCCACATTTCGGACAGACCTCAAGGCCATCGGAAGCATCCTCGTATCCGCAGTTCATGCATCGGTTACGGTTATGGTTGACCGAACCGTAGCCGATGTTATTCTTGTCCATGAGGTCGACAATATCAGCGATAGCCTGAGGGTTGTGGGTTGCATCGCCGTCAATCTCAACATAGAAGATATGGCCGCCACGAGTCATCTCGTGGTAAGGCCCCTCGATCTCGGCCTTGTGCTTAGGCGAGCATTTGTAATAGACCGGAACGTGGTTGGAATTGGTGTAGTATATTTTATCGGTGATTCCGGGAATAATTCCGAAACTCTTGCGGTCCTTAGACGTAAACTTGCCGGAAAGTCCCTCGGCCGGAGTAGCGAGAACCGAGAAATTATGACCGTAGCGTTCGGAAAATTCATTGGCCCGGGAACGCATGCGTCCAACAATTCTAAGACCGAGAGCCTGAGCCTCGGGGCTTTCGCCGTGATGCCTGCCTGTGAGGGCCATAAGAGTTTCGGCGAGCCCGATGAAACCGATTCCGAGAGTTCCCTGATTGATGACTGACTCGATTGTACCGTCTGGATCGAGACTTTCAGAGTGATTCCAAAGTTTTGACATGAGCAAAGGGAATTGCTTGACGAGAGCGGTCTTCTGGAAATCGTAGCGCTCGCACAGTTGACGGGCTGCAAGTTCGAGTACATCATCAAGCCGGGAGAAGAAGTGTTCGATTCGCTCTTCCTTATCCTTTATATTCATGCACTCGATTGCAAGACGCACAATATTAATGGTTGTGAACGATAGATTGCCTCTGCCTACAGAAGTTTTCTCACCATATCTGTTCTCGTAAACACGCGTGCGGCAACCCATTGTCGCGACTTCATGGAGGTAGCGCTTAGGATCATCGGCATGCCACTCGTCATCACGGTTGAACGTGGCATCGAGATTAAGGAAATTAGGGAAAAAACGGCGCGCCGTCACCTTACAACCGAGTTTATAGAGGTCGTAATTCCTGTCTTCGGGCAAATAGTTTACACCACGTTTTTTCTTCCAAATCTGTATAGGGAAGATAGCGGTGGCTCCATTGCCCACGCCCTCGTAAGTAGAGTTCAGAATCTCGCGGATAACACACCGCCCCTCGGCAGATGTATCGGTGCCATAATTAATTGAAGAGAAAACAACCTGATTGCCGCCACGGGAGTGTATCGTGTTCATATTGTGGATGAAGGCTTCCATCGCCTGATGCACTCGAGATACGGTACGGTTGACAGCATGCTGCAAAAGACGGTCATGTCCCCGCAGACCCTCGAGATCCTTTTTCAGATAGTCGTCAATCTCAGCATCGTACATATCGCTTAGATCCTCACCGGTAAGAGCCTCGAGATTCTTCAATTCCTCAATGAATGTAGAGCGGACAAAAGGCGCAAGGTAAAAATCGAAAGCAGGGATAGCCTGCCCTCCGTGCATCTCGTTCTGGGCAATCTCAAGCGATACACAGGCCAGTACGGATGCGGTCTCTATACGTTTGGCCGGACGGGACTCACCGTGGCCGGCGATAAAGCCGTTTTTAAGAATCTTGTCAAGAGGATGCTGAACACAAGTCAAGGATTTGGTAGGATAATAGTCCTTGTCATGAATATGCAGATAACCTGCGCGGACAGCCTCACGTACTTCGGGCGAGATGAGATAGTCATCGACAAAAGGCTTGGTTGTCTCCGAGGCAAACTTCATCATCATTCCCGCAGGTGAGTCTGTATTCATGTTGGCATTCTCACGAGTGATATCGGTGTTCTTTGCCTCTATAATATCAAGAAACATCTCACGGGTCTTGGCACGACGCGCAATCGAACGTTTATCGCGGTAGGCGATATAACGTTTGGCCACCTCCTTGCGAGGGGAGTTCATGAGTTCGACTTCAACACGGTCCTGAATTTCCTCGACAGTCATGCGTTCCGAACCGGTAACACCTATACGGTCGGTGATTTTCTGAATAAGAGCCTCGTCCTCTCCAAGGTCGGTGGTAAGCATCGCCTTGCGTATTGCAGCCTTGATTTTTTCTTCGTTATAACCGACCACTCGGCCGTCACGTTTAACAACTGTCTGTATCATATGTAGTTTTATTATTTATGTCTAATGGTAAAATAATCACGGGATCGCCAGGCGTCTATGAGTGATTGAAAAATCTTTCCGCTTAGCGAGGACAAAACTACAAAAATAAAAACAAATAGCAAAGCAACAACAAACAAATATTCTTTAAAATTTTTGTTTTGGACAACATTTCATTATCATCATAAAATCATCTCGTTGATTTACTGAATATTACAAAAAGTTTTGGATAACTTTACAAAAGTCCCGATATTTCAAAAAGTCAATCACTGCCAATGTTCACTTAACCGAAATATCCAACTTCTTCATTTCCCTGAAGTCATTTTCTCGAAAGCCCGACTTATCGAGTTCGATGCTCTCGTTATAGTCATTCAGGTAACGTCGCGGAGGTGCCTTGTACTCATGGGAAGACAATGATAGCCCCGGTTGAAAATACGGCGAGCGAATTCCGGCAAGATCAAGAAGCGTATGGAAAACACTTGCCGAAGATGAAACCTGAGCATCAGCATTAGCCTTGAGAGCCTCAGCCTTTTCAGGATAAATAGCATCGTAGGAACGTGAAGTCCAGACAAGCATCGGAACATGCAACTGCCAGTAGGTAGGTACTGGCGAGGCATGAAGGAAGCGGCCACGAGAATCATCGAATATATCCTCACCATGATCGGAGACATATATCAAGGCGGCAGGACGTCCGGTTCTGTCAAGTTCATCTATAAGATTCGCAAGAACCATATCGGTATATCGTATGGTGTTGTCGTAAGCATTGATAAGTTCATCGCGATTCTCCGCATCTGCCTCAGAATCAGATTCCGGACGGAAATAGGCCATGTCGCGTGTATAGCGTTTGTTATATTCGAAATGCGAACCGTAAGTGTGAAGTATCACAAAAAGTTTTTTCCCGTCCGATTTCAGAAGGACATCCCGGAACGGAGCAATGATGTTCGCATCAAGTTGCGGGCCGCCACTGTCGGATATGAAATTAACCTGATGCGCCTCACTGCCATATGAGTCTATATAAGAATGATTGCGACGCTGATTGGAGATGAAGGCGGTCTCATAGCCAAGATCGTTGAATGCAGAGAATATACTGCGTGTCCGGGCCACGTTATCGCCAAAAGTATCTGATGTAAGCCACGACATCAGCATCGGCACACTCTTATGGGTAGTGTTGATTTCCGAAAGGGCCTTGCTGAAGGCGACAAGCCCCGGGGTTGAAGACAGCATCGGGTTAGTATCACGGCTGTAGCCCATCAACTGCCAGTTGGCAGCACGCGATGTCTCGCCTATGACAAAGACATAAACTTCCGGTATACTGTCAGGATGCGTGGCAGTCGGCTGATAGGAGAAATCACACGAACTCTCGTCATAATAGAGAGATTCGGCATTGCGCGATATAGCCGTCACAAGATTATTGCAGACATTGTACGGAAATGTTTCCCGGCCAACATGAGAATGTCGCGTCACGAACATGGACGCAAGCATCACTAAAATTCCAAAACATGTTATCCATGCTCCAGCCCGAAGGGTCGCATGCCGGAAAACATTTCCTGGCGAACGCCTGCGGTAAACGAAGTATATACCGACCGAAATCAGAGGCATATAAATAGCACAGACCGTGAGTATCGCAGGTATGAGATTGGATAGCAGTTCCGTTGCCTCGCCCACATTGGTCGTCATGACATTCATGAACATATCTATGGCAATGATACTCTCTCCATATAGAAATAACAGAACAATCTGGAATGCACACAGAATCATCAGTGGAATCAACCACAGAATGGTGCGACCAATTTTACGTGAAGCCGAGCAGGCAAGAAGATATAGTCCGAACGGCAACAAAAGGTTCGCGGTCTTGGACAGGCCGGAATATGACTCGGTTATGGTCAGACCTATATTGGGGACAAGGAGAAGCACCGGACACAGCCAAAGCCAGAGGTCGGGTTGCAGAAGGAGAGAACGAAGTTTCAACAAAGAAGATTTGAATCTTGGATATGAAAGCATTTTAAAAGATTTCTAAATTTCAGAAGGCCTCGTTGAGTGAGAAATTAATACCTTTCTCGCTGCGGCCGAAACCGACATCGAGACGCACGTTTACGCCCTTCTTGAATTCCCAACGATAACCGATACCGGCATTGGGGAGGACTTTACGCATAGTCAGGCGCTGCATGTCGGGAAAAACCTCGCCGGCGCCGACCCAGACGACAACACCATTACGCCGCCATACATGCTGACGAAGTTCGACCTGAACATCCGCTTCGCATTTGTCGCGATAACGGCCTTCGTAATATCCACGCATGGAACGACCGTCGCCAAATGTCGAAAGCAATCCCCAGGGGGTATTTCCATAGGTGAAACGGCCATGTACCATAGGACATATCAGGCCACCCTTCCAGACTGGGACATAAACCGCGGCAAGGAACTCCGTCATGGAGAAGCAATATTTGTTTGTCAGGAATCTCGGATTGAACTGCTGGTCAACACGCACATACAAGCCACGAGTCGGACCTGTGATTATGTCGCGGGTGTCAATCATGAATGTAAATCCCAGTCCGGTAGTAAAAGTCTTACGAGGTTGATCAAAAAGGAGGGATTCCTCGCGGACATCACGCGCATGGATATAACTGAACATAGCGGAGGGCCCAATAAAAACGCCGTCATGTAGTTTGACGAGATAACCAAGCCTTGATTGCGACTGCAATCGCTTGTATTTTGTCTCATTATAGTCATGCCGGTTCTCATTATAGCCTATGCCCCAATATTTGTCGGCAAAAGTATAAATAAAAACGTCATATTCCAGCCGGGAGTGATCACCTGGGAATATATGAATGCCTTCGACACCGATTTTGAACATCTGTCCTGTTGTAGCATCAAGTTTCAAGGTTACGTTAGAATATGGCGTAATCGTGTCGGTCCGCCAGTTGTTACCGGCCTTGTACAATCCGGAACCCGCAACACCGATACCGAAACCCTCCTCGGAAGAGTAATGGGGACCACCAATAAAACTTATGTCAAAGGCCTTGTTCGGATCAACCTGGTTGGCCTTGCTGAAATAATCGACCACAGGCTGAAGGAAGCCCCATGTCCTTGATTTTGGTGCCACAGAATCCACACTGACATCAGCGTCAGGTGATACGGCACAGAATCCGGAAGTTCCACACAGCAGGCAAAACAATAATATTAAGCGATAAAGCCTCGTCAACATGACTGCAAAATTACTCATTTTTTCATAAATGAAATCCAAACCTGCCATTTAGGACAAAAAAAGAAGACTCTTGACCAAAATCATCCCAAAAATTTGTACCTTTGCAGTCTGTAAAAGAAACTTCAAAACATTATATTCCAGAAATGAAACTACTTGAAGGAAAGACAGCCCTCATCACAGGTGCTGCACGCGGCATCGGCAAAGCCCTTGCTCTTAAATTCGCCAGCGAAGGCGCCAATATCGCATTCACCGACCTCGTAATCGACGAGAACGGCAAAAAGACCGAAGAAGAAATCGCCGCACTCGGCATAAAGGCAAAAGGCTACGCATCGAACGCCGCCGACTTCGCCCAGACTGAAGAAGTTGTAAAACAAGTCATGGATGACTTCGGCCAGATTGACATTCTCGTCAACAACGCCGGTATTACCAAAGACGGCCTCATGCTCCGCATGACCGAGCAGCAATGGGATGCCGTTATCGCCGTGAACCTCAAGTCGGCCTTCAACTTCATCCATGCCGTACTTCCCGTAATGATGCGGCAGCGCCACGGCTCGATCATCAACATGGCATCTGTTGTCGGCGTTCACGGCAACGCAGGCCAGGCAAACTACGCAGCCTCCAAAGCAGGTCTCATCGCCCTCGCAAAATCAATTGCACAGGAAGTCGGTTCGCGCAACATCCGCGCCAACGCCATTGCACCCGGTTTCATCGAGACAGCCATGACAGCAGCACTGCCCGATGACGTCCGCAAGGAATGGGTGGCAAAAATTCCTCTGCGTCGCGGCGGTCAGGTTGAAGACATCGCGAATGTCGCAACTTTCCTCGCAAGCGACATGTCCTCATACGTCACAGGCCAGGTTATCCAGGTCGACGGCGGCATGAATATGTAATTTGTATTTGCAAATAATACCTGATGACGCTCTGCAGTACGCTGCGGGGCGTCTGTTTTTATTCTTCCGGCATTAGAATTGGAAATCTATTCTCCCTTGTATCGGTGGAAAAGGGGCAAACATGAAAAATCCGAACTTTTATCAAAGCGAAGACGTTTAGAAAAGTAAGTTCATCATACCAGAGACACATATTCATCCAAACTCATAATGCATAGAATATTATTTGCCTTTATCAGTCTTACCGCAAGCATATCCATATTTGCCCGGACAGACAGTACAGTCTTCGAGCCAGCAGAAAACATGCACCAGCAGCGAATTCAGGAACTGGCCCGTAACCAGAAGATAATTTATCTGGACGGACGACCCGAGAGCATTGACGAAAGAACTATGCTCGAAGACTCACTTGGTCTGGAAATGCTCAAATTCTACTACGATCAATTCCGTCATTTTGACGACCCTGCCGCCCCTTATTTCCAGTTCATGAGCCGTGAGGAGCACCTGACGTTAGGCATAGGTGGCGCTGTACGAATGCGCGGGTATTTCGATTTCGACGGTGCCGTTCCAGCACCTGCATTCTCGCCCTATCTGATTCCGATTCCCTCCGATCCCAACAGCAGGCGCCAGTTCGGCACAACACCTGCAGGAACCTGTCTGTTTATGCGGCTTATCGGCACAAGCAAGGTGTTCGGCTGTTATCAACTTTACATTGAAGCAAACTTCAATGGCTATAATGCCCGTGACTTCCATCTGAAAAAGGCATACGCACAGTTTCGCGATCTCACTGTGGGCCTTGCGCCCTCAACATTCTCGGATCCTTCGGCCCAGGCTCCGATGGTGGACGCCAACGGTCCCGCGAACAAGATCGCAGACTGTAACGTGCTGGTCCGCTATATGCCGTCTTTCGGCAAGCGGTGGAGCGTGGCTGTATCGGCAGAGAGCGCATCTTCGCCTCCAAATTACAGGACAGACTCCACATGCTCTAAAATCAGGACCTGGTCTCCAGACTTCGCCGCTTTTTTACAATACTCATGGGCGCGCGACCAACATGTACGCCTGGCAGGAATATACCGCATAATGACATACCGGGACGAACTGACACAGACCAACCATAACAAATCCGGCTGGGGGCTGCATCTTAGTTCTGTGGTCAGGCCGCTGAGTCCACTGACAATCTATCTCACCGGTTGTTATGGCCACGGTTATACCTCGGTCATGAATGATCTTCTGATCGGGAGTTACGATCTTCTGTCAGATCCACTGGCTGCAGGCAGGATGTACTCACCGGCATCGTATGGATGGAACGTGGGCGTTCAGTGGAATTTCAAGCCCAATTTATTTGCTTCAGCAACGATGGGACAGGTACGCTATCTTCCGGGCCGCAAGACGGAGCCCTCGGAATATCGACGAGGGCAGATTATCGCCATGAATATTTTCTGGAATCCGACCCCCCGCTCACAATTCGCCCTGGAATTCGACTGGGGCAGACGCATCAATCAGGACAGAGCCAAAGGCATAGCCCACCGTATAGGCGCAATGTGCCAGTTCTCTTTCTAAAAAATGGCTGCACCACACGTCAACGGGCAAGAGATAGATTGAGGCTTAAACCGTAGGACGTATTGGTTGTAGGATAAGACGATGTCGTAACAAGCGGCGTATTGACACGATGGTCAAAATAGGCAGAGACAGTCAGACGCTTGGAGGCCACATATGATGCCGTAAAGTTGATGGTAAAGGACTTTGTTCCGGATGTAGGCTGAGTATAGTTCCCTTCTATTCGACGGATCAGTGCCTGACTGTGGTCGAATCCGACGTCGGCATTAATCGTAAGGTCGTTGGAAACACCTTGCTGCGAGCCCTTGATCTTAAGGAACGTGTTGAAACCGATAATCTTGTAACCAGCGCCTATTTTAATACCCTTCTGGGTAGCCTCCACGACCTGGCCGGCAGAAGAGTTCAGTGTCAGAGTGCGGGAATCACGGTACTCGGCGTTAAGTTGAAGTTCATTCTTCAGCGTCACGTTGACACCGAACAGAGGCGCGAATTTCTCTGTAATAGCCACCGAGGAGATGTTGTACGGCGAGGAAGGTATAGGTCTGCCGGTTATTTCGTCAAGAGTAAAGCCAATGTTCTTGCCGCCGGCCTCAACCCAGTTAAGGTAAGACGAGTATGAGCCCACCGAATAGGTACACTGGTATGCATGAGTGAGCGTCATGGTCTTGAAGATATTTCGCATGTTGCCAAGATTGATGAAACCGTCATATGTCACGCGCCAGTTGGGTAATACGGCCGCAAACGACGGGAATGGGTCCAGCCATGTCTTGCGGGCGTCAGTCCCCGTATACGCGGACACAAAAGCAGGAATAAGGACATCTGAAGATGTCTGTGAGACGGTACCTATCTCGGGATCAAATACATGTCCGGCATCGGCCGTACCCCGAAGGAAACCTGCGTCCGGATATTTCAGGCCAGCATACTGAGCCTCGACACGGTCGCGAACCACCGGGATGATTTGAAGGAACTTGCCAAAAGCGGCATTGGCATATCCATTGTCGGGTGACGAGCCGCGTAGCGCAGTGGCTATGGCACAATGGGTCTTTGTATACGAACCGCTGTAAGCCGTTGGCATGTCGGCGTACATGAACTGGATCTGTTGCGACCGGTTGTCCGTGCGGTTAGCCGTAAGCTGAATCCGCAGACCCTTGACAGGCTCAAGGTTGAGTTCCAGGTTCAACTCATTGGTATGGGATATAACCGCAGGCGAAGTCTGGCCGTCATCAGTAATCAGCCATCCCCGCTCAAGGGCCTTGTTGACATAGTCATCGCCATTGAATCCGAAAGCGAAGTCAAGACCGGGAGACATCGGTCCATAAGATGTGCTTTGACCGAAGACGTTACCAACCGAGGGACCGAAAAGGGGCAGATTCATTGTACGCGTATTTCGGTAGCGAACTGAGAATGAGCGCGGAGAGATTACCAGACGTGTACCGTACTCGCCTATTTCGCGCCATATAGACTTCTCGTCCTTCAATATCTCGAGGACCGTAAATTTAAGGTTCTTGTCGCCCCTGGTCAGTACGGTGACTGTATTGGGATCATCAACACGAATCTTCACCGGATATGGGTTGCCATCGGTAGTCGTTGCGGTAACCTTGATCTTTTTGGTACGGAGATTATGCTTGATGGTCAACACCGTATCAGGCTCAAGTTTAAATGTACGCTCGAATTTCTTTGGCTTGCGCTGGTTTGTGGATGTCTGGCGCCTGTTTGCGAAACGCTTGTTCACATCCTTGACAAAAGGAATCTTGTTCCACAGGTTCTCGAAGTTCACACGGCCGTCGGCTGTCCACGAGGCCTGATTTGAAATAGAGTTTCCAACCTCGACTCCATCTACTGTAGCACCACGATCCCAACGGTAAGTGGCATTGTAGTTTGCCGAGCCGTTGAGGAAATCCAGTACCGGAATACGCGAGAAAGGCATCCTGTATGAACCGGTGAACGTCTGATTGTAGTTCCATGGCGTACCCATCGAAAGGATTGAATTCCATACCGTCTCCTTCCATTCGCGATATTCGTCCGGGAACAACTTCTTGTTGACAGCGCCTACAGGCTCCTCTATACGTGCCGCCGTGTTTGAATTGAATGTGAACGAAAGCGACTTGGTCAGATTCCATGTCAAGGACAACTGACGGTCCCACATGAAATTCTTCGATACAGAAACGGGCAACTGGAACATGACGTCAGTCTCCGAGCGCGTCTGCTGCTCGTAATAATACCTGGTCATGTTCGTGAGGAAGGAGATATTGTTGGGCAGCCATTGTATATCCCAGTCCTTGAAGAACTTCAGGTTCTTGTTCTTGGACTTTATCCAGCCGAATGGTTTGAGAGGCTTGATATACGGTGACCATGAATACTGCAGCGATCCACGATAGTCGTTGGTGTATTCGTATTCGGTAGTGGGATTGGAACGGTTCTGTTTGGAGAATGAGAAATTCAATGTGAAGTTGGCGGGATCCCATGGTTTGGGAGTCTTGCTCTGCACATCGAACTTAAGACCGGATATTGAGAAGTTCTGCAGAGTCGCGCGCTCGACGGCATAAGCGTCGATGGAATCACGCTCGTGTTTAGAGCCGGCAGCATCAAGAGCATCCTTGAGTAGCATATCCTGGTCAAGAGGATTGTACTTAGGGGATGTCTTTTCATGTGAATACGAGTAGTAAACAGGCGCACGGAGTTTGGCCTTCTCAGGCAGGAATCGCCCGAGGTCAGCCTGAACCGCGAAGTTCATCTGCTCGTAATCGTCGAGGCGGCGCTCGTTCAGACTCTGGTCTACGCCACCGAAGCCTGCGGTCTCGATATGTGTACCGAAGTTGAGCGTGGCGATGTCCGAGATATTAAGCGTGGCGTTTGCCTTTGCCGCCCATCCGCCATCCTCGTTAAAGTCTGTTACCTTAAGTTCGTTCACCCAGACCGTACCGTCTTTGGTTGTAGGCGAGTTATTGCGAATACCGACAAGCAGGACACGCACGTCAGACAGCGAAGGATTTCCCATCACCGCAATACGGTTGTGCTCGTTATCGGGGTCTCGTCCTGTGAACAGGGTCGCATAGCCGACACCGGATTCCTCATTGCGTTTGGCCTCGTTTCGGGCTTTTTTCAGATTGACAAGAGTCTGTAGATTAAAGTCAAGGAAGTTAGACTCAGGCCATACAATACGACGGTCCGAAGGAAGATCATTGTTATATGATGTTCCCGGAGGAGTAAGTTCCAGAGGAATCTCATACTCATAGAAATTCTGCTTGACATCGGTACCGAGACGGATGAAAGCCGACAACTGACCCGACTGGAGTTGGGTGCTGTTGTTGATCGGGGCCTCGGCGTGAATCCACATCTGCAGACGCTTGTAATTGCGGAGATCGAGCATTGTGTTGCGGTAGACGGCACGTGCGTCTCCGGCATTGAGACCTACGACCTTTAAGGACATTGACTGCTCGTTGAGTTGGGTAATCTGGCTCTGACCCGGATCGACGATACGGGTTACGCCGGGAGGAAGGACATAGTTGACAGGCTCGCGGCGAGAATTTTCCTCAATGTTCACAACCGATATGTCGAGTTGGCCCTCGGCCGGAGCATCCCCGCGCTGATTGAGGTTGAAGTCGTATGGGCGCCATTCGCCACGGACAAGTTCAAGAGTAGCGAAACGCAGGTGTGTGACCTGCCGGAATCCGGTCATGAACATACGCGCGAACCTAATAGTCGAGAAGTCACTGATCGAACCGACACGCTTCTCAAAATCACTCAATGGAATCTTGAACTGATACCACTCTGTCTGATAGTCCTTGCCGTCGCGTCCTCGTACCATAGAGACCTGCCGGTCGGTAATGTAGTTACGGCCTACCTCAAGGTCCTGGGGACGAATGGATACCCGATACTGGAAGTAACGTTCATATTCGTTTAGGGTATTGTCCTGATTGATATCCTCTACATCGGGAGTATTTCGTGATGACTGATACAGCGGTTCGTCAACATCCTCGGGCGAGAGTGCGTTGCCCTCGACGCCGTTATAACGTTTATAACGGTCGAGAATACCTAATCGCTGAGCATCGTAGTCATAACCGCGATAGAAATGGTAGTTGTCACCCGCCGGATCATTAAATGGCGAGAATGGATCGGATGACATTGACTCGATTGTGGCGGGGGAGAGTTTGCGGCGTAATTGGTCGAGATAAGACTGATATGAGTCAAAGCCAAACTCATCGGCATTGGGAAGTCCGTCTAGACCTACATCCTGGCGGAGACGTGCGCCGGTAGCGTTGTCAAATGAATACGTCAGCGAATTCTGCGATGACACGCGGCCCCAGACAGTGTTCTTAAGATACTGGTCATTGCCGTCTACCGGGATACCGTTCTCATACGACTTCAGGCCGTCCTTAAGGATATCCTCGGAGATTTCACCGAAATTGAAATAAAGGTCACCGCCATCAAGGTTGGGATTGTCCGGGTCAAGGAATGGGTTGAGAAGCCAGAACTGGATATACTCTATGTTCGACTGCTCGAAATTGGTATTGTCCATGCGACGCATGATACCGCCCCAACGCTTCTCGGGGTTGAGAAGATTTCCCTGATCATCTATATTGTCCGCGTCAAGGTTATATGGACCACGCTCTGTCGGGTAGAACGAGAGATTAAGAGTCTGGATTATATTCGATTCGCTGTAGTTGCGCTGGCGTCCGGGGAAGATCTCTCGTGAAGTAACCTCACGGACATAGGGGTTGGACAACTGCGCGAGGTCGCTGCGCAGATAGCCCGGCGCAAGCGACGAGTTGCGCTGCGTAAACATACGGTCAATGTAGTACCAGTTGAGCAGTGCGCGGTTCTTGCCATAATCGACATTGTTGGAGAGGGCTGCCTCGGGAAAGAGCGCGTCCTGAGATCCATCGTAAGGCGTTGAAGCCAGGAACCATGAATAAGGCGAACGAAGGTCGATGCCGGTTTGTGTCGATTCGAAATCGTCAACATAGGATGATCCCTTGGTAGAGCCGGACTTCTGTGCGTGGGGTAATAACTGGGCATACTCTGCCGTCAGCGAGAACTTTGATGGCGCCGTAGCGTTGACAGTCGGTATCTTATTCACCAGATTGGTCAACCACATAAACTCGTTGTTGTAACTCAGGTTGAAACCAAACATCGAGTTATTGACAACCTCATCGCCTATATTCACTTTCTCGGTAAGGGCCTTTTCGGAGAAATGCAGGAAAGTCGCACCCAGATTCAGGTTTTTAGAGAACTCGTACTGCAGATCGAGTCCGAGAAGTGTCTTCCTTTGCGTAGAGAACATCGACTGGTTCTCAAGAGTCACTGAAATGCTTTGCCCCGAGTCGATTATCGATTGGTTGGTAATCGTGACAATACCCATGGCATAGTCAACCGTATAGTCCGAGTTTTCGGTCAGCGTCACTCCGCCGGCTGTGACAACGACCGAGCCCCGAGGCACGTTCATAGCGTTGAGACGTATCTGCGAGCCGGAGGATGCCTGATATTCGCCATCGATGATAAACTTGTTCTTATCTGCAAACTGACGCGCGACAACCAGCGTCGAATCATACAACTGGGGATAACAGTACTGTTCGGCAAGCACGGGATTGTTTATCTTCTGTGCAAGATGCTTGCCGAAAGGTTCCGCTACGGGAAAGATAATCTTGCCGGTCTGAGGGATAATCGTGTAACCGTCAAGGAAGTCGAAGAAACCGTCCGGATTGCCTTCCTGATTGGAATCAAGACGGTCAAGATTCATGACCTGGAGAAGACTCTTGTCATTGAGTCCAGGGACAGGCAGATAATTGATCTGTGTGCCGGTAGTATCTGAAAGGTATTTTATGTTCAGGCGGAAACGGTCGCGCTGAATCTGATAGCCGCCAAGATTATATACGTTCTTCATCATCAGCCTCCACATTGGAAGTTTAGGAGCCTGTGTGGTTGACTTAAGCATCTTGACATAGAGCGACTGATCCGTGGTGGTGATATCGGAAGAGAACTCGCCGACCTGATATACCTGTCCGCCGTAAGTGTATTCGAACGCCACGGCAAGCACTTCATCAGCGTTAAGCGCCGATTTTACAGAGATGTAGCCCAGCGAGGGATTGAAAGTATATTCAGACGACGTGAGCAAACGGGCACTCTCGACTTTCTCATAATCCCGGCCGCCTTCGATACCGTATGCGGCAAGGGGTGCCAGCGCCTGAGTTACCTGGGAAATATTTCGCGCGTCAGGATACTCGCTCTTGATTGTCTGCAGCAGATTGTTCGAGTTGTTCGTCGGGACGGGAACGGACATATTGGGTGTCCAGTAGTTACTTGCAAGATTAGTGTTTTCTGCAAGATCCATGAATGCAACGATGTTCCTGGAATTCTCGTAGCGGTTCGATTTGTTTGTAATCCAAACTTCTATACGTGTAATGTTAATGCCCGAGGCAACAAAAGGCAGCCTCTGACAAAACCGGTCGTAATTCTCATAAAAATATTGGGAAAGGAAGTAATGGCGATTCTGATCATACTCATCGGCGTTGACCGTAAATTTAGTGGTCTGTGCGCCTCCGCGCGATGACACTGACTTGGATTCGGAGTTTTGTTGCGAGACGAGAGCCGTAGCGGTAAGTTTCCCGAACTGAAGTTTTGTCTTGATACCAAACAGCGCTGTAGAGCCTCGAATAAGCGAGGAACCTGTCGTCATGGATACATTACCGGCCTCAATCTGCTTTACGATATCGTCTTCCTTTCCTTCGTAGGCAAGTTTAAGGTTCTTGGAATCGAAATCGAAGGTAGCGTCGGTGTTGTAAGACATATTGAACTTCAGACGGTCACCTACCGATGCATTGATTGTAGCCTGAATCTTTTGATCGAAATCAAAATAGGTCTTGCGGCGGGATGAAAGCGAGAGCGAAGGATTGTCAGTCTTGTTAGACTTGATACCCATCGAAATCTGAACCGAACCCTGGGTCTTGAGCTGGACGCCGCCGGGGCCGAAGATTTTCTCCAGAGGGCCGAGCGCAAAATTCATGTCGAAGACATTGAACGGCTGCTTTTCCTTCTCTGTAAGGGCTTCGAGGTTGCGCTGACGATAATATTCCTGCATCGAACGGCGGAACTGCCAGTTGTTATACTGGTCGGGAGAAAGCAGGAAAGGTGTGGTAATCTCCATGTCACCGACAAGGGTACGAACGACATAACATCCTGTCTCCGGGTCGTATTCGGCTACAGTCTTGATATTCGAGGGGGTAGAAAGATCATATGCAATCTCGTCAGCCATCAGGTCTTCGTAGGACTGCGGGATTAGATTGCTGCGGCCACCGATAGGCAAGAGGGCCGTGTCAGCGATACTCGTCAGTCGGTCGGGTGCGACGGGAATGTAAGCCGGTGGCTGGGTGATTCCGGAAGGAGAAAGAGGTGTGATTCCGGCAGATGACCCCGGAGTCTGGCCCAACATTGCATAAGTGCAGACCAGCACAGCCACAAAGGCATACACGATGAATGCCCTACGTCCGGATAAGGCTCGCATGGCGTCTTCGCATGTCTTTCTCAAGACATGAATTTTCCTTGACTTATGTGATATATGACGGTCTGACTGCTTACTCATGAGAAGACGGCGACACGGACAAAACCGCAATAGCGCCTTGTTGTAGTAAACGCGAAAAGTACCTTTTTATTATATATTGTGGACCTCTTTTCAAATAAGTTTGCCTACTCCAACCGAAAGAAGAACGGTCTTCCGGCCTCAGACAGAAAGTGTGAATAAGAATGGCGAGGTCAAAGGATTGAGCGTCAGTACTCCTTTATATAAGCGATTTTCAGAAATCTCAAGACCTTCCAGAGGATTGGCAATTATCGGACTGTTGTAATTGGAATTGCGAACTGTCGTGAATGACGCAGTTATGCCCGGAGCAAGTACTCGCTCGGCCAAGGCATGTGCAACATGGCCCATCGTGTTGCGGAGGTTCAGTTCGACACACGGGTCTATAATATACCTGCGTCCGGCATCATCTTTATTTTCAGCAACAAGCATATCTATTCCAAAAAGGCCACAATATCTGCCACCAAGCGATTCCGAAAGGATAGGCAAAAGAGCCTGTGAGAGTGCCGAAAGGTCTTCCCGAGGTATATATTCTGATATTTTTTGTGCGAGAATATTGTCATCGGCGACAATGTTGCGGGTATAGGCACCACGTTCATCCGCCTCAAACAGGGAGAGTCCGGTATATGTTACGTTGCCGTCCTCGTGTGCCTCGAACAGCATAGCGAAATCAAGTATTTTGTCAAGCCGCGGCTCGATGAGCAAAGAAGCGTAGGCGCTTATTGTATCGTCAATTCGCTGGGCCAATGACTCTTCCGAGAAGCCACGGGTAAAGGCTACGCCTCGCCCGGCATTGGACCAAGGGGACTTTATAACGGCATCGCCGCCAAAATTCTGTATGGCCTCAAGTGCCTCAGTCCTGTCTTTTACTTCAATAGGAACAGGAGTAAAAAGGCGGTCAGGCAATGCATCTGCCATAGCATTGGAAATTATGACCGACGAACGCCTGTGCGAAAGCATGCGTATTGCCCAGATATCACTATCCGATGGCAACTGGTCCAAAGTGAAGCCAGCAAATACAAACTCTCGTCTTGAAGCGAGGGACCATCCCCACGGACAGGGCCTGAATCCATCAGGTTTATGTGGATATACATCTGTCTGCAGATTGAAAGCATTACACATCGAAGTGAACCACCTGTCGTTGACGCCTCCGCAAAGAAAGACGTCTCCCTCGTCGCCATACCACATCGGCAATGTCTCGCCGCTAAGATGTAAGGCTCGAGCCATACGCGGAGGGGTATAGTTGGCAAGATTGCTTGCCAATGCCAAATCGTTCTCCGGAAAGAAAAGATGCGCTTTATGCAATTGTGTCCTTATTGATTAAGATTATTCAGGGACAATAATTTTTCGCCTCATCGTGACAATTCTACTCTATATATACTGTGATAAGACGCAGGGGTTCGTCACCTTTTGATGTAATTGAGACTTTTTCGGTCGATGCAGGCACCAGTAAAGTCTGGCCCCGCGAGATTGTTGTCTTACGATTCTGAGGATCGGTGACTATTCCGGACCCTTCGACTGCTACAAGCACACAGAATGAGCGTCGTGATGCCACCGGCAACTTAACCTGTGATACAATATTCATCGCGGTAACCGTGAAGAACGGCGTACGTTTGACCACAGTCTCCCGGTCGGACAACAACTGAGGCCGGGCCAGGCCATAATCCGTCTGCGAGTAGTCGATGGCCTTCAAAGCCTGTTCCACATGGAGTTCGCGCAGTCTTCCATCCCTGTCACGACGGTCCCAGTCCCATAGGCGGTAGGTTATATCGCTTGGCTGCTGTATCTCAAGCACAAAATTCCCGGCACCAGCGCTATGCACTCGCCCGGCCGGGATATAGAATACGTCACCCGACTGAGGATAATGCTTGGCAAGGACATCGGCAAGATCGCGATTCTCAATCAGGCTTACCATCTCGTCAGGAGTAAGTTCGCGGTTGAGGCCGGAATATATATGGGACCCCGGCGCGGCATCTATAATGTACCAGAGTTCTGTCTTGCCGTTTCCATCAGAGGCGCTGTCATCGGGATGTACCTGAATGGACAGGTCATCCTCGGCATCAATGAACTTGATGAGAAGCGGGAAACGGGCGCCAAAACGACTGCAAAGTTTCTCACCCATGAGTTCAGATCCGAATTCACGGACAAGTTCATTGGGGGTCATTCCTTCATAGGGTCCGTCAGCGACAAATGTCTCCATGCCTTCGAGAGGTGAAATTTCCCAACTTTCGCCAACACGGTCAGATGGCAGTTCAACACCCTTGAATCCGGCAATGCGGCGTCCGCCCCAGCGGACTGTGCGGAATCGCGGGACGAAGCGCATAACAGGCAGCGGTGCCTTATTGTCGTTATTTGTCTCTGTGTCAGACATTCGGTTCTATATTAGCCCTGTTAGTTGTCTCCTGACCCGGAAAAGAATATTGATTCCGGCTTAGGAATATATGGGGAAAAGACCGACAAAGGTAAGCATTTTATCCCAATTGGCAAAAATTCATGCCGGACACGACACTTTTACTCAAAAAATTGTTATATTTGTATGTTCAAAGGGATCGGACAATACAGCCGACATCTCCAGAAACACCAAACATATACATAACCGAGACACTCAATATGACTGTAAGCGAAATAAAGAAATATCTGATCAGCCAGCTGACGCCTGTAGTGGGTGCCACAGAAGCTGAGGCAATGACGCGTGTCATGATATTACAGGACCTGGGATTGTCACCTGTTGACACTGTCCTTAACGGCCAACGACAGATCGAGAACTTCACCGAAAGACGGCTAAAGGAACAGTGTGCCCGCGTTGTTGCCGGCGAACCACTCCAATATGTTCTCGGACAGGCAAGTTTTCACGGACTTGAGCTGAAGGTCAATCCTGCTGTGCTGATTCCTCGCCCCGAAACATCACAACTGGTTGACATAATCACCGACCGTGCTGAGGGCGCAAGCGATCTTAACGTTGTGGACCTGTGCACCGGTTCCGGATGTATAATCCTCGCTCTGGGACGCTCGCTCAATTTTCCACACCTGACAGCCGTTGACAACTCACCGGCGGCTTTGCAGGTAGCCGAGGAAAACGCACGTATGCTTCATATTGACGTAAAGTTTGTCGAAACAGATGTCCTTTCTCTAGAACCTCCGACGACTCCTTACTACGACATCATTGTCTCCAACCCCCCATATGTCGCTGAATCGGAAAAGAAAGACATGGATCCTCGCGTGCTTGACCATGAGCCGGCCTCGGCGCTTTTCGTTCCCGACAACGACCCGCTGAAATTCTACAAGGCAATCTCCCGGTACGCACTCAAAGCCCTGAAACATAACGGCACTTTATATTTCGAGATCAATCCGCTGTTCGCCACCGAACTTCAGGATATGCTCGAAAACGACGGATGGGGCAACGTTCAGATACTGCGCGACTTCCGCGGAAAGAACCGTTTTGCCGTATGTCAGCACTGAAACGCCGTACGGTCAGTGAGGAAGAGGCCTTAGCACGTCTCGAGGAACTTTGTTCCCGGGCCGAGCATTGCACCGGCGAAATTCGCGAACGCCTATGGAAATGGGGTATCGCTTCCAATATTCAGGAAAAGATAATCGATTCGCTCATCGACGGCAGGTTTGTCGATGACACACGCTTCGCACGCGCTTTTGTAAATGACAAGTTCCGTTTCGCCCGATGGGGACGCCGGAAAATTGCCTATGCTCTTGCCGCCAAACGCATCGACCGCGAAATCATACGTGACACCCTCGCAGAAATCGACGAGGAGACCTATCTGAAAAACCTTAGTGATCTGATTCAAGCCAAAGCGAAGTCAGTAGGATGCGAGACCTACGAGCAACGAGAAAAAATCCTCCGTTTTATTGTCGGACGAGGTTATGAACCGTCACTCGCCTCCGATGCAATCCGAAAAATCACATAAACAAGACAAAAATCACCTGTCAGAAGCCTCGAAGATTTAATTACTCCTTATCTTTATTTTGAGGACCAAGAAGTCCACGCCGCTCGATAATATCAATGAAATCCTTTGGTGTGTCACATGCGGCACAGTTACCGTAATTAACGTGTGACCCATTGGATTTTTCTCCAAGAACCCAGGCTTCACTAAAATCCCCTTCGAAATCCATGGATTTCTCAAGCGTAAAATATCGATTCTCCTTTGGGGACACAAAGACTACGACTCCATATTTTGCCTGAGGTATTTCCGAAGGTTTCGGGAATGTATATACTACTCCACGATAATTACCCTGAAGGAAAGGCTCGGCTTTTAATCCATCCCTCTCAAAATCGGGCTTTAGGTTCATATCGGGGATTATTTTATCAAACATCGTATCCAGATCAAGAAATACATTCTCATAAAGATCTCCGGGACGCAACTGGTCTGCGAAAACAGGAATTAAAACGTATTCGAAATCATAGAGGCGTAAATTTGCAGGAGCGACATTATCGTCAGCACTGGAGACAGATGATGTTAGAGTAAGGATGGAGATTAACAAAAATAATGTTTTGGATTTCATGGCAAAGCAATTATGGGTTTTATCAATTATAGATCATATCCGCAAATATAATCAACATTTCGTCTTCATCAAAATTTATGACAATTAAAAAAATCTTCTGCACTTTCATATTAGATTTTCGTTAAGAGTACCATACATCCGTTAAATGAATTATTCAACGTAATGGGGCACGAATGGATTTTTTTGCTTAATTTTGCAAATTGAAACGATGCGCGACAGCGCGTTCGTTGCAGAATCAGCAAAAACAACTATCGCGATGTTAGACAAAATAAACAATCTTAAATCACAGATTCTAGGTCTTGAGGCCAATTCCGTTGACGAGGTCGAAGCCCTGCGCATAAAATATCTCTCAAAGAAGGGTGACATATCTCTGCTCTTCAACGACTTCCGGACTGTTCCCGCAGACCAGAAGAAGACAATCGGCCAGGCACTGAACGAACTAAAGGTACTTGCCACCGAAAAAATCAACTCTCTACGCGAAGGTCTGGAGAGCCGTGACTGCATCGACTCTAACCTTGACCTCACCCGTACTCCGGCTCCTGTGCGTCTCGGTACACGCCATCCCCTCTCGCTTGTCCGCGAGGAAATCGTAGACATCTTCCGCCGTCTCGGATTCTCGATCGCCGAAGGTCCCGAAATCGAAGATGACTGGCATCTGTTCTCATCCCTGAACTTCGCTGCAGACCATCCTGCCCGCGATATGCAGGACACATTCTTCGTTGGCAAAGAACCTGACGTTTTCCTGCGCTCACACACTTCATCGGTCCAGTCACGCGTGATGATGAGCACACAGCCACCGATCCGCATCATCTGCCCCGGACGCGTTTACCGCAATGAGGCAATCTCGGCTCGTGCCCACTGCTTCTTCCATCAGGTCGAGGCCCTGTACGTCGATACCGACGTCTCCTTTGCCGACCTGCGCCAGACTCTCCTTTATTTCGCCCGCGAGATGTTCGGTCCCGAGACACAGATACGCCTCCGCCCCAGTTACTTCCCCTTCACCGAACCTTCGGCCGAGATGGACATCAGCTGCAACCTCTGCGGCGGCAAAGGATGCTCGTTCTGCAAGGGTACCGGCTGGGTAGAAATCCTAGGCTGCGGCATGGTCGACCCCAACGTTCTCGAGGCCTGTGGCATTGACTCTAAAAAGTACACCGGCTTCGCCCTGGGAATGGGCATAGAGCGTATCACCAACCTGAAATATCAGGTCAAGGATCTCCGCATGTTCTCCGAGAATGACACCCGTTTCCTTGAGGAATTCAAGAGTGCACGCTAAGTCTTAGGGACCAACGGGGACTTTCCACCGCTCGCATCAGGCGGCCGCAGCCAAGGTTGCGCTCCTTCGTTATGCGCTGATACAACTACTTCCATTCTTCATTTTATGACAATCAAGGAAAGATACAGGCAAGTGTGCGAACGTTTCGAGCATGAGATGCCTATGCCCGAAACCGAGTTGCACTACTCCAACCCGTTCCAGCTGCTGGTTGCTGTGATTTTGTCGGCACAATGCACCGACAAACGCATCAATATGGTTACACCTGAACTGTTCAAGGCTTTCCCTACGCCTGAAAAGATGGCGGCCGCCGAACAGGAAGAAATTTACGAGTACATCAAGTCTGTATCTTACCCAAACAACAAGGCCAAGGCACTGAAAGGTATGGCTCAGGCGTTGCTTGATCGTTTCGACGGCAACGTGCCATCGGACATCGACGACCTTGTCTCTCTGCCCGGTGTCGGTCGAAAGACTGCCAATGTCATACTTGCAGTAGTGTTTGACAGAGCCGCGATGGCTGTCGACACGCATGTGTTCAGGGTCTCTGAACGGCTGGGGCTTACTACTAACTCCAAAAATCCCCTCACCACCGAAAAAGCCCTGACAAAGAATATTCCAGACGAGATAATCCCAAAGGCGCATCACTGGCTGATTCTGCATGGCCGCTACATCTGCCAGGCACGCAAGCCGGCCTGCGGAGAGTGTTATCTGGCTGATATCTGCAGGGCTAAAAATCGTGCTGATGCCTGCGGCAAGACGGTGGCCGAAATGGAGAAGAAAGACGCATCCGGTCCCAGGTCCAAGAAATCATCCATAAAAGATGCCAATTAACCGGACAGCACCACAAAGAATTTAAATGGAAGAGACAACGTTCATCATCGTCATCGAGGTTCTCGGCACAATATCCTTCGCCATCTCAGGCATACGTCTGGCCGCAGCAAAGAATTTCGACTGGTTCGGAGCCTATGTCGTAGGTCTTGTCACGGCAATAGGCGGCGGTACATTACGCGACGTGCTCATCGGAGTTCCTGTCTTCTGGATGGTGTCATGGCTTTATCTTGCCGTCACCGGCCTGTCGTTACTTACCGTATTGATTTTCAGGCGCGCACTTGTCGGTGGAATGCGAACTCTCTTTATATTCGACGCCATCGGTCTCGCCCTTTTTGTCGTCATCGGCATTGAGAAAAGCCTCGCCGTAGGCTATCCCATGTGGGTAGCCATCACCATGGGTATAATCACCGGCTCGTTTGGTGGTGTCCTTCGTGACATCCTTATCGGCGAACTCCCCATGTTCTTCCGCAAGGACATTTACGCCACTGCCTGCCTCGCCGGCGGTATCGTTTATTCACTCATCTGGCTGCTGGACCTCAACCCCATCATTCCACAGAGTCTCTGTGCCGTCACAGTCATAGGACTGCGTGTGCTGGCCGTACGCTACGACTGGTCACTGCCGGCCCTTAAGGTCGATCCGCAACTTGTCGAACGGGATCTGGCCACCAATCCCATGCGTATGCGTAAACCGTCCGAGCACACCGCCTTGAAAAAACAAAAATCCAACGACAATAACTCACAAAAACCATGTCAATAAAACCCGGTACACCTCTGATACAGTTGCTGAAATACGGTGTCGTCGGAGTGATGAACACCCTCATCACTCTTTTCCTGATATTTCTGTGCAAGTCCGTGCTGGGTATCAATCCATACGTCTCTAACGCTATTGGCTACATTGCCGGCCTGGTGAATTCATTCCTTTGGAACCGTTCATGGGTCTTTCACGCACAAGGTAAGATAACCATTCAGGCCATTAATTTTATGGTGGCTTTCTGCGTCTGCTATGCCCTGCAATTTCTTGTCGTGTGGCTTCTCAATCAGTCTTCTTTCGGAGAAATCGAGTTCAACATCCTTGGGTTTGTTCTTTCAGGCTATGGCATAGCCACGCTTATTGGCAATGTCGTCTACACCATTTCGAACTTCATATACAACCGCATTCTGACTTTCAAGTAGACTTTCAAGTCACATATATCCATAAGTCACGGCTGCGGCGAACCATCGACTGCCTACAGATGTTAGGTAATTATAGGTATAGGCAAGGACATGATGTCGATACATCAGATTCCGATAGCCAACTCTATTTTCCTGAATTATATAACTGAATTTTAACCTCCTACCGACCTAAAAATTATGAAGCCCTACAAACTTCTGGCTGCAATGTTCCTCGTGTTTTCCTGCATAGCCTTCACCGGATGCGACGACGATGACGAATATTACTACTATGATCAGTTGCCCGATGCCGCGAATGCCTTCCTCAATAGTTTTTTCTACAATGATGAAGTCGATGACATAGACGTTGAAGGCTACGGAACCGCCACAACCTATGAAGTCGAGATGATGAGCGGCACAGAAATTTATTTTGACTATTATGGTAACTGGTACTACATCGAGGCACCATGGGGATACAGTATTCCGTCTGGCATAGTCCCCTATCCTATCGAGAGTTACGTATACGATTATTACGGAGCCGGCATTAACACTGTTTATATCCGGAACTGGGGATACCGTGTAACCACGACTGATAATGTAACCATAAATTTCGGACCTGACGGTTATCCCCTCTGATATTTTTCATTAATACACAAAAAAATATCCGGCGCGCCTATTTCCTATGGCGCGCCTTATTTTTGTCTTAGTCAATATTGTGAAAATATGTAGTTGATTATTAAATAATGTTTACAAAGGGAAATATATATCGTTTTTTTGGTTGCGGCATAAAAAGATTTATATAACTTTGTGGATAAGTAAAGATATCTGTAGGTTTTGCTATTTTTTCAGATACAGAATCATGACAGAAGTTATATCTTTTACCATAAAAAACATAAATCAATACTAATGTCCTTCAATAAACTGACCAGTCTCTCAAAAAAAATCTTTCTTGTATTAGCGTTAGGCACTTCGGCAAGTACAGTTTTTGCTGATGTACCTCAGCAAGACATTGTTCTAAAGGCTATAAGGAAATATCTTCCCGGCACCTCCTACCTCGGCAGAATTGCCGTAGACGATGTCGCAGTAGACCGCAAATCCAAGACTATATCAGTTGATGTCAGCAACGGCATAAAATCCATCCCCCTCACCGAGCAATCTCTGGCCCAACTAAAGAACGACATTATCGATGCTCTCGGGCGCAGCGAATATGCCGATTTCGATGTAATTCTTAAATACACCAGCCGCGACCGTGACGGGAAAGTGATTGGCACGGAGTCTCTTGATGAACTCGTGCTGTTTTCTCCCAAAAATGTCAAGGGACCGACAGAGACAGACCAGTTTGTCACGCGACTCGATGCCGACCGCTCGCCCAAGGGTCTGGACGGAAAAAACATAGCCGTCTGGCAGAGTCACGGATGGTATTTCGAGCCTAAACTCAACCGTTGGGAATGGCAACGCGCACGAGTTATGGAAACTGTGGAGGACCTCTTCACGCAGAGTTACGTGATGCCTTATCTCATGCCAATGCTTGAGAATGCAGGCGCCTACGTGATGAGCCCACGTGAACGCGATATCAATACCGTGGAAATCATCGTTGACAATGACGGTGGACTTGCAAAGGGAAAATACAGCGAGAACGGAACATGGAGTAATGCCGGCACCAAAGGCTTCGCATATACACATGAGACATACAGGGATTTCGAGAATCCTTTCACCGACGGAACGGCACGCGTGGCTTCTGTAAAAAAAGGTGAAACAGGCGCGGCCAAGGCAACCTGGACCACGGATTTCCCTCAGTCCGGCAAATACGCCGTATATGTCTCCTACGCCTCTCTGCCTAACAGCGCGAAGGACGCCCTCTACCGCGTAAATTCGAAATCCGGAGCCAGAGAGTTCAAGGTTAACCAGAAGATGGGCGGCGGAACATGGATTTACCTCGGCCATTTCGATTTTGACAAAGGCACTCCGGCACTTCCCGTCGTTGAGCTTATCGCTTCCGGAACCGACCCCAACAGCGTTGTTTCCGCCGATGCCGTCAAGATTGGCGGCGGTGTCGGAAATATCGCCCGCAAAGTCAAAGAAACGAAAGACGGAATGGACTTAGGCTATGTCTCGAGCAATTACCCCCGTTTCACCGAAGGCGCCCGTTACTGGCTGCAGTGGGCAGGTGCTCCCGACAGCGTCTTTACTCCGACCGGAAATGTAAACGACTATAACGATGACTATTGCTCACGTGCTCTCTGGGTCAACTGGCTCACGGGTGGTTCATCCATGCTCCCCGCACGCAAAGGCCTTAACATTCCTGTCGACCTTTCCTTCGCATGGCACTCTGACGCAGGCACTACCTACAACGATTCCATAATCGGCACCCTTGGCATCTACTGCACCGCAGGCGATACTCTCGGCAACGGATCTGACCGCCGCACTTCCCGCGACCTCACAGACCTCGTCATGACAAACATCGTCAATGACATACGCGCAGGTTTCGAGCCCGACTGGACACGCCGTGACATACGTAACGCCGCATACTACGAGGCCCGCAAGCCGGAGGTTCCCGCGATGCTGCTCGAATTCCTCTCGCATCAGAATCTTGCCGACATGAAGTATGGCAACGACCCCAACTTCCGCTTCACCGTATCACGCGCCGTTTACAAAGGCATGCTGAAATACCTCGCTCACCGCGACGGCCGCGAATATGTCGTACAGCCTCTTCCGGTAAATTCTTTCGCCATCTCCGGTGGCAAAGACGGTAAATACACTCTCACCTGGGCCGCGACCCCTGACACTCTGGAGTCGACAGCAATGCCTACGTTCTATAATATAGAGGAACGCATCGGCAACGGAGGCTTCCGCAAGATCGCCCGGGTGACCAAACCCGAATACCAGATTACTGTCAGTGACGGAAACATCCACTCATACCGCATAGTTGCAGGAAATGACGGCGGCGTATCCTTCCCTTCGGAAGTACTGGCACTTGCATATCGTCCCGGCAAGCCTGTAGTAAACATTGTCAACGGCTTCACCCGCCTGTCCACTCCGGATGTCTTCGAGATGGATGGTGTTGCCGGTTTCTATGACGCCAAGGACAGCGGTGTCCCATATATCAACGACATCTCATACATCGGCGCACAGAAAGAGTTCCGTCGCAAAATCCCATGGATGGACGATGACGCTTCGGGCTTCGGCGACTCATACTCAAACTATGAGACCACGGTAATCGCCGGAAACACGTTCGACTTTGTCTATACCCACGGCGAGGCCGTGGTCGAGTCCGGCCTGGGCTTCATCTCAAGTTCAGTCGACGCTTTCACCAGATCTTCCGACAGCAATGCGGAAATCGTTGACCTGATTCTTGGCAAACAAAAGGAAATCCAGCAGGGCCGAGGAGTATTCGGACCCAGATACAAGACCTTCCCTTCCGCACTCCAGAACCGCATTAAGGCACTCGCCGATGCAGGAACATCCTTCTTCATCTCCGGTTCTTACATAGCCACTGACCTGTGGGACAATCCATTCTCCTCTGAGGAAGTCGCTGCGGCCGACCAGAAGTTTGCCGCTGAGGTGCTCGGGTACCGCTGGCGTGCAGGTCAGGCATCCATCACCGGTAAAGCATACGAGGTCAAGTCTCGTTTCAGCGCGTTTGATGGCGGCGAGTTTGACTTCTCCAACGTTCTCAATTCCGACTGCTATGCCGTCGAGTCCCCCGATTCATTCTATGCTTCCGACTCTGAGAAAGGTGCGACCATCATGCGTTACAGCGAGAACAACCTTGTCGCCGGTACTGCATTCGACAACACCGCTTACCGCACTGTCGTCTTAGGATTCCCGTTCGAGACTATCAAAGGAAAGGCATCGCGTGACCGGCTAATGAATCAGGTACTTAATTTCCTGAACCTACCTAAGAAGGCTAGCGCGTCCAAAAACACCAAGAAATCAAAAAAGAACAAGAAGAAATAACCATCATCCTCTCAGCGAATCCTCCAGCGATTCTTCCGTCTGAACTAATTATCCTATACATTCAATACATTCAACCACAAGCAAAAGAAATATTCTTAACCAAATAAAAACTGACATGAAAAAAACAATTAACTGTTTCGTGCCTTATGTCGACGCTGACCAGGCACGCGCCACAGTCGAAGGGCTTAAAGCCTGTCCTCTCGTAACCAAAATCTTCCTTTTGGCTACAGATGCCGCAGCAAAACCCATGGAGGGTTGCGAACTTGTCGCAATCGATTCCCTCAACTCTTCGGCCACGATGAAAAAAATTGCAGAGAAAGCCGAAAGCGATTTCATTCTTCTCTATACAAAATACAATAACCTCGTCATGGGCTATTTCGCCCTCGAGCGTTTTGTTCGCCTTGCCGAGGATTCGAAAGCCGGCATGATGTACGCCGACTCGTACACCGTTGTCGAAGGCAAGAAATCCAATGCCCCTGTCATCGACTACCAGTTCGGCTCGCTACGCGACGACTTCAACTTCGGTTCGGTCCTCTTCTTCAATACCGCCGACTTCAAGAAAGCCGCGGCCGGCATCGACGTCGAGTACAATGCCGCCGGTCTGTATGACCTTCGCCTGCGTCTCAGCCGCATCGCTCCCATCGTTCACATCAACGAATATCTCTACAGCGACGTCACTCTCGACAACCGCAAATCAGGCGAAAAGATCTTCGATTACGTCGACCCGAAAAACCGTGGCGTACAGATTGAGATGGAGAAAGCCTGCACAGCCCACCTTAAGGAAATCGGCGGTTACCTCGAGCCCAAATTCGACAGCATCGACTTCAACAAGGGTGACTTCGAATACGAGGCATCTGTAATCATCCCCGTCCGCAACCGCATCCGCACTATCCGTGACGCCATCGAGTCTGTTCTCTCGCAGAAGACCGACTTCCCCTTCAACCTGATCGTAATAGACAACCACTCTACCGACGGCACAACCGAAGCCATTGATGAATTCAAGAACGATCCCCGTCTTGTACACATCGTGCCCGAGCGCGATGACCTCGGCATCGGCGGATGCTGGAACATGGGCGTCCAGCATCCCAAATGCGGCAAATTCGCCGTTCAGCTTGACTCCGATGACGTTTACGCTGACGAGAATACCCTCAGCAAGATGGTCAAGGCCTTCTATGACCAGAAAGCCGCTATGGTTGTCGGCACATACGAACTCACCGATATCGACAAGAACCCCATCCCGCCGGGCGTGATCGACCACAAGGAATGGACTCCCGAAAACGGCCGCAACAACGCCCTGCGCATCAACGGTCTCGGCGCCCCCCGTGCATTCTATACTCCTATGCTCCGCGAGATCCATGTTCCCAACACCTCTTACGGCGAGGACTACGCTCTCGGTCTGGCCTTCTCACGCCACTACCAGATTGGCCGCGTCTACGACGTTGTCTACCTCTGCCGTCGCTGGGACGACAACTCGGACGCAAACGCCGATGTTGTAAAAATGAACAACAACAACCTCTACAAGGACCGTATCCGTACCTGGGAACTTCAGGCACGCTGCGCCATGAACGCTGCAAAATGACAAGAATCAAATCGGCTCAGGCCGACAAACTTATCGCCGACCAGATTGCCGTGTGGCCCCAGGCCGCCGGCAATTTCGAGGCGCTGAAAGGTGTCCGCGTCAAGGACATCGATGTCGACGGAATGCACGTGAAGGTGCAGTTCAATCCCGCCCGCATCGTCTCATCTTCAGCCAAAGTCGACGCCAAGTCGCTGAAAGAGCGCAAGTGTTTCCTCTGTGGTGCCAATCGCCCCGCAGTCCAGGAAGGCCTTCCCTGGGGCGAGGATGACAGGTACACCGTGCTTATCAATCCATTCCCAATCTTCCCGCGCCACCTCACCATCCCAGACAACAGCCACGTCGACCAGCTCATTGTCGACCGTGCCAAGGACATGATGGAACTGGCTCTCGACCTCGATGAATACACCGTATTCTATAATGGTCCCAAATGCGGCGCCTCCGCACCTGACCACATGCACTTCCAGGCAGGCAACTCCGACTTCCTCACCATCGAGGAAAATCTGCAGAACGCCGACCTCAAGACTGTCGCTGTGGACGGCGAGTCAATCCTTGCCCTTGTCGATGAACAGCCCATGCGCGTATTTGTCATCGACACAGACAATCCCGAAACCGGCGCACGACTTTTCCGTCGACTCTACGACGCGATGACTGTTCCCGAAGGCGAGCGCGAGCCAATGATGAACATACTTTGCTATGCCACTCCCTTTGGCGTTCGCATGGTTGTCATCCCGCGCAAGCGTCACCGTCCGTCGTTCTACGGAACCGAAGGTGATGACTGCATGCTGCTTTCTCCCGCATCGGTCGACATGGGCGGCGTCTTCATCACCCCGCTCGAGAAAGATTTCAACAGACTCGATGCCGAGATAATCAAGAAGGTCTTCGATGAACTCTGCCTTTCAAAGGAAGAAATCGACGCCCTCGCAGAAAACGTAAAATAAATTTCTTAATAACCCGGCCGGAGACCCCGGAAGTCTCCGAGCCGGTACTTTCCTTTTCTCCTCCACCCCATAAAAAGAGTTATTCTTTTCAAATAAACGACAGACCATCATGCTTGAACCATTCATCAAGGTCGGCATCCTCAATGCCCCGCAGATCGACATCGTGTTGCTCGACACCTATACCGTAAACGGCCACGAAGTCCGCGGTCCCCAGACTCTTTCCGCAACCGCCGACGGACGCATCGCCTGGCAGGGCGAGGTGTTCGATGCCCCGCTCGAGTTTCATCCCTACGACCAGAGCGGCACATTCGAAATAAAGGACGTTGTCATAGGTGTCAATTTCCATTGGGAACGTCGCGAGAACCAGCGTTTCAGCGGTTCGGCACGGTTCATCATCGAGGATGGCCGGCTGACCATAATCAACATCCTGCCTGTCGAGGACTACCTGCTGTCTGTCATATCGTCTGAAATGAGCGCCCACGCGTCACTTGAACTTTTAAAGGCACACGCAGTCATATCGCGTTCATGGCTTCTTGCACAGATTTCAAAAAACAAGGACATCACTGACAGCGGTGAGACTTATTCTGCCTGCACAGAGACCGCCGACGAGCGATGCAAATGGTACGACCGCGAGGACCATGTCAACTTTGATGTATGTGCCGACGACCACTGCCAGCGCTATCAGGGTGTCACACGCCAGTCAACTCCCAAGGTGGCCGAGGCCATCGCCGCCACACGCGGTCAGGTGCTGATGTACGACGGCGAACTCTGCGACGCACGTTTCAGCAAATGCTGCGGCGGTGTTTTCGAGCAATTCGAGAACTGCTGGGAGCCAAAACATTATAAATATCTGCGTGCACGTCTCGACAACGTTGACGAGAACAACTTCCCCGACCTTACTGTCGAGGAGAACGCCACAAAATGGATTCTCTCACGCCCCGAGGCTTTCTGCAACACTTCGGATGCGAAAATCCTGTCGCAGGTTCTCAACAACTACGATCAGGAAACCACCGACTTCTACCGCTGGAAAGTCGATTATACCCGTGAGGAACTCAGCGAAATAGCCTGCCGTCGTTCTGGCATCGATTTCGGCCAGATTGTCGACCTTGTCCCCATGGAGCGCGGAACATCGGGCCGTATAGTACGTCTGAAAATCATCGGCACAAAGCGTACAATGATTTTCGGCAAGGAACTCGAAATACGTAAGACACTCTCGAACTCGCACCTCTATTCCTCGGCCTTCGTAGTCGAGCGTCACGACGTCGACCCGTCAACAAATCTTCCCGCTTCCTTCACCCTTCACGGAGCCGGATGGGGCCACGGCGTCGGCCTCTGCCAGATTGGCGCCGCCGTCATGGGCGCCCGTGGCTACGACTACCGAAAGATTCTCGCCCACTATTTCGTCGATGCCGAAATCAGTTCGCTGTACGAATAAAAAGACATCAAATATATACAACCTAATAATACCAAGTCAGGCCAAGCCTGAGCATTTCTGAAAAATCAATCAAACACATCACAAATACTACAATGAAAAAAGCGACCAAACGCAACCCTTGGGCCTGGATTCCGACCCTCTATTTTGCACAAGGCATCCCGTTTATCTTCATAAACATGGTGACGATGGTGCTATTCACTCAACTTGGCATGAGCAAAGCCGATGCCACAATGTACACTGGCTGGCTATATTTGCCTTGGGTAATCAAGCCTTTCTGGGGGCCTATCGTCGACATCATTAAGACAAAACGCTGGTGGACAGTTGTAATGCAGTTGAGCGTTGCCATCGGACTCGGACTCATCGCCTTCACGCTTCCACAACCTGATGCCACCGAAATCGCCAAGGGTCTCCCGGTCAGCGCTTTCATGGTCTGTCTTTTCTTCTATTTCGTTACGGCTTTCTGCTCCGCTACACACGACATCGCTTCGGACGGCTTCTACATGATTGCCCTGAATACTAACGAGCAGAGCCTTTTCGTAGGTATTCGCTCAACATTCTACCGTTGTGCAAGCGTTTTCGGTCAGGGTGGTCTCGTCATCATCGCAGGTCTACTCGAAACTGCTACAGGAAGCGTGTCAACAGGATGGCAACTAACTGTCATCGGTTGTGCAGTCTTCTTTGCCGTAGTCTTCCTTTACCACGCGTTTATTCTCCCCTACCCCAAGGATGACAAACCTGTCGGTGGCGAAGGCGCCAAATCCATCTCCGGCATTCTCAAGGAATTCGTCGGCTCGTTCGGCACTTTCTTCAAAAAGAAATACGTTGTCCTTGCAATGCTTTTCATGCTTCTTTACCGACTGCCTGAGGCACAGGTCGTGAAACTCTGTCAGGTATTCCTGCTGGCTCCGCGCGCTGAAGGCGGACTGGGAATGACACAAACCGAAGTCGGATTTGCATACGGTGTTCTGGCTATCATCGGTCTTACAATCGGTGGCATCATAGGTGGTATATGCGCTTCAAATGGTGGTCTTAAAAAGTGGATTTGGCCTATGGCTCTTGCAACATCCCTGAACTGCGTTGCATACATAATTCTCTCGAATATTCAGCCCGACTACTCTGTTTTTGCCGGTAAGGTTACTATCTGGTGCTGTATCGTACTCGAGCAATTTGCCTATGGCTTCGGATTCACTGCTTTCATGCTTTTCATGATGTACTTCGCAGAAGGCCCATACAAGACTTCGCATTATGCCATCTGCACAGCATTTATGGCTTTAGGCATGATGCTTCCCGGTATGGCCGCAGGATGGATTATGGAAAATCTCTTAGGTGACTCTTACATCAACTTCTTCTTCTGGGTTCTTTGCTGCAACCTTGCGACATGGCTTGTTACAGCACTTGTTCGCCCGCACATCAATCCCGAATACGGAGCGAAACATGTCGAAGCCAAAAAGCAGGCCTAACAGATTCATGCAATTAACAAACAATTTAAAAACCGAACAGAGTATAACAATGAAAAAGATACTAACACTTGCTCTATCGGCAATAGTCTCACTCGGCGCTATGGCCCATGTCAAGCCGGGCATCGAGGTGCTGCGTGACCGCGGTTTCGAAGGACTGAAGGGAAAGCGCGTCGGCCTCATTACCAATCCCACAGGCGTCGACAATAACCTCAAGAGCACCATTGACATTCTGAATGATGCCGAAGGTGTCGAACTGGTAGCGTTGTTCTCGCCCGAGCATGGTGTCCGCGGCGATGTATATGCCGGAGACAAGGTCGACACTTATGTCGACCCCGCCACAGGCGTAACCGTATATTCCATTTATGGAAAGACCAAGTCTCCCACAGCCGAAATGCTGAAGGATGTCGACGTACTTGTCTATGACATACAGGACATAGGCTGCCGTTCGTTCACTTTCATTTCCTCGATGGGCCTTGCCATGGAGGCATGCGCCGACAACGGCAAGGAATTCATGGTCCTCGACCGCCCCAACCCTCTGGGCGGCGAAATCGTCGAAGGCAATCTCGTCGAGGATTCGTGTGTGTCTTTTGTAAGCCAGTATCCCATTCCGTATCTCTACGGCCTAACTCCGGGCGAACTTGCCACATACCTCAACGAGGAAGGAATGCTCAAGGACAAGAAGAAAGTCAATCTTACCGTTGTGCCTATGGACGGCTGGAAACGCGACATGACTTTCCGCGAGACTGAAATGCCTTGGGTCCTTCCATCACCCCATATTCCCAACCCCGAAGCCGCAATCTACTATCCCGTGACCGGCATCCTCGGCGAACTCTATTACATGTCCATTGGCGTCGGTTACACCGAACCGTTCAAACTCTTTTGCGCCGAATGGATTAATGCCGCCGATCTCGCAAACCGCATGAACGCGCTGAATCTTCCCGGCCTGCTTTTCCGCCCGATTCATATCAAACCGTTCTACAGCACCGGACAAGGCAAGAATCTCCAGGGTGTGGAAGTCTACGTCACAGACAAGGACAAGGCTCCGCTTTCGCTCACACAGTTCTATGTGATGCAGGAACTTGCCGACATGTATCCTGACAAGGCTGTCTTCAAGAAAGGAAACGCCGACCCGAAACGCTTCAGCATGTTCGACAAGGTCTCGGGCTCGAAAGAGATTCGCGAGCGTTTCTCCAGGAACCACAAGGTGGCCGACATCATCGACTACTGGAACAAGGACGCCGCCGCATTCAAGGCCAGGTCCTCAAAGTATTATCTGTATAAATAAGAAATCCCGAATCATGCCCCGGCCATAGGTCGGGGCTACGGAATATCATCTGAAACCTAAAGTTATGCCTTCTAACGATTCATACTCTCTGTTTGTCAGAGACCTCGCCGCGACCATTGACAAGAAACGCATCTATACCGACGAACTGCGCCGCTATGCCTGGGGCACCGATGCCTCGTTCTATCGCATGACGCCCAAGGTCGTCGTGCGCGCCGCCAATGCCACCGAAGTCTCTGAGATTCTCCGGCTCGCCAGTTCCTACCGTCTGCCGGTTACCTTCCGCGCAGCCGGAACGTCGCTCTCGGGACAGTCCCTGAGTGACTCGATACTTGTTGTCGCGGGTAAGAATTGGGAAAAATATGAGATTGGCAATGAAGGCAAGACAATAACTCTCGAACCGGGTATCATCGGTCAGCGTGTCAACGAACTGCTTCAGCCTTACGGACGACAGTTCGGTCCTGACCCTGCTTCAAAAAAATCGGCGATGGTAGGCGGCATTGTCATGAACAATGCCTCGGGCATGAACTGTGGCGTCCACGCCAACTCGGAACGCATGATGATATCGATGAAACTTATTCTCGGCGACGGAACCTTACTTGATACTGCCGATCCCGCCTCTCGGCAGGCCTTCACGATGTCGCACAAGGTACTTCTTGACGAAATCTGTGCCATACGCGATGCCGTGCGTGCCGACGAAGACCTGATGAGACTCATCAAGTACAAGTACTCGATCAAGAATGTCACAGGTCTCAACATATTGCCGTTCGCAATTTACGAGGACCCGTTCGAAATCATTGCCCACTGCATGGTCGGAAGCGAAGGTACGCTTGCATTCATGGCCGAATGTACGATGAAGACCGACCATCTGTTCCCCTTCTCGGCATCAGCCATGCTTTACTTCAGCGACATGGCCGAGGCCTGCCGTGCGGTCGTAGCCATGCGTAAGAACGCACCGGTTCACTCTTGCGAACTTCTTGACAAGAAGTCGCTGAAGACTGTTCACGACACGACCGGCGAAGGCCTCACGGCCCTGCTACTTGAGACTAAGGCTGACACCAAGGAAGATTTGCAGAAAAACATCGACAAGGTGATGGAGGTCATCAAGCCCTTCAAGATGTTCACCGAGCCGCATTTCACCACCGACCCCGAGGAATACGGTGCCTGGTGGGCAATGCGTTCAGGCGTTTTCCCCGCTGTCGGCGGAACGCGCCGCCCCGGCACTACTGCCCTCATCGAGGACATCGCCTTCCATATCGAGGACCTGCCTCAGGCTTCGGTCGATCTCGCCAAGATCCTCGATGAATCCGGCTATGAGGATCCCTGCATCTACGGTCATGCTCTCGAAGGCAACTACCACTTCGTCATCTCGCAGTCGTTCGAGACCGTCGAAGACATCAACCGCTATAAGAAACTTATGGCGGATATCGAGCATCTTGTCGTCGACAAATACCACGGATCGCTAAAGGCCGAGCACGGCACGGGCCGCAACATGGCTCCGTTTGCAAGACGCGAATGGGGTGACAAGGCATGGCGCCTCATGGAGCGTCTCAAAAAGGCCTTCGACCCGCAGAATCTCCTCAATCCTGGTGTCATCTTCAATCCTGACCCTGAGTGCTACCTGAAGCACCTGAAATCCATGCCCCAGTTCTACGCTCCGGTCGACAAGTGCATCGAATGCGGTTTCTGCGAGGTCAACTGTGTTTCATGCGGACTTACACTTTCGGCGCGTCAGCGCATTGCCGTCCAGCGTGAGATTGCCATGATGCGCAAGACCGGTTCCGAGCCTGAACGTCTCCACCGTCTTGAGAAGGATTATCGTTACCTTGGCGACGAGACATGTGCCGCCGACGGCCTTTGCTCGACATCATGCCCGATGAAAATCAATACCGGAGACCTTACACATGAGATTCGCCGCCAGAATATGCCTCCTACATCGCTCGGATACAAAACCGGTGACTGGGCCGCCAAACATCTTGCGGCAATCAAGGGCGGTTTACGTCCGATGCTCAGCACAGCCGGAGGCGTGCGCCGCGTTATCGGCGGAAAGGCTGTGGATGCCTTGGGGCGCGGACTTCATAAGATCGGTCTGCCGTTGTGGACATCAACCTTACCCTCCGCTTACTACCGCCATGATATCCTCCAGGAAGAGCAATCTCTGAAAGTGGTCTATTTCCCTTCGTGCATCAACCAGACCATGGGCTCAAGCGACGAGGACGGCACCAAACCGAAGCCACTGATCGATGTCATGGTCGAACTGTGCGGCAAAGCAGGCTACGAGGTAATATTCCCCGAAAACATGAACAAACTTTGCTGCGGCATGATCTGGTCCAGCAAGGGAATGCCTGACATCGCCGAACGCATGAGCGCAGAACTCGAGCAGGCTCTTCTCCGCGCCAGCGAGAACGGCAGATACCCCGTCCTCTGCGACCAGAGTCCCTGTCTGCATCACATGCGCGAGCACATCAGGTCGATGCATCTCTACGAACCCGCCGAATTCATCGAGAAGTTCCTCGCTCCCAATCTCGAATTCACCCCGACAAATACGCCAGTCGCGGTCCATGTCACATGCTCGACACGTCTCATGGGCCTTGGTGACACCATCATATCACTCGCCCGACGCTGTTCCCGCGACGTTCTCGTCCCGACCGAGGTTGGATGCTGCGGCTTCGCCGGCGACCGGGGTTTCAATTATCCCGAACTCAATGCCTGGGGCCTCCGCAAACTCCGACCGCAGATCAAGGCCGCAGGCATTCGCTACGGCTACTCCAACTCCCGAACATGCGAGATCGGCCTGAGCACAAATTCCGGCATACCTTACAAATCGATAGCCTATCTTGTAAACGATGTCACTCGCCCGAAGGCATGATGCCTTCGGCATACAAATGAAAACCTCCTGAAACCAGTCATCCACATGAAAAAACATTCTTCAAACCTCTCGGAACAGACGGCAGTCTCAAAGCCTCGCCCGAACAGGCTCCTTGCACTTGACATTCTGCGAGGAATCACAATCGCAGGAATGATTCTTGTAAACAACCCCGGTTCATGGGGCCATATATATGCACCCCTCGAACACGCCTCTTGGAACGGTCTTACTCCTACTGACCTCGTGTTCCCCTTCTTCATGTTCATCATGGGTGTGTCCACATACTTCTCGTTGCGAAAATATGACTTCGAGATTTCATGGGCCGCCTCATGGAAAATCCTTCGCCGCACGGTCGTGATCTTCCTCATAGGCATGTTCATCGCCTGGTTCGGACTCTTCCTGCGCCGGGTGACAAGTCCTGTTTCCGAATATACATTCTGGGACGCTGTACTCAACTTCGGCGACATACGCATACTCGGTGTTATGCCACGCCTGGCAATCTGCTATGGCGTCGGCTCATTCCTGGCGCTGCTTGTCCGTAGGAAAGGTCTTCCATGGCTAATAGGCGGCATGCTCGTTGTCTACGCCATCATCCTTCTGAGCGGAGACGGATTCTCGTTCTCCCGCCATAATGTCATCGCTGTGGTCGACCGCGCCGTGCTCGGTGAGGCCCACATGTATTCTGACACAGTTGACGGACTCACACTGAAATTCGACCCCGAAGGCCTGCTGTCGACACTTCCATCAATCGCACATATGCTCATAGGCTTCCTGTGCGGTGGAATTATCGTCGCCACCAAGGATAACACCCTGCGCATCAACAAACTTTTCATACTCGGCACAATCCTCACCTTCTCGGGCTTCCTTCTTGATTTCGGAATGCCCATCAATAAGAAGGTATGGTCTCCAACCTTCGTCCTCACTACCTGCGGCCTCGCCTCTCTTTTCCTCGGACTGCTGATATGGATCATCGATATCAAAGGCTATAGGAAATGGTGCCGCTTCTTCGAGGTCTACGGAATCAATCCGCTGTTCATGTACGTACTGGGAGCCTTGCTGTCACAGATTATCTCATTCACTAAAATATCATGGGCCGGAGCCGAATCCGGACTCATATCCGTCAAAGGTTTCATCTACCAGGCATGTCTGATTCCTGTATGCGGCGGCAACGAGACTCTCGCCTCGCTGTTCTTCGCCCTGCTCTTTGTCTGCACTACCTGGGTATTCGGTTATTGTCTATATAAAAACAAAATATATATAAAGATATGATTCTAATTGCTGACTGCGGTAGCACCAAGATCGACTGGTGCCTTATCGAAAATTCCAAAGTTATCAACCAGGTCTTCACCTGCGGCATGAATGCCGTCATGCTGACCGAAGAAGAAATGGCCTCCCGCATTGCCAACGAACTGATGCCGGAACTCGGCGACCATGACATACATGCCGTATATTTCTACGGCGCAGGATGCATCAGTCCCGAAGTGTGCGGAAATGTCGCCAGCGCCATCCGCAAATCCATCCCCGCCCCCGTAATCGAGGTACACACCGACCTCCTCGCCGCCGCTCGCGCACTCTGCGGACATGAGGCAGGAATCGCATGCATCATGGGCACAGGATCGAACTCATGCTATTACGACGGAGCCGAGATCAGAGACAATGTCTCCCCGTTAGGATACATCCTCGGCGACGAGGGTTCTGGCGCGGTCCTCGGAAAAATTCTTGTCGGCGACATCCTCAAGAACCAGTTGCCAAAGGATATCTGCGAGAAATTCCTCAGACAATACGAACTCGACCGACTCACCATTATCCGTCGCGTCTACAAGGAGCCCCAGGCCAACCGCTTCCTCGCATCCGTAACACCGTTCCTGATCCAGAACATCGAGAATCCCGCCATCCACGCCCTGGTTCTCAATTCCTTCAAGTCGTTCTTCGTACGCAACGTATGCCAGTACGACGGCTACAAGGATCTGAAGGTCAACTTCATCGGTTCTATAGCCTACTACTACCGCGATGTCCTCGCCGAGGCTGCGGCCGCATGTGGCTGTACTGTCGGCACCATCATCAAAAGCCCCATGGAGGGCCTCATCCGCTTCCATTGCTGTTAAACCAATGACATCTCTCCTCGTAAAGATATAGTACTCCATAAACCACATTTATCATGGCATTTGTCAAAATATCAGAGCAACCCTCGCTCTACAACGATCTTGAGAAAAAATCCGTTGGCGAAATTCTCAAGGACATCAACACCGAGGACAAGAAAGTTGCCCTCGCCGTCGAGAAAGCCCTTCCGCAGGTTGAGAAACTTGTCACCGAAATAGTATCACGCATGAAACGCGGCGGCCGTATCTTCTATATGGGTGCCGGCACATCCGGTCGTCTCGGCGTCCTCGACGCTTCCGAGATTCCTCCTACATTCGGCATGGATCCCTCGTGGGTAATCGGCCTCATCGCCGGCGGCGACACTGCTCTGCGCAACCCTGTCGAGAACGCCGAGGATGATACCGAGCAGGGATGGAAAGACCTCCAGGCATTCAACATCAACGACCGCGACACCGTCATCGGCATCGCTGCCTCGGGTACGACTCCCTACGTAATCGGTGCAATCAAGGAAGCCCGCAAGCACGGCATCCTCACAGCCTCCATAACATCCAACCCTGATGCACCTATCTCCGAGGCTGCCGAGATTCCCATCGAGATGATTGTCGGCCCGGAATACGTCACCGGCTCCTCCCGCATGAAATCCGGAACAGGCCAGAAGATGATCTGCAACATGATCACCACAGCCACAATGATTCAGATGGGCCGTGTCAAGGGTAACAAGATGGTCAACATGCAGTTGTCCAATGCCAAACTCGTTGACCGCGGTACACGCATGGTCATCGACGAACTCGGTCTGAACTATGACGACGCAAAGCGTCTTCTTCTTCTCCACGGTTCGGTCAAGGCTGCTGTTGACGCCTTCAACGCCGAAAAATAAAACCCGAAGAACATGAAACTCCGATTCATACTCTGCACAGCCCTTGTCGGGCTGTGCGCTGTTCTTGCATCCGCTCAAGGCGCAGGCAAGGCAAAGCCAAAATACAGCGAACTCTACTACCAGCGCGCCTCGTTCTTCGATGCCATGCCCGTCGACACAAATTCCATCGTGATGCTCGGCAACTCGCTCACGCACGGTGCCGAATGGCATGAACTCTTCGGTATGCCGAACGTGCTGAACCGTGGCATCAACGGCGACATCGTCCAGGGCATCCGCGAGCGTGTCGACCACATTGTTCAGGGTCATCCCAAGAAAATATTCCTGCTTTGCGGCGTAAATGACGTCAGCCACAATCTTACAGCCGATTCAATATGCACCGCACTTGAAAGCCTGATAAAATACATACGTACCGAGTCGCCTCAGACACAACTTTATGTTGAGTCGCTTCTCCCCATCAACAACTCGTTCGGTCGTTACAAGGCCATCTTCGGCAAGGAACAGGTCATTCGCGACATCAATGCCAAACTTCCCGAAATAGCAAAACGCAACGGTGCGACATGGATTAATGTCAACCCCGCTTTCTGCGATGCCGATGGCAATCTCAGAAAGGACCTGACCAACGACGGTCTGCACCTTCTCGCTCCGGGCTATCTGATCTGGCGCGAACTTCTCCTGCCATACATTATGGAGTAACAATACGGAGAAGGTCACTCTATCCTTTTCCCCGGCATGAACATTTTCAGCCCTTCTGTTGTTTCCTAATAGCAACGTTCAACTATTCATCACATTTATAGGAGCCTGAAAATGGGATACTATAGACTTATCCTGCTTCTACTGCTGATTTGCTACCCGACGGCGCACTCAATGCCGTCGGGCGGCGAACTTTTTACACCGTCCGCCATCGGGAAAACTGGCAGCATCCACAATGCCGCAAGAGATTCCGTCACTACTTTTGACACCGGTCGTCCTATGTCTGTCGGACTCGTACTCAGCGGTGGCGGAGCCAAAGGCATAGCCCATATCGGTGTGATCAAGGCTCTAGAGGAAAATGATATTCCCATTGATTACATCGCCGGAACTTCCATGGGCGCTATCATCGGCGGTCTCTACTCCATGGGCTGGACCACCGACGAAATGCTTGACCTTATCCTCTCCCCCGAGTTCACCTATTGGTCAACCGGGGTTTTCGACCCCGCGAAGGTCTACTATTTCAGCCGTTCGGAGTCTACTCCCGCCATGTTCAATTTTTCCATTGGTCCGAAAGGCTCGAAGGAGGCCGATTCAATTCCGGCATCCGTTATTTCACCCATGCCCATGAACTTCGGATTCATGGACATCTTCTCCGCATATACAGCCCAGTGCCGGGGCAATTTCGACAGTTTGTTCGTACCGTTCCGATGCGTGGCCTCGGATACCGGGGCAGGCCATAAGGTCGTCTTCAGCAAAGGATCGCTCGGCGATGCCGTGCGCGCGTCCATGTCGTTTCCCATCGTATTCCAGCCCACCACTGTCGACGGTGTCATGCTCTACGACGGAGGCATTTTCGACAACTTCCCGGTCGACGTGATGACTCGCGATTTTTCTCCCGACATCATGATAGGCGTCGACGTCTCGACTCCTGCCACTACGCCTCAGGTATCGCTGATGGACCAGATCGAGAATCTTGTCATGCGCAGACAGGACTATGCGCTCGACCCGCGTCTGGGCATAAAGATAAAGATTGACCTTCACCAGTTCGCGTTGCTCGATTTTCCGAAGGCTCGTCAGATTTCAGCCATAGGCTACGACAAGGCCATGTCAATGATGGACTCGATCAAGTCCCGTGTAACCTCCCGCATCTCTCCTGTCACTCGCCGAACCTCGCGTTCGGCCTTCCGCTCGGCGACACCCTATCTGCGTTTCGATTCCGTAAAAGTGTCCGGAGGCTCATCTCGTCAGAACGAATATATCTCTTACCTTTTCGACCCAGACCCTGAACGGCGGGACACATTCGACATAGCACACGCCCGTCAGTCTTATTACAGGGCTATTTCACCGGGACGCCTACGAGATCTTCAGCTCAAGGCCCGGTACAACGACAGCACGGAACTTTTCTCCCTCGACGTCAGGATGTCGGTGAAACGCAATCTCAATCTCGCAATAGGAGGTTATATCACTTCCTCCCAGAACTCATATCTGTATGCTGGGACAGGATATAACACACTCAGTTTCTCATCGGTCAGCACTGCTCTGGGCCTTTGGCTGGGACAAAGCTATATGGGCGCGCAGGCCGATGCCGGAATCACCCTGCACACGCGTCATCCGTCTGCCCTCACACTCCAGATGGTGGCCCACCGCCAGCGTTTCGTCCAGAACGACAATCTGTTCTACGAACTCAACGAGCCGACCTATCTGATTGACCACGAGTTTTTCGGCAATCTTGCCTTCGAGACATCCGCCGGCTGGCGCGGAAAGGTAGCGATAGGCGCGGGTTTCGGCCACCTCAAGGATAGTTTCTACCGATCCAACTCCCTTATAGGCTCGGGGCGTGACCATACGCAGATGAACCTCGGCAAAGCCTTTGTCCGTTACACCTCGAACACCCTTGACAACGACCAGTCCCCGACAAAAGGCGCATCCTACAACATCTGCGCCATGGGATTGCTTGGCAACTACAAATTCAGGCCTTCGAATCAGAGTTTGGGCAGTCCCGGCGACAGCCCCCTTGCCGGAGTATCCAAGAGAGTCCGCTGGCTGCAGGCCGAGGCGCGCACCCGCAACTACTTCGACATCTCGAGCCGTTTCTCACTCGGTGTCGAGACAGACATTATGCTCTCCACCCGACGTCTAGAATCGACATTTAACGCGTCTATTGTCACTGCCCCGGCATATAAACCGACAAATGCCTCCAACAACATATTCAATCCCTCGCTACGCGCCAACTCTTTCATTGCTGCCGGCATAGTGCCTGTATACAAATTCTCACAGCAGTTCACGGCCCGCATCATGGCCGACTGCTTCATGCCGCTTCGCAAGATCAAGCAGGGCCCCGACCTCTCGGCATGCTATGGCAGATGGTTCTCCAATCCGGAATTCTTCAGCGAACTCGATCTCAGTTACTCCTTCTCGTTCGCTACTTTGTCCGGATATGTCAACTATGTCTCGTCAGGACCCCGAAACTGGAACTGTGGCCTGACCTTAGGCATCTTCCTGCTGGCGCCACGCTTCCTGAGATAGGATATTGATGACGCAGCCCGTACCGGCGTTTCTCTTTTTTTCGTACCTTTGCCGCCGGAAAAAGAGAATGCTCATGTCAGACTTCAATATCAGGGGACACCTCGCCATGTTCGGTGCCAACACTATGTGGGGCATCATGGCTCCGATTGCCAAAATGGTTATGACCGCAGGGGTGATAACACCTTTGCTCATGGCTAATTTCCGTATGCTCGGCGCCGCTGTCCTCTTCTGGATCGCCTCACTCTTCGTTCCTCGAGAGCATGTGCCCCCACGCGACCTGCTCCTGCTTGCCGGCGCAGGAATGCTGGGCGTACTTCTCAACCAGGGCTGCTACGTGTTCGGAGTGGGATATACCGCCCCAGGCGACGCATCCATCATAACCACGACAATGCCTCTGTGGGTGATGTTGCTGGCCGCATTGTTTCTAGGCGAGCCCATCACACTGCGTAAGGCCGGCGGAATCGCACTTGGTTTCTCAGGAGCCATTATACTGATACTGGGTGGCGGAGCCGTGCTTGTCGGTGGCGACAGGCCGATACTTGGCGACACTCTGATTCTTCTCGCCCAGATTTCATTCGCCCTGTACCTTACTCTTTACCGCAACTTCATCCGCAGATACTCCATCTACACGCTGATGAAGTGGATGTTCACTTTCGCTACTGTCCCACTAACACTTTTTTCCATACCGTCATACATTGAATTATCAGGCAATGTGCTAACACTTGACCAGATACTTGGCGTTGCCTACGTAGTGGTCATCGGCACCTTTGTTGCATACATCTGCATGATGTACGGACAGAAAAACCTCAGGCCGACCATTGTCGGAATGTACAATTATGTTCAGCCTATTATGGCCACCGCCGTCGGCATTATTCTCGGACTCGACCGCGTGACTGTTGCCAAATGCGTGGCGGTCGTCCTGATTTTCGCAGGTGTATGGACAGTTACGCACAGCCGCGCCGCGAAACAGGAACGTCAAACACCTGTCGACCGCTGAACGAAATTAAACGAATATAGATATGCACCGGAATGTTTGCAAAAAGACGTTAATTAAATGTTAAATATTGTAAAATGGGGGGGGTATTTTTTATTATGACTATATTTGCCTCAGCAAATTTAAAAAGTCTTTACGTAGAGTTTTAAGGCACATTAAGAGTAAGTGCCTCTTAGATTATATCATATTTTAATAAACCACCTTTTATTAATATCATGTCAAAGCGTCTTAGACTGGCCGCGTTCATAGCAGCCGGTGTTTCAGTTATCTTTTCTACTCATGCCGAGAATCCTTATGGTATTCCTGAGAATATTCAGGACGGTAACATCATGCATTGTTTCGACTGGAAATTCACTGATATCATCGAGGAACTGCCACGTATTGCCGAAGCCGGTTTCGGATCGGTACAGGTATCTCCCGTTCAGGGTAATGCCGGTGAGAATGCCGAATGGTTCTATGCCTACATGCCTTACGATTTCGCTTTCATGGCTAATGGCAACGGCACAAGGGAAGAACTTAAGCAACTGTGTGACAAAGCCGAGGAATATGGCATAAAGGTCATAGTCGACGTAGTGGCCAACCACATCAACAGCCATCCTTCCTACCGTAACCTATGGTGGAGCGAGGGCGACCGTGAGCGCTATAACGGATGGATTAACTACTCCAGCCGTCATTCCATTACCCACAACCAACTTGGCGATTACGGCGATGTCAATTCCGAGAGCGAGGAAGTTCAGCAGCGTGCCAGGGCTTTCATCGAGGACCTGAAGAGCATCGGTGTCGACGGCATTCGCTGGGACGCCGCAAAGCACATCGGTCTCCCCAGCGAAGGCTGTAATTTCTGGCCTGTGGTTACTTCTGTCGAAGGCCTGTGGCACTATGGCGAGATTCTCGACAATCCTGCCGGCAGCAACGCAAGCAACGAGGAGAAATACAGGCTCCTCAACGAATACGCCAAATACATGAGCGTCACCGACAACGAGTACGCCTCGACATCACTATCTTCTGTAAAGTCCTGGATTCTTCCCTCTAAGGCAGGCAATCTGTCGGAAGGCGTTCCTGCATCCAAACTTGTTTACTGGGGTGAGAGCCATGACACCTACTCCAACGACGGTGGCGCGACCAAAGGCACAATGCAGGCCCGTATCGACCGTGTATACATGCTTTCGGCTTGCCGTGACGGAGCTACCGCACTATATTTCTCCCGTCCGCCGTATGAGGGCCGCACCGAGATACGTATGGGTCAGAAAGGTTCCGTCCACTGCCTCGAGGCTCCCGAAATCGCCGCTGTCAACAAATTCCGCAATGCCATGACAGGACGCGCCGAGGCTTTCACCCGCTCTACCGGATCCAAGGGATGCATCTGCATCACACGCAAGGACGGAGGTGTGTTCATTCTCGGCAAGAAAAACGCCGCACAGAATGTCGAAGGCGAGAACGGCATGAGCTACATGCCCGAAGGCACTTACAAGGACGCACTTACAGGTACCGACTTCATCGTCACCCCGACTACTATAACCGGCCGTGTCGGAAGCACCGGCGTAGCCGTACTGTATGCTGACGGAATGTCTGCCGTCGAAGATATCGTTTACGAAAACAACACTTTTACTGAATACTATGACCTAATGGGTCGCCGTGTCGAGAACCCACAGCACGGTATATATATCCGCCGCACAGGCAATAACGTTGAAAAAGTGATTCTCTAATCATCACACTTACTTACTAACCTATTAACTAACTTCTTAAATTAACTTCATGAGAAAACTATCTTTGTTGCTCATGCTCTTGTGCTTCGCACTGAGCGCGAGCGCCGTCGACTATTATCTTATAGGCGACAATGTGAACGGCAAGAACTGGACCCTTAAGGATCCCGATGCCAAATTTACGCCCGTTGAGGGCCAGACCGGTGTCTATACACTGAATGTAAAGACCTTGGGTACAGGCTTCAAGATCAACAACGGTTCTTGGGGCTCAATAAACATCGGTGCCCAGTCTACATCGAAGAAACTCACTGTTGGCACTCCTTTTTCTTACACCAACGGTAACATGAGCCAGAACATCTCGTTCAATGGCGTTACAAAAGTTGAGAATGCCGTAGTCACACTTGACACCAATGCCAAGACCATCCTCGTTAGCGGTCAGGGGTCAGGCAAGGTCGAATGGTATGTCGCCGGCCTGAACGACGCAAGTTTCAAACTCGATGACGCCCACAAGATGACAGCCTCCGAGACCGAAGGCGTGTATGTTCTCAAGGACTTCGAGATCACCAAGGCCGGCTCCTTCAAGGTGGCAACATCAGGCTGGGGCATCGGTTACGGCTGGAACGACAAGTCTGTCACTTTCTCCGAGAACATGCTTTCGCACAAACTCGAGGAAGTTTCCGGCGAGACCGGTGATGTGCCCTACACCATGACCGGCAAATACAACATCACCTGGAACAACAACACCAAGACTGTCACCTTCGAGAGCAGCGTGCCTCAGATTCCCCAGTGCGCCACTCCTATAATCGGCGACGGCTCTGCCGTCTATACCGTGCCTGTCGGCTTTGGTTACAGTCCTAGAGCCAAATGTGAGGATCCCGCGGATGCAAAACTCTATTATACCCTCGATGGCTCAACCCCAACCGCCCAGTCGACGTATTATAAAGGTGGCAATTATTCCATCCAGGATGTTAAGGATGACTGTACCATCAGGATGATTGCGATTGCCGACGGCTATCGTGACAGTAAGATCGCAGAGCAGAAAGTTATTTTCTCAACTTGCAATAATCCGACCTTCAGCAGCACTCCTTCTGCAGATATGACTGCCGCTGAGTATACTGTTACTCTGTTATGTGCTACTAAAGGCGCCAAAATCTACTATGCTTTCGACCCCGATGTTACCGATAAGAGCACTCTCTACACCGAGCCTATCAAGATTACTTCCCGCACAACTCTTTATTGCCGCGCATACAAGGAAGGCAAGACCGAATCCAAAGTCATGAGCCAGTTCTTTGCTGGTCCTGACATGAAATGTCCCGCTCCCGTATTGTCACCCGAAGGCGGTGTGGTAACCCAGAATAGAATTGAGGTCCATATGAAATGCGGCCTGGCTGGTACCAAGATTTATTATACTATGGACGGCACCGATCCCGTAGTGAGTGTTTCGGCCAATGGTACCGTTACTGCCACCAATGGCAAGTTATACGACTTCCGTTATCCGCAGTCACTTCGCGAGGATGCAGTCATAAAGGCTGTTGCAGTTCGTGGCGGTTACGAGAACTCCGATATCGTTAGCGAGCGTTATACTTTCTCTACCTGCCCTAGCCCAGTAATCTCTTCCGACCCCGCTCCCAAAGTCGAGTCTGACAAATACACTGTCACCATTTCCTGCATCCTCCCCGAGGCCAAGATTTACTACACTCTCGACGGTTCTGACGTTACCGAGCAATCAACCCTCTACACCAAGCCTTTCGTCATCACCAAGTCCTGCACCGTCAAGGCCATGACCGTTTGCGAGGGCCGTACCGGATCCGGAAAGGCACAGCAGAAATTCACCTGCACCACTCAGTACGAGGCTCAGCCCTTCTACCTCATCGGCGACAATGTCAACGGAAAGAAGTGGTCTCTCAAGGCCCCCGACGCCAAATTCGTTCCCGTCGATGGTCAGGATGGTGTCTACACTCTATCTGTCAAGACTCTCGGCACCGGATTCAAGATCAACGACGGTACATGGAGCAAGGACGAGTACAACTTCGGTTCTAACGGCAAGGCTCTTGAACTCGGTAAACCTTACAAATACGGTGTTGGAGGCTCTACAGGCAACATCGCCATCGCAGGCGCAACTGTTGTCGAGAACGCTAAACTCACACTCGACATCAACAACGGCACTGTCCAGGTCGACGGTGAAGGCGAAGGCGAAATCTCATGGTACGTCGCAGGTATCGATGACGCTTCCTTCAACCTCGATGACAAACACATGATGGAGGAAACAGAAACCGAAGGAGTATTCGTGCTCAGGAACTTCAAGATTGCCGCTCCGGGTCACCTCAAGGTGGCTACAACAGGCTGGGGCGAATCATATGGTACTAACGACAAGACAAAGAAATTCTCTCTCGCCAGCCTCTCGCAGGTTCTCGAACCCGTTGCCGGCGAAACCGGTGACATCGAATACACCATGACCGGTGTTTACGACATCACCTGGACTCTTGCTACCAAGACCCTTGCCTTCAAGTCCGTCGGTCAGCAGGAAGAAATCACCTACTACCTCATCGGCAATGGCGTTGACGGCAAGAACTGGCAGCTCAAGGACGAGGCCCACAAGTTCATCAAACAGACCGAAGGCATATACAAGGTTCATGCCGACGTACTTCTCTCGGGTTTCAAGGTCAACGACGGTACATGGACCAACGATGCAGTAAACATCGGTGGCAACGGTACTGACATTAAGATCGGCATACCCTATCAGTTCGGTGTCGGCGGCACAACCTCCAATATCAATTTCGCTGACAAGATCACATCCCTCAGGAATGCCGACGTCACACTCAACATGATTGACCGCACTATCACCGTAACCGGTCAGACCGAACAGGAAGACTTCGTATGGTACATTCCCGGTCTCAACGATCCCGACTTCAAACTTGACGATGCCCACAAGTTTACTGCCACCAAGCAGGAAGGCGTATTCGAACTCAAGGGCTTCAACATCACCGCCGTCGGCTCGTTCAAGGTCGCTACCCAGAACTGGTTTGAGCAGTATGGCGCTGTAGAGACAACATCACCTATTTCCGAGAACAACCTCTCGACTGTCCTTAGCGCTGTTACTGTTGACTGCGAGGTACCCTACTCCATCACCGGCACCTACGACATAACCTGGAACTACAACACCAAGACTGTCAAGTTCACCAAGTCCAGCAGTGGCGTGGAAGACATAATGGCAGACGATGCCGAGGCTGTTTACTACAACCTCAGCGGCATAAAGGTGAACGCCGGCAATCTCCAGCCCGGCCTCTACATCAAGGTCGTCAACGGCACCGCCACCAAAATCGCCGTCAAATAACACTCCTGTCATATAAGACAGTAAGCGGCGTGTCAGATTGACACGCCGCTTTTTTAGTCCCATTCTATCGTTTTATTTCATCAACGACGGGTCAAGGACCTGGTGGCGGATGCGGTGGCGCCGGTGTGTATAGATGACATGCACCAGACCGTCGGGTGTCTGAATGATTGCGGGATATGAGAACTGACCCAGCGGGCTGTCTTCCAGTGTGGCTATGTTGCGCCATGTCTTGCCGTCATCATCGCTGAGCGCGACACATAATGGTGTGCGGACACCCTTGGGAGTGCCGTCTATCGTCTCGAAATCATTGTATACAAGCAGATGACGTCCGTCCTTTAGAGTCACGCAGTCTGTGCCTGAATTATTGGCCGGAAGATCGGTAAGACTTACCGGTGTCCATGTCTCCCCGTTGTCCGAACTGTAACTGGTCGCGAGATGCGCGTTTCGGGTACGGCAGAGTATTTGCAGCCTTCCGTCCGAAAGCCTGAGTATTCCGGGCTGAATTGCAAAGATGGGACGCATACGGCTTTTGTCTGCGGTCAGATAGGCCGAATCCGAAGCCAGCGCTCCGGTACTACGCCACGTCTTGCCTCCGTCATCGCTGAGTTCAATCCATGCACGCCAGCCTTTGCCTTCACGCGAAGATGGCGATACTATCCGTCCGTCAATATATTCCGGCTTATTCTTGATTGGGCCTAGTATGCCGTCGGGAAGTGGCTGACGGTCACCCCATGTGATTCCACCATCACGCGAGGTGACTTTCCATCCCGTCCAGTCACCCACACTTGACCCGACCTTATAATACAGTGTCATCTCGCCGCTGCCGGGGACCGAAAACAGTACCGGATTCCAGCATGCCTTGCGACGTGCGACACTCAGGTCTCCGAACGAAGCCGCATCCTTGATGAGGCCTGCGCCCGCTACTGTCGTCGTGGAATCTATTCCCGACAGGCCGACACGTGAAGCGTTTGGGTCGGAAAGTGCGAAGACACCGTCTGCGGCAATCTCAGGCGCGGTCCACGAATCCTGATTCTTAGGCTTGCGGCAAGTCCAGATGACACAGTCGGGATTTCGCTCTTTTGTGCCTCCGAAGAATGCGGCGACAAGGTCTCCGTTCTCGTTGGGCGCGATCGTCGCTGCATGACACTCGGTGAAAGGTGCCTCGGTAAACAGGAACTCATCAGTGACAACACAGGCACACAGAGGGTCGGACGAAGGTCTTGTGGTAACCTCTATGTCATATTTACCCGACGGAGCATGCCAGTAGGATTTGCCGTCCTCATGGCGCAGGAATCTGGCGCCACTGACCTTGACGTCATTTTTCGGCGCGGGCACAACGAATGTTGCAGATGTATTGCACGGTACTTCAATTTCCCAGTCTATTCTGCTTAGCGTCTTGTTCCACTTCGACCCAAGCAGGCCGTAGGGCGTATTGTACGAGACGGAACAACTGTCTATGTCATCAACCGAGAAATCCGGTTTGAGCAATATTTCCTTATATCCCGGCTTGGCGGGATTGATGCCGCCGAGGTCCTGATACAGCCAGTTCACGAGGTCTCCGAGCATCATTACATGATTGAGGCTGTTCATCGCCCGTGCGGCCTTGTCGCCGTTCCACAGTTCCCAGATGGTGGTCGCGCCCTTCGATACTTCGTAACCGAATCCGGGGTATTCCGTATGGCTGATAAGTCCGGCGCCCACATCGCCACGGCCAATCGCTGTCAGCAGTCTCATCATCCAGTTGACTCCCACGACGCCCGAGGCTACATGAGCCGTATAATTGCTGCCTTTCTTGTCAACTATCAGGGAATGCAGAAGATTGCCCTCGACCGCCTTGCGACACTCCTCCGGGACCATTCCGAAAGCAAGGGGCAGAATATTCGATGTCGGCGAGTTGTTGCCGTAGTATGTGCTGTCTGGATAAAGAAAATGTTCCTTGGCTGCAGGCGAAGTTCCCGGACGCACTGTCAGGAATTTTCGGTTGAAGGCGTCCTTGGCCTTTTCTCCGTCGGCAAGCCATGTCTCGGCTTCATCCGGATGACCTGCCAGTGGAGCGAATTTTGCCATAAGCTGCGACATCTTGTAGAAATACGCCGTCGCGATCAGTTTCGGGTCTGTCTTGCGTGAGGGGTCCTGCGAATGAATCAGTCCTGGACTTTCGGGCGGCACACACCAGTCGCCGTATTTGTCAGCCATAATCAGCCCGTCACGGTCAGTGTATTCACGTCGTATGAATCGCATCCACCGCGCCATCGCTTCGTAATTCCGCTTTATTGGCTTTACATCTCCCGTCTGTTCATATAACATGTCGCACACAACAGGAAAGGTTGATGACCATGTCATGTCCGGGTTGTAATAGTTATAAAATGCCGGTGCGATATCAGGCAGACAGCCGTCTTCGCGCTGGCTCTCTCTAATATCGTCAGCCCATTTGGCATAGAGCGCCGCATTGTCGTATATGAAGTTCTCTCCCCACGAGCCCATGTTGTGGTCTCCGGTCCAGGGCTGACGCTCGTCGCGTTGCGGACAGTCAACCGGCATTCCCTTGTACAGGCTGGCTATGCCGCGCTTTGCGTTGGCGTATATTGCATTGATTATCGGGTTCGAGCACTCGAACGTCCCGTTTTCCGGAACATTGTCGTAAATGACTTCGGCCGTGACGTCTTCATCCCCTATCTCGTCAAGTCCCTCTACTCTGACGAACTGAAAACCGTGATATGAGAAACGTGGGCTCCACGACTCCCCGTTCTCATTGCCCGAAGCGATATACAGGTCTGTACTTAATGCGGTTCGAAGATTCTCTGTATCAAGTTCGGTCGAGTCTCCGTTGATTCGCTCGCTGTAGCGCACCGTTATCGAATCTCCGCTGACACAATCCCTTACGTTCAGTCTTACCCACCCGGCGGTATTCTCGCCGAAATCCACAATAAAACTCTTCGGGCCCGTTCGGCGAATCTTGCGTGGCTTTATTGTTCGCATTACTTTCATCGATGGGTTAGTTGCCGCACGCAGTGTGCCATATGGCAGTTCGGCACGCCGTGCCTTAAGCCATGCCGAATCGTCATAGCCCGGTTCTGTCCAGTCGCCTAAATCGAGCCGAGCGTCGTATTCCTCGCCGTCATACTCATTGTTGCTGCGTATCGGCCCCTTTGCTGTCAGGCGCCACTTGTCGTTGGTAACGATGCGTGCCTTCGTACCGTCGGTGTATTCGATAAACAGATTCATCCTCACCTTGGGATAGCCGAAGTTGACAATCTTCCAAGGCTTGTGATTCTGGCGCATATTGTAGTAACGTCCGTTTCCCAGGACAATTCCTATGGCATTTTTTTCCTGACGGAGCAAAGGCGTGACGTCGTATGTATTGTACAGGACCGTCCGGCGATAGTCCGTGGGCGAAGGCGTCAGTACATCATCCCCGACCTTCTCGCCATTGATGAACATCTCGTAAAGGCCGAGGCCGCTGATATGAACCGTCGCGCGCCTGACAGTCTTTCCGCCGTTGTCGAATTCCTCTCGCAGATAACGTGCGCTTAGACGGCTGTGCATCGACTCGTCGTCCCAATCGAACGGCTCGTCCCACCCGATCCAGTTTCCGCGCCAGTGTGACTCGCCACGCATACCTGTGCCGAATTCCGCCGCTTCGCTCCACTCCGAATCTCCCTTATTAGTGCCGAACCTGACTTTCCACCACATCCTCGAGTTATATGGCAGAGGTTTCCCTTTATAAGTAACTAGCACCGAACTGTCGGACAGAACCCTACCCGAATCCCACAGGTCCCCCTTTTCCACCGAAAGATTCTCCGGCGACGAGGCCACAATAATCCGGTACCATTTCTGCACGACATCATTCCTGTCCGAAGAAATCACCCACGAAAACCGTGGCTGCTCCGTCTCCACGCCAAGCGGCCTCACCAGCCCCTCGACCCTAAGCGACGAAACACCCACATCCGCCCGGGCCGCAACAGCGCAGGCTCCCAGCACCACAAAAAACCAGACCCGCCAATATAAACACGCACGCATAACCATGTAATAATGTTATTATTCTTAATGTGAATTATCTAAGTTTTGTCTCTATTTCTTCTATTGATGGCAATGTGCTCTTGAAATTGTCAGGCAACAACTTGTCAAGTTGATATTGTGAAATGCCCATAGGCAGATTGTAACCTTCCAATGAGTATTGAGCCAAAATGTCATCCTTAGTCTTACAGACTAATAGCCCGATTGTCGGATTATCTTGCTCTGTTTTAAGAATGTGATTCACTGCAGTGACATAGGTCCCCAATTGTCCCAGAAATCCCGGTTCAAATTTTGTCACCTTAACCTCAATCACGACATAACACCGCAAACGGAGATGATAGAAAAGCAAGTCGGTGAATTGTTCCGTTTTTCCTACATCCAATCTGTATTCTTTTCCGACAAAGGCAAAACCCTCGCCAAGTTCTAAAAGGAATTTCGTAACATTTTTAAGCAATTCCTCTTTTAATTCTCTTTCTCTGTATGGTTGAGAAAGATTGGTAAAATCAAATATATAGGGATCTTTGGTTATTTCTTGTGCGAGTTCGCTTGTCGCTTCAGGCAACTGTGATTTAAAATTGGTTATAGCCTGACTCTGTCTTAAATGTAGATTGGTGTCAAGCATATGATCTAAAATTACTCGCGACCATCCGTGCTTAATGGTTTCACGAACATAAAACAACGCCACTTCAGGCTCCTTGAAATATTTGTCAATCAAAAGTTTATGATGGCCCCACGGCAATTTGAACAAATTTCCCTCAACTTGGGGGAAATTCTCTGAATACATCAGATAAAACCGACGTATATAATACAAATTCTTTGGCGAAAAACCTTTTGCCTCAGGCAAAGTGGCTTTCAAGTCACGACTGAGCATATTAAAAAATCCTTTGCCATACTTGTTCTCATCCTGCCGTTCCACTATGTCGTGCCCCAAAGTCCAATAAAATTTCAGCAATTCCTCATTGACTGAAATAGAAGCCCTTATTTGAGATGCACGGTAACGTTTGGATAACTCCGATACCCAGTCAGAATAATCCTTGTCAAGAATAAGTTCGCTCATTACTTAAATAAATTTTGCCAGTTTATTGGTGTAAGTTCAGTTAATCAGATTGTTGCTCTTCACAAAGATACGACGATTTTCTGATGTAACAATAAAACATGTTTTGAAACACAAAATCCACCCTACTTCCCTCCTCAAGACAACACCGCTTCCTCCGACTCTAATGACTCTGATTCCTCTGATAACTCTAAAAACCGCTAATTCCTCCGCGAAACTTGTTGAGCCATTGGTTGTTATAAATTAAAAATATGGTTATGAAGATACTACGGACATATATACTCGAGATAATTTCGCTCGTTCTTCTGCTGGCGACGCTTATCCTGACTCATTACAGGATTATCACTAATCCCGGCGTCATTCTGGCATTTTATATTGCCGCAGTCCTACCAGTCGCCATCCCCGTTCTGGTAAAGGCATGGAAGACTTGGTGCAAGGGTGACCTTTTCAACGAATTTACGCTGATGGCACTTGCAAGTCTGGGCGCATACTTCATTGGCGAATACCCCGAGGCAGTGACCATCCTCCTTGCCTATGCCGTAGGCGAGATACTTGAAGACAATGCGAGCGGCAAGGCCCGCGACCGCATCCGCGCCCTGCTTTCAAATTCCTCAGCGACACCCTGAAACCGGGAATCGCCGACACCATCCGCCAACTACGCGAACTCGGCATTCACAATATCTGCCTTCTGTCCGGCTACCGTCCCGAGGCCGTAAGGGAAGCCGCCGCCGAAACAGGCATAGACACATGGCAGGCCTCGATGTTCCCCGCCGACAAGTACGATTATGTACGTAAAATGAAAGCGGAGGGGCGTACCGTGGCCTTCATCGGCGACGGCATAACCCTCCTCGTGATTATATGGACATTGTTTGCCCTCAGGCCACGGGAAACCGAAGAAAAAAACAGGCTTCCCCAAGAATGAGGAAACCTGCCCAATTCATTCTTTAACGCTTTATCAGCGGGCGTATTCAATCTTGCCGACAATCTTGCGGCTGGGGACTGCCGGGTCACATGCGCGTACCGAGGGCTGGTGCATGTCCTTCGGGAAATAAAGGAAGAAATGGTCCGCATCGGCTTTGCTGTAAACGATTGGTTCGTCAGTCGAATAGTTGGTGCGGTCCTTCACTGGGTCGTAGTCATTTATGGGAGTGACCTTACCGGCAACGCCCATCAGTTCGTCACCGACGAAAGTGTACTGTAGGTCAATGAAGTTGCGGTGGTTCTCGATTTTCGTATTCTCGCTGTCCTTGGGAGTGTACTCGAGCACGTTGATCCACAGGCGTCCGGGGACAAGTTCGACCTTTCCTGCCTCGAGAGTATTCAGGTCTGTCTCGGCAAGATAGGCGAAAAGTTTGTCCCACAGTTCCTTATTGCGGGCATACTGCTCGGCGAATTCTACGGCGTCGACACTCTCGTCAGCATCGACCTTCCAGCCGTTAGCCCATACGCGGCTCTCGACCCATTTCTTTGCTTCGTTCTTTTCCATTGCTTAAATTATTGTTTTGGTTATTGTTTTGTGAATTATGGTCGTACAGACGTTTCGTTTATTGGTTTTCTGTTTCGTATGAACAATTTTATCCTGTGTGCCAAAGTTACAACTTTTCCCGATACCGCGGAACACAGCACACAAATCTTTTCCTGCCTTTATCCCCCTACCACCTTGCAATAATTGTCCCGCCCCAATAATAAAAGCCTTACAAATAATCACGATTATAATATAACCCTTGTACAAATTTCTGCGATTATGACCTCCATACCTACAAAAAACCGAGTTTAGGACCTGCAAAGGAGAATATCAGTTTGAGTCAATTTATTATGGAATTATTCAGAAAGAATGATTACAAATTTCAAGGAAGATGTACCTTGGATTTCAGAAATATCAACTAACTTTGCATCTGCATCCCTTTGGGTTGCATGACATTGTAAATCAGAAGCGTTATGCTTATCTTGTAATTGGAAACCTGAGAAATTTTCGATTTGATGCAAGAGATAGCATGGTGGTTCTCACGCATATGGCGTGGGCTGCTATTGTTACATCTGCATCATGGGCTTTCTCAGGGCCTCCAATTAGACGTGGCATAGTTGGCTCACGCTTTTTGCTTATAGATAATAACACCTTCGAGCCATTGGAATAATACACATCGCTTGTTCAAGTGAGTACATCGAACTTCAACACATATTACGAGAATATCGACCATTGTTTTTGGCGTGACCTATGTATTAACTATGGAGTATTGCGTCATTATGACAAAGGCGATTTTTTCGCTGAACAAGGACAGGTTGCCCGATACATCGGATATATTAAGTCCGGCACGCTGAAATATGTTGCATACGCGGCGGATGGTTCCGAAAAAGTGGTGGGCCTGGAATTTGCAGATGAATTTGTCGCAGATTTCCCATTTTCTCTTTACGGCAGTAAATCGCGTATTTCAATAGTTGCGGTTTCGCCTTGCGAGATTTACTGCATCTCAGCAAAAGAGATTGGTATGCGTATGAAATCCGACGAGCAACTATATGGAATTATTGCCGAAACAAACGTTGCCTTGTTTGATACGAAATATAACCGATACATCAGTCTGCATACTAAATCGGCACAAGAAAGATATGACGAACTTATCGCAAGATACGATAATATTTTTTCGATGTTCTCTCTGAAAGACATTGCTTCTTTCCTGAATATCACTCCCACTCATCTGAGCAGATTAAGAAAATCTTAATTATTTTCTGCGTGTCTCAACATTTGTTGAGACCACAGTCATTTTTTCTGTCTAATTTTGCGCCCGAACAAAACTGATTTGTATATGGCTTATCGACAGAAATTATTATGGCTTTCCCTTCTCTTTGCCGCTGGCGCAATGGCGCAATCGTCCGAGCCGGATTCCATCAAGGCACAGGAACTTGATGAAGTGGTTGTCGAGGCACAACTTCAATCGACCTCGGCTACCGTTTCAACATATATTCCCACCTCTAAGCAAAAGAATTCTTCGCAGACCGCTACCGATCTGCTCAACCGCATGGCAATCCCGCAACTTTCCCCCGGCATGGGTAATTCGGTAAAGACTAATACTGGTAAAGATGTCAATATCTACATTGACTATTTACCGGCTTCGGAACAGGAACTCACTGGTATGCGGATGGCGGATGTCAGAAAAGTGGAATATTACGATTATCCGAAAGACCCCCGTTTTCATGGAAGTGCTCACGTCATAAATTTCATAATGCATAGATATGAATATGGGGGTTATCTCAAGGCTTATGCCAATGAGTTTTTCATCGCCAATTCCGGTCAACTTAACCTGTATTCCAAGATTCAGTACAAAAAAATGACCTACGACCTCGCTGCCGGCGGGTATTATCGCAACGGAAGCCACGATTATAATAATACAGTCGAGACTTACCGGCTGCCTCAGGCTGACGGCTCTATCAAGCAATTCGAGCGATTCTCCATCTCCAGCGATGCCGAATCTCGGCGACGGTATTTCTGGCCCACGTTCAAGGCTTTATATCGCACGGATAAAATTACCATCAGCAACACCATAGGAGCAACTTTTGACAATTATCCGAAAGAGAATACCTCGGGTTCTGTATATTTTCGACCTGCTGATTTCCCTCAGTCCGATTTCGTCAACGAAGCAAATCACCGCCAGAATTACATAACATACAACGGCTACTGGAATTTTATACTTCCACACGGCAATACCATAAATTTTGCTCCTTACTATTCCTACTCTCACTCCAGACAAAACAGCAGATACATGGAGGGGCAATCTTCCGAATATTTCAACAATGCCTTGGACAATACCCATAAAGCAAGCGCAAACCTCCGTTACCAGCATGATTTCGGAAAGTGGGGCGACATAACTGTTTCCACACAAGGTTTTTATTACAATAGCAAGACCCGCTATTCAGGCACTTCAACTTCTGATGACAGGCTTACAGTTTTACGCCTCGGCCCTGGAGTCGCATACAATCTTACTAACGATAAATTCTATGGGAGTGTAGGTGTTGGCTTCAGTTACGACCGCACCAGAACAGGCAATACTACAGAGGAAAGCACTTATCCATGGACAGACTTTTCAGCCCAATATTCGTTTAATAACAAGAACGCCATTAACGCAGAGTTCCATTATAGCAACCAGATCCCCGCTCTTTCAGTCCGTAGTTCAGCCGTCATACAGTCCAACCCGTTGATGAGTTATACCGGCAATCCGAATCTCAAGCCTTATAGATGCTATGATTTCGGCGTCGGTTATCAATGGTTGCCTAACAATAAATTCAATTTTTCAGTTTTTGGAACAGGATTTGTCGCAACCAACCGCTTTGCTTATGTATATGAGGCGTCGGCGGAGGGAATTTTACGTACTGTGCAGCAGCCTATGGGAAAGTTTATTGAAGGCCGCTACGGTATAAACGGAACTGCAAGACTTCTCGATGGCAACCTTCAGATCAACGGCCAGTTGGCGCACTATATAGCCGAAAACGAAGAGCCATTCAACTGGACGAAATCACATCTCAATTGGTACCTGCAAGCGTTTTACTATCTCAATCAGTGGCAGTTTGGCATACAGTATCAGTCAGATATGTCATCTGCCGGCAACTTTACAAATGGCGTATGGGAGAATAGCAAGAATGCATATACAGCGATTGTCGGCTGGGGTAATTCTTCATGGAACTTTCAGGCTCAGCTAGCCAACCCTTTCCGCTGGAACTGGCGAAACGGAACCTCCGTGTTGAAAAGCAGACACTATGATTTCGTGCAGTCCGCTTATAATCCGAACAGCCACTGCTTCATATATGTATCAGCGACATATACCTTTGGTTTCGGCAAGAAAATCAAAGTCGGAAATGAAGCGTCGCAGGTGTCCGGAGCCGGCAGTGCGATACTGAAATAACGGGACCGCAGACCGGCACATACTGAAAAGATGCCATAAGTAACTCGCCGTAATCACATCGTTGCCCAAATGGAAAGTTACTTCCTGTTTTAATATAAACTGATTTTTTAGAGTTACTTAAGGCAATAAAATCATATATTCCCGTTATATAAGAAAACATCCATTGAGTATGAACAGGTATCTATTGCTTTTGATTTTACCACTACTTTCATTTGTAATGACAGCTTGTGACGATAAGGAAGACGAAGTGTTCGCACCGGACCTTGACCTTTTTGCCGGGACATGGGAAGTCATCTCACAGGGCGACCAGAAGGTGTTTGAAAGGGAAGATATTCTCCACATCACATCCGCCCGGATTCACGAAGGCTTCGGAGGCTATCAAGGAAATATCACAACATACTTCCTGGCCTCTGACGGCACTCCGAGACATGACCGGGTCTTCACATGGTCCATTCTTGAAGTAGAGAACAATCAGCCATTGTTAAATGTGGTATTTCAGGGCGAACTTGACAGCGATGATCTCTGGGCCGGCGAATACTCATACAAAATCATCAAACTGACCGACACCCACATGTGGTGGCGCGTCAACACCAACGGAGACAAAAGCATCATCAAATTCAAACGCCGCAACGACCTCCAGATCAAATAACCAACCACCTCCCCACATCACACACCAGCCCCATACTCCGGCCCCCCGCAAGAGTATGGGGCTGCTGTAATCCAGAAATCACAAACCAAACCACCTCATACAAAAAACCACGATTAAAAACCACCCAGGTACAAATTTTTGCGATTATAACCCCGATTCCTACAAAAATCTGCGATTAAGACATCCAATGGCGTTTTGACCAACCATATAATCGGAAAAGCCCATTTATAAAATGCTTCTATCGATCATTTTTAAACATTTTTTGAGAAATAATCATTGTGGGTTTTGTAATTTTGCAACGAAACAAACAAAAAACCTCGAAATATGAAATTCATCTTAACACTTCTTTTGTCATTTGTTGGCTGTCTGAGTGTTTATTCTCAAACGCCGGGCGACAGTCTCATACAAGCCGCCGCGATAGTTGACGGCTTATTCTTCGACAAGTCCATGCCGACGAAATCACTCATTCCCGGAGGCTCAACTTTGGCTATTCTTAAAGACCCTGACGGTGCAAAGGTTCTCGGCATTTATCTTCCCGAAGGATATGTTTTAGACGAATCAACAACAGAAAAGGCTATCCCGGCAGAACGAGTCAAACATGCTGAGAAACTTCTCCGTGACTACAACGGCCGTAAGCCTCAGATCGTTGGCAAATATCAAGGAATTGGCGTAAAAGAGGGAGAACCCATGGTCAAGTTTGATTATTCCGATATCGACGGGAATGTCTGGAACAATGAAAAACTCAAAGACAAAGTTTACGTCATAAACATCTGGCAATCAGAATGCGGGCCTTGTAGACGCGAGATGCCCATACTTTCCGAATGGAAGGAAAAATTCCCTGACGTGGTTTTCCTTTCAGCATCACGTCATAACAGGGAGGAAATTCTTCCTATCGCCACACGACATAAATTTACATGGACGCATCTTCAGGAAGCATCTGATTTGGTGGCTCTTGTAAGGCAAGAAGGATTTCCCCTTACCATTGTTGTCGATAAAAACGGCATAGTCCGCTTTGCCAAAACAGGAGCCTCTGAAGAAAACCAGGCACAGGCAGTTGCCGTTATCGAAGAGTTATCCCGTTAAACACATCTTCTCCCACACATCATACAGTCCAAATCCGATTATTGAACGACCATACCATTTCCAAGCCCTGTCGATTGCACGGCAGGGCTTTCTACTGCCGTAAAATCTCCTCAGCCAAATTTCGAGACATCTGAATATTTTTTCATTGGGTGTAACACACAATGCCTTTCTGCGTCTTAAATATAGACACTTAGAATTTAGAATATCAAAACCATAATAGAATGAAGAAAATACTGCTTTCACTTGCAATAGGACTTCTCGCCTTTGGCAGCGCAATCGCTGCGCCCCGGTTCAAGGAACTCAATAACAAACACGGCAAAACCACAATCAAAATCGAAATACCGGCCTCCGACCGTGATGCCTCCAATGGCCTGTCAGTAGAAAACGTAAGACTCTACAATAACGGAGAAACGCTTACCGCTAAAAAAGTGAATGCAATATGGGGCAATAATTCCACAATCATACTTGAATTCAAGAAACTTACCACTTTCGCAGACTGCACCCTTTCGTTCAAGGTAAATGGCAAGCCGGTCAGCATGGACCTCCAGAGCCTAATGACAAAACGTTAACTCACTAACTGACCCTTTCCAAAACATAATCAGGCAAATAATCCTTTATCCCACTCGCAGGAATTGTTACCGAACAGTTTCCGTGTTCAATCTCAGTGTTAACCTGGGGAGCGCTCATAAGTTGCCCGTTCACAAAAATCGCCAACCGCTTACCTATATTCTTTCTTGTAATCTCTGCCCACTTGTCAGCATCAGGGAACTTGAAAGCGACCTGAACGTCACCTCCATAAGAAGAAATTGAATTGACTTCGGTTACTTTCACCTTTCCCGACAAAACCGGCTCGTTTTCATAAGCGACCAGGAATATCACGCCATCTGACCATGGCACTGTCCAGCCAAGTGTAAGATTTTCAGGTCTCACGCTCCGTAATTTTTCATTAACAGCCGCCGTATCAGCAACAGTGTAATAGGCATCAGTGCTCACACCCGTCAGAGAGTCAGTGAACTGCACCGCCCTGTGAACCGACACATTCCATTCAACCTCATCGTCCTTTTCGTGTTTCTCTGTCTCACCGGCGCCTGTCCTTCCACACGCCATCCCTATCGCCGCAGAAGCGACACATCCAACAAAAAAACACAATTTTATAATCTTCGCCATAGGTAATATTTATTTTAAGTATTGCAATTTTTGTTTTAACCGGCTATATCCTTGTGGGCGAAAGTTCCTCCATAACAGCCTTTTTTCACAATTATGCCGATTGCATTTGTGCGCTCTATCCATTCTGATGCGCTCAACACAAACGACGGCAAACCTGCACTCATTCTAAAGTGGTCGAATTCGACCACTTTGAAATCAGGATTATGAATCACCTCCCATGTGCCGAGAAATTCAATAGTGTAGCGGTTTCGTAACCAGTTTTTGATTATGTCGGCAGAGCGGTTATCGCCCTCTTTGGCAGTCGCCATATCTGTAAGGGAGATATAATCCTGTTCTTCGACCGAGAGAACAGTGATTGGCGTATTCTGAACAATAATTTTTGCCATAACGAACTTATTTAGGAGGGGAGCAAAATACTACGATTCAAGTGCTTTTAGATTTTACAAAGTTAACTGTTTTCACTAAAAACATGTAACTTTGCCGTATGAGAATTTCAGTTTTATTATATACATTTTTGCTGGGACTATCTTCTTTTGCCCAGACCCTAAAAACATATTCAGGAGAGGACGACGCTCCTCACTTTCTGCAATGATGTAACTTTTCCCGATTAGCGGCGTCCAATAATTAAAAAAGTTACAACTATGTCTAATAAAGCAAAAAGAAATCTCTCACTTGTAATGGTAATTATAGGAACGATTACCTTAATTGGTCTTGCCATAAGTCGCAAATTCTTCGATATTCAGCATGATACATGGCAATATTTTGCAGCCCCTTTATGTATATGTTTCTTCGGAGTTCTATATCGTAATTTCAGTATGGCAGTGAAAGAGGACGAGAAATATGGCCCGATAAAATAGCCATTCCTCTGTAATTCCCTCATAGAGTGCTTTACCGTACCTCCACTGTACGATAAAGCACTTTTCTTATGCAGACGGACTTGGTGTTCAGCGTACGGAAAAATAATCTGTGCCTGAAAAATGGCACAGGATGAGGGGAAGGAGAATATGACGGAGAGGTCTAAAAAATCCAAAAGGCTCTATTTTTGTTATTAATGCAGAAACTTTAGAGCCGAACCGTTCAATGACCCTTCCGTTGAAACATAGATTTATACTGTTCGCCTCGACTATGGCAATGCTTTTCACGACGTCGGGCTGCGACCTCATCTATGAGGATCTGCCACCGTGCCCCGAGGAGCAACTGCAACTTGTGTTCAACTGGAGCGAGGTGGGCGACCCAACTTTCATTCCGCCCGAGGGCATGACGACGCTGTATTACCCGACTGACGGCTCCGACTACTGGCGATATGAGACCGACCCTGACAGTGCCAAAATCGACCTGCCATACAACGCCTACAACATCCTAGCGATGAACAATGACACGCGCTCGATCAACCATTTCGACATTGAGAGTTACAACGGCGCACTGGTCTTCACCCTCGGCAGCACGATAATCGAGACAGTCTTTCGCGTCAAGGACGGCGCCGAGCCGCCCCACCCCGATGTGTCGCAACCCTTGCGCCAGCAGGCCGACATGATGTATGTGGCGGACCATGGCGACACCATACACGACATCCACGATAACAATCTCCGCGTCACTCTCTATCCACGCCAGTTCACGCCGAACTACAAGGTGATAGTCGACAGCATCGGCAACCTGGGGTCCATTTCAGTGGCGTCCTTCGCCCTTTCCGGACTGGCCGGCGCAAAGTATCTCGTGACCGGGGAGCGAATCGAGACCCCTGTAACGCTTCCGGGAAATCTTGCCGTATCTGGACCACAGCAACTTTCGGGCAACGTTGTCAGTTTCGGACCGTCGCCTGGCTCATACAAGAACTTCCTTTGCATATACGTCTGGCTCAGAAACGGCGAGAAGTTTGTCTACATGTTCGATGTTACCGACCAGATTGCCTCGAGTCCCGACCAGATGAACCTTACCATCAGGGTCGGAGGCTTCTCACTGCCTGACATACCTTCGGGAGGAGGAAACATCGGCAACATCAATATCGGCATCGACAACTGGATCAACGTGGATATCGATCTCAACAACTGACTGTTCCCTAATCACTTACCTTGACAGGATTTAAACCGCGACAACACCTCAACATAAACCGCATGCCAGTTGTTTATAAAACAAACATGCACCAAAATTGAATTTTAATCAACCATATAACCGTTTTTTATGAAACACACATTATTAATCTTAGGAGCCGGCCTGCTTGTGTTCGCAACCTCATGCAGCAACGACAAGGATGAAGACATCAGGTTCACCAAGTCTTCGATCGCGTTCACGGCATCTGTACCTTACGCCCAGAAGGACAGGTCGGTAATCACTACCGAGAACATCAGGGAGTTCACTGTCTACGGCTATGTCGGCAACGAACTGTATATGGACGCCCTCAATGTTACCAGAACCGGAAGCGGATGGACCTACTCGCCCACATATTACTGGCCGGAAGGCGCTTCGGTGGATTTCTACAGTTATTCACCGGCCGGTGTCGCCAACATGGGTACTCTCCTGACCGCAAACGGCGACTTCAGAATCGAGAACTATGTCAACGACGGCAAGACCGATTTCATCTATGCCGTCAACAAAGGCGAGAGAGCCGACAATGCCTCGGGGACAGCCCGTCAGGTGAAAGTCAATTTCCGCCACGCACTGGCAAAAGTGGCAGTGCAGTTCACGAAACGCGCCAACACAGGCAACTTCAAGTTCTATGTACGCAACGTCCGTCTTGTCAACGCTCTGAGTCAGGGTAATTTCAAGTTCCCGAACAAGACTACCTCTGCCGACCTGCGCGACGATGACAACACTGGCGACTGGAGCAACCTGTCATCATTCAGCGGAGCATCACTGAACGAAACCCTTGTAGGGCCTGTCACCGCACAATCCGCTCCGGTGGGCGCCAACTCGACAGGCTACATGTTCGTCATTCCCCAGGACATCACGGAATACAATGCGAACGTCCCCAACTCCGGAGGCATATACCTCGAAATCGAGTGCCAGTTCCAGAATGCGGAAAGCGACCACATCATATGGCCGACCTCGTCTGTCACGGGACAGACCGCCGACGGCTTTGCCAATATCAGGATTCCCGTGCGCAAGCATGACAACGACGAATGGGATTCAGGCCACTCATACGTCTACACCATCAGTCTTGACGTGCCCGAGGAAGGCTCAACGAAGATTACGTTTGACGTGACCGTCGACAACTACGAGGACTACGGCAACACTCTGCCCGACTGATGTCCTGCGCCGCACGGCATCGGACATTTAATTCCTGTTATGACTCACCTTTCATGATTCATTGATGAAAATCCGCGTTGGAATCTATCTCGAAGCAGTTGTCCTGGCAGTAGCCACGGCAACTGCTTCGTCATGTTCCGGTCCGGATTCTCCAGCGGATCCTTCCTCGCATGGAGACTTTGATGTCTACATCGAGGAGCAGGCCGGCGAAGTTCCCCCGGGAACAATCACGACATGGAACATCCGCGATTTCAGGGTATCGGCATTCAACTCGTCAAATTGCCATGACGCCATCATGTTCAATGTCGAGGTCGTGCGCACGAATCTCAACTCATGGTCATACTCTCCGGCGGTCGAATGGCCCGACTATCCGATTGATTTCGAGGCCGTGACACCCGCGACGGAGGAAATCACCACACTCGGACTCTGGGACTGGGGCTATCCCTCGACGGTGCTATTCGACACGCATGGCGAGGCAAAGACCGATTTCTGCATAGCCGCGGCCCGACATATACGTCAGACTACGGGCCGCATAAGACTCAATTTCCGCCACGCCATGGCTCGGATTGACATCAAGGTCGCGTCCGATATTCCCAGCGCCACGCTTGTCGTAAAGAAGATTGATATGTTCAATGTCTGTTCCAAGAGCACATTCTTTTTCCCCCGGGGGTCGACTTTTCCACAAGACCAGATAGGGCAACTCGATGACTCATGGGCCGGGTGGACACAGGACAACGCCAACGACACCATCCCTTTCTTCATATCCGAGAATCCGGAGGGCATAGCGGTTGACTCGGTTCTCAGGTCCATAGGGAACCAGGACAACCGATTCTACATCCCCTATACCTTCCGGACCCTTGCTGAGTCGAACGGTCACATCACAGGCTCGGGAATAAGAATGCTCTGCAAAATCGTAGACAATGCGTCCGGTCGTCAGATATGGCCTGACAGGGACACACCCTATCAACTCATTCCCCAACAATGGGCATACAAGTGGGCTTATATCTTCCTGCCCCTCGGCGACTCCTCCGTGCCGGAAACCGACACGCGCAACAGGTGGCGCCCCGGCTACAACTACAACTACTGCATCCACATCAACAGACAAGGCACGCTTCCTCCCCCGCTGAGGCGCGAATCAGAGGCAACGGATTTCCGCACCGCCGAAGGCTGCGGCATGGACCGTAACAATTCAATCTCTGTCGAGGCGACTCCCTACTGACGCAGACCGAATTTCATGCCGAATTTCGACCAAGATTTTCTTCTAATTGTTCAGTTAATACTTTGATAATCAAAACAAAAGTATTACCTTTGCAGTATGGAAACTAACAATTCACAACTTGTAATATACAAGACCCCTGATGGGAACATGTCGATTGACGTCACCCTTCAGAATGAAACCGTATGGCTCAGTCAAGGCCAAATGGCAGAACTATTCGACAAAGATCAGTCTGTCATTGCCCGTCACATCTCTAATGTCTTCAAGGAAGGCGAACTGGAGAAGGAGAGTAATATGCAAATTTTGCATAATACTCTCTCAAAGTTCAAACCCACACAAGTTTACAGTCTAGATGTGATCATATCGGTGGGCTACCGCGTCAAGTCGAAGCGTGGTACCCAGTTTCGTATTTGGGCGAATCAGGTGCTGAAGCAGTATCTGCTGCAGGGTTATGCCATCAACGAGCGGGTTGCAGCACAGAAGTACGACGAGTTGAGCCAGTTGGTCAAGGTCCTTGGACGCACCATACAGAATCAGGAGAAACTGACCGAGGACAGCCGCTCGCTACTGGATGTCGTCGTCGATTACACATACGCGCTCGACACCCTTGACCGCTACGACTACCAGGAACTGAAAATCGAGGACACCACCGGCAAAGAGGCGTTTCATGCCACATACGAAAACGCCATGGAGGTCATCCGCGAACTGCACGAAAAATTCGGCGGCAGCACACTGTTCGGCAACGAGAAAGACGATTCCTTCAAAAGTTCCATCGGTCAGATCTACCAGACCTTCGGAGGCATTGACCTCTACCCCTCGGTAGAGGAAAAAGCCGCCATGCTTCTGTACCTCGTTACCAAGAACCACTCCTTCAGCGACGGCAACAAACGCATTGCCGCCACCCTCTTCCTATGGTTCCTCAACGGTAACGGCATCCTATACAACGAGGAGGGCACCAAGCGCATCGCCGACAACACCCTCGTCGCCCTCACCCTGATGATAGCCGAAAGCCGCACCGAAGAAAAAGACACCATGGTCAAAGTCATCGTCAACCTCATCAACAAAAACAACTAACAGGTCCCCATATTCCGATAAATCCCACTATCAGCAGGATTTCCAACCACCATTCGACATCCCCGCCTCCTGGGAATGGGTTAGATTGGGGGATATTTCCAATTCGA
>CALKRW010000064.1 GCA_937989585.1 uncultured Porphyromonadaceae bacterium | reverse complement strand
GTGGAGGGGGTGACGGGGAAGTGGCGGGAGGCGCGGAGGCCGATGATCCAGAGAGGGACGCCGTTGCGGCAGAGGAGCAGCGCGCGTTCCTTGTCGCGGGGGGAGAGACGGCTGTCGGCGAAGATGTCGCTGACGAGTCGGGAGCGGCCGTTCATGCCGAAGGGCTCGAGGCGGTCGCCCTGCCGCCAGGGACGTATGGTGAACACGGTGTCGCCCTCGAGGGCGGCGGTGTCGAGATAGAGGACGCTGTTGTCGCCGGGGACAGGGGCAAAATCGGCGACTGGGTGCTCGGTGATGACAATATGTACGGGCGAGAGGATGTCGCGGGCAAGAGAGACCACGGTCTCGCCGGGGCGCGAGGTCCGGGCCGACGAAGGCTCGAGGATGAGCGTGCCGCGGTCGAGCCACGCCTCGTAGTCGGGCGAGGAATAATACTGCCCGGTGGTGGCGGTGGCGAGGGCGCGCATGACCGAGCGGGCGGTGTCGATGCCGAAACCGTGCCTGCGGATGATCTCGAAGATCAGGGTCGTGGCGGGACCGCCGAGGTGCAGCCCAAAGTCGCGGACAATGGCCGAGCAGTCGACGCGGAGCGTGCCGTCGCCGCACGGGGTGAGGTAGTCGCCGATAAGCCGGGAGACGGCGATGTCGGACAGGGCATTGGACGCGGCGACATTGCGCGCGGTGCGGACGATGGCATCCATGGCGCCGGGGAAATCGCGCTCGAGGCCGGGAAGGACGCGCAGCCGCAGGGCGTTGCGCCGGAAGGCGTCGGAGGCGTTGGAACTGTCATCGACCCAACTGATGTCGCGGGCGCGGAGGTACTGCTCGATCTCGCCGCGGGAGACCTCGAGCAGGGGGCGGATGACATAGTCGCGGCGCGGCCTGATGCCGGCGAGGCCCGCCGTGCCTGTGCCGCGCAGGAGGTTGAGAAGCAGGGTCTCGGCGTTGTCCTCGCGGTGGTGGCCTATGGCCACGGCGCGTGCGCGGTGACGGTCGAGGAGTTCGAGGAACCATTCGTAGCGCAGCGAGCGGCAGGCCATCTCGAGCGACTCGCCGGTGGCGGCCATACGGGCGGGGACGTCGAAGTCGCGGACGTGGATGTCGATGTCGAGCCGGTCGGCGATGTGGCGCGCCTGGCGGGAGTCGCGGCGGCTCTCCTCGCCACGGAGGCGGAAGTTGCAGTGGGCGGCGACGAGCCTGTAGCCAAGGGCCGAGAGGACCATGGCGAGGGCCGTCGAATCGGCGCCCCCGCTGAGCCCCACGACAAGAAGGTCATCGGGCCGCGGAAGGTCGTTGTCCTCGATGAAGCGGAGCACGCGCCGCTCGAAATCCTTTATGACGTCAAATTTCGTCATGGCCGCTGAAGCACCGGGTTATCTGGCCTGGACGTCGCGCAGGAGCGGGCGCAGGATGGGAATCATCTTGTCCGCGTAGTGGCGGAAGCCGAGGTCGGTGAGGTGGATGCCGTCGACCGTGCCGTCATCCTCGGGACCGTCGAGGCCGTCGGAGGTGACATAGTAGAGGTTGTCGGGGTTCTCGGCCTTCAGGCGCTCGTAGTTGCGGCGGAAGGCGGCGTTCTTCTTGGGTAGGTAAGCGCCGAAGAAAGAGTCCTGGCGGCTGTAGGGATACATCGGGCCCTCGAGCATTACGATAGGGACCTCGGGGCGGGCCTTGCGGAGAATGTTGATGAAGTCGTAGGTCAGGGTGTCGCACATCATCTCGGTGCAGTTGGGCACGGGATCGATGAGGTAGAGGTCGGCGTCGGGAATCGCGGCCATGGCGCGGGCCATGCACTGATCCATCTTGCCCTCGCCGGAGATGCCGATGTTGACGACCTCGCAGTTGAGTTCGCGGGAGATGATGTTGGTGGCGGCCATGCCGGTGCGCGAGGCGCAGCCGCCCTGGAGGATGGAGGTGCCGTAGGCGATAATTTTCCTGTCAGGCTCTATGAGGTCGATGCGTCCCGGAGTGATGACCGCGCCGGAATCGACCTTGACGAAAAGTTCGTTGACGCCGTCGTAGAGGGGGAAGTAGATCATGTACTCGTGCATCCTGCCGTCGAGATTCTCGACATAGGTAGACTCGACCTCGCGGGTCTTGTTGCCGTCGGCGTCCTTCTTCACGTAGGGACGGTTGGTGTTGACGTGGCTCCAAACCGAGTCGCCCTGGAAGGTATAGAGGTCGGTACCCTTGAGTCCGGTGTCGGCCATGTGAATGAGGTGCGTGTCCCAGAGAAGTTCGTATTTCACGCCGATGCGCTTCGAATCGGTGGCGAAGCGGACGGCAATGCCCGAGGAGCACTGAGAGCGCTCCCAGAGGTCGGGGCGGACGGAATCCTTGAGGTAGGCGGGAATGCGCGTGTAGGGGCGAAGTGTGTTGTCCCAGCCCTTGTTGATGACGCGGAGATCGCGGGCATCGACATAGCGCCAGGGTTTCTCGGGGGCGTCGGCGGCAAAAAGGTTGGCTGATGTGAGGAGGAGTGCGAGTGTGATGATGTGTCTGAAAAGATTCATGGTGTTATGAATATGTTGAACGATAATGCAAATATAGGTGTTTATCATGAAAGGGCGAAACGATTGGCGGCCAAAAATTTTCGAATACGGAACTAAATTGCTAAATTTGCCGTAAAATCAAAGCAGAAACCATTGTCAACTAAAACATAAGACACAGATAGGAATCATGAAAGCGTCAACAACATTGCTTACCGGACTTATAATACTTGCAGCCGGCATAGTGCTTATAATATGCAACAGGACGATAACCCAGAGCGGCATCGTCATTACAGCAGGCATACTGTTCCTGCTCTCGGGGATAGTGAACACGGTGCTTTATCTGTCCGGGAATGATAAAAATGGCGAACCCAAGCATAAGGGCGCGTCAAAATTCTTCGGCATAGTGGTGTCGATGGCCTCGCTGATGCTCGGCCTGTCGATGTTCATATTCAATGATACATTCCAGAGCATGATACCGATGCTTTTCGGACTGATACTACTGTTCGGCACAATCGTACAGGTATACATAATCTTCACGATAACCCGCGCTGTGGGTATTCCGGGCTGGACCTATATATTCCCTGGAATTATTATGGTGTTGTCGCTGATAGTCTTCATGGCTAAACTGACAGAGCCTCAACTCATGATAATTTCCGGTTCCGGACTGGTAGTGTTCGGCATAGGCGGTTTCGTCGAGTCCATGCTGCTCGGGTCCGGCAACCGCCGCCTGCGTCACGAGGCCCAGGCGTCCACAGCAGTAAAGCCTGTCGACGTAAAGGCCAAGGAGGTCAAGGAAATCAAAGGTCTCGAAGACAAATAAACGGCAACAGAAATGATCGGGGAAGAATTTTTCGAAGGCATTCGCTGGGTGTTCTTCGATCTTGACGATACGCTGTTCGATTTCACGCGGAGTTCACACGTAAGCCTCGGTGAGGTTTACGAAATGGCGCGTCTCGACCGGTGGTGGAGTGATGTCGACGCGTGGAGGGACCACTATCACCGAATAAATGCCGAACTGTGGAGACTTTATGCCCCGGGACTGATAGACCGTGCGACCCTGCGCCGCGACCGTTTTGTCCGTCCGCTAGTAGAGGCAGGCTGTCCCGAGGAAGAGGCCGAGGCCATGTGGCCGGAACTCGACCGCCTGTATCTCGGGCTGCTCGGCCAGAAACACTATGCAGTGGACGGCGCCCAGGATGCTGTCCGGCGTATGCGCGCACGCGGATATAAAATAGGTGTGCTGTCAAACGGATTCAAGGAGGTGCAGTACTCCAAACTGTCGTCGATAGCCCTGAGCCATCTCGTGGACTGCGTAGTGCTGAGCGACGAGATAGACATCAACAAACCGGATAAGCGTTTCTTCGATTATGCCTTAAGGAAAGCAGGGACTAGGGCGGAGGAATGTCTGATGGTTGGCGACAATCCCGATACCGATGTTGCCGGAGCGCTCGCATCGGGCTTCCGGGCCGTATGGTACAACCCGCAAGCATGCGAGCCGTCTGAAGCGCTTGTCCGAGCCATCCGCGAGAATCCGGGAAAATTCGTCTCGGTAGACTCGCTTAGCGAGATTTGACCGCTTGCCGGTACGCGGTACTGCAGTGTATGAAAATGTGCCGAAAAAGCGTTTTTAGGCGAAAGTTAGGGTGTTAAACTGGTATAGAAGCGTGTTTTTTGGGGTAATTGTCAAAAAATAAGATAATTATTTGGTACATGTTAAAAAAAATTGCGATATTTGCACCGCAAAATGCGGCTGCCTTCTTCGGGCGGCATTGATTTTGTGACTTCTTAGGTAATAATAAACAATATAAAATCATTAGGAAAAATGACTAAAGCCGACATCGTTAACGAAATTTCGAAGACAACAGGAATCGAAAAGGCAAACGTTCTCGAGACCATCGAGAAATTCATGGAAGTTGTAAAAGATTCTCTCGCACATGGCGAAAATGTTTATCTGCGTGGTTTCGGCAGTTTCATCGTAAAAGTTCGTTCCGAGAAGACTGCTCGCAACATCTCGAAGAATACCACAATCGTCATCCCCGAGCACAAGATCCCCGCATTCAAGCCCGCAAAGGTATTCATGGAGGACGTTCGCTGATTAACGGCAGATACAGACAGATAAATTCACCAACCATTTAATACTTAACAACAATGCCCAGCGGTAAAAAAAGAAAAGGCCACAAGATGGCTACCCACAAGCGCAAAAAACGCCTCCGTAAGAATCGTCATAAGAAGAAGTAAGACATAAGGGCCGCGGACCACGAATCCGCATCATGACAGCCCGGAGTGTCATACAAGACGACAGATTAAAGAACAGATATCGAGGCGGGAGTTGGAATTCCACTTCACCCGGTCCGACGTCTGTTCTTTTTTATTTTTATCCTCTCAAAAACTCTCTCCGATTAACTCATATATTCCCACACTAAATGAAAAGCGAACTTATTATCGACGTGCAGCCCGGCGATGTGTCGATTGCTCTTCTCGAGGACGGACGCCTCATGTCCCTCCAGAAGGAGCAACGCAACATAGCATATGCTGTCGGCGACATATATCTGGCAAAGGTTAAGAAACTGATGCCCGGCCTCAACGCCGCCTTTGTCAATGTGGGGTATGAGAAAGATGCATTCCTGCACTACCTCGACCTGGGTCCTCACTTTGCCTCCTACGACAAGTTCCTCACGCAGTTGCTGAGTGACAGCAAACATGTGCCCCAGTTGTCGAGAATGAAACTGCTCCCCGACATAGAGAAGAACGGCTCGATATCCGACCGGCTTCAGCAGGGCAAAGAACTGCTCGTCCAGATTGTCAAGGAGCCAATCTCCTCCAAAGGCCCGAGGCTGACAACCGAACTCACGTTCACGGGCCGCTATATGGTCCTGATACCTTTCAGCGACAAAATCTCGGTCTCGCAGAAAATCAAGTCCACCGAAGAGAAACTCCGTCTCCGTCAACTCGTCGACTCGATAAAGCCAAAGAATTTCGGTGTCATCATCCGTACCTCGGCAGAAGGGAAGCGTGTAGCCGAACTGAACAATGAACTCAAGACATTGCTCAAGTGCTGGCAGGATACTCTTGAGAAGGCACAGAAATCCACTCCGCCGGCCCTTGTCTTCGAAGAAGAAAGCCGTATAGTAGGGATGTTGCGTGATGTTTTCTCTCCATCGTTCGAGGCTATCCATATCAATGATGCCGAGACATATGAGCAGATCCGCAAATATGTCACCCTCATTGCACCCGAGCGCGCGGACATCGTAAAGCTTTACACCAAGCCCGAACCAATTTTCGACAGTTTTTCAGTAACGCGCCAGATTAAATCGTCGTTCGGCAAAACAGTGTCATTCAAGTCCGGCGCCTACATCATCATCGAGCACACCGAGGCACTCCACGTCATAGACGTCAACTCGGGCAACCGAACCAAGGCCACCCAGGACCAGGAGACAAACGCGCTCGAGGTCAACCTGCGGGCAGCCGACGAGATTGCCCGCCAGTTGCGTCTGCGTGACATGGGCGGAATCATTGTGGTAGACTTCATCGATATGGCGAAGAATGAGCATCGTCAGGTGCTTTATGACCACATGAAGGAAATCATGGCCAACGACCGTGCGCGCCACAATATCCTACCTTTGTCAAAATTCGGGCTTATGCAGATCACACGTCATCGCGTACGCCCTGTCCTGGATATCTCAACCGATGAGACATGCCCTTCGTGTCATGGTACAGGACGTATCCAGCCGTCACTCCTGTTCACTGACGCACTTTTCGAGAAACTGGAGTATGTGGTAAATACTATGGAACTGAATCATTTCATAGTATATGTCCACCCTTACGTCGAGGCATATCTAAAGAAAGGATGGCTCAACTCCATCGTACGCCAGTGGCGCCGTAAACTCGGGGCGACCTTCAAGGTAATCGCCGACCAGTCGCTGCCTTACCTTCACTATCGTGTGGTAGACAAGGCAGGCAATGAAATCAACCTGTTTCAGGAAAAGGATACAGGTTCATCCACTGCCAGCAAGAAAGAATCGAAGGCAAGCACACGCAGCGGAGCCATTGACATCACACCCGAACTGGAGGAGGCTGCTGACGCCGCCCGCGCCGCCGCTCAGGAAGCCAAGGCCAGAAGAGCCGCCAGGACACAGGAAGCGCAAGCCCGTGCCGCGGCAAAGACTGCCAAGGAAGAGACTGCCCCCAAGAATGTAGAAAACACCCTGCCTGCAGAAAAGACAAAAGCAGAGAATCCTCAGACAGAGAAGTCCAGGTCAGGGAAGCCTCAGCAAGTAAAAGACAAGGCCCAGAAAAAACAGACGGAATTGACCGAATCCGAGCATGACGGTTCCGAGAATGTTCAGGTTAAAAAACCTAAGAAGACAAAGGTCAAGGCGCTTCTGCCTGTTGCTGAAACCAATGAGGATCCTGATGCAAAAGAAAATGTCTTGACGGCTGAAACTATCCAGGCCGAGCCGATGCAGGCATCCGAAGAAGGTGAGGTAATCCCCAAACCTTCACGTTCGGCCCGTCGACGTGCCCGCCAACGTGCGGCAAAAGCCGCAGCGCGTGCGGCCGAGATCGAGGCAGGCGGTGATTTATCACCTGATGAAGTTAAATATTCTGACAAGGTTAATTCTGTAGACGAGGTAAAACCAGTTTTAGATAAAGAACCTAAAGGCAAAGAAACCCTGAATCAAGAGCCGGAATCGGAAGACCGGGAAGTTAACGTTCCTTCCGGACAGACCCGTGAAGAATCAGATTCAGTTGAGGAACAATCCAAAATCAAGCCTAAACGCAATCGACGCGCCAAGGCACGCCGTGCTGACGGCACGGTTGTATCAACCAGTGTCCATAAGGAATAGCATCTTTCGTACACTCACATCAAACAGATTGCGCACCCAAATGCACAGCCTGTTTTGCTTATGCACGCTCCCAATTGGAGTCTCAGGTATGTTTATAATATGGCTGAGATGACATAACGGGCGCTATGAACTTTTAATGTAATAAAGTGTTTGAATTTATATAAAAACATAGAAACAACATAAAACAAAAAACACTATGAACGATTTCGATAAGTTTATAAATGAAGAAAAACCTACTCTTGTTGACTTCTTTGCGACATGGTGCGGCCCCTGCAAGATGCAGTCTCCTATCATCGAGGATGTAAAAAACCGCGTGGGTGATTCGGCGAATGTCCTTAAAGTAGATATAGACAAGAATCTGGCGATTGCCCAGCGCTATCGTGTACAATCTGTGCCCACACTGATTGTATTCAAGAAAGGCGAAGCCTTGTGGCGCGGCGTCGGCGTACATCAGGCAGATCAACTCGAGGCAAAACTTCGCGAGCATATGTAATACTTCCTGTCATTCAACCAACCTATCGCTCAATATATCTGTCAAGCAGCGCGGCTGTGTTCCGGCACCCGGAATCTCATGCCGCGTTGTCGTAATTTATACCCTTGTTATCGCACTAAAATAAATTCCTGTGAAGAGAAACCATCTTCCGTAAGCAGGTGTTATAAAGAAGGAATTCATATATTCCAAGACTAACGTAATTAACAAAATATATCAATACTATGATTGCAGATAAAATTATTTGGCCTAAGCACTATAATCCGGCCGAAGCAGACTACAATGTTGAAGCCGAAGTTGTAATTGATAAAATTACCGGTGAGGAATTGTGGCCCTATCTTACAAATATCGCCGACATCACGCGTACAAACTGTGAATTTGTCGATGCCGAACCTGTGAATCCAAATGTCAATGACCCACATCTGAAAAAAGGAGAGGAATTTACATTGCAGACAGATGAGTACACTGCAAGATGTCGAGTTGTAGAGACTGTGGCACCCAAGGATGACCGTCCCGGACGATTTGCCTGGGAGGGTGTAGGCATGCTGACCAATAGTTCTGAAAAGTTTACGTTCATGCACATGTGGACGATTGATGTCACAAAGCGTGACGAAGGACTTAGAGTGGTCTCGAACCTGTCGGTAAAAGGTAAAGTGCTGAGTGAGCAGTTCTTCGCTGATATAAACCAGAAGTCTCTGGCAGGACTTGTAAGATATACCGCAGGCAAAGAATCTCACACAAACCACCCGAACAAACTCCCCGGTAACCATATGTAATCCATAAGGCCGAAATAACGGGGCCGATTCCTGCAATCTGGAATCGGCCCCGTCTGTGATTTTAAGTAATACATATGTATGTTGGCCTGTCAGAGAATCTCGGATGGAAGATCTGTACGGGAATCACCTACGGGATTGTCTCCTAAAAGAATCCCTGATGCATTTTCTTTGTGGCAGGACGCTTTCCGCTGGCGGCGTACCGTATTGTCACCGATGACTCTGGTCTTCTCAGCGGGAGTTGTGCTGATTGTTTCGTCGGCAGCAGGATGATGCGTGTCAGTGGACTGATTCACGTCGGGATTTGCGGCAGGCCCCAGTCCGGTATCAAGTTGTCGCATTTCAACGGCAAGTTTGGCCACTACAGACATAGTGGCTAATATAGTCATAAAGCATATGGCCATTGCGGCACGCTTGATTTGTGTGCGCCATGAGCGCTTTCCTATGGCACGAGAGGAATCATATGATTTTGTGTCATCCCGGGTGTTAACGCAGGTTAGATCGTAGAAGAGAGGTTCGGGCATTTTTTTAGATTCGGAATATTAAGAATACAGGTGATAATAATTCAAGGACTGGCATTAAGCGGCCGGTCCGCTTGTTTAAACGCCCTGAGGAGCGATATATTGTCTTTGACTGCTTAAAGGCCGAATGGTTGAATGGCGGGAGACCGATTCCTATGCAGGAAACGGTCTCCGGATGTAAAGTAATAGAAATCGGAAATAAAGTATGTAAAGAGTCTATCTATGGCTTTTTGTATGGGGACTGGTAAACTTGCGAATGTACTGTCTTATTGATGTCATTGGGACCTTGGGTGTCGGCGGTACCTTTGATATGGCCTGGTTGAGCCATTCACGAAGTTTTGACGGTTTGCGGGTGTCATTGATAGACGAAGGGTCGTCGGCTTCATGTGATACATATTCGGTAGCCTCGCGTTCGCCCCGTAATACGGCAAGCGCGTTTTGTGCAAGTGCGTCGAGTTCGTTCTCTCCGGGATAGACATAAATCGGGGCTATGAAGTCGACAAGATCTGCGATGAAGTCTGTGATACGTTTGGAGTGTGCGATGCCTCCCGTCAGGAGTATTGCGTCGATCTCTCCTTTCAGGGCAATTGACATGGCACCGATTTCCTTGGCAATGGTATAGAGCATTGCACGCATTATAAGCATCGAATGCAGGTCACCCTTCTCTATCCGGTCAAGGACCTCAAGTACGGAGGTAGTGCCGAGGTGTGCGTAAAGACCGCCCTTGCCGTGAACCATCTTGATGAGTTCCTCCTCGGTGTACTTGCCGGAGAAGCAGAGACGGACCAGAGGCCCGGGGGGGAGAGAGCCGGAGCGTTCCGGAGAGAATGGGCCGCAGCCGTCGAGCGCATTGGTAGTGTCGATTACTCGGCCGTGACGGTGTGCCGAGATTGTGCACCCGCCGCCCATATGGCAAACGATGAGGTTGAGGTCCTCGTATTTTGTATTGGTCTCGGCCGCGAATTTGCGGGCCACGGCTTTCTGGTTCAGTGCGTGGAATATTGATTCGCGAGGGAGTTCAGGTATACCGCTGATACGGGCGTAAGGAATCATTTCATCGACAACTACGGGGTCGGCTATATATGATGGTATGCCCAGTTCGTCAGCGATGTCGCGGGCAATAAGTCCGCCAAGATTCGATGCATGCTGAACGCGCGGATGAAGCAAATCGCGTTTCAGGTCATCGTTGACCTTGTAGACACCTGATTCTACCGGGGCGATTATACCGCCACGTCCGATTACAGCCGAAAGGGATTTGGGGTCTATGCCACCCTCGCGGAGCGCGCCACGCACGAGTTGGTTGCGCCATTCTAACTGGGCGATGGCCGACTCGAAACGTGCCAGTTCCGGAGCTGAGTGTGAGATGGAATGCGCGAACACTTGCTTGCCGTCATCGTAAACGGCAATTTTGGTTGATGTCGAGCCGGGATTAATGGCTAAAATGCGATAACTCATTTGTAAATCCGAGAGTTAAGGTTGATGTTTAGTTTATTCTGGTAAGACAGGGATTCTTAATCTTATTTGCACGAGATGCAGGCAAGTGCGATTGAGAAGAGTTTTGTGCGGGGAGTGTCACCGCGCGATGTAAGTACGCAGGGAACTTTGGTGCCGACAACCATGGCGGCGATTTCTGCACCTCCGAAATGCGAAGCCGATTTGAAGAAAACATTGCCGGACTCGATGTTGGGGAAGAGCAGGCAGTCGACATCGCCGGCGACACGCGAGCCCTTGACTTTTTTCTCCTCGGCGACATCCTTGTATAATGCGACATCGAGTGACAGGGGACCGTCGACTATGACATTGCCCAACTGACCGCGGTCGCCCATCTTGGCAAGTACAGCGGCATCGGTTGACGATATTACGGAAGGCAGAACCTGCTCGGATGGGGCGATGCATCCTATTTTAGGAGTATCGACACCAAGTGAGTTAGACACCTGCGTCAGGTATTTCAGTATTATTGTTTTCTGCTTGAAGTCGGGTAGTGGAATTACGGCGACATCCGCAACGCACAGAAGTTTGTGGTAATGGGGAAGTTCGACGACGGATACATGGCTTAGTGTTCCTTTGGGAGGGAATAGACCTGCATCTTTGTTGAGAATGCCGCGCATGTACTTGTCTGTCGATACGAGGCCTTTCATGAGTACGTCAGCCTGTCCTGTGGCTACGGCGTTCACGGCCATTGCCACGCAGGTGACGTCTGACGTCTGGTCGATAATTGTGAACTCTCCGTGCGGAATACCGAGTTCCTCGCATACTTTAAGTATGGTGGCGCGGTCACCGTAGATAGTTGGAACTATTATGCCTTCACGGTAAGCGTCATGGACAGCACGCAATGTATGTTCGTCCTGACCGTATGCTACGGCAAGGCGTTTAGGACCGCGTTTGCGGGCCTCTTCAACAATTTGTTCGAGTTTGGTTATCATATTGATTCGGTTTTTGATTTTCAGTGATTGTCTCCCCAGCGTTGCTGCTGGCGAGCCTGTGCTGTTGACTCCTGGGGATTGTCGCAGGGTTCCCAGAACCGGGACCCCTGAAGATTGTCCGGCAGGAATTGCTGGCGCACGAAGTTGCCGGGATAGTCGTGGGCATATTTATATTGCTGCCCGTAGCCGAGTTTCTTCATTAGCGATGTTGGCGCGTTGCGTAGATGTAGCGGTACGGGCTGGTTGCCTGTCTGCTCGACAGCCGAGAGTGCCGAGGCTATGGCTTTGTAGGCCGAGTTGGACTTCGGCGACGTGGCGAGGTAGATGGTACATTCCGACAGCGGTATCCGTGCTTCGGGCATTCCTATCTTGTGGATGATGTCGAAGGTGGCGTTGGCGAGAAGCAGCGCGTTGGGATTCGCGAGACCGATATCCTCGGCAGCAAGTATCATCAGGCGTCTGGCAATGAACTCGATATCTTCACCACCGGCCAGCATCCGTGCCAGCCAGTAGACTGCGGCATCTGGGTCGGACCCTCGTACACTCTTGATGAATGCTGAGATTATGTCGTAGTGCATCTCGCCGTTCTTGTCGTATGCCTGGGGATTTTCCTGCAGCCGTTTGGTTATTACAGTATCGTTGATTACGATTGGCTCGCCAAGCGGTGTGGATTGTTCGACAAGGTCAAGTATGTTTAGCAGTTTGCGTGCATCGCCTCCAGAGTATCGGAAAAGCGCGGTAGTCTCCTCTATGCGGACCTCGCGTGTCGAAAGTACCTTGTCCTCGCTGATTGCCCTGTCGAGGAGTGTCTGCAGTTGTGGCTCCTCGAGAGGCTTGAGCACATATACCTGGGCGCGTGACAGCAAAGGGCGTATTACCTCGAAGGAAGGGTTCTCGGTCGTAGCTCCTATAAGTGTCACCGTACCCGATTCTACCGCGGCCAGCAGGCTGTCCTGCTGGGACTTGGAGAAACGGTGTATCTCGTCGATGAACAGCACCGGACGTTTTGTGGAGAACATGCCTCCGTCGCGTTTGCATCTGTCGAGTACCTCGCGCACTTCCTTGACGCCTGAATTTACGGCAGAGAGTGTATAGAACGGTGTCTTGACCGAGTTTGAGATTATACGTGCGATGGTGGTCTTGCCTACGCCGGGAGGTCCCCACAGGATGAAAGATGCGATGTTGCCTGTGTCGATCATCCGGCGCAATATGCCCTCTGGTCCGACCAGGTGTTCCTGTCCGACATATTGGTCGAGGGTTAATGGGCGTAGCCTTTCGGCAAGGGGAGGGAGGGGCATTGTATTGTCCTGGTAATTAACTGTTGTCGGAAATAATCATTCTGGGATTTACGAGACGGGCGCCGCGAAGCCATGCGTCGGTGCTCATGCGTTTTTTGCCCGTTGGCTGTATCTCGAGGAGTTCGATGGCGACGTCTCCACACGATACGAACATCTTGCCGTCCTCGATTTCAATACTGCCGGGTGTGCCTGTGCGTCTTGTGCTGTCGACCAGGGTCTTGAAGATCTTCATCTCGAATGGCGCTGAATTGTCCGCGTCGACTGTCGCACGGGCGGCAGGGTAGGGTGAGAGTCCGCGGACAAGGTTGTGTACATCCTCGGCGGCCTTTGTCCAGTCAATCATGCAAGTTTCATGGAAAATCTTTGGCGCGGGAGTTGGCTCGTTTCCTCCGAGGAGGCTGTCCTGGGAAATGGTCTTCAGGTCGCCATTGACTATGTGCTCGATGGTATCGACTGTCAGTCGTGCGCCGAGTTCCATTAGTTTGTCATGCAGTGTTCCGGCATTGTCCTCCGGAGTGATTTCGACTGCTTCCTGCTGTATGATGTCTCCGGTGTCAATCTCGTGCTTCAGGAAGAATGTCGTTACGCCAGATTGTGTCTCGCCGTTAATGACAGCCCAGTTTATGGGCGCGGCGCCTCGGTATTTCGGGAGCAATGAGGCGTGCAGGTTGAATGTCCCGAACCGTGGCATCTGCCATACGACCTCGGGAAGCATGCGGAATGCGATGACGATAAACAGGTCTGCCTCCAGGCCGCGCAGTTCGTCGACGAACTGCGGATCTTTGAGTTTCACGGGCTGCATTAACTTAAGTCCATGCTCCTGCGCGAAAATCTTCACGGGAGATGAGAACATCTTGTGTCCGCGTCCTGCCGGTTTGTCGGGCATCGTCACGACTCCGACAACGTTGAATCCTGCATCGACGATGGCGCGCAGACTCTCGACGGCGAAGTCGGGAGTTCCGAAAAATACTATTCTGAGGTCTTGCTTGGTCATTATGCTTCTTGATTGTTGCTTGATGCGGCGGCTTCGAGAGCCTGCCAGAGATTGTCGTCGGGAACGGGTGCGGTGACATGCACCGGCTTTTTGGAGACGGGATGGATGAAGTCGATGCTGCGAGCCAGAAGTGAAATCGACCCGTCCGGATTTGAGCGTTTGTCACCGTACTTCAGGTCTCCCTTGATTGGACAGCCTATGGATGCCAGTTGGACGCGTATCTGATGCTTGCGCCCGGTCAGCAGTTTCACCTCTATCAGATTGTACCTGTCGCCCGATGCGATCAGTCGGTACCGCAGTCGTGCTTCCTTTGAGTTCCTGACCGCCGTGTCATGGACGAACGACTTGTTCGAGCGCTCTACTGTCGTGATATAGTGCCGTAGTTCAGCCTCGGGCTCCGTCGGCTTGCCGCGGGTCACGGCCCAGTAGGTCTTGTGTATTTCGCCGAGACGCAGCATCTCATTAAGTCTTGCAAGAGCCTTGGAGGTTTTGGCGAAGATTACGGCACCTCCGACAGGACGGTCCAGACGGTGTACGACTCCCAGGAAGACGTTCCCGGGCTTGTGATCGCGCTCCTTTATGTAGTCCTTGAGCAGTTCGCTCAATGGCCGGTCACCTGTCTTGTCGCCCTGAACGATTTCGCCCGGGCGTTTGTTGACAATGATAATATGGTTGTCTTCGTAGAGGATATCCATTCGTTAGAGATTCTGTCACACGTTTTTTTTACTCAAAAGACAAAGGTAGCGATTTTTTTCTTAAATTTGCCAAAAATCAAGGCTCTCGTTCAACTATTTTTATAGTATGAAAGCAGTTTAAAGCGACGGCCTGAATTGTATATCTCACAGTATGCTGAACCTCAGAAGAGTAATAGACTTTTATGTCGACGGTTTCCGCTCAATGACCGTCGGGCGGAAACTGTGGCTGCTGATAATAATCAAAATCATAGTGATATTCGGTATCCTGAAGTTATTCTTCTTCGATGACTTTGTCGCAAGCAAGGCGGCGCAGGAGTCCTCGGACCCGTCTGACATCGTTAGGCGTGAGATAGTCAGGTCTCATGACCGATGAAAGCGGATAAACGGCATAAAACATATATTGACAACAATTTATACTAAAATACTAACATTATGCATGACTTGATTGCAACAGTCGACTGGTCGAGGGCGCAATTCGCCCTCACGGCCATGTATCACTGGCTGTTCGTTCCGCTGACCATAGGTCTCGCCCTCATCGTGGCGATTATGGAGAGCATCTATGTCCGTACGGGCGAGGAGCGGTGGAAGGGAATCACCAAATTCTGGATGACCCTTTTCGGAATTAATTTTGCCTGCGGCATTGCCACGGGTATTATCCTTGAGTTCGAGTTCGGCACCAACTGGTCAAACTACAGTTGGTTTGTCGGTGATATCTTCGGCGCGCCTCTTGCCATCGAAGGGCTTTTCGCATTCTTCCTCGAGGCAACCTTCGTGGCCGTGATGTTCTTCGGCTGGAAGCGCGTAAGCAAGCGTTTCCACCTGACTGCCACATGGCTCACGGCACTCGGCGTTACCCTCTCCGCCTACTGGATTCTTGTGGCTAATGCATGGATGCAGTATCCCGCCGGAATGGAATTCGATCCCGCCCAGATGCGAAACGTCATGGACGATTTCTGGGCCGTGGCTTTCTCGCCTGTCGCTGTCAACAAATTCTTCCATGCCGTATTCTCCGGCTGGGCTCTTGCGGCGGCATTTGTTGCCGGCGTGTCGTGCTGGATGATTCTGAAGAAGCGTAACCTCCCCGCCGCACAATCTTCGCTGAAGATTGCTGTATGGGTAGGTCTTGCCGGCATACTGCTGACCATGTACACCGGTCACGGTAGCGCCGTGCAGGTGGCACGTCATCAGCCTATGAAACTTGCCGCTATGGAAGGTCTTTACGACGGCTCGAAGGGTCAGGAACTTGTCGGCTTCGGTTTCCTTGCCGACAAGCAGCATCGCGAGGACGGCACCGAGCCAATCAAGTGCAAGATTGCCATTCCCTACGGACTGTCGTTTCTTGCCAACAACGATATCCACAGTTTCGTCCCCGGCATCAACGATATTATTAATGGTGTAAGCGTCAATGCCACCGGTGATACAATCAATACCGTTTCCTACGACGAGCGCATCGCCCGAGGCCGCGCCGCACGCGAGGCCCTTATTGCTTACGATAACGCTTCCAAGGCCGGTGACACCGTTGCCATGAATGCTGCCACGAAAGCTATAAAGGCAGACTTCAAATATTTCGGCTATGCCTCATTTGAGTCGCCTGACGAGGCAATTCCCAATGTCCCGCTGACCTTCTATTCGTTCCGCGTCATGGTCATCTTCGGCGGATTCCTTCTGCTTGTGCTTGTCGTCATGGCTTTCTTCATGTGGAAGAAGCCTGCGATGCTCCGTAAGTCATGGCTCGCATGGGGCGGTATACTGATGATTCCCGCCGCATGGTTCTGCAGTCAGGCCGGTTGGGTTGTCGCGGAGGTTGGCCGTCAGCCCTGGGTCATCCAGGACCTTATGTCGACGCGCATAGGCGTCAGCGACATCTCCTCTGCTTCGGTCCAGACTACTTTCTGGATATTCGCGGTATTCTTCACACTCCTGCTCATCGCCGAAATTTCTATTCTCTGCCGCCAGATTTCCAAATCCTCGCGCGGTGATATCGAAAACCCTGAAAAAGCCTAAGATTATGGAACTCACTCTGCTTCAACAATACTGGTGGCTGCTTATCGCCATCCTCGCCGCCGTTCTTGTCTTCCTGCTTTTCGTCCAGGGCGGACAGTCGATGCTTTTCGGTGACATGAACCCCGACTCGCGCCAACTCATGGTAAGTTCCCTCGGTCGCAAATGGGAACTGACCTATACCACCCTTGTGGTATTCGGCGGAGCCTTCTTCGCTTCTTTCCCGCTTTTCTATTCCACGAGTTTCGGAGGCGCCTACTGGCTGTGGATGCTAATTCTGCTGAGTTTCGTCATCCAGGCATTCAGTTATGAATTCCGTATGCGCAAGGGAAATCTTTTCCGTCGCGGAACCTATGACACCCTGCTTGTTCTCAACGGCGTGTTCGGTTGCGTGCTTCTCGGCGTAGCCGTCGGCACCATCTTCTTCGGCGCTGAGTTCAGCGTGGTCAAGACCAATATCCTCAATCCCGGCGACCCCGTTATCTCGCAATGGGCACCTACCCATGGTCTCGAGGCTATCGTCTGCTGGAAGAATCTCCTTCTTGGTTTCGCCATCTTCTTCCTTGCGCGCACCCAGGCCGCTCTCTATTTCATCAATAATATCGACGATGAAAAAGGCTTCGGTATGTCCAACCGCATTCGCGTGATGACCAACGGCACCGTCTTCGTACTGCTCTTCGTCGGTTTCCTCGTGGTGCTTTTCCTTGCACCCGGTCTCCGTTACGACAGTGCCGGCAACTTCACTGAGGTCGAGAACATCTATTGGCATAATCTCTGGGATATGTGGCTGCTTGTTCCCGTTCTGCTCATCGGAGTCCTCATGGTAGTCTATGCCATCGCCCGTGCCTCGTTCACCACTACCTGGCGAAAGGGCATCTGGTTCTCTGGAATCGGAACTATACTTGTCGTAATCGTGCTGTTCCTCCTTGCGGGTTACAACGATACCGCCTATTATCGTTCCATTACAGACCCTGCGTCGTCGCTGACTATTGCCAATTCCTCGTCGAGTGAATTCACCCTCCGCGTGATGAGTGTTGTCTCGCTTGTAATCCCCGTTGTCATCGCCTATATCTGGTACACCTGGCGTCAGATGAACCGCAAACCCCTCACCACCGCCGACCTCAACGACCATTGAAACGACTCCGACATTTAAAATAAGGTCTTAAAAATTTGTCTATAACATAAGGCAGTCCCGTAATCAAAAACGGGACTGCCTTGATTGTATATAGTCTTTCACAAATATATCCCCTAAACGAAATTTTTTTGGTAACATGTTGTAAAACATGTTTTTTGATTTGCATTTCGGACCCTAAAGTATTACATTTGCATACCATGAAAAAATTAGTATTGACTTTGTTTATTCTCGTATCTCAGTTGTCACTTGGTGCAGAAGAGGTGTTGTCTGAGGATTATTATGTAACGGCTTTTAATGAAATATCTGATATGCTTTATGGTAAAGACTCGCTTTCGATAAAACGTGCGACTTATCTTGCCGAATGGGCATATTACGAGGGTAAATTGGATTATAAAAAAGATTTTTGTGATGAAATTGATAGAATAGTTAGATTTGTAAAAAGGTTTTATTCTGTTAATAAACTTAGTTCATATAAAACAGGAAAACAGATGGCCTTGAACGAGTATTTTTTCAGACCTTACTCTGGAAATGGCTTCAAACCTTATACATATAATTATGAGGATTTTTTTAAAGGTGGTGTTTGGGAAAGGCAGTTTGTGTCCGAGGTATTGAAAACTCATAAAGGGCAATGTCGCTCTCTTCCGTGGATGTATAGAATTCTTGCAAAAGAGATTGGTGCTGATGTTGCTTTGGCACATGCACCGGGACATACATATATCATGTATAAGGACGAAGATAATCTTACACCGGAAGATTGGATTAATCTCGAACTCACCACCCATCAAATGACACCTGAATTCTGGATTAAGGAGGATTTTGAAATATGTGATTCTGCAGTTATTGTAGGAACCTACATGTCCCCTTTGACCGAAATTCAGACTGTTGCGTGCCAAATGTCAGATTTGGCTTTTGGTTACCATGAGAAATTCAAACGATATGATAAATTTACTTTATATTGTGCAAGTAGATCTTTGGAGTTTTATCCCATGAATCCGAATGCGTGGCTTATACGAAATAAGTCCCTTCTAGAGATAGCACAGGATTATCTTGATCGAAACGGTTCTTGTGTAGATGACTATGTTTCATATCTAATCCATTTGTTGGAAGAGACAAAGTTGGGAATTGAAAGAACTCATATGACCATAGCAACTGAAGAATTTCTGGAAAGGAAGTATAAACAAGCCAAAGAAAGTCAAAAATATTACGAGGAAAATTTGTTGCCGAAATGAGACATCTAATTTTAACTTTATTTACGATATCATTGCTAGCATGGTCTGTTGACATACAAGCCTATCCTCCGTTGTCTCCATATTCATATTGCGGAGGTAATCCCATAAACTGTATTGATCCGACCGGCGAAGATATCGTTGTGTTGAATCATTCGGGAGGACAGCATTTGGCCATGCTGATTCAGGATGAGAAAGGGAAATGGCAATATTATTCTATTAATGGCAACAATGTATATAATCCAATTACAAGTAAGCACTCGGGAGGACGTCCTTTTAACGATATTGCAGTTGGAGCATGGAATTCTCCTAAGGAGTTCTTAGATTCGTCATATAATTTAAAAACTGATGACAGTAGGGAGGACAAGTCTATGAACAATTATGGTTTTACAGAGGCTTATCAGATTTCGACAACCTCTGAACAGGATGCTACAATGAGGAATAGTTTTACTAAAATAGCAAAGACCACATATAATCTATTTACTAACAATTGTGCTACTGCTGTTCAGAAAACGATGATTGACGCCGGGATTCCTGTGTCAGAGCCAAAATATGTGCCTTCATATATACCTATGTCCACCTCTTTGGGATTAGTCGAAGTATTTAATGGATATAAAATGGAATGTCATATGCATTTTTTACCGAGTGTTGCATTTAAGTCAATAATAAAATGGAATCCAGGGGGCAAGTATCTTAAAAAATAATTATAAAACGTAATTCTTCCAAGTATATGAATCAACCTTCTATTTCGAAATTAAAGATAACATGGGCTTATGTATACCTGTATTTATTTTTCATATTAATTGTAACTTGTTTCACTTATCTGGTATTGGATGCGACTGGTTTCTTTGCTACATTTATATATGCTTTCATTACATTGCCTTTTTACTTCGCTTATGTCATAATCAATCATATATTGTTTTTTAAAATAGTATCACATAAGTTTCTTGCAAATTTCGATATTCTACTATTCCTAACATTATTTATTGTGTTTATATGTGATTTAACAGTCGATCATTAGATAAGAATACTTCGATCAGATAAATTTCATTATATTCTTTTCAATTTCTTGGTATTGGGATTTTCATTATAGTATATATAGTTGGCTCTTATATTGATGACTATGTTTCATATCTAATCCATTTGTTGGAAGAGACAAAGTTGGAATTGAAAGAACTCATATGACCATAGCAACTGAAGAATTTCTGGAAAGGAAGTATAAACAAGCCAAAGAAAGTCAAAAATATTACGAGGAAAATTTGTTGCCGAAATGAGACATCTAATTTTAACTTTATTTACGATATCATTGCTAGCATGGTCTGTTGACATACAAGCCTATCCTCCGTTGTCTCCATATTCATATTGCGGAGGTAATCCCATAAACTGTATTGATCCGACCGGCGAAGATATCGTTGTGTTGAATCATTCGGGAGGACAGCATTTGGCTATGCTGATTCAGGATGAGAAAGGGAAATGGCAATATTATTCTATTAATGGCAATAATGTTTATATTTCTGGGAAGCATACTGGAGGCAGGCCTTTTAATGATATAGCCGTAGGAAATTGGGATTCTCCTGATGAATTTATGCATTCATCATATAATAAATGTACAGATGAAAGTAAAGAAGATAAATCTATGAATAACTATGGCTTTTCAGAAGGGTATCAGATTTCGACAACATCAGAACAAGATGCGATTATGCGAAAAAGTTTTATTGAGAAATCCAAAACCACTTATAGACTTCTGGGAAATAATTGTGCAACAACAGTCCAAAGTGTGATGTTTGAAGCAGGTATACCAGTAGCAAAACCTAAATACAAAACAATACATATTCCGGCCAATAAAAGCCTTGGAGAGCCGGCCTATGATATAGTGAGACCAAATATCAGTCCTTTTCCACATACGGCTTTTAAATCGATAATGAATTCAAATCCCCACGGAATCTATATACATAAATAATATGTTAGCATGGAACTTGACTCACATAATATGTTAAGGCTATATAAGGTCTGCCGATATCGTATTATAAAGAACAGAAAAACTCTGGTTAAGAATTTTTTGGCTTACCTATATCTTTTTGGTTCTTTCGTTTTCTTTGCGCTGTTTTTCTCCTATAATGTCCGTATAGCGGATAAGCCGATTGGATATATTCTTATATTGATGATAATTCCTTGCATATATTTGTTTTATGTGTTGTTAAATCACCTGTTGGTAAGGTTGGTCGTATCGCATAAAATTCTTTTGCTGTTTGACATGCTCACCTTGATTATGCTAATATGTATCTTTCTCAGTGACATTTGGGCTGAAAATTATCGTTCGCAATTTGTTAATTAGTGCATGGAATTCTCGTTTGAATACCCGGATTACGATGTCTTATTAATAATAACTCTCTTCTTTGGATTACTCACTTCCAGAAAATTTTTTTTATGATTTTGCCAATCTATTCAGCCGGGAGGTGTATTTCGCCTCCCGGCTGTCGTAACTTTGCAGCGTCTTCCGAAATCATTGAGAACGGACGGCCCAACTTCTCCATGCGTTTTTCTCCATCGTTCAGACAATTTTTGTGTCTGAACAAAAAGAGTACATTGACATTGTTGGTATAAATCCGTCATCTATTCTTGTCCAATGCACGAAATATTGCACTAAATATTCTTAATTCGCGATTCTTGATTCTTAAAACTTGGGAAAATCCGCGCTTTTTTTGTACCTTTGCCACGTTATATGCACCTCTCCCTCATCATCACTCCACGAATGGCAATGAAAAAATTCGCATTATACGCCCTCTTGCTCGTAACCTTCTGTTCTTGCGGTGAATATCAGCGCGTACTCAAAAGCACGGACGCTAACGTGAAGTTCGACTACGCCCAGCGCGCCTTCGAGCAGAAGAAATACACCCAGGCTTCGACTGTCCTCCGCGACTGCGTGACCGAGTTCAAGGGTACACCCAAGGCCGAGGAATCGCTCTACCTTCTGGCCATGAGTTATTTCGAGAACAAGGATTACGTCAACTCCTGCGCCTACTTCAAACTCTACTATCAGCGCTATCCCAAAGGCAAATACGCCGAACTCGCCCGCTATTTCTGCGGCTACGGCTATTACCTCGACTCGCCCGAGGCCCAGTTGGACCAGAGCGGAACAATCAAGGCCATCGAGGAACTTCAGGCCTTCCTCGACTACTATCCCCGCTCGGACAGAGTCACCCTGGCACAGACCGTAATCTTCGAACTGCAGGACAAACTGACACTCAAGCAACTGCAGAACGCCCAACTCTATTACAACCTCGGCAACTATCTGGGCAACAACTATGAGTCGGCAGTAATCGTGGCCAAGAACGCCATCAAGACCTATCCTTACTCGAAGTACAAGGAGGAACTGGAGATGCTAGTCCTCAAGGCACGTTACCAGGAGGCCGCCCAAAGTATCGACGAACGCAAGGCCGACCGCTTCCGCGACGTCATCGACGAGTATTATTCGTTCATCAACAACTATCCCGAGAGTCCCTTCCGCGAAGAGGCCGACAACATCTTCAAGATTGCACAGCGCTACGTCAAGGATTGAACTCTAAAGTCGTATAATCAGGAATAAAACAAGAAACCACAGCATAAAGACAATGGACTACAAGAAAACAAACGCCCCCCTCAACACTGTCACCCGTGACATGATCAAGTTGTCCGAGGACACAGGCAACGTCTACGAAACAGTCTGCATCATCGCCAAGCGCGCCAACCAGATTGCCGGCGAAATGAAGCACGACCTCGAGAAGAAACTCCAGGAATTCGCTTCGCTCAACGACAACCTTGAGGAAGTATCCGAGAACCGCGAGCAGATTGAGATTTCCCGCTATTACGAGAAACTCCCCAAGCCCACGCTCATCGCCACACAGGAATATGTGGACCACAAACTCTACTTCCGCAATCCTGCAACCGACAAACCCAACCTCGACTAAAATAATTCGCGATTTTTAGGATTTTTCCGATAAAAATTGCTACCTTTGCACTCGCTGAAGCGCCCGGCCTCCAAATCCGGCGCTAACAGCCATAAAATCAATATTTTTCACTCACCTATCAAATTTTCATAAGAATGCACTTGAATTCTGAAGAAAAAGTAGAGATCTTCGAGAAGTACGGTAAGGGTAAGACTGACACTGGCTCGCCTGAAGCACAGATTGCATTGTTCTCGGTCCGTATCGCTCATTTGACCCAGCACCTGAAGTCAAATCACAAAGATCATACAACAGAGCGCGCTCTTAAGATGCTCGTAGGTAAGCGTCGTCGTCTGCTTGACTACCTCAAGCGCAAAGACATCACACGCTACCGTGCAATCATCGCACAAAAAGAGTTAGGTATCCGCAAGTAAGCCTCCGGCGCATACCTGCGCCCTCCGCTCTGCTTAAAGACTACGCTAAAGAGGTTGACGGACAGTCCGTTGACCTCTTTATGTTTTTAAACCACATTCTGACTGAATTCTAATTGCATTCTGAAAATATTTCTCTCCCCTCAGACAATACCAAGATATGTCCGCAATTACCGAATTGAAAGATAAGATTCTTGCCGGCAGTGACATTACTCCGGAAGAAGCGTATGCCATGGCCGACCTTCTTGCAGCTCCCGCTACCCATGCGCAGACAAGTAGTGACATCCGCGAGGCTGCGGCCGGAATCACCTCGGCCTTTATTCCGGCTGAGTTCGAGTTCTGCTCCATCATCAACGGCCGTTCGGGACGCTGTCCCGAAAACTGCAAGTGGTGCGCCCAGTCGGCACACTATAAGACAAACTGTGATACCTACGACCTGGTCGATGACGAGACATGCCAGCGCATGGCCCACTATTCAGCCGAGAAAGGCGTCTATCGTTTCTCCTTTGTCACCAGCGGGCGTCTGGCAAAGGGTGAACCTCTCGACCGTATCTGCACGATGATGCGAAAGGCTGCAGATACAGGTATCCGGACTTGCGCCTCGCTTGGACTGCTTACCCGTGACGAACTCAGGAAACTCTGGGATGCAGGTGTACGCCGCTATCACTGTAACCTCGAGACTGCGCCCTCGTTCTTCCCCATGCTCTGCTCCACCCATACTATCGAGGACAAACTCGCAACCATCGCCGCCGCACGCGAGTTGGGCTTCGAGATTTGCTCGGGAGGTATCATCGGCATGGGCGAGACTGTGCGTCAGCGTGCTGAACTGGCACTGACCCTACGACAGGTCAGCCCTGTCAGCATCCCCCTGAATATACTCTGTCCCATTCCCGGTACTCCGCTTGCCGACCAGCCCTTGATTTCCGAGGATGACATACTTGACACCGTCGCTCTGTTCAGAATGATTCATCCCAAGGTCGCCCTGCGTTTTGCCGGCGGACGTCAGCGCCTTAGCGAGCAGGCTCAGGCCGAGGCCATGCGACTCGGTGTCAACAGCGCTATCGTAGGTGACCTTCTCACTACAGTCGGCTCAACCATCGATGCTGACTGCGAGCGAATTGCTAAAGCAGGATACAGACTTAAATAATTTACACCTCATATGTATCAGTCAGTTAGTGCGACATTGCGGAAAACTGTAGCCTCTCTTGGCAAGGTGAAATATCGTCGTGAACTCGGCATGTTCGTGGCCGAAGGCGTCAAGTGCGCCGGAGACCTTATGGATGGCTTTGACTGCGAGATGATTTTCGCCTCTACGGCATGGCTCGAAGAGCATCCCGACATTGTCAGCCATGCGAAGAATGTCTATGCGGCGACCCGTGCCGACTTGGAGCGCATGACGCAACTTTCTACCGCGCCTGAGATTATCGCTGTCTTTCGGATTCCCGAAAGCCGTTCGGATTTCGCTTCGATAGGAGAGGACCTTGTGCTGGCACTTGACCGTGTTCAGGATCCGGGAAATCTCGGTACCATAATCCGTGTCGCTGACTGGATGGGTGTTACCGATATCCTCGCGTCCGAAGGCACTGCCGACGTGTTCAATCCCAAGGTCGTTCAGGCAACAATGGGATCGCTTTCCCGTGTGCGTGTTCATTATGTGGATGACCTCGCCTCGGTTCTTTCCGCCAAGGCGTCAGCCGGAGTTCCTGTATATGGAACCTTTCTAAACGGCGAAGACATTTATTCGACGGACCTTTCCCTTCGAGGCATCGTAGTAATGGGCAATGAGGGCAACGGCGTTTCGGATGAAGTCGCACGCACGGTGAGCCACCGTCTGCTTATTCCCTCCTATCCTCCGGACCGTTCTACAGCCGAAAGCCTTAATGTTGCCACGGCCACAGCGATAACACTCGCCGAATTTCGTCGCCGGGCATTTTCATCTGCACACAAATAGATTTACCTCTTATGCCAAAGCCTAAGTACAAGACTATCTGGAATTGCACGGAATGTGGAGCCGACTCCCCCAAGTGGGTCGGACGGTGTCCTTCATGCGGTGCATGGAACACCATGGTTGAGAACCGCGTCTCATCCTCGCCTAAGGCGATAACTTCACGCGATGCCTCTGCCGTCAGAAGTGTACCGCTACCTGTCAACGACATAACCGCCACATCGGAGCAGCGTATCACGATGCCTTCGCATGAACTGAACCGCGTTCTCGGCGGAGGCTTAGTCTGTGGCTCAATGGTGCTTGTCGGTGGCGAGCCGGGAATCGGTAAGTCTACCCTTGTGCTTCAGAATATACTTGCCATCAAGTCCAAGACCATACTTTATGTGTCGGCAGAGGAGAGTGCCTCGCAGATAAAGATGCGGGCCGACCGCATCGGACGGGGGTCGGACAATGTCTTCATCGTCTGCGAGACATCTCTCGAAACCATCTTCGAGCACATCGAGGCAATCAATCCGCAACTCCTGATTGTCGATTCCATCCAGACTGTCGCTACCGACACGCTCGAGTCGGCGGCTGGCTCTGTCTCGCAGGTCCGCGAGTGTGCCGCCCAACTTCTGCGGTATGCGAAGACCTCCGGAACGCCTGTCCTGCTGATTGGCCACATCACCAAGGACGGCGCTCTTGCCGGCCCGAAGGTGCTCGAGCATATTGTCGATGCTGTCCTTCAGTTCGAGGGCGATTCAAATTATCTTTACCGTATTCTTCGGCCGATAAAGAACCGCTTCGGCTCGACCTCCGAACTCGGCATATATGAGATGTGCCAGCGCGGGCTCCGTGAAATTACCAATCCTTCGGAGATGCTTGTCACCCACTCGGATGACTCGTTGTCCGGTATAGCTGTCGGCGTCACACTTGACGGCATCCGGCCTTTCATCATCGAGGTTCAGGCTCTGGTGTCATCTGCTGCTTACGGGACCCCCCAGCGCTCGGTTACCGGATTCGACGGCAAGCGCATGAACATGCTCCTTGCTGTCCTTGAAAAACGTGTTGGCTTCAAACTTGGTGCAAAAGACGTTTTCCTAAATATTGCCGGCGGTCTTAAAATTAACGACCCGGCCATTGATCTTGCGGTCATCTGCGCCATTCTTTCGAGCAATGTTGACATGGCTATCCCTGCAGGGTGGGTAATGGCCGGAGAGGTCGGGCTCTCAGGTGAGATACGTCCTGTCACCCGCATAGAACAACGCATACTCGAGGCACAGAAACTCGGAATGACGGACATTCTGATACCGCAAGGTACAATCAAGGGCTTTGATACCTCGGTCCTCAGTATTCGTCTGCACCCCGTGGCGCGTGTCGAAGACGCATTCCGCACACTTTTTGCATAATCGTTTAATTAGCCAACCAATATGTCCGGCGTTTATATCCACATCCCATTCTGTCACAGCAAGTGTGCCTATTGTGATTTCTTCTCCCGTCCGGGTGTCGGACGGGCGGGTGAAGTCTGTCATGCAATTGCCGAAGAATTCAAACGTCGCGTACACGAACTCAAGGCCGACCATGAAATACGTACTCTCTATGTCGGAGGGGGCACACCCTCAATTCTTGATGTCAAGGATCTCGCCACAGCCATTGCGCCGATACCACTCGGAAATGTCGAGGAATTTACCATTGAGGTCAATCCGGAGGATGTGTCGCTTGAGAAGGCTAAGGCATGGCGACGTCTGGGCGTTAACCGCGTGTCAATGGGCGTTCAGAGTTTCTATGACGATGAGTTACGCGCGGTCGGTCGCCGTCACACGGCTGAGCAGGCCAAGGAAGCGTTCTACACTTTGCGTCGGGCCGGATTCGACAACATAAGCCTTGATTTGATTTATGGTCTTCCTTTGCAGACTGAGGAAACCTGGCTAGGAAGTCTGAATGCTTTGCTAGACCTCAGACCGGAGCATTTTTCGGCCTATGCGCTGACTTATGAACATGGTACGCGCCTTTCAGCACTGGTCGCCGCAGGCAAACTCACTCCGACAGATGACGATACCGTTGCGAACATGTACGAGATGCTTACAATGGTTGCGAAGGCTATTGGTTACGAGCATTATGAAATATCCAATTTCGCATTGCCCGGCTATCGCTCCCGTCACAATTCGTCCTACTGGGACTCAACACCCTATCTCGGCTTAGGACCGGCAGCCCATTCGTTTGACGGAAAAACACGGCGCTACAATCCCTCCGAAATAAACGCTTATCTCGCATCTCTCACAGATAAAGATGATAAAAAAATCCCGGCGATTGTAGATGAAGAAACCGAACGGGACAGTCTCGCCGATCTTATTTTTACCCGACTTCGCACATCCGAAGGCCTGTTCCTCGACATCCTGCCTCCGGACGCCCGTGAGTCACTTCTCGCCGCTGCACACACTCTTCCTTCCAATAATATAGAAATCACCCGGACCCACCTCCGCATCTCCGAAAAGCACTGGCTGATATCCAATTCAATCATTATGCCACTGCTTCCTGATTAAGATAGGTTAAAGTATATTTATAACAGAAGGCTGCTCGCGATTTGACGGGCAGCCTTCTGTCTATATGGTTGAGTGATGAGTTCTGTCGGTGTCGTTTATCCGCATTTTGAGGTGCCGCACGAGGTGCATATCAGGCAGCCTTCCTGGTAGATCAGGGTCTCGTTGCCACAGTTGGGACAGCGTTGGCCGGATGCCTTTGTGCCGTTGGGAAGGTATTTCTTGAGGGCTCGCTCAACACCCATCTTCCAGGTGTTGATGGACTGAGAGTCGAGTTCAAGTCCGCTGACGAGTTTGAGTACCTGATCGATAGGCATGCCATAGCGTAGCACACCGGAAATAAGTTTCGCATAATTCCAGTACTCGGGATTGAACTTGTCTGACAGACCTTCGATGGTTGTCTTGTATCCGCGCTTGTTGATGAACTGGAAGTCATAGCGCTTTGTTCCGTCGGCGGCAACGGCTTTGATAATCTTGCCCTTGGTTACGGATTTAGGACAGAAGATGCCGTCTTCGTCATCGGCGAGACCGGTAAAGATTTCATAAGGTTTACCATCCACAAGGCCGACAAAGGCAATCCATTTTTCTTTGTTGTTCTGGAAACGTACAACATCGGCATCAAGTTCGATTGGACGTTTAAGCACGTGAGCCTCCGGAGCGATGTAACCGACTTCGGCTTTCTTCTCGCTTTTCTTTTCGTTGGCTATGAGTACACCCGAGCGTGAGCCGTCGCGGTATACAGTACAACCCTTGCACCCTGCCTTCCAGGCCTCGATATAAAGTTGATTGACAAGTTCCTCGCTTACATTGGCGGGAAGGTTGATTGTTACCGAAATCGAGTGGTCGACCCATTTCTGGATACGGCCCTGCATCTTGACTTTCTCAAGCCAGTCGATGTCGTTGGCGGTAGCCTTGTAATAGGGGGACTTGGCAACGATGGCGTCAAGTTCTTCCTGAGAGTAGTCGTCACGCACGGGAATGCCTGCAATCTTCATCCACTCAAGGAACTTGGGATGGTAAACGACATATTCCTCGAATGAGTCTCCCGATTCATCGACATAGTCGACGCGGGCGTCTACGTCCGAAGGGTTGACTTTGCGGCGACGCTTGTATACGGGCATGAAGACCGGCTCAATGCCAGAGGTGGTCTGGGTGAGAATGGAGACCGTACCTGTCGGGGCGATGGTCAGGCAGGCGATATTGCGCCGTCCGTACTTCTTCATGTTTTCGTAAAGTTCGGGGTCCTCGGCTGCAAGTCGCAGTATGAATGGATTTTCTTTCTCGCGTTCTGCATCGAAGATTGAGAACGCACCGCGCTCGCGGGCCATGTTTACGGACGAACCATAAGCAGCGAGAGCAAGAGTGCGGTGTACCTTGACCGAAAAGTCGGTGGCTTCGGGAGTGCCATAACGCAGGCCCATCGCAGCGATCATGTCTCCTTCGGCTGTGGTTCCCACACCTGTGCGTCGGCCCATTAGGGTCTTGGCCCGGATCTTCTCCCAGAGGTGTCGCTCTGTGTTCTTTACCTCTTCTGTCTCGGGATCTCCATCGATCTTGTTAAGGATTTTGTCAATCTTCTCCATCTCAAGGTCTATGATGTCATCCATGAAGCGCTGGGCTTTGCCGACGTGGTCGCGGAAAAGTTCGAAGTCGAACTCTGCCTGAGGTGTAAACGGATTCTTGACGTATGAGAAAAGATTGATGGCAATCAGGCGGCATGAGTCGTAAGGACACAGTGGAATTTCGCCGCAAGGATTGGTTGAGATTGTACGGAAGCCCAGGTCGGCATAACAGTCAGGCACGGATTCACGTGTGATTGTATCCCAGAAAAGCACGCCCGGCTCAGCGGATTTCCATGCGTTATGTGTGATTTTCTCCCACAGGGCCTTGGCGTCGGTTTCCTTGGTGACGCTCGGCTTATCGGTGTCGAGAGGATATTGCTGTATGTATGTGCTTCCTTCAGTAGCGCAGCGCATGAACTCGTCATCGATGCGCACAGAAACGTTGGCGCCTGTGACCTTGTTCTGCTCCATCTTGGCGTCGATGAAGGCCTCGGCCTCGGGGTGCTTGATGGATACGGTGAGCATGAGCGCTCCGCGTCGGCCATCCTGGGCAACTTCTCGGGTAGAATTGGAGTAGCGCTCCATGAAGGGGACTATACCGGTGGAAGTCAGTGCCGAGTTCTTGACGGGCGTGCCTTTGGGGCGGATGTGACTGAGGTCATGGCCGACACCGCCACGACGCTTCATCAGTTGCACCTGTTCTTCGTCGATACGGATAATGCCGCCGTAGGAATCGGGGTGTCCGTCAAGACCAATGACAAAACAGTTGGACAGCGAGCCGACCTGAAAATTGTTTCCTATGCCAGACATGGGACTGCCCTGAGGTACAATATATCTGAAACCTTGTAACAGTGAGAAAATCTCCTGTTCGCTCATGGGGTTTGCATATTTGTTCTCTATTCGCGATATTTCGCTCGCAAGACGATGGTGCATGTCGTCGGGAGTGCGTTCATAAATATTACCGTATGAGTCCTTTAGGGCATATTTGGATACCCAGACGCGAGCGGCTAGTTGGTCGCCGCCGAAATACTCGAGAGAGGCATCGTAGGCCTCGTCGTTGGTATAAGTCTTATTTTCCACTGTTTTGAGGATTTTTAATGGATTTTTTAAGGTTGGTGCACGGTTATTGGCCGGCTTATGAAAGCGTGAATGCAAAGATTCAAAAAAAAATCTGAGTTATCAAAATTTAAAACATGATTTATGTATAAATGTAGAGAAGTTTCCCGAAAAGAATTCTCAATAATCACTAAATCAGTATAATAATGTTTTTTGCTGATTTGAAAAGTTTTCCAAAACCGCAATTTTCAATATATCAAAAACTTAGAAAATATGTCTATGACAATGTAATCTTTTTGATAAAAATCATTAACTTTGAGGTCTAAAATAACATACAGATATGAATATTGAAGAATACTTTTCTACTCGTGCCACTGTGCGCAATTTCTCTAAAAAAGAAGTTTCCGACAGGGATATAAAGGATATTCTTGCCGCTGCGATGCATGCTCCTACGACAGGAAACATGCAGTTGTACTCAGTTATTCTCACCCGCGACTCTGAAAAGAAAAAACAGATTGACGCCTGTCATTTCAATCAGCCTGCGGCTGTCAGTGCTCCGGTTTTACTTACATTCTGCGCCGATACAAATCGTTTTGTGCGCTGGTGCGAGGTATCGGATGCAGTACCCGGTTTCGACAACCTTCAGTCACTGTTGTCTGCTGTTTTCGATGCCACGATAATTGCCCAGCAATTCTGTACGATAGCCGAGACTCAAGGACTGGGGACCTGCTATCTCGGCACGACGGCGTATAATGCCCCCGACATTGCCCGCATTCTCGATCTGCCTTCGCGCGTAGTGCCTGTGCTGACGGTTGCTCTCGGCTGGCCTGAAAAAACCGTTCAGCCGAGCGAACGGCTCCCGCTTGAGGCCATATTGCATAATGAGACTTATAGGCAATACAGTGACAAGGACATCTCCGGCCTGTATCACGAAATTGACACTAATCCGGCAAACAAGGTTTTTATTGAGGAGAACCACAAACAAACCCTTGCGCAGGTTTTTGCCGACGTACGTTACCCACGTTCGAGCAATGAGGCTTTTTCTGAAATTTTTAAAGACTTTCTTGCTTCCATGAACTTCCCGATCTAATATCTTTTCGGTAAAAAAGTTGGATTATTATGAGTTTTGAACTTCTTCGTCGTCGCATACTTGAGGACGGCAAATGCTATGACGGCGGCATACTTAAGGTTGACAGTTTTATAAATCATCAGATGGATCCCGATCTGATGATGAATATCGGCGAGGAATTTGCCCGTATCTTCGCAGGTTCGGGTGTCAACAAGATACTTACTATTGAAGCAAGCGGTATCGCGCCAGCAATTATGATGGGACATGTCATGCATCTCCCGGTGGTCTTTGTAAAGAAAAAGCAACCCAAGACAATGTCAAACATGCTTGTGAGCGAAGTACATTCTTTTACCAAGGACCGGAAATATACAGTCTGTATATCGGCGGATTTTCTAACACCTGACGACCGGGTGGTTTTTATCGATGATTTCCTTGCATACGGCAATGCAGCTCGAGGTGTCATTGATTTGTGCCGTCAGGCAAAAGCCGAGATTGTCGGCATGGGTTTCATTATCGAAAAGGTATTTCAGGGAGGTGGAGATTGGCTTAAACGGGAAGGAATCCGTGTCGAGTCTCTTGCCAGGGTGTCTTCACTTGACAATTGCCGGATAATCCTTGAATAAGACTGTCGGACTAATCGCTTTACTTAAGGATTGATGCCTCGATTGATGCGATCTCGTCACGGAAAGCCCCTTCGAGACTCATGCGCTCCTCGATGTGTTGTATGGCGTAGATCACTGTGGCATGTGAGCGTCCGAGACGGCTCCCTATTGCCGTTGACGGCAGTTTGGCCAGTTTCTTGGCAAGATACATCACCACCTGTCGGGCATCGGAAATCTCGCGCTTTCGCGATTTGGTGAAAAGGAGGTCTGATTCCAGTCCGAAATGCTCGGAGACTTTGCCCGCGATGAGTTCAAAATTGACGGTACGTTTACGCACCTTGACTGCATTCTTGACCACCATGCGTGCGAGTTCAACGGTCATTGGCTTTGACATAACGGTAGCGTGGGCCACGAATGAGACAAGAACACCCTCGAGTTCGCGTATGTTGTCAGTGACATTCTGTGCGATATAGTCAATGACTTCATCGGGAAGAGGAACGCCTTCCTGAGTTGCCTTGCGGCGCAGTATTTCGCGGCGTAGATTTAGGTCGGGACGTTCAAGACCGACAGACATGCCCCACTTGAAACGGCCAAGGAGACGTTCCTCGAACCCTTCCATATCTACCGGCGCACGGTCTGATGACAATATGATCTGGCGCCCGTTCAGATGTAGGTGGTTGAATATGTTGAAAAACGTATTCTGGGTCTTTGGCTTGTTATTTAGGTCCTGGATGTCGTCGACTATCAGTGTCTCTATTGACTGGTAATAGGCAAAGAACTTGTTTGTCTCGCCTTTCGCCGTCGCGGTGGTGAACTGGCTTTCGAAATCGCGGGCCGTGACATATAGTACACGCGACGCCGGGGCATTTTCCTTGATGCGCAGGCCAACGGCCTGTATAAGGTGTGTCTTGCCAACGCCTGTCGGTCCGAAAACCATAAGAGGATTGAAAGTCTTGATTGAAGGATTGTCGGCTATAGTCTCGGCGATGGTTACGGCGTCCTTGTTCGAAGTCGAGCAGCAATAGTTCTCAAAAGAGAATTTTGGTGAAAGCCTGGGATCGAACTGTGCCGGTGTCTTATAGGTGAATGGTTTCTCCGCGTCCTTAGGCGAATTCTTGGGACGAGAGGCCGAGGGAACATCAACACGGGTGTCGTTCTGTCCACCGATGACATTGTAGTGGTAATGCACCTGTACATTGTTGCCGTACACAGCATGGATGGCGCGTCCCATCTGGTCGAGATATTTCCCCTCGATATATTCGACGAAGAACGACGAGGGTACAAGCAGGCGCAATTCGCCGTTCTCGAAACTCATTGAAGAGATGTCGCGGAACAGAGGGTCGAATTGCGCGTCGCCAATATCCTGCCGGATAAGGTCGAGAGCCTGGGACCAGAGTTGTTTGTGGTTGGACGTCATCGTGTTTGTGATATTTGGTGAAATCCTGTCCGAAAGGGAAGGAATTTTTTAAGGCTTTTGCATTAGGTGCAAAATAAACGGGTCCATGCCGACCCGACAAAACTTATGCAAAGGTGGTGAAAAAAAATATTAAAAACAAATGTTAAAATCCTTGTATATGTTAACAAACTTATATCACTTTGGCTGATAAAGATTTATGTACAAGGCTAAACATTATATTTAAATAATATGATATATAACATTGATTTACAGTAATAAAAAATTATATTGACATATTATATTGCGAGTCTGAATAATACATGAAATATTATTGGTTATCAGGTATATGAAACCATAAGTATAAAGTTTTAAAATAAGCAATATTATTTATAATTATTATAAATAGAAATTGATAAACAAATAATTTATGCATATTTATTTAACATGGTATTATTCACATGTAAACCGCAATCATATGCGTCAAAAAAACCGACGAATGATTGACGGGATTTAATTCATGGCGTTTTAACTTTAAGGGTTGCACAGCATTTCTTTATGAGTTGAAATCACATCAGTTTATAGTTATGTTGAAATATCCGGGAACTGCCATATTCAGATAATTTTCTTTCATCACTATGGATGCTGCCTGTATGGCATCACGTTCTTTATCGTCTGCTATTGCGTCAACAAAACAGACGGTACCCCATTCGCCACTCATAATGGCAATCAGAATATGATTCAACCCTGGCTGTTCTTCGTATGGACTGGAGTAGAGAAATGCGCAGACATTATTGTTGTTCGCTCCGTTTATCATATACTGTAAGGGTATCTGATTGAATATGGTGTATGCTCCGTTGCCTGTTTCATAAATTTTTTTTGCGTCAAGGTCATACCCGATTGCCACATGCACAATCTTCATTGAGTCTAACTTTATGGGGCATTTGTTATTAGTCAGATCTTTTAGATCCAGATTCTCCTTTACTGAAACATTGGGAAGGTTTGACAAAGCGGAGAAAGCCTCTTTGAGGCTGATTGCCGATGCGCTTGCTACGGAGACAACGGCCATCGCAATGATAAGTATTATTTTTTTCATTTATGTGAAGTGTTTTCTTCTCTAACAACTTGTTCTGTCCCGAAGTTCGTGAATGTGTGTCAGTGTGCCGAGCCTAAAAAGGAACACCTTTAGGTTAGGCTTTTATTATCCGTTCACAGTCATCCTGGAATATGGCGATATCTCAAAAGTAATTCGGCTGTGTCATAAATTTAATTACGACACAGCCGAATCGGTATTTTGTACACTTATTCTCTTTAGAGAAGTTTGATTGATATGTAGCGTTTGGGATTTGCCTTTATATCCTTGAAAAGAGCGTCAAGGCTCTGTATGGTTGTATTTAGATTATTATACAAGGCGGGGTCTTTCATAAGCAATCCTAATGTAGAATTGGGGTCGTTGAGTTGGCGAGTCAGTTGACGCAGATTCTCGGTCGTGGCCTGAATGTCTTCCATCAGCGAGTCAACGGGAAGGGCATTCAGTCTGTTGGTCATCTCGGCAAGGTCGCCGGATGCGTTGCTGACATTGCCGGTGATTCGCTTTACATCGGCGGTGATGGGCGGCAGTGTGCGCATCACGGCATTGAGTTGCCGTGTCGTAAGTTCAAGGTTTGCGGTGATGGCATCGAGACGCTTGACGGATGCTGCTATGGCGGGGTCCGCCACCAGTGTGTTGATATTCGTCAGCAGTGTGTCGACCTTGGGAAAGATTGCCTGTACCGAAGGCATAAGTTCGTTGGACACATTATCCATCATTCCCTTGGCGACTTCCCCAGGAATCTCGGAGCCGACCTCGTAAAAATCTTTGCCGGGGGCAAGTTGCAGGGCGATTGTTGCTGTTCCGAGGAGGTCTGATGCAAGGATTGCCTTGGAGCCTTCAGGTATCTTTAGTTCCTTGTCCAGGGATATCTCGACCTGAACATGCCCGGGATTGTCATACATGTAGGAGATGTCGCGTACTTGTCCGACTTTGTAGCCGTTGACTGTCACTGGTGCCGATACGGCCAGACCCTGTACATCGGTGTATGTAACAAGATAGTAGTTCGTGGCTTTGAAGACGTTGACGCCTTTTAGGAAATCAATGCCGAAAATGAGGATGGCGAGAGCGGCTATGATGCTGACGCCGATGAGCACTTCTTTGCGAAAGATTTTTTTCATTGTTTATGCTGGTTGTTGTTTTTATGCGTATGTAACGGGATTTTCAGCGGCGAGCCTTGTTGTCTGAGCGCCTTGACCGGTCTTTCTTTGACCTAGATGTCTTATTTCCCCGTATTTGCGATGCATTGCTGTTGCTAATTGCAGTGGTATTTTCGTTTTGGCGGATATATGTCGAAGCATATTTGCATACAGAATCGTAGAGGCCGTTGACTATTGCCTCTTTCCCGGCCTCGGAATTCAGATAATCTTCACTTGTGGGATTGCAGATGAATTCGAGTTCGGCAAGAACCGATGGCATGTTGGGGGACCATAGGACCCAGAAACCAGCCTGATGGCAGCCTTTGTCGTATCTTCCTGTAGAACGTATCAGGCTGGTCTGTGTCGCGCGTGCGAAGTCAATACTCTGGCGCATGTAAAGGTTCGAGGTCATTTCGAATATTATATAAGACTCGGCTGAGTTCGGATCAAAGCCTTTGTACCGGGTGGTATAGTCGGGCTCAAGTTCCATCACGGAATTCTCTCGTTTTGCGACCTCGAAACTACGTGAGGATTTGTCGGGACCGAGAGTGTACATTGCGATGCCTCGAGTCTTGGATCTGCCTGCGGCATCCTTTGGAACGGAGTTGACGTGCAGAGACAGAAATAGGTTGCCATGTGCTTCGTTCGCGATGTCGGCTCGCCTTTGCAGAGAAATAAACCGGTCATCCTTGCGGGTATAGACAACCTTGATGTCTTTGCGCTCGGTCTCCAGCCGTTTGCCAAGTCGCCTGGCTATGTCGAGAACGATGTTCTTCTCGCAGGATTTACGTCCTACGCAACCCGAATCTTTCCCTCCGTGTCCGGGATCAAGTACGATGATAAAATCGCCTGCCGGTGCGGCATACACCGTGCCAAGCAGAATAATCAGTGATATTATCAGGCGTCTTAACATGGTTGGCGAGACAACATTTATGTTCTCAAGCCCGGTCAAAAGGGCAATATTTGTGCAAAAATAAGAAAAAAACCTCGGTGAGTCGCTACCGGATTGCTAAAAAATGGAAAATTTGGAAAAATCTCCCAAAAACAGCACCCAAAGCGACAGATGATTGTTAAATTTGCAAGTCGGGCATGTATCTGTTCTTATATGGATAATTCCCGCGCAGCATTTGCTTTTAAACAATCCAGATAATGAAAAAGATATTCTCGTTGATAAATTACTTTGCAGCCATTGTGTTTGTTGTTGTCGCCTCAGCACAAAGCGGCTGTTCGGAAAAGTCGGGGAAAACATCGGGCAATCCTGTCCCGATAGTAAGACTTGACAAGAATCTCGCCGAGTTTGCCACTCTCGACTCCGTGTCCCGCAGATCCATGTATTCCCGGGACAGTGTCCTGTTTGCCGCTCAGATGCAAGTTATGGGTGTCGATACCGCAGGCTATGATTATGCGGAACTGTTTGCCGAGTCAGGCACTGTGAGCATGTTTGCACCCGAGGTGGCTCGCCTGTATCCTGATCTAAAAGCCGAGGAGCAGGCTTTGGGTAATATCATTATACGCGCCAGAGAGCAGGGCATATCGTTGCCTGAAAGAAAATATGCCGCAACAGTCTGGGGCCTTCCCCAGTCAATAGTCGTAAACGGCAACGTGGTTATCATCGCTCTAAACCATTATCTCGGTCCGGAGCATCCTGCCTATGAGGGATGGCCTGAATATAGGCGTGCCATGAAACGCCGGGATATGCTACCGTACGATTTGGCGGAGGCACTGATAGCCATAGAACGGCCTTACATGCCTTCCGGCCAGCCGACTGTTTTGTCCCGTATGCTTTACGAGGGCGCTCTGGTTTATGCCAAAATGACATTGAGTGAAGACGAATCGCTGTCTAAATCGCTTGGCTTCAGCGATTCGCAACTGGCAGATGTGCAGAAAAACGAATCTTTCATCTGGGAACGGCTTCTTGACGGAGACATGCTGCATTCTTCCGATCCGGCGGTAATCGAAGGACTGTTCTCACAGTCACCTGTCAGTACCTTGATAAGTCCGGATGCTCCCGGAAGGGCGGCAAGGCTTGTTGGCTACAATATGGTTCGGTCATGGCTTAAAAAGAATCCGGATGCAAGGCTGGATGGCCTTCTGACTCCGAATTTCTATGACAACCCCGCTACGCTATCGGCCGCAGACTATATGCCGGCAAGATAAAGGCATCTGCCAGGCATTGCAGGGATTCGCCTACCTGTTGGCCGACTGTCGCCCGCATAACTGTGCGAAAGCGCAGTATGTGCAGTTCTCGCGGTCTTCGGTCTGAAGGAACGGGACATCAGGATTGAAAATCTCCGAAACCTTTTCGGCAAGATGTTTGCGGAAATCAGATACGGCCTCATCATTAAAAGACTCTATTATATCGTGTCTCTTCTCGGATCCGACCGCGATATAGGTATTCTTGTCGACATATACTGATTTCAGACGGAATATCTCAGGCTTGATTTCAGAGCATCGGTTTACCGTAGGGTCGATCTGCTGAACCTTCCGGAGTACGGGATTATATTCGACGGGCATATCGGCTGTCGCATGGCAATACAGCAGCAATTGGAAAACCGCGTCGTTGCGTTCTTTTCGTTCCTTGCTGAAGAGGTTTTCGCAGGAAGTGAAGAAGAATCTATCACTGCCTGTCTTGTAATCGATGAACCGCAGGCGTCCGTCGGAGAGCATGTCGACGCGGTCAATTTTGGATTTGAAATTCAGACGGAGTCCCGGTGCCATTTCCCAGGGCCCCTGTGGTCCACTTTCAGCGACAAGGAAGAAGAAAGGCGTGTTGACAATGTCGTTTTCCAATGACCGTCTCACTATTTTTTCGATTACTTCGCTTAATACAGCGCCTTCGCCGGGCATGATGTCAAGATTACCTCTGTAGCGGCCTCGATAATATTCCCTGTCAATGACCGATGTCACGAAACCGGACAAGTCGCTCGCGAGGATGTTTCGTATGTTGTCTTCTGTCACCTGCCGTCCTGTGAATCTACCGAGAATGTCTTCAAGTACCTTATGTATGATGCTGCCGTAAGTCGCAGAGTCCATGAACATCGAAGTCTCGTCCTCGTCCTTGAGCCGGCGTATATGCTTAAGGTAGAATTCAAGCGGACAACTCAGATAGACCTTGAGCATCGAGGCCGAAATGTACCTGGCGTCCTCGGTAAGGACGCCATTCTTGGGGACCCTGTAAAGATTAAGCAATGACAGTACATCCTCATCCTTGGCGACTGAAATTCTGCGCTCACCCGACAGGGACGCCGAAAGCGAGCATGTGGAATCATGCACCACCGTAGGGCTGAGCAGGCGTGACATTTGCAGGAGATAACGGGACATCTCGCCTGCGGCGACTCCCGACGAACGGGAGTCATATATGAATGCCGCACGTCGGGCGCGCGAAAGCAGGCGGAAGAAATTGTACGCGCTGTCGCTTTCTGCGTCTTCGATGACGGGCAGGTGGTAGGCCTTGCGCAGTGTATGGGGAATAAGAGTCTTGAGGGGATTCTTGCGAGGAAGGATACGCTCGTTCACAGACAGGACAATCAGGTTGTCGAAGTCGATTGCACGGCTTTCGAGAAGCCCCATGACCTGTAGTCCGCGCAATGGTGCGCCTGCTATCCCCAGGGTGTCAGTCATAAGCAGACGTTCGACGAGTCTGAAACAGGTGTTTTCACGTATTTCCACAGAATATCTTTCTGCCATATCGAAAATCTCGGCAATTGCGTCATGATATGCCTGCAGGACATGGTATTCATGTGCGCGGGTAGTTTCATCGGACTTCGGATCCTCGGGGTCATAACCTGTGGCCTTGCAAAGGCAACTGATCAAGACTGAGAGGTAGGTCCTCGCCTCGGCAGGCTCGGAGCCAGTTTCGGGAAGATTGAAAATAAAGGATATTTTTGGTGCCGTCGACTGCAGTTGTGATACGGGGACAGTGTACAGCCTGTTGTCATTCAGGTATCGCAGGATTTTGTCGCAGCCTTCAGGATCGAGTCGGCGTATCGAAGGGCTGGAGACCACCTCTGTGATATCCTCATGGTAAAGGACCGGCTCGCCGTGAAGTGTGCGCATGCGCATGTGCATCGAGATGATGGTGCGTATGAGCGTCGCGAATGGTGTCTGACGCATAGGCAGTCCCATGGTTATGTTTACCCCTCCCGGATAGTCCGGAAGACAATTGAGCAGCGATGGAAGGAGTGCCGTGTCAGGCATGATTATGGCCGTATTGTCAAGTGATGAGCCGAGACTTCCGTCATCCTTCCATTTCTTGATTACTCTGGAGGCAAGTTGTGCCTGCATCATATCCGACGGGATGCCTATTATGTCGAACATCGGTCTCGAAGGTCCTTCCGGAGCAGTGTAATCGTCAGGCATAGGGAATTCCTGGGCCATTTCACCGACTTTTCGCAAAGCGGTTCCGGCACCGTCATGTGCTGATCTTATCTGCGATTTTCCGGCCTTTTCGAAAATATTGGGCAGATCCCAGAAGAAATCCGCAATTCCTAAAGTCTTCAGCCGTCGGAATATGCGGCGCAAATTCTCTGGAGTGCTGCCGATGCCGACAAATACATAATGGCTGAATTCCAGATCTTCCTTGCGCATGTCCTTAATGGAAAGCGCAGCGTCTTCAATGACCATGCCTCTGTAGCCGATACCTCTGGCACGAAGATCCTTACGGAATTCCGGATAAAGTTCCCCCAGTATCTGCCATATGAAAATGAACTGTGAACTCAGCGAGCCGGCATCATCGTTATAATGGCCTTCGTCGTTTTCACTTCCTTCGTCGTGTTCGGAATGTTTTTCGCGCATATGCGAAAGACTGATGATGTTTTTCCAGAAATGCTCGACTTCTTCGGATGACGGAGGTCGGTAGCCCCATAGTTGTTCTATGGCGTCAGTCTGTTCTGTAGTCAGATAGTTTGACTCGAGTTCGCGTAAGCGCTCAAGATTGGAGAACAGCATCGATGCGTCTGCGGCGTTGGCGTCAATATCGCTGAAGTCGCTTACAATCAGGTCGCCCCAGAAGACAAATTCGTCGAATGACCGTATATGCACCCTGTCGGAATATGGCCCGATTATCCTGAGGTAGCAGCGGTAGAGGCAGAAGAGCAGTTCGGTACGCGTGGCCTCGGTGATACGGCTCATGCGGGCGACGAACGAACTCAGCGTGACGAATGAGGGCATCAGTACAGGCCTGTCTGCGTACATTCGCTTGAAGTATGTGCGCATGAACATGGCCGACCTTTTGTTCGGCAGAACAAATACCATCCGGCCTGAATCAAAGTCACGGAGTTTATAATACTCGACTATCGAGGAGAGAAATTTGTCGCGCATGCATTTAAGTTTATATCATAAGGCCGGTCTGCAATAATTCGTGCCGTTTTATTGCTTAAGCAGCAGAATCACTGAAATAGAAAGGTCGAACATCACAATTTTAGCATTGACATTGGCACGGATGTCGCGAATGGCAGCAGTGAACTCGTCGAAAATTCGCAATACGTTGCGTTCGTTGACAAAACGTGAGAAGTTCGTGGAGAATTTTGATTCGGGGCCGGTCATTCGGTTCAGTACCGGATTGTGGAGGTTGAGTATGAAATTCTCGCGCAACATGCGGCAGCAGTATTCAAGAAAACGGACAAGAGCCTCACGTTTTTCACCGGCGACTTTGGTCGACCATGATTTAAGTGCGGCGATGTCGCGCATGTATGCAAGGCGCATTAGTTGTATGAACCATTCAAGGTACTGGTCATCCTCGTCTTTTGTCTTTAGCAGACTGAGGGCCCGGTTAAGGTCTCCGCCGGCAATGGCAGCAATCTGTTGCAATGTCTCGCCGTCAACACCCCTTGATTCGAGGAAAGCGGCGACTTCCGAATCTTCATACCTGCGCACCTTTATGCGCTGTACACGCGAGTATATGGTTGGCAGAATCTCACGTGAATTGTCCGAGGCCATCACGAATACAGTGTCAGCGAAGGGCTCCTCTACAATTTTCAACATTTTGTTGGCGGCCTCCTCGCGAAGACGTTCCGGCAACCACATCAGTATTATTTTGTGTTTGGCCGAATGGGAGGTGAAGGCTGCGCGACGCATCAGTTCGGCGGCCTCGTCGACGAAAATCTGAGGCTGAGTATTGCTGTCGCCGAGTCTTGCGGGCCACAGGTCGAAATCCATCCAGGGCTGCTCGTCCATGAAACGTATGAAATCCTGGCGGAAGTCATCGCATATTGTAATGCTTCCAGAACCCTTTTTTACATAAGGGAAGGAATATAGCGTGTCGATGTGCTGATGAGCGGTGTGCTGTCGGCAGGAGGGACATTCGCCGCATGAGTCACCGTTGCGACGGTTGGTGCAGTGAAGGTACTGGGCGAAGGCACGGGCAAGAGCGAACTTGGCGCTTCCCGAGGGACCTTCGAGCAATATGGCGTGTGGTATGCGTCCCGAGTCTGCAATCTCGCGCAAACGGGCCTTTATCTCGTCATGAAATGGTATGTCTGTGAATTTCATGTGATTGGTTTGTGGCTGCTAATAGGTCCGACGGCTCTCAGCCGAAATTCTGCCCGTGACGCATCTCGTCGGTCTGGCGTCTGGCCTTTGCCGCGGCCTTGTCCTCAAGATTTTTTCGCAAGGCATCTTTTTCCGCAAGAGTCTGACGGCGGGCCGCTCCTTTGGCCTGGAAGCCGTTCTTCAGGACGTAATCCTTCACTTCCTGGAAAAGGTCCGTGGCAAAAACAAAGTCATTGAGGGCTTCATTTGTCGTGGCGAATATTTCGTCCTTGTTGCCGACCCACTCGCGCTTGCCCTTGTTGATGAATATGATGTTCTCGCCTATGCCGAGCACCGAGTTCATGTCGTGGGTGTTGATGACCGTGGTGATATTGTACTCGTGTGTGATGTCGGAGAGAAGTTCGTCAATCAGAATCGAGGTCTTGGGGTCGAGTCCCGAGTTGGGCTCGTCACAGAACAGGTATCTGGGATTGAGGGCAATGGCACGCGCGATTGCGGCACGCTTCTGCATGCCGCCTGAGATTTCCGAGGGGTATTTGTTTTCAGCACCTGTCAGGTTGACACGCTCGATGCAGAACATGGCGCGATCGCGTATCTCGGATGGTGACATCTTCGAGAACATCACGAGCGGGAAACTTACGTTGCCGAGCACTGTCTCGGAGTCGAAGAGCGCCGAGCCCTGGAAAAGCATGCCTATCTCCTTGCGCAGGTTCTTGCGCTCATCGCCAGTCATGGTCACCATGTCGCGTCCATCGAAAAGAATCTGGCCCGAATCCGGCACCAGCAGTCCGACGAGCGACTTCATGAGCACAGTCTTGCCTGACCCGCTCTGACCGATGATCAGATTGGTCTTCCCGGTGTCGAAATTGGCATTGATGTCGTTCAGGACGGTGCGTCCGTCAAACGATTTATACAGATCTTTGACTTCAATCATTGCAGGAGGAGTTTTGTCAGGATTACATCGAACAGAAGAATTAGGATTGACGAGGCCACGACACCGTTGGTCGAGGATTTGCCGACTTCGAGGGCGCCGCCCTTAACGTAGTAGCCGAAATACGAGGCAGTGGATGCGATGATGAAGGCGAAGACCACTGATTTGATGAGTCCGTACCATACGTACCATTCCTGAAACAGCGCCTGAATACCGAAGATGTAACGAGAAACGGGGATAATATCCGTGAATGCTGCAACGCACCAGCCTCCGAAAAGTGCCATGCCTATCGATATCATGACAAGGAAGGGCATGAAGAACACAAAGCCGACTACTTTGGGAAGAACAAGGAATGATGCCGAGTTTACACCCATGATTTCAAGTGCGTCAATCTGTTCGGTGACACGCATCGTGCCTATCTCCGAGGCAATGTTCGAACCGACCTTGCCGGCCAGAATAAGGCAGAGTATCGAGTTGGAGAACTCCAGAAGCACGATGTCGCGTGTGGCAAGGCCAACGGAGTATGCGGGCATCAGGGGTGATGTGACATTGAGTTGCATCTGTATGGTACATACAGCGCCGATGAATATGGAGATAATCACTACCAGCGGAATGGAGTCGATGCCGAGTTTGGATATCTCGTTGACAGTGCGCTTGAGAAAAACCTTCCATTTCTCAGGCAGCGAGAATACCCGCGCCATGAACATGCAGTATCGGCCAAAGGAGGCCAGAGATCTGGTTAGGAGCATATTTTGCTGATTTTTTATTTTCTTACTTTGTTAGAACATCGGCATGCTGCCTGTTGTTTGCGGTTTCATGTGCCGAATTCACTAAAACGCAAAGGTACGAAAAATCACTGAAGTTTTGGCCCCCAGCCGCCTATTTTGCCAAAAACAGAGCGAAATATGCGAGTAACACCAAAGTTGTGCGAGGACTCGGACGGAACTCTCGAACCGGTTATGAACGCGGTCAGGCCCGGCGACACAGTGCTGAGAGTGCGGAATGTCAGCATCAGCACGAGTACCATTGCGGCGGTTGAGAGTATCAGTAGCGGAATGAAGGCAATATCTCCTATGCCGGGAGCATAACTTCCGAAAAGATTCAGCATAAGTCTGCGTAACGGATGGTGTGTAAGATAGACGAAGAATGTCGCGGCGACCAGAAATTCTGACTGTGGGAGTTTGCGGCGTTCGACCAGCAGCGAGACAATGGCAAAGGTCATTGGTGCTGTGACGAGCACGTCAAGATGCTTGACCCAGATGTATAAATATGAATCCTCGGCAAGATTCATTTGTATGGTCGAGAGTATGATGTACAACGGAATGAGCCAGGGGAGCATCCGATGCGCATTTGCGGTCACGTCTGTTCCTTTCAGACGCAGCCAGTAGCCTGCGGTGAAGAATGTAACGCTGCAGAGCATGTGGCTGAAGATTCCCGAGGGGATGACATAGACATAAATACAAATCAGAGGAAGTATTATCCATCCTCGTGTCATCCGAAGTGCTGCATGGATTAGCGGAGAAATAAGGCACATAATCAGCAGGTCGCGCAGATACCAGAGCGGAACATTGATGGGATATGTCAGCGGATGACCGGTGACCATATACATCGGATGGCATAATGTCCATGACGGTCCGCCGATATATTTGTAATCGAGCCAGGCTGTTATGGCTATGGCATATAATATGAATACTACATATGGGATGCCTAATGAGATAAGGCGACTGCGGATTTTGTTGCGGTAGAGGCTTGGACTGAACTTTGTTGAGGCACAGAAAAGAAAGCCTGACATCATAAAGAATAAGGGTACCTGGTAATCGCGGATAAACGCGCCGACAAAGTCCGATAACCATTGGGAATAGGGTACGGATTTAGTATCTGCGTATGGCAGAAGGGAAACCCGGAAGAAGTGGTCGCAGACAACCAGAAGTGCCAGAATCCACTTTAGCGCGCTGAAAGTTCGTGATAGATTGGAGTTCCGCTCGATGCGCGGTAAAAGATTATTCTCGTTCAAATGTTTATGTTTTGGTTATGGTTTATTATTCCGCATCCGTTCCGGGATGCGTATGTTATGCTTTCAGGGGATAAGTGATAATGATGACGGTGACAGCATCAGTGTGGCCGAGGCCCTCAGATCTTCGGGCGTCAGTTCATTGAGAAGTGCGGTCTGTTCATTTTCCGATAGTGCATGGCCGCGGATAAGTATGGCGCGGGCTATTGAGATGATGCGGTTCTCGAGACTTTCCCTTGCCAGTATCATCTGTCCGCTGTATTGTTTCTTTGCCGCGGCGAGATTTCTGGATGTAAGACCTTCGAGTGCCATCGATTCTATACGTTTTGTCACTAAGTCGTGGCAGAGCCGGCGGTCTTCTTCGTCACAGCCGAAATATACTGTCGACAGGGCACAGTCGCTTAGTACGGCAAGAGAGGCCTCGACATTGTACACCAGGCCCCGGCGTTCGCGGAGGTCGACATTCAGCAGAGAGTTCATTCCAGGTCCGCCAAGGATGTTTGTGAGAAGCGACATGGATGCGCGGGCTTCGTCATCAAGGACCGGAATTACCTTGCCTATAACAACATGAGCCTGATGGTTACCGCGAATACGGCGCACAATATGCTCGGCTTCCAGATCAAGTGATGGCTTGGTCGGTACAGCAATAGTCTCGCTGGTCTCGGGGAAACTGAAATATTTCTCTACCAGAGAGACAAATCGGTCAAAACCGATATTTCCGGCATAGAAGGCTACGATGCGTTCTGACCGGTAGAAACGCCTTATCCAGTGTCGACAGTCTTCGGAACTCAGTTTGCTGACATTTTTCTTGGAGCCAAGTATGTTGTGACCGAGTGATGAGCCTCTGAAAGCCATATCCTCGAAATCATCATAAACTGCATCCGCCGGAGAATCGAGATATGAATTTATCTCGTCAATCACCACCTGACGTTCCTTGTCGAGTTCCTCAGTCGGAAAACGTGAGTTGCATACAAGGTCGGCTATAAGTTCGAGGGCACGTGAAAGATTCCCGCTTGGGAAGGCGGAATATACGACGGTGTCCTCTTTTGTAGTGAAGGCGTTGAGTTCACCGCCGACAGCCTCCATGCGGTTGATGATATGGTATGATGAACGTTTTGCTGTGCCTTTGAATAATGTGTGCTCGACAAAATGTGCCAGACCGTCTTGGCCGGCAGTAACGTTTTCGTCACGTGAGCCGGCAAGAATGGCCACACCGCAATAATTGACGCGGGCCCGAGGAACCTGAAGGTGTACGACGCGCAGTCCCGAAGGCAGCGTGAGTTCCGAAACACCGGTGGCTTTTCTCTGCTCATTCATGCCAGTCGCCTCCTTCTTTGATGAGGGCGATAAGTTCGGCAACAGCGTCCTCGGTGGGAATGTTCTGTTTTACACAGGTCTTGCCCTTGTACAGTGACACACGTCCGGCGGCGGCGCCTACATAGCCGTAGTCAGCGTCAGCCATTTCGCCGGGGCCATTTACGACGCAACCCATTACGCCTATTTTCAGGTTTTTGAGGTGTTTTGTTGCCTCACGAACACGGTTCAGTGTGGACTGAAGGTCGAAAAGTGTGCGGCCGCAACTCGGACAGGCGATATATTCTGTCTTTGAGAAGCGTTGGCGTGTGGCCTGAAGGATGTTCAGGACCAGTTCGTTGGATTCGGCATTGCTGAGTGCCTTAGCCTCGATGCCGACAGCGGCGGGAACATCGCCCCCAAGTATAAGGGCTCCAAGATCTATCGATGCCGCAATCTTAACATCCTCTGCGCCCATGTTGTCAGGATAGCGCAATATTAATGCAGTGGCTTTGTCTGGTTTGCCTGAGTCTCGCAGTGTATTGAATTCGCGTCGGATGTTGTAAAGCATCTGTGGACCTTGTGCCTGAATGAAATTGTAGCGTTGGCGGCCTTCGTCCCTGCTAATCTCAGTCCCGATTACGACAGGTACTCCATTGGAAGAAATAGCATTTTCGTTGATGGAGACCTCGGTAGAGTTTGGCTCAGTCGATTTTGCCATTTCATCGATATGGGCAAGAATCTTATAAGCAACCGGTGGTTCGTTTTCCGGATCTTCGGCAAGGGATACGCGTATGGTGTCACCTATGCCGTCAGCCAGCAGCGAGCCTATGCCGACGGCTGATTTCACGCGGGCGTCATCGCCGTCACCGGCTTCTGTTACGCCGAGGTGTAGGGGATAATGCATGTCTTCCTTGTCCATTGCCGCGACAAGCAACCGTACGGTTTTTGTCATCACTACTACGTTGGACGACTTTATCGAAATGACGACACGGTCAAAATCGTGTTCCCGGCATACTCGCAGAAATTCCATGGCGGATTCTACCATTCCTTCCGGCGTGTCGCCGTAGCGGCTCATTATGCGGTCTGAGAGAGAGCCGTGGTTGACGCCGAGACGCAGGGCCCCGTCGTGCTCGCGCAGGCGCTCGAGCAAAGGCATGAGCCGTTCTTCGATGCGCTCGAGTTCGGAGGCATATTCTTCGTCGGTATATGTCAGTTTCTTGAATGTACGGGCCGGGTCAACGAAATTGCCCGGATTTATGCGTACTTTGTCCACATGCAGGGCGGCCTCGAAGGCGGCTGCCGGATTGAAATGTATATCAGCGGAAATTGGCATGTCGCAGCCTGCGGCACGTACTTTCTCGACAATATTCGCGAGATTGGCTGCATGGCTTACACCCTGAGCGGTGAGTCGGATGAGTTTGGCACCGACACGGGCCAGCGATAATGTCTGGGCGACCGATCCATCGGTGTCGAGGGTAGGGGTGTTGGTCATCGACTGGACAAGCACGGGGTAATCTCCGCCGATGTGCTGTGTGCCGACACGGACATCTGTAGTCGGTCGGCGCAGATATGAAGTTCTGATTGTAGACATATAATCAGTCGGATTATCTTTGTGGTATGTATTCAGTGACAAAGACTTTATGTAAGAAAACCTCAGTTGGTTTTGTATTTGTAGTCGCTGATTGCCGCGAGTTCCATGGAGGCTTTTACAATCTTTTCTGATAGTGTGCCTCGCCAGATGTCGAGACGTCCTGCGATTTCTGCATCAGACAGGGCTAGAATCTGTGTGGCCAGAATTGCGGCGTTCTGGGCTGCATCGATTCCGACAGTGGCGACTGGGATGCCGGGAGGCATCTGAATGATTGACAGCATGGCGTCGATACCGTCGAGTTTCGAACTTATCGGAAGTCCGATGACAGGCAGGGGAGTAAGCGCGGCAATCACACCCGGCAATGCGGCAGCCATTCCTGCTGCGGCAATGATTACCTTTATGCCGCGTGTCCTGGCCTCAGAAGCGAATTGTTCTACCTGGCGTGGTGTCCTGTGGGCCGAAAGTGCCTGCAGTTCGAATGGAACTTCCATTTTCTCAAGGAAATCGGCCGCTTTTTTTACAACAGGCAGGTCTGATGTGCTGCCCATTATGATGCTGACTGTTGGGGTCATTTTTACGTTTGTTTATGTGTTGATTTTGTTTTCTTTATAATTTTAATAGAGTGGCATGTAGTGCTCGCTGACAAAGGGAATCGGGAGCCCTGTGGCGAGAAATATACATGCCGCGCCGACAATCTCGCCGGCGATGAACTGTCCCGGGGTGTGGTAGTTGAGCGCGACCCGGCTGACACCTATTATTCCGCCGAGAATAACGGCGCCTATCAGCCATGGCAGTATGGGCACTACGCTGATGTCCGAAAAGGCGAAACGGGCCAGAAGTCCGAACATGGCTCCGGCGGCACATCCGTGTGCGCTGATTTTCCACCAGTTGGAGATTACGGCGCAGATTACTCCCGCAACAAATGCCCCTATGAATATCATGACCATCCAGTCGGGGGCTTTCATGCGGTGTAGATAAATTGTCGCGGCTATATAACAAAGTGCCGTCGCAATGATTGGAATAAGCCGCTGTCGGCGGTTGGAGATTTCTAGGTCGGTGACGTATCCGGCCTTTATAAGTCCGAGTATCATGGCAAGCGGAATGAGACCGGTTATCAGGAGTATCACGAAAGACACTGTCAGACGGGTGTTCTCGGGATTATGGTTGATTACTGTCAGCCACATGCCTAATGCAAGGCAGTAAGTGGGCATAAGCAAAGGCGAGAATATAGCCGAGACATATTTGGCGAATGATACCAGGCCTGAGCCTCCGTTCTGGACCGTTTGCTCGGAGAGGCGCTCCTCGGCCTTGCAATCAAATCCTTCGGTGAGTTTTGGTTGTTCTTGTTCTGTTTCCATTTTTGGATAACTGTTTGTACTTTGGTCGATGTGTCTTTGTTTTTTCATATCTTACGGCGTAGCCTTGCGACAGGTATACCCATGCGCTCGCGGTATTTGGCGACGGTACGTCGGGCTATGTCATAGCCTTGTCTGGTCATTATCTCCGCGATGCTGTCATCGCTCAGGGGGCGGCTTCCGTCCTCGGTGTCAATTATGTCACGGATGACCTGCCGTATCTGGTGCGAGGATGCGTCAGCGTCCTCTTTGGGCTTTTCGTTGAAGAAAAGTTTCAGCGGATATATTCCCCCCCCTGTCGCGACATATTTTCCGGCGGTGGCTCTGGAAATAACCGAGAGGTCGAGTCCTGTCCGTGCGGCAATGTCCCGCAGTATCATTGGCCGTATCGCTGATGTTTCCTCGGTGGTGAAAAACTCCGGCTGAAGTGTTACTATCGCCCGCATCACGCTCAGGAGGGTGTCGGTGCGACGCTGCAGCAGTGAGATGAAACCTTCGGCCTCGTCACGTTTGCGGCGTATGAAGGCGATTGCGCTCTGGTCCTTGTTCCCGGCGACGCTGTCGACCGCAAAACTCTGTTCTATGTCCAGGCTCGGCAAACGTTGTGTCAGCGACACGGAGAATCTTCCGTCATCAAGGCGTTCGACAAGAAAATCCGCCGTGACATGGCGCATGCGTTCGTCAGTGTCCGATTCGGCGCCTGTCCAGGGCTTGGGATTGAGCGACCGTATGAAGTCAAGTGCTTCGCGAAGAGTATCTTCGCTGATGCCCATGGCCGACTGCATGCGGCTGTAGTACTTATGGGTCAGCAGACCGAAATGTTTGTCTACGATTTCGGTGGCGACACGTTGCGCGAGGCTCCGCGGACGCCGCTCCAGTTGAAGCAGAAGGCAGTCGCGAAGGTCAGTGGCGCCTATCCCTGCGGGTTCCATCGAGCGTATCGCGTCAAAGGCATTCCGCATGCTTTGCATGGATATATCGTCTCCCGTGGCAATGGCGATGTCGTCGGCAATGGACTGCAGCGGCCGTGTTAGGCGTCCGTTGGCGTCGAGATTGCCTATGATATATTGTGCGGCGCGCTTCTCCTGAAAGGTGAGGTCGTAGTCAGCCAGTTGGCTTAGAAGATCTTCGGTCGGCGAAACTGTGTCGGCGTTTATATCCATGCTGACATCGTTGCCATGTCCGTTCGGGGCATTGTAATGACGATCGAACGGGCGTTCCTCGTCCGACCGGTAGTCAGCGTTCTGCAGTTGCTCCGAACTCTCGCTGAAAGTCTCGCCGTCGGCTGTCTCGCTGGCCTGGGCTGTATCGCTTTCGTGTGACTCTCTGGCTTCAAGTGCTGGATTGTCGTCGATCTCACGACGTACTTTCTCCTCGATTTCGGGCGCATTCATCTCAAGCAGGCGCACGAACTGAACCTGTTGCGGTGAAAGATGCTGCAGGGTTTTCTGACGTTGCGATATGTCGAGGTTTTGCTTCATGAACTTCGGTCTGCGGGGGTGGGAATATCGTTTTCTGATGTGTCTCTCGCTCCCCGAACTGCAAAGGTAATGAAAAATCGCGGTTTTTGTGTACCTTTGCAAAGCAAAGAGATTCTTTAAACAAATCTTCCGCTTGTATTTTATGGTTTTTAATGAAATATACATGCGGCGTGCGCTGGAACTCGCCGCTCTTGGGCGCGGAAGCGCTTCTCCGAATCCGATGGTGGGGGCGGTAATAGTTGCACCGGACGGAAGGATAATAGGCGAGGGCTGGCACCGTCGCTGCGGACATGCGCATGCCGAAGTCAATGCTGTCCGCTCGCTTGCAGACTCTGACCGCTTTCTTTTGCCTGACAGCACCATATATGTCACACTCGAGCCATGTGCCCATTATGGCAAGACTCCACCCTGTGCGACAATGCTTGTCGATGAGGGCATACGCCGCGTCGTCATAGCATCTGTCGACCCTTTCGCGAAGGTCTGCGGGCGTGGCATAGCCATTCTCCGTGATGCCGGCTGTGAGGTTGTTACGGGAGTACTTGATGAAGAGGCTCGTCGACTTAACGCGAAGTTCTTCACGGCACACGGGTGCCATAGGCCCTGGATCACTCTGAAATGGGCCATGAGCGCGGACGGATGGATGGACTGTCGGCGCAATCCCGGTGATGCGGCTCCGCGTTTTTCCACTCCGTTATCTTCTGTCGCGGTCCATCGTCTCCGTGCCTCGCACGATGCCATAGCCGTAGGCATGAATACGATACTCAACGACGGTCCTCGCCTGACTCTGCGGCTTTGGCCCGGTGATAACCCCGAGAGGCTGGTTTTTGCTGACAGGGAACTGGACCGTGCCGCTGAGAATCTTCTTCATGACATTGACGCTGAACTCATTGACCTTGGGTCGCATGACATTAATGATGTGCTTGCTTCGCTTTATGGTAATAATATTACCTCGGTACTTGTGGAAGGGGGTCCCCGGACACTTGGCGCCTTTATCGGCGCCGGTCTTTGGGACATGGCGCGAGTCGAGGTTTCTCCGTTGCTTCTCGGCGGAAGGGGTAGGGCAAAGGCTCCCGTACTGCCGACAGAGCGTGTCGCTACTGACCATTTTGGACAGAATGTGGTCAATTATTACTCTAATAATCCGCTTGCGGACGTTAAAAACCTATAAAAAACGCCGTGAATAGCCTATTTGTCGTGCATATGGTGGTTTCATTCATTACGTTTTTTATAACTTTGCAATTTGAAATATTGTCGCTGCGGTGACATGCCTGCGCCTTCGGCGTCAAGGTTTCAGATCCATTCCTCACAACCCCTGATGTCACGGAACATCTTCACGAAACAATGATTAAAAAGACATTCAAGTTCCTTGCTATAACTGCTTTAATTGTCGCTGCTGTATCATGCAACTCCAAGGATAATAACGAGGGGTATTACTCATACTCGTCCGCTAGTACCATAATTTCAGCAGTCTCTCTCCAGAAGAACGACAAGGTCCTGAAACAGTTGGACTCGGTATATTTCTCTATTGACCAGGAGAATGCCTTGATTTTCAATGCCGACTCCCTCCCTTATGGAACTCGTATCAACGGCCTGGTTCCCTCGCTGACCACCGACAACCCTTCTGAAGTCGAACTTCATATACCTCGGGCTGGTCAGACTGACACCATTGTCAATTATCTCAACAACAGTTCCGACACTGTCGATTTCAGCAACGGGCCGGTTCGGATCCGTGTTGTCGCCGCCGACGGCACGTCATCGCGTACATACACAATGCGCGTCAATGTACATCAGGTTAAAACCGACTCGCTTGTCTGGAGCCGTGCCCAGCAGGCCAATCTTCCTTCGGCATTCCAGATTCCCCGTTATCAGCACACGGCCCGTACATCCGCTGCGATATATTGTCTGACATACAGGGACGGCAGTTATTCAATGGCCACGGCGCTCAATCCGGCCTCGGGCTGGACATCCAGGACCGTTACCTTCGGTTTCACACCCCGTATAGAAACATTTACCGGTACCGATGACGCCTTGTACATACTTGACGAACTCGGCAACCTCTACCGTTCAGTCGACGGAACATCATGGACCTCGACCTCGCGTCGCTGGGACAACATATATGGCAACTACGGCACCGAATTATGGGGCTCGGTCAGTGACAATGGACGCTGGAGCCGGGTAAGTTATCCTTCGGGAGTGACTCAGTCTGTCGAAGACAACTTCCCTGTCCGCGGAACCTCGCAGACAGTCAACTATGTTTTCGAGATGTCTGCCCGCTCGCAGATTCTTCTCACCGGCGGTGTCACCGCATCCGGCGAGTATAGCGCGAACACATGGGGCTATGATGGACGTTCATGGGTCTGCCTGACCTCGAAGCCCATGGATTATGGATTGAACGAGCCTACCGTCGTTCCCTACTTTGTTTCCGAACTGCGTCCCGGCACTCTGCGCACAACTCGTCGTTCGGCGCTTATCGCCATGTTCGGCGAGCGTCAGGACGGGACACTCAACGATACTGTTTACATATCGCGCGATTTTGGCGTTAGCTGGGAAAAGGCCGGCCAGGAACTTCAGTTATCCCATAATTTCCCTCCGCGCCGACAGGCTCAGGGATTTGTTTACACTGAGACTCTTTCATCGCGGGCCATGGCTGGTTTTATGCCTGCCTGGCGCGAACTCGGCACACCACGTCTCCCGCTTGGAGCAAGCCTGATCGCCCCGCGTCTCTCACGTGCCGATAATCCTGCGACATCCTGGGAATGTCCCGTCATCTACATTTTCGGTGGTGTAAATGCCGGCGGTGAGACCTTCAATACCCTCTGGCGAGGGGCTATTACAGCCTTCACATTCCGTCCGTTGTTCTAATCCGGAAAAACCTTGTAACGCGAACAGAAAAAATAACTCTCTACCAATACCTACTTAATATTATTATATGTGTAATCTCCGTATGATTTCCCTTTCCCGCATAGCGGTCGCCGCCTGCATGGCAATTGCCGTTCTGCTTTGCGCGCCTGCGGTTCTTGCGGAGGATACACCTTATAAATTCAGCATCGGTGCCCAGTTAGGCATGAGCGGATACCTTGGCGATGCTTCGTCCAATCTCATGTCGCATCCCGGATTCACGGCCACAGGCGCTTTCATGTATCAGTACGATTCCCGCTGGTCCTTCGGCGGTACTCTGGGGTTCCAGACCCTCAGCGGCACCACTGCCGATATGGATAACGTTATTCCGGGTGGGGAGGTCTATGACTTCAAGTCTACTGTCACCGATCTTAACGCCCGTGTCGAGTTCAATTTCTTCAACTATGGCATAGGCGAGACCTATAAGCGCATGCGTCGCTGGTCACCTTATCTGACCCTTGGCCTCGGTGTGTGTATGTCAAGTTCCGGCGGTTCTACTGCCTTCGCTCCAACAATTCCCATGGGAGCGGGTATAAGGTACAAGCCTTCGGAGCGCATTAATCTGAGTTTCGAATTCCTGATGGTCAAGGCTCTCGGCGACCATATAGACGGTCCGCTGCTGAGTGATCTCAGCCAGATAAAATCCTCATTCCTAAAAAACAACGACTGGTACTCGCGCATTGCCATCGGCATTAGTTACGAATTCGGGCGCCGCTGCGAGACCTGCCACTATGTAGACTGAAAACCTATAAGATATGTCCACTGACAAAGACATAATCAAGACCAGACCGGCATCTGTCCCGGAGCATGTAGCCATTATAATGGACGGCAACGGCCGATGGGCCAGGGCTCGCGGGCTCGACCGTTCGGCCGGACACTCCGAAGGGGTGACTACCGTCCGTCGTATCACCGAGGCCGCTTCGGAACTCGGTGTCCGTTTCCTTACGCTGTACACCTTCTCTACCGAGAACTGGAATCGTCCTCAGGCCGAGGTCGACATGCTCATGCACCTCATAGTCACCGCCATCGAGCGTGAGACCCCCGACCTTATCAAGAACAATGTTCGCCTTAGTGTCATCGGCGACCGTTCCCGCGTACCCGTCGAGACAATGCGGCGCCTTGACAAGTGTATTATGGACACTTCCGCCGACACCGGGCTTAACCTCATTCTTGCCATCAGTTACTCCTCGAAATGGGAACTGACCGAGGCCATGCGGGCCATAGGACGGCAGGTAGCCGAAGGCAAGGTCTCCCCCTCCGGCATTGATGACGCGCTCATCTCCGCCAACCTTGCCACCGCGGGAATCCCTGACCCGGATGTTCTCATACGCACCGGTGGCGAGCACCGCATATCCAATTTCTTGCTCTGGCAGATTGCCTATAGCGAGATTTTCGTTATCGACACCTACTGGCCCGACTTCTCCAAGGAAGACTTTGCCCGTATTCTTGACGACTTTTCACGCAGGCAGCGCCGCTTCGGTCTGACCGGCGATCAGGTCGTCGGGGGGACTCTCCCCGGCTCCAAGGACTCAGGCATACAGCCGTAGCATACAAATCTATTCCTGCCCTCTCCATCACATTATCCCTAGAAAAATTCATCCCATCCATAAAATGCGAACCCGATTACTTTTCTTGCTGACTGCCGTCCTGCTGATGTGCTCATCGCGTATAAGCGCTCAGACCGCTCAGCCTGACACAATATACAATCCCCCCATGATTTTCAACGGCATGCCCCGTACATACGAGATTGCCGGGATCACCGTCACAGGGGCGGACAACTACGACGATTTCATCATTCTCGGCTACGCGGGTCTGAAGGTCGGCGATCGTATGGAGATTCCCGGTGACGATCTCACCAACGCTGTAAAGCGCATCATGCGTCAGGGACTCTTCGCCCAGTGTCGCGTCAAGGTTCTCAAGACCTACGGCGACAAGGCATGGATTGAACTGGAGATGCGAACCCAGCCGCGGATTTCCAAGATCAATTATGTTGGCATGAAAAAAGGCGAGCGTGAGGACATCGAAAAGATGCTGCAGTTGATGAAGGGCAACCAGATTACCCAGAATATCATCAACCGCGCGGAGAAAATCATCAAGAAGTATTTCGCCGACAAGGGTTTCCAGAACGCCACGGTATCCATCACACTGCACGAGGACCTCTCCGCTCCCAACGAGATGATTGTCGACATTGCCGTAGACAAGCACTCTAAGGTAAAGGTACACAAAATCTATATCGACGGCAACGAAGTCCTTTCCGACAACGCCATCCAGCGCGCAATGAAGAAGACCAACGAGAAAAACAAACTCGTCAACATCTTCAAGCAGAAAAAATTCGTCGAGTCCGAGTTCAAGGATGACCTTGTACGCATCATTCAGAAATACAACGAGAAAGGCTACCGCGACGCTGTCATTGTCAGCGACTCCGTAGTCCCATACAGCGAGAACCTTGTTGACGTATACATTACTGTAGATGAAGGCAAGAAATACTTCATCAAGGACATCAAGTGGGTCGGAAATACCATCTATCCTACCGACGTCCTCGACAACTACCTTGGCATGAAGCCCGGTGACGTCTACAACCAGAAGCAGATGGACAAGCGTCTCACCACCGACGATGACGCCGTTTCGTCACTCTACATGGACAACGGATACCTCTTCTTCAACATCGTTCCTGTCGAGCGCGAGGTCGTAGGCGACTCAATCGCTCTCGAGATGCGTATGATCGAGGGTCCCCAGGCTCGTATCAACAACGTTGTCATAAACGGCAATGACCGGTTATACGAGAAGGTTATCCGTCGCGAGTTGCGTGTCAAGCCTGGCGAACTGTTTTCCAAGAGCGACCTCATGCGTTCCCTCCGCGAGATCGCCCAGACCGGACACTTCAATCCCGAGACCATGAAGCCTGATGTCCAGCCCAACGAGGAGAACGGTACTGTTGACGTCATACTCAACCTGGAGTCCAAGGCCAACGACCAGGTAGAGTTCTCCCTGGGATGGGGCCAGACCGGTGTCATTGGCAGACTGTCTCTTAAGTTTACCAACTTCTCCATCAAGAATCTCTTCCATCCCTCGTCCTACCGTGGTCTGATTCCTCAGGGTGAGGGCCAGACCTTCACCATAAGCGCACAGACCAACGCACGCTACTACCAGTCCTACTCCATCTCCTTCCTGGATCCCTGGTTCGGTGGCAAGCGCCCCAACTCTCTTCAGGTATCCGCATACTATTCCCGCCAGACCGGCGTCAACTCGTCATATTACAACAGCATGTGGCAGAACTCCTGGCTGACCAATCCATATCTCAGCAACAGTCTTGGCTACAACTACGGATACGATAACTACAACTACCAGAACGCATACGACCCCAATAAGGTACTTCAGATGATTGGCGTCAACATCGGCTTCGGCAAGCGTCTCAAATGGCCCGACGACTACTTCACGTTCACTGCCGAGCTTGGTTACAACTGGTACTACCTCAAGAACTGGGAATACCTGTATTATATGAACAACGGCACCTCCAATGCCCTCGTCCTCGGTCTTACCCTCTCGCGCAACTCCATCGACAATCCCCTCTACACCCGTAGTGGTTCCTCGTTCTCGCTCAATCTTCAGTTGACTCCTCCCGCGTCACTTTTCTCTCCGCACAAGAACTGGGAGAAACTCGCCAAGGAGAACACTACCGAATCAAAGAAAGAACTCTACCGGTGGATAGAGTATTGGAAGATTCGCTTCAAGTCGCGCACCTACACTCCTCTTGCAAACGCTAACGGTCAGTGGACGCCGGTCCTCATGACCCGTGCCGACATTGGTCTCATCGGTTCATACAACAAGTGGCTCAAGACTCCTTTCGAGACATTCTACGTCGGCGGTGACGGCATGTCGGGCGGTTACACCTATGCTACCGAGACAATCGCACTGCGTGGTTATGACAACGGTCAGTTCACACCCTATCGTTCCGAGGGCTACGCCTACACCCGATTCGGCCTCGAGGTTCACTTCCCGCTCATGCTTCAGGCATCAACGACAATCTATGCTCTCGGCTTCATCGAGGGCGGTAATGCCTGGACATCCGTCAAGGATTTCAATCCCTTCCAGTTGAAACGTTCCGCCGGTGCCGGTGTCCGTATCTTCCTTCCTATGGTCGGCATGATGGGTATCGACTGGGCATATGGTTTCGACCGCGTGTTCGGAGAGAAAGGCGGCTCCCACTTCCACTTCATTCTCGGACAGGAATTCTAAGCGCCTGAAATCCTAATCCATGGCGATTCTAAACCTTTTGCCCTCTGAAGTGTCTTTATAATTGTAGGCCTGGCCTGCACTTATCTCTAACAACTAACACAAACGAAACAATGAAACGTATACTACTTATTCTCGCAATCGCAGTCGCTGGAACATTTGCCGCGCAGGCTCAGAAATTCGCAATGGTCGATATGGAATATATAATGAAGAATGTCCCCTCTTTCGAGATGGCGAACGAACAGCTCAACCAGTTGTCCCAGCGTTGGCAGAAGGAGATTGAGGCCAAGAGCAAGGAGGCCGAGAATCTCTACCAGTCGTATCTCGCCGACAAGGTTTTCCTTACCGAGGAGCAGGTTAAGAAACGCGAGCAGGAAGTCGTCGCCAAGGAAAAAGAGGTTACTGACCTCCGTGCGAAATACTTTGGTCCCGAAGGCGAACTTTCCAAGAAACGCGAGTCTCTTCTAAAGCCCATTCAGGACGATGTCTACGAGGCTGTTAAGAAAGTTGCCAAGGAACGTGGCCTTCAGGCCGTATTCGACCGTGCATCTGCTTCCGACATCATCTATGCCACCCCTCAGATCGATGTCTCTAACGACGTCCTCGCCAAACTTGGCTATGCCAAGTGATTCATGACATAATCCCATGATAGATTGACTATATAAATTTAATCATTAATAACAACCTAAAGAAACCATGTTTAAAAAAGTTATCATCGCTCTTGCATTTGCAATTGCACTCCCCGTCTTTGCAGCCGCTCAGAAATTCGGTACTGTCGACGTTCAGTCTATTTTCGCGATAATGCCCGAAACCAAGACCGCCGAGACCCAGCTTGCCGAAGCTTCAAAAAAATATCAGGACGAATTCAAGAAACTTCAGGAAGAATTCGACAAAAAATATCAGGAGTTCCAGGCACTTGATGCCAATGGTCCCGCCTCCATCCGCGAGCGCCGCGAGCAGGAACTTCAGGAATATAGCCAGAAGATGCAGCAGTTCCGTATGACTGCCGAACAGGATCTCGAGAAACAGCAGCAGACACTTCTCGCACCTATTGAGTCAAAAATCAACGACGCCGTCAAGGCTGTCGGTCAGGAAGGTGGCTACACATTCATCTTCCAGAACGGCATCGCCCTCTTCCAGGGCAGCGACGTTACGGATATTACTTCCGCAGTCAAGGCTAAGCTTGGTGTTAAGTAATCATTTTTACACGATAATATGACAGAGCGGCGCACCGGTCACGGTACGCCGCTCTGTTCTTTTTTCAGTGTTTCACCATTCGTAGGATAGTGTTAGTCCGATATTGTTCAGTGTCACGCCGTCCGACCGCCAGTAATAATAGTTGTTGTTGGCTGTCAGAAGTTGGTACGTGATGCCTATGTCGATTGCCTGTTTGGGCGAATCTTTTGATACAGGGATGCGCACGCCCATCGATGGCTTCAGGTAGAATTGTGTGTTGTTGCTCATCGCTCCAGTGTTCATCTGAAGATAACTGTCACCTATCAGCCATGATGCGCCGATTTTCACGTCTATGAAGAACGATGTGGACTGCATACCTCCTATGTTGAAGCGGAAATCGGAGAATACGGGAATCATGCACTTGGTCTGTGAGCTCGGGTGGTCCCAGTAATCGTTGCCCGGAACTCTGTCGTTGTCCCATCCGTCCGGCTGGTGAGCCTTGACCACGTCAACTCCCACACCCACGCCCATGAAGAACCAGTCCGAATACTGGAAACCCTGTGTCGTGCTTATGCCTGCGAAATTCGCGCGGTTGGTGCCGAAGCCGGTGCTTCCGCTCAGTTCAACGAAACCCTTGTATGCCATCGATCCTGATAAGGCCGGGGATAGCAGTCCTGGAAGTTGGTTCGCTATCTCGTAGTATTGCGATGCGGCCGTATGGGCGCCTAACGTGATCGCCCCTGCGGCGAGAATATATTTTATGGCGTTCATAGTTTATGGTTGATTAAATGTCTTGTTTAAAAATAACATGGAGGTGTCGCCTTTTGTTGGCCCACCTCCATGTAGATTGAGTTGTGATTAGCGGTTCTGCTGGGCGGCCTGCTGTTCGGCCTGTTGGATCATCTGCTGGTTGGCTGTGATGTAAATCTCCACACGGCGGTTCTGGGCGCGACCCTCGGGAGTGTCGTTGCTTGCCACATAGTCTGCCATGGGGATACCCTGGGCGCTGAGACGGTTTGCGGCTACGCCGGAGTTGATCAGATAGTTCATCACTGCGTCGGCGCGTCCTTCCGAGACTCTGGTGTTGACGGCCATCGAGCCGGTGTTGTCAGTGTAGCCGTAGATCTGGACGTTGGTCTGGGGATTGTTTATCAGGTTGTTCGCGAAGCGTGTAAGGTCGCCCTTGGCGTTGGCGTTGAGGGTGGTGCCGTTGGTCGGGAACAGGATGCCGCCGTTGAAGGTAACCTTGATGGCCTGTAGGCCGTTCTGGTCGGTGGTCTGTTCGATCTTGGCCTGTTCGGCAAGCTGGGCCTCGAGTTCTTTCTGCTGTTTGTCCATTTTCTGGCCGATGAGTACGCCTGCGCCGGTACCGACTGCCGCACCGATTGCCGCACCGATGCCTGCGCCTTTGCCGCCGCCGATAAGTGCGCCGAGACCTGCGCCTAATGCTGTGCCGCCGCCACCGCCGATAAGGGCGCCTTTGCCTGTGTTGGTCATTGAGTTACACGATGTCTCACCGAGAAGTAGGGCTCCGGCCATTGCCAGAATGCCTAGATTGCGTAATACTTTCATAATTTGGATTGATGTTTTATTTAGTTTATGTTTGATTTTCTGTTCCGTCCTTTGTCCCCTGGGGGCGAACGTATCCAATGAGTTTGTAAATTTAGTAATTATTCCGCAATGATGCAAATATCACCGTCTGATAAGAAATAAGTTATGGCCGCCGGCCGCTTTCTCAATATCATTTAGAACAATTTTCTTTGTAGCGGGGTTTGCTTTTTCAAAGGCTTTTAACTAATTTTGTAGTAGCAAAACGCGAACTTTTCGCCATAATATTTAGAACCCCATGAATTTCAATATTTCGCAACTTGCGCCTGCGGGCGGCAGATCCGCTTCCGTCAAATGGCTCGGACATCTTGCCGCCGCCGTGTCTGTTCTTATGTGGGGCTTTTCGTTTGTCGCCACTAAGGTCCTGCTTAATCACGAGATGGGACCGGTGGAGATTTTCTTCTATCGTTTTTCTCTCGCTTATCTCATTATTCTGGCATTCAAGCATTCGCGTTTCCGTTCACATTCATGGCGCGACGAGTTTCTTTTCTTACTCTGTGGCATGCTCTCTGGCTCGATTTATTTCATTGCCGAGAACATTGCTTTGGAGAACACCACTGCCACGAATGTCTCTTTGCTGACCTCGATTTCGCCCCTTTTCACCGCAATGCTCATGGGTATGCTTTATGCCGGCGAGAAGCCCTCAGGCGGCATGTATGTCGGCTCGGTTATTGCCTTTGTAGGAGTCGCTTGCGTTATTTTTAATTCTTCTGCGGGTCTCGAGCTTCATCCTTTGGGTGATATACTTTCGCTTGCCGCCGCTTTGTGCTGGGCCGTATATTCCTTGTTGTTGCGTCGTCTCGCCACTAACTACGATGCCTGGACCATCACCCGGAAGACTTTCTTCTATGGAGTGATTACATCCATACCTTTCTTGCTGACTTCACCCAGGCTCTGCGACCCCTGTGAGATTTTCACTGACATTGAGGTTGTCATCAACCTTCTCTTCCTTGCCATTGGCGCTTCTGTCATCGGTTTCGGTCTGTGGTCGGTCGCTACACGTGAACTTGGTGCTATCACAGCCAACAACTATATGTACTTCCAGTCCGTCGTCACCATGATTGGCGCCCTGTGCATCCTTGGCGAGCCGGTCACCGTGATTGGCGTCATCGGATGCGCGCTCATCATTGGTGGACTTTATATGGGCGAGCGCCTCTCGAAGAAGTAGTCACCTTTTGCGCGTTACTCGCACCTGTGTTTCCTTGATTCGTCGCTATCTTATTCCAGAACGAATTTTGCCTCGTCGATAGTCTCGTCTGCGAGGCGTTGCGTCATGGCGCACTCGCGTGCGGCCTCGCGTTCCGCTGCCTTGAGTGACACCTCCGGTTTATTATAGACAAGGTTGCGTGCAAGCCGGAGTGATAGATAGTGTTCAATGTCTGTCTTTCCGTCTTCCCCGTATTCGGCTATCAGGTCTTCCGCGAATGAGGTATGTCTCAGCAGGCGGTGACACAGTATGTCTGCCTCCTCAACCCCTTTCAGCGTCATTAGCCATCGCCTTGCGTCCTCAATCGTGAAGGATTCACGGTCTGTGACCATCGGGGCCATAAGACGGCTCTCGCGGGTACTGTCGTTGGACCACAGTGCTTCGGCAAGTTCGCTGTCTGTTCCTGAGGCGGCGGCAACCTCGGCTATCTGCGGGAGTTGGAGCCCGAAGATGATGCTGTATGGCGCTCCGGCTTTTCTTAGCACATTGGCTATGTCACCGTTGCGTAGCGCGAAAAATCGGCGCTTCACGTTTTGCATCTTTCCGAACGACGGGTCTTCCTGATCTATAATCATTGTGTAGTGACTTGATTGGTTTTCTGAATATTTGTGGTGCAAATTTAGTCATTATCCACCGAATTCCCAACCCTTCCCCTGCTGAGTTTGTTATTCTGTATAAATGTAACTCAAACCTCGAATATTAATTAAAAATGAAACACACAGTTCTTCTTGCCGCATTGCTTCTTGCCGCACCCGTGGCCTTGGCTCAGGCCACTTCTTCGACTTCCGTCCTTCCTCCCGCATCTGTCGCTCGACAACTCGCGTTGCAGGGAGGCCCCGGCATTGCGGTCAGCGGCTCCGTCGAAGCCGATGCTCTCCCCCCGCAGGCCCAGAATTTCCTTCGGGAGGATTATCCTTCCACTAAGCCTTCGAAAATCACACGTAACTTCGTCAGGGATACATACCATGTTACTCTTGCTGATGGGACACGTATCACTTTCAGCAAGGATGGTGGTGTCACTGGCATAATCGCCCCCGGGGGTACGGCACTTCCGCTTGAGGTACTCGCTGACATCCTCCCACAGAACACATCGATTCATCTTGCCGAAGCAGGGATGATTGACGAAATCACGGAGATACAGGGCGTCCCCGGAAAAGGTACCGTCGTGATGCTTCTCAATACAGTACCGCCCACCATGCTTTTCGACCTCGATGGCAACTTTGTCGTGACTTATTATTGATGTTTTCGCCTGGGTGTCTCAGATGTCAGTGACTATATATCTGACAAAGATGATTCCTTGTATTTTTATACCCGAATAATAACTGGCTCTATAATATTGCATTAGACGGCGTGTAAATTGGCATGGCGTCTATTTTTTTGTATCTTTTGCGGTGAAAATATGTTTAATTATCAATTCATATATGATATAAATGTTAAATTTTAAATTATTTGTTGATTATTTAAAATATTGTTGTACCTTTGTATTCGAAAGACGCACATAGTGATGAGTGACGTTGATAGTTGATTGGGTCAAATTAAGAGATTAGTAAACCTTTATTGTCGAACCTTTAATTTTTTATCATTATGCTAAAACTTTAATTCTAAATTCTGATTTAATTTTTTTAATCCTTGTCTGATTCTTAGAACCTTATTAATTAATCATTTAAAACCAATATGCTTTTATGAAACGCACCACATCTGGTCGGCAGCCCGGCATTATTCCCAATGCCCGTTCCGACATTCTCTGATTCATCCTCCCTTATTGCGCATGTTCTGAATTATGCATTTTCGCTAACTGAATCATTCTTTCTGAATTTTACATTTACCTTCCATCATATCAGACAAGGATTAAAATTATAACCTCATTCCTCCACCCCGAAATATAACCCCATAAATTACATACCTCACATACATGACATAGATTCCCTTACGGTCTCGAATTCTAAATTTAAAAAATCCATCCTCTCTGCTTTGGTCCGCGTTTTTAGTGTAACTTTGCACTCGGATTCGAAAATGTATGACTTATGTGGATTTTGCTCGCCCTTGGCTCTGCACTCTGCCTTGGTTTCTACGATATTTTTAAGAAGTTGTCTGTCAGGGACAATAATGTTCTCACCGTTCTGCTCTGGTCGACCTTTTTCGGCGCTCTCATCATGTCGCCGGAAATCGTCTCCGGCCTTAGCCACGGCTACTACGGTTTCGACAACACCCTGCGCGGTCATGCGCTAATTCTGGTCAAGTCGTTCATCGTCCTGAGTTCATGGATACTGGGCTATTTTTCCATCAAACATCTGCCTCTGACTATTCAGGGCCCCATCAATGCCACAAGGCCCGTCATTGTTCTGGTCGGCGCGTTGGTCGTATTCGGCGAGCGGCTGAATCTTCTGCAATGGTGCGGTGTTCTTTTGGGTTTCCTGTCACTGTTCTTCATAACACGGCTCGGCGCCAAAGAGGGTTTCTCGATGAAACACTCCAGCTGGTTGTGGATGGCAATCGGCGCCACGCTTCTCGGTGCCGTCAGCGCCCTATATGACAAGTATCTACTATTGACATACCGCCCGCTCGAGGTTCAGGCATGGTATTCGCTCTACCAGTGCATTATCATGACCTTTGTCATCTTGATTATACATCGGACATCAAAGGACAAAACGCCCTTCAGATGGAAATGGACCATACCGTGCATCTCCATTTTTCTTACGGTCGCTGATATCGCATATTTCTATTCCCTCTCGATTGACGGCTCGATGATTTCGGTCATCTCGATGATTCGTCGCGGCAGCGTCCTTGTCAGTTTCGTGTACGGCGTGCTGATTCTGCACGAGAAAAACGTCAAGGCCAAACTCATCGACCTCGGCATCCTATTGCTGAGTCTCCTTCTGCTCGTGGCCGGTTCAGCACAATAGCAATTTTCTGGAACACCGGAACAAAAAAAGCCCACGCCTATAGGGGTATGGACGTGGGACATTGGAAAACGGCCATCTTTTTCAGATTTTGGTGGTTGTGCTTTTTTCATGAAGCAAGTAAAATGCCGTTCTTTGCTATTATAACATCCACACCTTTGTAATGGTTCAACCATCCCCGAAAAAATTTTCATCCTAAGCATAATTTTGACTTATTATGCTTACCTTTGCAATATGACGAAGCGTTTTATCTATCTTTTCTTGGCCCTATGGTGCGCCTTTATCGCGCTGATGACCCTTCAGAAGCCGTTGTTCATGCTTTTTGAACCGGGCTATGAGGGTCTGCTCGGCGAAATTACTGCTGTGATGTGGCACGGCCTGTCAATGGACATATCCATGGCATCATATCTCGTTGCCCCGGTGCTACTGTGGCTGATTGCCAGAATCTGGGTCGACAGGCCATGGATGGCTACAATACTCAAGGTCTGGCTGTGGATAGCCGGTTCGGTTGTAGCCATAGCCTCCGTCCTTGATGCCTCGCTCTATCCCTTCTGGGGATGCCGCCTTGACGCCACACCGCTTTTCTATTTCATGACCTCGCCCGGTGCGGCTTTCGCATCCTTGCCCTGGTGGGCCAATCTTCTCCTACTCATTCTCATGGCGGCGCTCGCCTTTGCTTTTGGCTTCGTCCTCACTCTTATCGCCCGCAAATTGATGCCCATTGGAACACTTGCACCATTACGCAAGCGTATCTTCATGACCGTCGGCGCCATCGTTCTTGGCGGCGCGATGATAATTCCCATCCGCGGTGGTGTCACGGTCTCGACCATGTCGCCGGGCCGAGCCTTCTTCTCGGACAATATGGCACTGAACAATGCCGCCATCAATCCTCTCTTCAACTTCGTCTACTCGCTGAGCCATTCCGATGACCTGCGCGGTCAGTTCCGATTTTTCGATGACACGGAGGCTACACGCATTTTTCAGTCCATGTATGCACCTGAGCCTACGAAGGACGACGCGCCCGGCGATACTCTAAACGCCATGCCAAGGCTGACGGTAGAGCGGCCCAATGTCTATCTTATCATACTTGAGAGTTTCTCGGCACACCTCATGCCCTCGCTCGGAGGCGAGAACATCGCTCCGAACCTCGACTCGCTTGGCCGTGAGGGCATCCTCTTCACCAACTTCTATGCCGAGAGTTTCCGCACCGATCGCGGCGTCCCTGCTGTAATCTCGGGCTATCCCGCTCAGCCTACCACCTCAATGCTGCGCTTTGTCAACAAATTCAGCAACGTCCCCTCGCTTGCGACCGCTGTCCGGCCATTAGGCTACCATACCAACTATTACTACGGCGGCGACATCAACTTCACCAACACGGGAGCCTATCTTGTTGCGTCCGGCTTCGAGAACATCATCTCGGACAAGGATTTTCCAATATCGAAACGTCTCAGCAAATGGGGCGCACATGACGAGGAGGTCTTCAGCCGTCTGCTTGACGATATCGCGAAACGTTCCGCCGGTTCGGCGCCACAGTTCACTGTCCTTCAGACTTCGTCATCGCACGAGCCATACGAAGTACCATTCAGCAAGTTCGAGAACAAGCGGACCAACGCCTTTGCCTACACCGACAAGTGCATCAAGGACTTCACTGACGCCCTGAAAGCCTCAGGCGAATGGGACCGCTCGCTCATAGTTTTTGTTCCGGACCACTGGGGATGCTATCCCGAGAACAACAAGGGCTATGAATCGCGCCACCATATACCGCTGATCATCACCGGTGGCGCCATCGACAGCCATGGGACACGCATTGACCGTCTCGGCTCGCAGAGCGGCATCGCCGCTACCGTGGCCTCGTTGCTTGGTGCAGACACCGCTATGTTCCCTCTCAGCCGCAATCTTTTCGATACTTCACTGCCTGAATGGGCATGGATAAGCGAGCCGGGCTGGTTTGGTCTTGTTACGCCCTCCGGCCTTACTGTAATCGACGCCGCGGGTTCCGCCACGCTCGAGTCTTCGTCCGATAAGGCCGACATCGGGCGCGCCAAGGCTTTTGTACAGAAACTTTATGATGACCTTGATGCACGATGAGCGGAATTCTTGAAATACTGAACGAGATTGACGGTCAGATACTTCTGGCGGTCAATTCATGCCACGCTCCATTCTGGGACGAGTTCATGTACGGCTTTTCAGGTCGCGTCATCTGGGTCGGCCTCTATGTTGCAATATTCGCTGCGCTGGTCTGGCGTTTCGGATGGCAACGCGCATTGGTCTACGGTGTCGGGGCCGGTCTCGTTATTCTGTTTGCCGACCAGATCTGCGCGTCGGTGATACGTCCTTTCTGCGAGCGTCTGAGACCGTCGAATCTCGACAACCCGCTTTCACAATACGTCCACATCGTCAACGGCAAGCGAGGCGGCGCCTTCGGCTTCCCGTCATGTCATGCGGCTAACACAGTCGGAGCCGCGGTCTATATGTCGCTGATATTCCGTCGCAGGCGCTTCGTAATCTTCATTGCTCTCTGGGCTTTCGTGACCTGCTGGTCGCGCATGTATCTCGGCGTACACTATCTCGGCGACCTTTTCGTCGGAGCCATAGTCGGCACAGTCGGCGGTTTATTGTCCTACTGGCTCACATCAAAGTTCATCGCACGCTACATGAAAAAGACGCCCGAGGCTGAGCCTGCGGGCGTCTGTAAGTCGTGCCGGAGTATCTTGTCCGGACGTTTTGTCCCTTCTGATGTCGCTGTCGCGGTGGGACTGCTGACGGTATTGTTCCTTTTGCTCAAGTCAGCGTGCGTCACATGGCTTTAGTTGCCATGGACGTCGCCTGTCAGTTGACTTTCACGGCGGATTTGGCTTTTTCAACCATTGCCGTGAGTTCTTCCTTTGACATCACGCCGGGATATGATAGTACGCGGGGTTGCTTTTCGCCGGGGACACGATAGAAAATAATAGTCATGGGAACTGATTTGACTGCTATGTAGTCGGTGATGCCCATGTTCTTGTCTATGTCCATGCGGTAGAAACTTACGGCGGGAAATTGCTCGGAGACGGCGTCGAATGTAGGAGCGTACGTCTTGCAGGGGCCGCACCATGTGGCGTATACATCGACCACTGCGATGTCGGTTTTCTGCGACTTCAGGTCTTTGGTCAGGTCTTTCCATGTTGTCTCGGTGACCTTGGCGGAGGCGCCGAGGATTGTTGCGAAGGCAACAAGCAGGAGGAGGATGCGTTTCATTGTCTTTGTAGGTTAGGTGTTAGAAGAAGTATGCCAGGCGGATTGACCATTGGCGCGACTTGGCGCTGTAGTTCTCGAGAAGACGGGTCTTCAGCGCGTAGGTCATGCCCCAGGTGTAGGCTCCGCTGACATGGAATTTGCGTAATAGTTCGGCGCCGAGGCCTACGGTGATACCGAGGTCGCCGCCGGAGTATTTGAATGCTTTGCACTTTCCGTGCGCAGCCTGGATGTTGAATTCCGGACCGGCATAGACGAAGGGAGCGATCTTGTTCTCTATGCCGTTCAGGCGTGTGTACTTGAACTTCAGGTGGATGGGGATATGGATGTTGTGCAGGTATACCTGCTCGTTGCCGTAGCCTTCGGACGACCACATCAGTTTCTGGCCGAGGTTCACCTTGGCGCCCTGCTGGTCGTAGCCGAGCCCGAAGTCAACGCCGAAGCCTATGCCGGGGAACATGAGTTCGCCGAGGATGCCTGCACCGTATCCTACGGTACCGGATACGTTGACGATGTCCTGCTTGAACTTAAGGTTGTTGAAATTGACATTCGCGGTCGCGGCCCAGCGGAACTGTGCGTTGGCTACTGGAGAAATTATGCCGCCGATGGCGAAGAGAAGGAGAGATATAAGGATTTTTTTCATTGTCTTGGTCTTGAATTTTGTTAGTTAGACCCTTCTTGCTGGCAATAGTTTATTTATTGTTTTATCATTTTGTCGAGAGTCTCGACGAGTTCGCCTGTGGCGACGGTCTTCTGCTCGCCGGTGGCCATGGATTTCAGCGTCACGGTTCCGGCAGCGAGTTCGTCGGCGCCAATGATAGCGACAAAGGGAATTGCAAGGGCGTTGGCGTAGGTCATCTGTTTCTTCATCTTGGCGGCGTCGGGGTAAATCTCGGCTGAGATTCCGCATCGGCGCAGTTCGCCAAGAAGTTTCATCGAGGCAATTGCCTCGTTTTCGCCAAGATTGAGGAAGATGACGGTGGTCGAGGCTGTGGCTGTGTCGGGCCATAGGTTCAGTGCGTTGAGTACGTCGTAGATGCGGTCCGCACCGAAGGATACGCCTACGCCGCTTACTCCGGGCAGGCCGAAGATGCCGGTAAGGTTGTCGTAGCGGCCGCCGCCGGAAATCGATCCTATCTGTGCGTCGAGGGCCTTGACCTCGATGATTGTACCCGTATAGTAGTTCAGACCACGGGCAAGGGAGACGTCGAGGTCTAGTTCGGCGCGGAGTCCAAGGGTGCGGGTTTGGTCGACAACGGTGCGCAGTTCGCTGACGCCGAGCGAGCCCTCTTCGTTACCGGCAAGCACTTTGCCCAAAGCCTCGAGGCGCTCGTCGGTCGAGCCGCTGATGGCGAGTATCGGACGCAGGGCCTCAATGGAAGCGGCGCTCAGTCCATGTTCTGCGAGTTCGGCCTCCACGGCCTCCATGCCTATCTTGTCGAGTTTGTCGATTGCCACGGTGATGTCGACCATCTTGTCGGGAGCGCCGATTACGGCTGCAATACCGGCCAGCACCTTGCGGTTGTTGAGTTTGATGGCGACGCGTATGCCCAGACGCGCGAAAACCTCGTCGATAAGTTGTAGCAACTGCACCTCGTTGATGAGCGAGTCTGAGCCGACGATGTCAGCGTCACACTGGAAGAACTCGCGGTAGCGTCCTTTCTGCGGACGGTCGGCGCGCCATACGGGCTGAATCTGGTAGCGCTTGAAGGGGAACTGTATTTCCCCGCGGTGCTGAACTACATAGCGGGCGAAGGGCACGGTCAGGTCGTAGCGCAGACCCTTCTCTGAGATCTGAGATGTGGCCTTGAGGTACTGTCCGTCATCGAGAAGTTGCTTGTCGGCCTTGGCGAGCCAGTCGCCCGAGTTGAGAATCTTGAAGAGAAGTTTGTCGCCCTCCTCGCCGTACTTGCCCATGAGGGTAGACAGGTTTTCCATCGAGGGAGTCTCGATGGGCTGGAATCCGAAGAGGCGGAAAACCTCTCGTATGGTATCGAAAATATAGTTTCGGCGAGACATCTCCAGAGGCGAGAAGTCGCGCGTACCCTTGGGTATGGATGGTTTCTGAGCCATTTTTTCTTTCACTGATGAAAATAACTAATATCGTACAAAGTCAAGTTCTGTCTTATAAAACCTGAAAAATGAAGTCAATTCGTTTATAATAAAACCTGATGAATCAAGTCGAGTAAAATCGGACAAAACTTAACATCGTACAAAGTTAGCGCTTTATTTTCAAAATCCCTCTCTCCGCCCCAAGTTTTTCCTACCATCCTACTCAAACTACCATCTAAATGGATGGTGGTTTTGTCAGAAGTGTTTCAGGAGGGTGAGGCCTTTGTAGTTGGGGGTGAGGGTGGGGGTGATGGTGAGGCTCTGGCTGGCGCGGGCTTTCTCTAGGGCTGTTCTTCGGGCAGGGTTGCCGAGCCACAGTCCTGTGAATTCGTTTACAGGGTCGCAGAGTAAGGCCAGTATCCCTCCTAAAAGCGGGGAGCCGAACAGTCGGTAGTCGTTATCGACGAGCCAGCGTTTGACATGATAGAAGCCTTCGCCCACGCAACTGCCGACAAGCGGTGTGATGAAAATGTCCTGTATTGACGGTCGCTCCATAAAGGCTTCGATGCCAAATTCCCATCCGACGGTCGATACGACTGAACAATATAGCGTTGATCGCCAGAAGTTGAATCCGCATGACCTTGCCGCCATGAAATAAGCCGCCCCGGCATATGGATGGAGGATATAGTTGAAATAGAACTTGTCGTGATCCCATTCAGGTCCTTTCTTTATCACGTGTTTGTGCCAGCGCTTGAACAAAGGCACATCCTGAAGTTCGGCCCTGTTCCATGTGGTGGCATCTTCGGGCAAACATTCCAGGACAAGCAATGTCCCGACGAAAGCACCGCTCAACGTCGCCGTGTTAACCCAAAGTCTATGCCAGTCGTATGAGTTCCCGTTCAGGGAATACGGCAGGGCATATGGCGTCAGAGGGGTTGTTTCCGATTTCATGTCCGACTTGGAATCTGCATGAATAACGCTGTCGTCAATACGCATGGCTGTGTCTTTGGTCTGAACGGAATCCAGGACCTTCACCGCACGGGCTGTGATTGGTAATGTCATTGCAATCATGACAGTCAGAGACAGTATGATTAACTTATCAGGCTTCATTGGGGATCAGTGGCGGAAGGTGAGTCTGAGGCCGAGGCACAACTGGAGCCAGTCGCGGGGTCCGATTTCTTTGTTGCCGGCGGCGCAGAGGGCGTAGATGTCGCATGTTCCGATCTCGTAGTATGCAGAAATGCGGCGGAATGGACTTCCTCCCGGAAGATTCCATCCTATGCGCTGGCCTATGGCGATGTTTGCACGGATTTTGGTGGACAGTCTGTAATATCCGGATGGATACCAGTCGGGCTGTCTCACCCAGAAACGCTTGCTCAGCACGGTGGTGAAGTAAATGCTTGCTGTAAGTGGCTCAAGGGAAAAACTATCGTTAAGCCTTATCTGCCAGGGTATGAAATTTTCTTTTAGGGCAATAGCCGCTTTGGCCGAATTTGAGTCGTATTTCGGAATGAAGCCAAGAAACATTTCCGTTTCCCATCGCTGACAACAGCCGTAGCGCCATCCGGTTCCGGCCGAGACAATCCCCATGCCTCCTCCGCACTGTACGGACGCGTTGTCAGGGCGGAGATCAATGGCAAATATTCGGTGGGCGAATGCCAGTGAAAGGATGGTGAAGAGTAATTTTTTAAAATTCAATGACTTCATAATCGTAATCTCCTTCTCTGACAGTGAACAGCAGGAATGAGCGTTTTCTGATACTTGCGCACTCGTAATACATAATCCCGTCGCCAAAGGGGTCGGAGGCTTTAACCTTATGTCCGTGGCCATATAGACAGAACCTTAGGTCAGGGAAGCATTTAAGCCTTTCATGGAACTCGCGGGCGATATTATTGTTGAACTGCTCGCTGAAGGGTCCGGCGTGCATCAGGACTATTGTTCCCGAAACCTCGGGCGGTGTCATGGATAGTTCGTTGTCAAGGAAACAGAAATCGGGTACGTCGACCGAACGGTCAAATTCGAGGGCGTTGGTGTTGAGACACAGAAATTTTATGTCGCCGGCAATGAATGAATAGTTCAGGTCTCCGAAGATTGTTCTGTAAGCCTCCAGTCCGGTGGCTATACAGTCATGGTTGCCGATGACGCTGATATATGGGACATTAAGTCTATTAAGAATGTCGCGTGTCCATTCGAGTTCACGTGATGTGCCATATTCGGTCATGTCTCCGCCGTGGACAACGAAGTCTATGTCCTGCCTGCTGTTAATTGCCTGGACGACATCGGCTGTCTCGTCGAATCCTCTCTGTGTGTCGGAAATCATGGCGAAGACAAAGGAGTGCCGTCCTTTCAGTCCTGACTCGATGAGTCCCTTGTTTTTGTCAGTCAGATGTTTTTCTCCCGATATGTGTACGTCATAGGGATGGCTCTCGATCATGTCGCAGGCTGTCAGCATAATCTGGGCAAGAAGGTATACCGCTAACTGTAAGGACTTGGAGTTCATGAGACTATTAGTTTGATTGACTGTAAATGTGCCGTCAGGCTACGGATCAGGCGTGTAAATGATTCCACCGGCAAAGTTCGAGATTAAAGTCTGTACTGTGGTGTTCTATTTTTCCTTTATCGTGGACCTATATGGCCGTGATTGAATGATGTACTTCCAGGATGTGTCTGTATATCAGTAGATAAAAGCATCCGGCTTTTCGCATTTATGGCTAATTGGGATATAAAAAGCGAAGAATGGAACAATGCAGGAATGAATTATTACAGTAAATTTGAGCCCGGATTTTTGCAATCAATATTTTATATGAAAACGATAAAGGAGTTTGATTTCGATTCGATAAAGAGGATATCCCCGGACTGTTATTGTGACGGAGACATCGCCTTTCATGACTCGGTGAGCGATATACCGATAATCAATGGTGCCATAAGGCTTGACATGGCTGTAATAGTTGGATGCCGGGAGGGAAGGTGTCATGCGGAAATCAATGGCTATCCGCTTGTATTGTCAACGGGTGAAATATTGATAATCAAACCGAACGATTCGGTTTCAGAGTTGACGGTCAGCCCTGATTTCAATGGCTCGGTGCTGTGTCTTTCTCTTGGAATTCTTGCGGAATGTGTCTCGAACCGTTATTTGTGGCGAAAGATATTCCAGTTGAAAGAAAGTCCTGTAATATCGGTCACGGAGCAAAGTCGCAGGATGTTTGAGCTCTATGGGGAGATAATCAGTTCCAAGACTAAGATTATCCCCAATGAGTTTACAAGAGAGATCATATATGCCACTGTAAGATCCGCCCTCAATGAGATCGCTGACAACATAAGACCGGGGATGCTGTCAGAGGACAGCAACTTGACGCAGGGCGAGCTGCTGTTCAAGAAGTTCATGGAACTGATCTCGCACAAGCGCATCAAACCGCGCAGCGTTGAGTGGTATGCGAGACAACTGTGTGTCACGCCCAAATATCTGTCGGTGGTGTGTAAGGCTCAGACAGGGAAAAGGACGCTGGACATAATAAATGAATTCGTTTTTACGGATATACGCAATCAATTAAAGAACACGGACAAGTCGATAAAGGAGATCACGCACTATCTTGAATTTCCAAGCATGTCATTCTTCGGGAAGTATGTCAGGAACCGTATCGGCATGTCTCCGACCAGGTATCGGAACGCCTTGATCTCCGGAGAGATATAATAAATGCCTTTTTCAGAATTTGCAGGTAAGCATTAGGTGTATGCCGAGTTGCCTGCTGTCAATGACGGGAGTGGATGTCAGGGCGTTGTCATAGCGGATTATCATGTTGTCGTATCTGGTTGTGCGGGTGTAGAAGTCGATGCCGCCGGTTAGGTACAGGCTCCGCCATAGCCGGTAATCGGCGGAAATCTCGAAGTGGTTGAAGGAGGAAGATGATTGGTCGCCCTGAACGTCGACGGGTTTTCCCTCAGGTGTCAGGGACCAGTCGGCACCGGAATCGTAACCGTTCCAGGTATAGACGCGATAGAACTGGTCGGCGAGCCTCACGGCCAGCCGGTCGTCGCGTAGAGCGAGGTTCACGCCGGCTTTTAATGAGAATCCGGATCCCCAGTTGTAGTTGCGGTGGTAGTCGCGGTAGAAGTCGGTAAGGATTCCGGCCAGAATGATGCCGTTGAGATGGAGATAGCCGTCCATCGATATGGATTTTACGGGCAGGTAACGGAACATTACACCTCCGCCGACCGAAGCGGGAGTGCCAAGTTTGTAAGGCACGGCGCATGGGAAGGGGAACGATTTTCTGTCGGGGCTGATGGTGTCGGAGTCGAAATAGTCAAAGTGCTGGTAAAGTCCTACATTGGCACTGAATCTGTCCTTGTCGATGACTTCGCTTGCCAGAAGGCGTCCCATGATTTCGACGCGGCTGAGCAATGGCTGTGATCTGATTGCCTGAAGTTCCATCAGGAATGAGAAGTATTCGTATGGCGCGTGGGAGTGTCCGGCGTAACGGTTTCCGTATTCGATATTGATTTCGGCGGCGACACCGGCATGGCTTCCGCCATCATATCCTTCAAGCGAGAGGTAGCGTGTGCCGAGTGAGAGTTCGACACTGATCGGAGGTATGCCGAACTGACGTCCGGAGGTTGATCGTCTGCGCCATGCGGCACCTGTGACAAGCCGGTTTATGCCTCTCATGGGGCTGACAAAGAAGGCGGCAAGCTCACGACCGAAGCGCTCGCTGCCTGAGGCGCGGTCATCGATTATGAGGTCGGATGTGCGGAAAAGGACCTCGCCGAGAGCGGCACCTCCGACCGGGGTGGCTATAATGTCGTTGGTCGAGGGGTATTCCCTCTCCATGAACATTTCCCACATGGCGCTTCCACCGATGGCAAAAAGTTCGGACTGCCAGAAATTGAAACCGTTGGAACGTCCTGCGTTAAAGAAGATCGAACCGTTGTAAGGATGGGCGAACATGTTTGTGCTGAGATGGTCGTTGTCCCATTCGAATCCGTGTCTGAAATTGTCACGGATCGTGTTCCATGAGATGTATGCGAAACGACCTTTCTGAACATATCTGTCGAATGCCCATAGGCCGAGGTTCATGCCGACAACCTCGGCTGACGCGCGCCAGAATGATTTGTTCCTGTAAAGACGGATGTCAGCGGAGTCGGGATGGACCGGGGGATGGACGATATGGCGGTAGGGTATGTGTTCCGAGTATGCGGATAGATAATCGTCAATAGAGTCAGGCATCCCGTATCGCGCGGAAGACGTGACGGCGATCAGGGCGCAGATTGTTGCTATGATGAATCGGGGGTGCATATTTCCTGTCAAGAGAATGATGGCAAAGATATGGGAAAAAAGTCAAACCGACAACAACAAATGTATAGATGGCGCGGGGAGATAAAAAACCACGGCCCTCATCATCACGATGAAGGCCGCAGTCGGGATATAAATTGGAGTTGGAATGATGATGCTATCTAATCATTCGCGTGGAATGAATATCAGGCTTCCTCGGCGACAACCTCGAAGGGAACTTCGGCGGTTACGTCCTTGAGGAAGTTGACCTGAGCGGTGTATTTGCCGACTTCCTTAACTGCATCCTTGATGGAGATGAGTTTGCGGTCGACATTGTGGCCGAGTTTCTCGAGTGCTTCGGCAATCTGGATAGGACCAACAGAACCGAAGATTGTGCCTGTGGAACTAACCTTAGTAGCGATGGTTAGTTCAACGCCCTGGAGTGCTGCGGCGGCAGCCTCGGCCTCGGCCTTGATCTGAGCGAGTTTGTGAGCGCGCTGGCGCTGGTTCTCGGCCAGAACCTTAAGAGCGGAAGGAGTGGCGATAACGCCCTTGCCGGTAGGAATGAGGTAGTTGCGGCCGTAGCCGTTTTTTACTTCTACGACGTCGTCCTTGTATCCAAGTCCGTGAACGTCTTCTTTGAGAATGATTTTCATAAGGTTTCCTTCAACTTTAAGGGGTTATTTCATCAGGTCGGTAACGTAGGGCAGGAGAGCGAGGTGACGGGCACGCTTGACGGCCTGAGCGACACGGCGCTGGAATTTGAGAGAGGTGCCGGTGATGCGGCGGGGAAGAATCTTGCCCTGCTCGTTGAGGAATTTCTTGAGGAACTCGGGGTCCTTGTAGTCAACATACTTGATGCCGGCACGTTTGAAGCGGCAGTATTTTTTCTTCTTGACGTCAACAGACATCGGAGTGAGATAGCGGATTTCGGATTTAGATTGTGCCATGATTTAGTCCTCCTTGGTTTCTTCGGTTGCTGCGGGAGCAGATTCTACTTCTTTTTTGGCGCCCTTGAGGCTGCGACGCTTCTCAGCATACTGAGCGGCGTATTTGTCGAGACGGAAAGTGAGGAAGCGGATAACGCGCTCGTCACGACGGAAAGCGGTCTCGAGTTTCTTGACGGAAGAACCGGGAGCCTCGAATTCAATCAGGCAATAGTATCCGGTGGATTTCTTTTGGATGGGGTAGGCGAGTTTGCGCATGCCCCACTCTTCGGAGTTCACAATTGTACCGCCGTTCTCGGCGATGACGTTGCTGAACTTTTCTACCGCTTCCTTCATCTGGACATCAGACAAAACGGGAGTTAAAATGAAAACGGTTTCGTAACGCATTGGTTAGGAGTTAAGCGATTGTTTATAAAAATATTGATAAGGAATTTCTGCTGACCACAAGATAAGGTGGCACGGAAATCGAGCGCAAAGGTACGACATAATTCTGTCAATTCCAAGCGCTCGATTAAATTTTTTTGTCCGGCGGCACGGAACACCGCCTAGAGATGTCGTCAGTTGATTATGATTCCGCCGATGGGGGCCGGGGCGTAAACGCGGGCGAACTGTTTGAGGAAATTCAGTGTCTGGCTTCTTGGGCCTCTGGGCTGTTCGACGGTTGCTGTCATTGTAACGGACGGGTTTTGTTGGGTAGAGTTTTTCTTCATAGGCAGGTATGCTTTAGGGTTGAATGCACATATATAACGTCGTGACAGTTGATTTATTTCATTGCGGTGATAAAAAATTAACAAAAATTATTTTGGCATACATGTACGGTGAGAAATGCTTTTTATTGCCGTGATATCTTTAAAAATTACTAAATAAGTCTTACAATGTTTGGCTGTGCGCGATATTTTGTATAACTTTGCATCTGATAAGCGCGTTCGAAAACGCGTCTAATAAGTTAATTACCAATCACCTAAAACCGATCATTGCCTATTGCCTGACTCTACTCTAAACTAAAAATTGTTGTAGATTTGAAAATGCAAACTTTGACTGACCGCACTGATGACCAGTTGATTGAGTCATTTGCCTGCGGAAACAACCAGGCTTTCGACACTCTCCTCGAGCGCTATAAGAGTCGGGTCTATAACTATATATATTCGATACTGAAGGACGGCACACTTGCGGACGATGCATTCCAGGAAACGTTCGTGAAGGCGATCATGACCATCAAGCAGGGCCGATATACAGCGGACGGAAAGTTCTCGTCGTGGATTATCCGCATAGCACACAATATAGTAATCGACCATTACCGTCAGACCAAGACAGAGGCGGCGGTGTCGGCGTCTCAGCCTGACTACGATGTCCTGAACCGTCGCGAACTTGCCGACGAGACCATCGAGGATATTATGGTCGACACGGCGATACGTGACGACATTCGCCACCTGATACGGGCGTTGCCACGCGAGCAGCGCCAGGTTCTGGTTATGCGCTATTACCGCGACCTGTCGTTCAAGGAGATAGCCGAGAAGACCGGCGTGTCGATCAACACGGCTCTCGGCCGGATGCGCTATGCCATACTGAACCTGCGCCGTCTGGCCAAGGAGAAGCGCATCGAACTAATGCGATAGAACGAACAGACAAAATAAAACAGCGGCGTTCCGGATTCGGCGCGCCGCTGTTTCGTTTTAAATTTGGTTTAAATACTTAGTTTTGGGTATTGGCGGGTAGGGGCAGGCAGTTGCGAGGGTGGTGGGATTTTTGTAATTTTGCGGGGTCAAAACGGGCGGCGGGTTCTTTTGATTATTATCACAGCAATTGTATTCATTCCTAATCCAAGTATTATTTATCCACTTTAATTCCGCCGCCGAATCATATTCTATGGTAAAATATATCGTGCTGATAGTCGTGATGGCATCGGCCCTTTTCGTCCAAGGTCAGACAAGTGATACAAATATTACCGGTCATGTGATTGACAAGGAGACCGGGGAACATCTCCCATTCTACATAATCAGTATACCGTCCCAGAAGGTCGGAACGAGTACCGATGCCTCGGGACACTATGCTCTGAGGAACCTGAAGGCCGGCGAGGTGGTCGTCGAAGCATCCTATACGGGCTATGTGACCGAGCGCCGGAAGGTGAAACTCGAGGCGGGGAAGACCCTGGAACTGAATTTCGAGGTCGTGCCGGACGCCATGATGCTCGAGCAGATGGTGGTCACCGGGTCGAAGAGCGAACTCAAGCGCCGCAACAGTCCGTCGCTGGTGAGCGTTTTGGATGACCGTATCTTCCGCCTGGTTGACGCTCCGACACTTGCCGACGGGCTGTGCTATCAGCCGGGCGTGCGTGTGGAGAACGACTGCCAGAACTGCGGATTCACCCAGGTGCGCATAAACGGTCTGGACGGACATTATTCACAGATACTGATGAACTCGCGTCCGGTGTTTTCGGCGCTCGCGGGCGTGTATGGACTCGAACAGATACCCGCCAACATGATAGACCGCGTGGAGGTGATGCGCGGAGGAGGCTCGGCGCTGTTCGGCTCGTCGGCAATCGGCGGCACTGTGAACATCATCACCAAGGACCCGACCGTGAACTATGCCGAGGTGAGCCACACGCTGACGTCGATGGGCGTGAGCGGCGCTCTGGACAACAATACTACGTTCAATGCCTCGGTTGTCGGTCAGAACAACGAACTGGGACTCACCGTTTACGGCCAGAGCCGAACACGTGACGGCTATGACCATGACGGTGACGGCTTCACCGAGATACCGAAAATCAACAGCAAGACAATCGGCGCGCGAACCAACATGCGCATCAGTCCCGATACGAGGCTGACGGCAGAGTATCACACCACACAGGAGTACCGCCGCGGAGGTGACGACCTTGACAACCCGCCGCACATGGCTATGGTTGCCGAGCAGGTGGAACATAACAATCATGGCGGCGACCTCGCGTTCGACTGGTGGTCGGCGTCGCGTGACAGGCACCTGAACGTATTCGCGGCCCTGCAGAGCGTGCGCCGCAAGAGTTACTACGGAAGCGACAGGGATCCCAACGCCTACGGCCGGACCAACGACCTGACGGCAACCGGAGGAGCGCAATGGACCCAGTCGTTTAAGAAAGTTCTGTTCATGCCCGCAGAGTTTGTGGGCGGCATAGAATACAACTACAATTACCTGCACGATGTGACCGTCGGCTACAACCACGACATGAGCCAGAGGGTGAACACATACAGCGCCTACGCACAGAACGAGTGGCGAGATGAGCGCTGGGGTCTGCTTGTCGGCGCACGTATAGACAAGCACTCGATGATTCACAATCCCATTGTCTCGCCCCGCGTGAACATACGTTTCAACCCGTCGGAGCAGATGAATTTCAGGCTGTCGTATTCCACGGGTTTCCGCTCGCCGCAAACTTATGACGAGGATTTCCACATAGGCATCGTGGGCGGAGAACGCCTTGTGACAGTCCTTGCGCCGGACCTCAAGCAGGAGAGCAGCAACAGTTTCAGTTTCTCGGCCGATTTCTACAAACGCATCGGCATTGTACAGACAAACCTGATGATTGAGGGATTCTATACCGACCTGCGCGATGTGTTCGCATTGCGTCTGCTTGACGGGACGGATGCGGAGGGGAATGCCGTGCAGGAACGTTACAACGGCGGTGGCGCCAGAGTGATCGGACTCAACGCCGAACTGCGTCTTGCCGGTCCGAAGTGGATGGTGCAGGGTGGAATCGTGGCAGAACAGCCGCTACAAGCAGTATGAGTACTGGAGCGAGGATCCCGATGTGGCACCTGTGAAGAAGATGTTCAGAACGCCGGACCTTTATGGCTTCATGACGGCTTCGTACACAATCAACAAACACTTCACGGCCTCGATGTCGGGCACATATACCGGGAGCATGCTGGTGCAGCACATGGCCGGTTCGGGAACGCCTGTGGACAAGGCAGTCGATACGCCCAGTTTCTTCGATGCAAATTTCAAGATTAATTATGAGTTGAAGATCTTCAAGACCGCCTGCCTTGACTTCAGCGTGGGAGTCATGAATATCTTCAACAGTTACCAGAAAGACTTCGACCAGGGCGCTCTCCGTGACTCGGGATATATCTACGGTCCGTCGCTGCCTCGCAGCCTTATGGCTGGTATAAAACTACATATCTGATAAGCAGGGGCATAAGTGTGAATTATGGCCGCTGACTGTCTGCTTCATGAAATTTTTTTCGGAAATTTTTCCCTCTCAGGGTTGAGTTTTGAGGATGTCGTGTGTCTTATTAGTGTATGACGAACAGAAACGACATAGAGCAACTCTTCAAATCACATTATGCGCAGATGTACCGGCTGGCCGTGGCGCTTCTGCACGACGATGATCTTGCGCGCGACATCGTCCATGATGTGTTCGTGACCTTGCTCGACGGATATCCCGACTTTCCTGTTACGGGAGGGTATCTTCAGAAGGCTGTCCGCAACCGCTGTCTCAATCATATACGCGACTGCGGGATCCACCAGCGCATAGCGGAGCGTTATTTTCTCGATAATGAGGAATATGACGAAGAGGAATGGCCCGACGAGGAGACAATCGAGAGGATAGACAATATGATAAATAACGATGTCTCTCCTCAGGCCCGTCGCGTCATGGAAATGAGATTTACCGAAGGCATGCCTTTCTCGCGAATAGCAACGATTATGGGCATAAGCGAGACTGCGGTATACCGTCATCTGAGTCGTGCACTCACATTCATCCGAAAAAAACTAAAAGAAAATGGATAAAGACAAGTACGGAATTGTACTCGATATAGTCGAGCACCCCGACAGATATAACTCGGAGCAGTTGCAGGAAATCCTGTCCGACCCCGAGACAAGAGAGGTATACAATCTGCTTTGTAAGGTCGATTCGGCAGTAGAGGCCGGAAAGGAACCCGATGTCGAAGCCGAGTGGAAGCGTTTCGCGCAAAAACATGACGTGCGTCCTCGCCGCCGATACTTCATGTGGTTCGGAAGCCGCGCGGCGTCAATAGCCGCGATAGCCGCTACGTCCATAGTAGCCGTGGCTGCGGGAATCGCACTGACTGTGGCCGTTACGGAGCGTAAGAGCGAACCAATGAAAGAAGGGCCGGCAAAGACCGCCGCGGTCGTCAGGACCATAGCGCCCGCAGTCACCGGAGTCCCGGCAGATTCAATTACTGTCAGGGAGAATTCCGTGATGTTCGAGGACGAGAGCCTTGAGACAATAATGAACGAGGTCGCCTCGGCCTATGGCGTCGAAGTGGTGTTCGACAACAAGGAAGCCTCGGGTCTTCGCCTGTATTACAAACTGAATCCCTCGCTGCCGCTTGACGAAGTCGTGTCGCAACTCAACACATTCGAGCAGATAAACATAACACTTAAGGACAACACGCTAACCGTCGAGTAACAATGAGAACCATACTGACCATCATTATGGCTGTGGTGACATTCATCTCAGCCGGAGCCTATACGTTCAATTATACGTTCCACAACACGCCCGTCTCGGAGGCCATAGTGAAAATAAGCAAGGAGCATCCGGACATCAACATATCTTTCATATATAAGGAACTCGACAACTACCGTACATCGGCAAGAATACGTACCGACGACGTGTACGACGCGTTGCGCCAGATAACGGGGCTGAATCCCGTATCTGTAATAAGGAGGGACAACGACTATTTCATCGAGGCGCTTCAGCACGGCAAATTCGTTTACAGCGGCCGTGTAATGGGCAGCGACAAAGAGCCGGTGGCCGGAGCGACGGTGATGCTTCTCGCGCCGAAAGACTCTACGGTTATAACCTACGGCATAGCCGGAGCCGACGGACGCTTCACAATCCCATGTGACCGAAGGAACGTTATCGCGAAAGCGAGTTGCATGGGCTACCATTCGGTCACACTACATTGTCCAAACTTCTACCTCGGCAACATAGTGATGCCTGTCAACGCCACGCTACTGCGTCAGGTGTCGGTCGAGGGACAGGCGGCGACAGCATATCCCGACCGCACGGTATATGTACCCTCGACACGCCAGAAGAACGCCTCGCAGAATGCGATCGACCTCTTGCGTCACATGGCGATCCCGCAGATAGAGATAGACGCGATAAACAATTCAGTCACAAGCAACACCGGCGGAGACGTGTCGATATTCATCAACTACGTGGAGGCGAGCGGTGAAGAAATGGAGGGCATGCGCATGGCCGACGTGCGCAGGATAGAATATCTCGAATTCCCGGTAGACCCCCGTTTCCACGGAGCGCAGAGGGTCATCAATATCATTCTTCAGGAGTATGAATACGGCGGTTATACCAAACTTTCGGCTAACGAGGGCTTTCTTGTGGGTCTGTCATCGCAAGCCAACGTGTTCTCGAAGTTCTCATACAAGAAGATGACGTATGACGTCTATGTCTCTGCAAGAAACCGAGACAAAAGTCACAATGGCTATGACGCGCTTGCGGAGTATTCGCTGAAGGATGCCGAAGGGAAGGACTATACGCTGCTGCGCGAGGAAAAGACCGACAAGGACCACTCACGTCAGGACAATTATCCCGTGACTTTCCGCGCGACCTACAATACCAAGAAAGTGCAGATACGCAACACCCTCGGCTACAGTCATTTGTCAAGTCCTTTCCATGACCAGAGCGGCTCGCTGGCATATCTGCCGGCAAACGATGAGAACCATACATTCAGCCGAAACAATAAATCGCACAGCAACTCGGTGAACTACAACGGCTCATTCTACCTCGCACTGCCGAACGACTTCGCGGTAAGTGTCCGTCCACAGGTATCCTACACGCACAACAACAACAGTATGTCGTACGTCACCTCGGTGTCGGATGCGATTCTCCGCAACGCCCGTGAGGATGCATATTTTTTTCGTGCCGATGCAACCCTCACAAAGAGATTAGGCAAGAAACATTCATTCATGCTGACTGTAGACGGCGGAAAAATACTGAACAGACTGCGGTATACCGGCAATGCCTCATACTCAGACCGCTTCGGCAATCCGTTCGCGGACGGAGAGATATGCTATAACCTCAAGACAAATAAAGTCAGCCTGTATGCCGATGCCGGTGTAATATGGGAACAGTCAGACATCAACGGCATAGTCAACAACGACGTATATCCGTTCACGCACATAAACCTCGGTTACGCACCTGACTCAAAGAACTCGATCTCGGCATATATACAGTTCGCCAACAATACACCGGGCATAAACCAGAAGGCCTCGGACCTGCTGCGCGACAACGAGTTCATGTATGTAACCGGCAATCCCCTGCTCAAGAATTCGCGTCACTTCACTTTCAATGTGGGTTACACCTGGCTGCCATCGAATATGTTCGCCTTGAACGCATACGGGAACTTCTACGAACTGTTCAACAAATCCCTGACAACCTATCTGCCTTATGAAGACGGACGCGCGCTGTTGAGGACATATGTCAACTCAGGCGACTATATCAGGGGCATGATCGGCGTTTCGGCCAACCTGAAACTTTTCGATAAGTCCCTTCAGCTAAACCTTAATGCAAGACAGCGCTTCAACCATTCGACCGGCGTATATGACAGGGACTGCAATCCCTTTGAGGTAAGAGCCCAGGTGATATATTACCTCAACCAATTCTATTTCCAGGCATTGTACGAGACATCTAAAAAGTCGATGTCCAACCAGGCTCCAAGAACATCCAAGTCGCCGTCTTACTACTACATAGTGGCCGGATGGGGCAACTCGGACCTGAACGTGCGGCTGACGGCCTACAACATGTTCAATTCGAGCTGGAAAAGCGGAGATGTCTACATCGAGAGTCCGCTATACAGTGAGCGCAGGACAAGTTTCGACACCAATTATCATGCCCGCCTGAGCCTGTCCGTCACCTACACATTCGGTTACGGCAAAAAAGTGAAACGCGGCAACGAGGTTGGCGAACAGGAGGGCGTAGGCTCGGCGATCATATATTAAAAACCCTCAGGAACGTCCAAATATGGCGGTCGGATGCAGTTTTGTGCGAAGTTTTGAGTGAAGATTGGTAGATTTTGCGAGATTTTCACGAAAAAATTTTGAGGATAGGAACAAAAGTTTTAACTTTGCACCCGTAAACGACCGAACGGTACCTTGGCCGAGTGGTGAGGCAACGGTCTGCAAAACCGTGTACAGCAGTTCGATTCTGCTAGGTACCTCGAAAAAGACCCGATTCATGTCGGGTCTTTCTTTTATTACAAGGCAAGCCTGATATTGAAAAAGGATATTGACAGAACAGACAAACGCAGGATGAAACGACTGTTACACCTTATAATATATATAATCGCGGCTGTGTCCATGTGGGCGCAGAGCGACACTGTCGTTTCGCTGGTCAATTTCTATCCCGGTTCGGAGATTTACGAACTCGAGGGTCACAGCGTGCTGCGTCTGCGGATGAACGGAGCGGATTATGCCGTCAGTTACGGCACATTCGACTTCGACGCACCGAATTTCGCCTACCGCTACGTGAAAGGCGAGACGGACTACTGGGTCTCACTCGTTCCCTGGAAGTATTTCGTGATTCCGTATCTTGATGACGGACGCCGTATTGTAGAGCATGAAATCGACATGACTGCGGAACAGAAGGCGCGTCTTGTCTGCTTGCTCGACGAGAATCTGCGCCCTGAGAACAAAGTGTACAGATACAACTACGTGCTTGACAACTGCGCGACACGCCCACTGGGAATAGTCGAGCGGGCGCTTGGAGACAGCATCGTGCTTGCCGCGCCTACCGAAGGATCGCAGGCGGACGGAGAGACATTCCGATCGGTGATGCGCCGTTACCATGCAAACTATCCCTGGTATCAGTTCGGAATTGACCTTGCGCTTGGCGCAGGAATAGACCGGCCGATCAATACCCGCGAGAAAGCCTTTGCGCCGGTCGTCCTCGACACGCAGCTCGACGGTGCGAATGCAGGGGGGCGTAAACTTGTCTCAAGAACAAATGTTATCAATGACGTCCCGGTGGATAATGCCGTCGGTGGGCCGACGCCGTGGTATGCAACTCCCCTGTTTGTATGCTGGGCGTTTTTCGCACTGACATTATTCCTGTGCGTCAGGGACTTTAGGCGACACAGGGCGTCCGTCTGGTTCTACAGTCTTGTGGCTGTGATTTTCGGTCTGGCAGGCATGCTTGTCTGGTTTCTTGTCATGGTTTCCGAACATTTTGCCACCCATCCGAATTATATAATGGTCTGGCTGAATCCACTATGGATTGTGGCGTCCGTGCTTGTATGGCCACATAAGACACGTCGTGCGGCGGCATGGATTATGGCAGCCGAGTCTCTGGCAACATTTTTGCTGATGATATGCTGGCCACTCATACCTCAGTCGGCCAACTCGGCATTCTGGCCACTGATGCTCGCTGCCGTTCTGAGCGGAGGGACATACGGTGCCATAATACTAAAACCTACTCTCTGTCCGTTTAAAGGCAAAGGACGACAATAACAGAAATTTAAAGCGATAAAACAACAAAGCGAAGAAATGAAGCGCAAACTCAATCCGACAACACCCCGCCTGATGGCGCTGCTTATGGCATCGATGCTGTCGATGGCAGTGAATGCAGGCGAGCGCACGAAACTTGTTGTCAATATCGTGGTCGACGGCCTTAGGCTGGAGAACCTCGACGAGTTGTCGCGTCATTTATCGGACAAAGGATTCAACCGCCTTACAATAAACGGTGTAACCATAGAAAATGCCGATTTCGGTACGAATCTTGACGCTGTCGCCTCAACAGCCATGCTGATGACGGGGGCAGCGCCTTCGTCAAACGGCATACCTTCGGCAACGATTTACGATACCTCGGCCCTTCGCCCCGTCAATATTCTTGACGACGGCAAGACAATGGGCAACTATACCGACGAGACCTATTCTCTTGACCGCCTGCCGCTGACCACTTTCGCCGATGAGATACGCATAGCGGGCGGCGGGGTGACATTGTCCTATGCGATCGCTCCGGAGGCGATGAACGCACTGCTGTTAGGCGGCCATGCGGCGAATTCCGCGGTATGGCTCAACGACAAGACCGGTTACTGGGCGTCCACAACCCTCTTCAAGGAATTCCCGACCCCGGCGGCCGACATCAACCGCTTCACCCCGCTGGGCGTACGACTCGATACAGCCCAGTGGAAGCCTGCGGAAGGAATCGGTCAGATGAATATCCTGCCTGACCATCTGACAAAACATCCGTTCCGTTACACCTTCCAGGCGGCAGACCCCGACCACATATACAACTACAAGGCCTCCCCGCTGGCAAATGACGAGGTGACTCGTCTGGCAACAGACTATATATCGACACTGAAACTCGGTAAGCACGACGGTGCCGATGTCCTCTCGCTTGGCTACACCCTCAAGCCCTATCCGGGCAGCAAAGACGCAGAGAGCCGTTACGAACAGATAGACTCGTACCTGAAACTTGACCGTAACCTGGCAAGTCTCTTCGCGGCCATAGAACGGAATGTCGGCATGGACAATGCCGTGATAGTGCTGAGTTCGACGCCACCTGCCACCACACGCCGCGTGGACGCACGCAAATGGAATATGCCCGGCGGCCAGTTCTCGACACGCAAGGCGGTATCACTGCTGAACATGTATCTAATGGCCAAGCATGGCAACGGGCAGTGGGTCAAGGGGTTCCATAACAGCCAGTTCTATCTTGACAACGCGCTCGCGGAAGAGCGTGGCAAGGATATCGCCCTGCTGCGTTCCGAGGCGGCCATGTTCCTTGCCCGAATGGCGGGCGTACATAACGTAGTAACCATAGACCAACTGCTTGACGGCTCGGCAAATCATGAGCGCAGTCAGGCATTGCGCCGAAATACAGATCCGCGACTGAGCGGAGACCTGCTTGTCGACATAATACCCGGATGGGAACTTGTCGACGATTTCAACAATCCCGCGCTGAAAAGAGCACCACAGACCTCGAAGGCAGTTACTACCGCGCCAGTCTTCATCCTCGCCCCCGAGGTAAAGGCCGCACGCATAGCCACACCCGTGGATGCCCGCCGGATAGCGCCTACCGTATGCCGTCTCCTGCGGATAAGATCGCCCAACGGCGCCTCTCTGCCCGGTCTGATACTATGATTTCAGACTGAAAAGAGCTTATTGTCCGCTAATTCAACTTTTTTTAGTAATTTTGCGTATTGCTTCGGCGTATCCAGCCGTGAGTGATACATATTCAGGTCGGAAGACCGTATTATAAAATCGTAAACACCCTAATTATAAAATATTATGTCTTTTACCGGCATACTCAGCAAACTTTTCGGCGACAAATCGAGCCGCGACCGCAAGGCTCTTCAGCCCATAGTAGACTCTATAAACGCCCTGGGCCCTCAGATGAAGGCCTTATCAAATGATGAACTCCGTGCCAAGATTGACGCCGTGCGTGCCGATATCGACGGTGCTATCGCTCCTGACCAGAAGGCCATAGACGAAGCCCGTGAGAAAATCGAAACCCTTCCCTTCGACCAGCGTCAGCCCCTGTGGGACGAAATTGACGCTCACGAGAAGAAAATACTCGACATACTGGAGGATCAACTCAATGACCATCTTCCCGTTGTCTTCGCTACACTACGCGAGACCGCGGCGCGTTTTGCCGCCAACGAGATTGTGGAGGTGACGGCCACCGACCTTGACCGTGAACTTGCAGCCCAGGGCCGCGACTTCGTCACCATCGAGGGTGACAAAGCGCTCTGGAAGAACCACTGGATGGCCGGCGGCAACGAGATAACCTGGGACATGGTTCACTATGACGTCCAGTTGATGGGCGGTATCGTCCTCCATCAGGGCAAGATCGCCGAGATGGCTACCGGCGAGGGCAAGACCCTTGTCGCAACACTGCCGGTTTTCCTGCGTTCCCTGTCGCGCAAGGGCGTGCACGTAGTCACCGTGAACGACTACCTTTCAAAACGAGACAGCGAGTGGATGGGTCCCCTGTACATGTTCCACGGTTCTACAGTCGACTGCATAGACAAGCATCAGCCCAACACTCCGGCACGCCGCGCCGCATATAACTGCGACATCACTTTCGGTACGAACAATGAATTCGGTTTCGACTACCTGCGCGACAACATGGCGATGGAGCCCGAAGACATGGTTCAGCGCAAGCACTACTACGCAATCGTCGACGAGGTCGACTCCGTGCTTATTGATGATGCCCGTACTCCTCTGATTATCTCTGGTCCCGTTCCCAAAGGCGATGACCAGTACTTCAACGAATACAAATCAAACGTCGAGACTGTTGTCGGTGCTCAGCGCCGCCTCGTCACCCAGATACTCTCGGAGGCAAAGACCAAACTCGCCTCCGACAACAAGGATGAACAGAAGGAAGGCGCACTGCTTCTGTTCCGCGCATACAAAGGCCTGCCAAAGAACGGCGCCCTCATCAAGTTCCTCTCACAGGAGGGCATGAAGAACATACTTCTACAGACCGAGGCCCACTATCTGCAGGACAATGCCCGCGAGATGCCTATCGTCACCGATCCCCTCTATTTCGTTATCGACGAGAAGAACCGCTCGGTAGAGCTCACCGACAAAGGTTATGCCGAACTCACCGGCAAAATCTCCGACCCGACATTCTTCGTGCTCCCGGATATCACGGCACAGCTTTCAGAACTCGAGAACATAGCCGACCCGCAGGAACGTGCCGAACGCAAGGATGAGATTATGAACGACTACGCCATCAAGTCCGAGCGCGTACATACCGTCAACCAACTGCTCAAGGCATACACCCTCTTCGAGAAAGACGTCGAGTATGTCATCGATGACAACAAGATCAAGATAGTCGACGAGCAGACAGGCCGTATCATGGAAGGTCGCCGTTACAGCGACGGACTGCATCAGGCCATCGAGGCCAAGGAGGGCGTCAAGGTCGAGGCCGCCACACAGACTTTCGCGACCATCACCCTGCAGAACTACTTCCGCATGTATCATAAACTCGCAGGCATGACCGGTACTGCAGAGACAGAGGCCGGCGAGTTCTGGGATATCTACAAACTCGATGTTGTCACTATCCCGACCAACCGGCCGGTTGCCCGTCTTGACCTGAACGACCGTGTGTACCGTACGAAGCGTGAGAAATATGCCGCAGTCATCGAAGAGATTGTGCGCCTCGTAGGCGAGGGCCGTCCGGTGCTTGTCGGCACGACCTCGGTTGAGATCTCGGAATTGCTCAGCCGCATGCTTCAGATGCGCCGCATCCCCCACAATGTGCTCAACGCCAAACTTCACCAGAAAGAGGCAGAGATCGTGGCCCTTGCAGGCCGCCCCGGAACCGTGACCATCGCCACCAACATGGCAGGTCGTGGTACCGATATCAAACTGACTCCCGAGGTTAAGGAAGCCGGCGGTCTCGCCATCATCGGCACCGAGCGTCATGAGTCACGACGTGTCGACCGTCAGTTGCGTGGTCGTGCAGGACGTCAGGGTGACCCCGGCACATCGGTATTCTACGTATCGTTCGAGGACCAGTTGATGCGTGTATATGCCAATGACCGCATCATGAAACTTCTCGACACCTTCGGATTCAAGGAGGGCGAGATGCTCGAGCACAAGATGATCAACAACTCGATCGAGAAGGCCCAGAAACGCGTCGAAGAGAACAACTTCGGTATCCGCAAGCACCTGCTGGAGTATGACGATGTCATGAACAAGCAGCGTACATACATCTACTCGCGCCGACAGCATGCCCTCAAGGGTGAACGTATAGGCATCGACATATCCAACATGATATACGATGTCATAGAGAATCTGGTGGCCCAGTACGACCAGCCGACCGATTTTGATGATCTGCGTCTGGAACTTATGCGTGTTGTGACCATCGAGCCGGATTTCACCGCCTCGGAGTTCTCCAACATGGAGCGTGACGAGATTGTTCCGCGTCTGCACAACCTTGCCATGGAGACACTCGAGCGCAAGTCCCAGGCTATAATCACAGATATCCTTCCGGTGATACAGCAGATTGTCGAGGAAGGGCAGACCGGCATACGTGCCGTGCCTATCACCGACGGCAAGCGCATATTCCGCATAACTTTCGACATAGAGGAGTGTGTGCGCACAAACGGTGCCTCTCTCGTCAAGGAATGGCAGAAGAAGATACTCCTCCTTACCATCGACGATCTGTGGAAAGAGCACCTTCGCGAACTTGACGACCTGCGCCAGAGCGTCCGCAATGCCTCATATGAACAGAAAGACCCGCTGGTAATTTATAAGGTCGAGTCCTTCCACCTGTTCGAGCGCATGCTTTCCAATCTTAACACCAAGGCTGTTTCGGAACTCATGCGCGGACAACTGTTCCGTCGCGAGCCGACCGAGCAGGAACGTGCGGCAGCAGAAGCAGCCCGCGCGGCAGCCCAGGCAGCCCAGGATGCGGCCGCAGCGGCTCAGGCACGTCAGCGTATGCGTGGTCAGGCAGAAATCTCTCGCGCGATGCCCCAGCAGCGTTCTGCCCAGGATTACAAACTCTCGAAGGCGACTCTTCCGAGCGAAGCCGCAGCCCAGTCCAATTCACCCGAGGCCGCCGAGGCCGCACAGCGACAGGCCGCCTCAGCCCCCCAGGGCCGTCAGCAACCTACATCGCCCATAAAGAATTCCGCTCCTAAGATTGGCCGCAACGATCCATGCCCCTGCGGATCGGGCAAGAAGTACAAGAACTGCCACGGTCGCGGCATCTGATGATGTAAAATATTCCTTTTCATAATACAAGCCGGTGTGTCGAATTAAGGCACACCGACTTTTTTTGTCAATATGCAGGTGGGTAATTTGTGTACGGACAAAAAACGAGCGTGCCGCTGGAGACACGCTCGTTGATTAATCAGATGGATTAGTCAGGGTCAGCGGACCATGACCTTGGATGCGCGGCCTGTTGCTACGCGGATGTAAACACCGGGAGTCAGACGGTCGGCTGCAACACGGACACCGAGGAGATTGAAGAACTGGGCGCCAGAGGCGGCAGCATCTTCGGCGGTGATGCTTTCTATTCCTGTAGTGGTCATTTCGACTTCGACAGGATTGCTGAGACGTGAAGGCCCGTAGTTGTAGACAGCGGCTACGGCATATTCGAAGTGCTGGGTGTCAGAAGCACTGAATGCCGGTGTGTCTACATATTCTGTTGCCTTGACGGGCTTATCGGTCAATTGCTTGCCATTGCAGAATACGTGGTAGCCTTCGAGTGCCATATCGGCGGGCATTGTGGGTGCGGCCTCATATGTGACATCGTCAACAAGGAGACCATAGGTGTCGTAGGAATTATGATGGATGGCGAAGTACTGTGTTCCTTCGGGGAGAGCGACCTGATATTCAGTCCATTTCTCGGGAACAGCATCTGTTTTCTCAACGGTGAGGATATTGTTGAAGGAAGCGACCTGATTGTCGGTGGACGAGCAGGCGAGTTCGAACGATTCGGGCCATGCGCTGGAGAAACTCTTAGCCCAGAAAGTTATAGTCTGTGCCTTGCCTGACAGACGGGGTGAGATAAGCCAGTTGTCGTTGAGGGCTCCGGCGGCGCTTGGCGCAATCATGAAGGTCTCGCCGCTGTGGGGTTCGGCATCGATATAATACTGTTCCGGAACCTCGGCATAACTGCGGTTGAAGAGTTGGAATCCGATTGGTGCAGTCTGGAAGGGGTTGTAATTCTCATGGAACATGTTGTAGGTCTTCTGTCCGTCGCCATCATAGACAGTCCATTCGCCAGCACCTGTGATAGACATGGGCACATACTCCGGATTTTCGAAGTCTTCCTCGACAGTAACTGTTGCTGTGGGATCCAGAACGGGCTCAGACCATTTTAGAACTACGGTGTTATCCCTGAGGGATGCTGAAAGGTCGGAAACAGCGGGGTATTCGTTAAATTTGATTTCGGTGATAATCTTGGAAACGTTATTGTCAGGGTATGCATCGCCTTGGGCTTCGACATGGATTCTGAATTCAAGAACCGGGTCTGCATTTACTGGCACAGTATACTGATATTGGGCAGTTGTGAAACCATCGGCAGGAATTGCTTCAAGTTCGGTCTCGGCCAAGACTTCGCCATTGACAGTCCAGGTGACAGTAGGGGTGCTTGCTTTGGCGCCGTCATTACCTATGGGAGCACTGATTGTCACAGTCTCGCCTACTTTGGCTTTCTCGGGGGCATTCATGCGTACAACACGAAGGTCGGTGTCGACGAGGTCGCGTACCGAGAAGTGGTCGAGAGGAACTGACCATATTTCTGTATCGGTATTGTGGACAGCGTTCAGACGGAAGGCAAACTGAACACAGCCGTCAGCCTTGTAAGCGTCCAGAGGAATGCGGCAGAGAGTCCAGCCGCTTGTGGGATTGGCTTTGAGATCAAGTGTCCTGACGACCTCGAAGTCTTTGTTACCACCGGCAACCAGTACATCCATAGTGGAACCCTGGCCCTGATACCAGAAGTCGAGGACTGGTTTTGAAGCGTTGGATATGTTGACACGTACAGACTGCATGCCTACCATGACGTCTTTTTCGATGGGCATCCAGTAGAAGAAGCCATTGTCTTTGTCCTGCGAGGTCAGAGGTGTCGGGGCTTCAGGATCTTCCGGATCAATGAGAGACGAGAAATAGTTGTCGTCTACGGTACCGTAGTCCTGGCCTGAATATGAGGTATTCTGGTCCATTACCCAAACGTTCTGATAATAACCATCAGTAAATGATTCTACAAAAGGCATTGCATCGGGTTTGCCGACAGTGACAATATTGGATGCACAGTCTAGCGAATAGTAGTCGTTGTAGCCTGCAGTGACCTGATATGCGACGAAATCCTGGGCGGTGTAATCGGAGTAGTCAAAGGTGTAGGAGGTAGCGCCGTTCTCAACAACTGCGATGGCGGGGTCATAATATGAACCGAAGGCATCGAAGATGTAGTATGTGACAGCCGAAGGATCAACGTAACCGCCGTTCTCGCCAACCTCGCCGACGGGATCCCAAGTGAGGGTCGCCTTGGTGTAGTCAGCGCTTGGGGTCAGTTTAACATTTGTGGGAGCCAGAGGGGTGTCGGGTCCGCACCAGATGCTCTTGTATTCTACCTTTTCACCCGGAGTGTCGCCGACATATGCCACGGCTGTGAAACGGTTGTTGATACCGGCGTACATCTCGACATCCTCAATTACGATAGTCTGGCCGGGCTTTACGTCAGTATACTCGAACTTGTCTACTTCCCAGCGTGATGTGATAAGGACTTTTGAGATTTCGGTAAGATCAGCACCGGAAACAGTCTTTGTCGGAGCGACATATGTGACAGTGGCCTTGAGTTCGCCCTTGGGAGCGAGTACCCAGGATAGTTGACCTGCGGCAGGAGGATCGGCGGGAGTGACAACCTCGCCGGCCTTCATCGAGAGATTGGCAAGTTTAAGAGTGCCCTTGGTCGATTTGGGAGTGGTGCAGTGGAAACCGAGATAATAGTATCCTTCTTCGGTAACGGTTACAGGATATTCGTATAAGGTCATGTCCTTTTTAGTGTAGGACGTGGGGCCGACGACCTCTGTTGTCATGGCTTCGACAGTTGGCTCGGTGCCCATGCCGACATTCATGCGAACACTGGTCGCGCCACTACCCATATAGCCGATTTCGAAACCAAGTACATACGAACCGGCAGGCAGATGGATGGGAACGGTGAAGAGCCAGTCGTCATTTTCTTCAATATCGGCTGCATTAGGCACCATGCACGCGCAATAGCCATTAACTGTGCCGTATTGCCATTTACGGTTGTCGTTGTTGGCATTGACGGATGTGTAGTTCTTGACCTCAGCACCGCCTTTTCCCAGATCATGTGTGAACGGGACTTCGACGGCATTTGCCGGAGCGGTTGCTGTTACGGGGAGTGTTGCCTGGACGACAGGGGTCTTGTGTCCTAGGGCAATGCGGTGCTCGGTGGTATTGAGTACGCGGGCTTTGCCGGATGATGTCGGCGAGATGCTGCGTTGAGGTGTCCCGGACCAGACGGTGAGACACCCTAATGCGGTATAAGCCGCAGTGAGTAGAAATTTACGCATAGTAAAAACCAAATTTAATATAATAATGTAACAATTGATTTCAGGAGTACATAGTGGAGAGATGGCAAAGTTAATAAAAATATTGAATAAAATTCAAAAATTCAAAAATATTTTATTAATATTGGAATAATGTATAAAATTACTTCTTTTTCTCGACGAAAAGTTATGATGAGGTAATTGGCCCCATGGTCACTGCAGAGGAGTATTGGTAAAGTGATAATGAAAAACGAGCGCACCCGATAAGGTCCGCTCGTTGAATGATAAGATAATCTAATAATGTGTCAACGGTTGATGTACTTCTGGCCGCGAGTTACGATAACGCCATGGTAATTGGGGGTGACACGCTGGCCGTTGAGGTTGAATTGCTGCGGGTCATCGTCATTTCGGTTGTCATCAACGATGCTTTCGACTTCGCTTGAACTGTTCGCGTTGAGTTCGATTTCTTCTCCGGCTGTTGTCGGAATCTCATATAGATATGTCTTGGGAAGTTTGGTCTCGGGAATCTTCTTCATGTCCTTGACGATGGGATTGGGCATTCCGTAAGGTTTGAGAAGATCGTTATCGGTGGCAGGGATATTGTCGCTTTCGTCAATTGCATCGAGTTTCATTGCACCCATGTAGAGAGGAGAATTAGAACGTAAGCGAAGAGTGCCTCCTACTGTCGAGCGGATTTTTACGGAAGAAACTTTGGAATCTTTCCAGGTCAATTCGTTAACCTCGAAGCCACCACGGGCGCGGAGTCCAGATATGCTTCCTTCAGACCACTTCGAGGGAAGGGCGGGAAGAAGATGTACAAACCCGGCGTGAGACTGTACAAGCATCTCGGCGATACCGGCACAGCAACCGAAATTGCCGTCAATCTGGAAAGGAGCGTGTGCATCGAAGAAGTTGGCGTATGTACCACCGTTGGGATCGGACATCGTGATGTTGGGTGATACAAGCCTGAGTTGGTTCTGAATGATGCGGTAAGCGTGGTCACCGTCGAGCATTCGTGCCCACAGCGCTACCTTCCAGCCCATGGACCATCCGCGGGCGGCATCGCCACGCCCAACGAGCGATTTGTGCGCGCCCTGGAACAGTGTGGGATTCTCATATGGCGAAATCTGATTGCCGGGATATGCGCCCCACAGGTGAGAGATGTGGCGGTGGCTGTTGTTTTCACGGTCCCAGTCTTCCTGCCATTCCTGAACCTGTCCGTACTGACCGATCTTGTAGGGAACGAGGCGGGCACGGAGAGCGTCAAGTTCTTTGGCGAAGTCTGCATCGGTACCAAGTGCACGTGCGGCTTCGGCTGTGTTCTTGAGAACGTCATATACCATCTGGTTGTCCATAGCGACACCGGCATAGATGGCTACGTTCTTGGTTTCTTCCTTACCGTTCTTGATGGCGGTATAGGTGTGTTTGCCCGGATGATTCTCGGGAGAGTTGGAGGGACATACAACCATGTAGTTTGAGTTGGGATCCTCGACAAGGAAGTCCTGGAAGAACTGGGCACACCCCTTGAGCACGGGATAGATTTCTGCGAGATAAGTCTTGTCGCCCGAGAAAAGGTATTTCTCCCAGAGGTGCGAGCAGAACCAGGCGTTACATGTAGGCCATACGCCAACCGAATTGTTGTCAACGGCACCGGTTGTGCGCCAGATGTCGGTGTTGTGGTGGAGGGTCCATCCGCATGCGCCATACATTTCGGTTGCGGTTGTCTTGCCTGTCTCGGCGACTTCGCGAACCATCTGGATGAAGGGCTCGTGGCATTCGGCGAGGTTGGTTACTTCAGCAGGCCAGTAGTTCATCTCGACGTTGATGTTCGATGTGTATTTGGAATCCCAGGCCGGGTACTGACGGGCGTTGGGGTTCCAGATGCCCTGGAGATTGGCAGGCTGCGTACCGGGCTGCGATGAAGAGATAAGCAGATATCTGCCGAACTGGAAGTAGTTGGCAATAAGTTGGGGGTCATTGGCATCGTTATGGAAATCGCGGATACGCTGCTCGGTGTCCTTGGCTTCCTGAACGGAATTGCTGCCGAGGTTAAGTTCGACACGACCGAACTGTTCCTGATACTTCTGCTCGTGGGCTTCGAGAGCCTCAGTGTAGTCACGGCCGCGTGCAAGGAAGTCATTGATGTAACCAAGAGCCTTGGCATCTGCATCGCCGCTGATATCATGGTAGTTTACGAAGTTTGTTGCAGAAGAAACCAGAATGGTAGCGGAATTGGCGCCGGTGACGCTAATGGTCGGAGTCTTGTCCCGCTCGGCAACGATACCGTTGTTGAGGATGCGGCTCGTCGTGTTCGTCTGTTCGCCGCCATCGGTTATGACCTTGATATAAGTGAAACAGTTGAGTTTGTTGTCAATGTTTTCAGTCTGCTCTCTGGCCGGAATGAGCGAGGCCCTGATAAGGCCGTCAGGGGTGATTTCGTTGACACCGAGTTTCTCCATGTTGGTTTTGTTTGGAGCGGCGTATGCAACATTGAAGTCAAGTTTACCCGGTTCGGAGGCTTCAAGGCGAATGACAGTGACATTGTCAGCCAGTGAGGTGAACACCTCGCGTGTGTATGTGACACCATTGGCGACGTATGAAGTAGTGGCTACGGCACGGCTAAGGTCAAGGTCCCGGACATAAGCCTGGACGTCGCGGGCGTTGTCTGTAGCACCGGCTTCCTCGTCATTGAAACGCTGACCGGGGAAGCCGACGAGAACTACGCCGGCAGCCTGGTAGGTAGCGCCATGCGATCCTTTGGACATCCAGTTGGAGATTGCGAGTTTTTCAGCGTCGGCATACTGGCCTTTGAAGATCTTGTTCTGCACATCCTTGAGTACTTTGAGTGCGTCAGGATTATGGTTGGCGTTAGGAGACTGGCCCCAGAAAGTATCCTCATTAAGTTGGATGGTGTCACATGCTACACCTCCGCTGACCATAGCGCCGAGACGTCCGTTACCAAGGGGAAGAGCCTCTTCCCAGTAAGCGGCAGGACGATTGTACCAGAGGCGGTTTTTGCCATCGAGTACCGGTGTGGGAAGAGGTCGTTCTGCAGAGGTCGTGAAACTGATTGTACAGCCTTTGTCGCTTAGATTACCCGAGAGGTCCACGAAAGCGGCTGCCGGGAGTGAGAAAATATAGGATGTGGAAAGGTCGAGTTCCCCGAAAGAGTAGACTGCCTTTGAACCATTGATTTCTGGGGAGGCGGTGGTTTCTTTGCCGTTGGCAGTGTTCAGAAGAGATGCCTTGGCATTGTCGCGAGCAACGATATTCTCGCTGAATTTCAGAATGACTTTTCCTGTCGGGACGACATTGGTCTCGCCATCGGAGGGATTGGTGAATGTCAGGGCAGGTCCCTGAAAGTCGTCAGCGAGGATGTTAACATATTTCAGATTGTAGTTGGACGTGCGTCCGGCACCCTGCAGGAGCATGCGTACGATCATGAGTTCAGAGTTGTCGGCGTCAAGTGCGAATGTTGCATCGTTGTAGTTGTTCCAGTGGGTGCCGGCCTGGTAGTCTCCGACATAATCCCATGTCTTGCCACCGTCGGCAGAATATACAACGCCGAATTTGCATCCCTCGCTGGCACCGTCTCCGATTGCAAAGTTAATCTGGATGTTCGAGAGATTGAGTGTCGGCATGGATACCTCGAAATACTGGTCATGTTTAGATCCGTCGGCGTAGTCGGCAACGGGGGTGAAATTGCCGAGCGAGGCAGTGTTCATGCGCAGGAAGCGGCTTGTGCTCGAGGTCTGAATCTGCCAGCGGCCGTCGCTGGTCTTCAGTGAAACGGCGCAGTCATTCTGATCGAGGGCGCTTGTGTTGGGACGGAAAACAGGCTGGCGGTCTTTCCAGTAAGTATTTTCCGTGGTCGACCATTCTTTGTCGGAAGGAGTGAAAATCATAGTCGTGCCTTCTTCGTCAAGACGGTAACCGGTGGTAAATTCCCAGTGGGCGACTTCCTGAGGCAGACTTGATGTGGTAGTGAAGGAGAGGGAGCAATCTTCGGCATATTTGTTGCCGACAAAGTCACCGATGGAGTTTGCGGGGAGGTAGAAAGTATAGGTTGTATTCAGGTCAAGGTTCTCGAAGGGAAAATTCACTTTTCTGCCACTTACAGCAGGCTTGAGTGTAATTACAGCGCCTGAAGTGTTATTTTTGAGCGTTGCCTCGGCACCGGATGCTGAGACATTCTCATCGAATGTAAGGGCAACCGTTCCGTTTATGGCGACACCGGTCTTGCCATCTGCAGGTGTTACGGTGACAAGCGATGGTGCAGTGAAGTCGGTGGACTCAACATCAGCGGTGATATCAAGGGTGTGCATCGAATAGTTGCTGGTCTTTGTAGCCGACTGGATTAGCATTCGCATCATCACTTTGTCCTTGCCTTCTGCAGTAGAGGGGAGACTGTAAGTCTTGGCTACATTGTCACGCCACGAAGCACCTCCTGTGTAGTCTTCAAGACGTGTCCATGTCGAACCGCCGTCGGTCGAGAGAACGACACCGAACTTGGTGGAAGAGGAAGATCCGTCGCGGAAAGAGAAATTTACCGAGATGTTGCTCATGTCTTTGGTCGGCATGGAGAACTCGAAGTACTGGTCGTGCTTTGAACCGTCGGCATAATCTGCCGTTGCGGTGAAATGGTCGATTGAACGAGTGTTCAGTCGCAGTTGTCCGCTTTCCTTTATTTCCCAGCGTCCATCGCTCGTTTTCAATGACACAAGACACGATGAAGGATCGATTGTGCTTGCATTAGGAAGGAAATACGGTTGATTGGTTGTCCAGTCACGGTTTGCCAGGGCTGACCAACCCGTTTCGTTGGGCGTAAAAACCGCGACATTGCCATCCTTCGCCTCGGTGTAGCCCGTGGTGAAATCCCAGTGTGCGACAGTGACCGTCTGTGTAGCCGCCGGTGCAACCAGGGATGCTGAGACCGCTAATGCGGCAAACAGCAGTTGTCTGATAGTTTTCATGTGATATAATTATTGGTTTAGGATTGTTGAGATTCGAAATTCAGTGAGATTATGTGCATGATTGTTTAGTCAAAATTACATCTGTATACGTATTCTGATGAGAAAAATCGGAGCGTAAAAATAAAAATTCCGGTCACATATAGATAATTGCGTCGTTTTTACTAACTTTGAGTCGAAATTCCATCTCTAATGCCAGTCAAAAAACGAATATATTCCTTGCTGCTCACATTTCTACTCTGTGCGATATGTTTCGCATCGGAACATTCTGCCGTGCGAATCAGACGCTTCGACACGGCGCAGGGATTGTCCAGCAATAGAGTTGGAGGTGGTGTCCGGGACAGTCAGGGTTTGATGTGGTTTGCTACATGGCATGGTTTGAACTGTTATGACGGATATGATTTCCATTGTCTCAAAATCCAGCCGGGTGACAGTGTTCCGATAGGGACGAATCTTATACGCGACATATTTCTCGGTGACAATGGCAATATCATATGTCATACAGACGAAGGTCTAATGGAGTTTGATCTTAAAACCTACAGGTTCAAGAATCTCAGCAGAAAGCAGGTCGAGACATATGCCTTGCGTGCAGGACGAAACTGGAAAGGCACACTTGATTTTCAAGGAAACCTGTGGACAGCCGACAGATCCGGACTGTACGAAAGATATACCAGTGCGCCTTTAGCGAAACTTATGCCCGGTACAGCCGGAACAATGCCACGGTCTTTCCTGGTAGAAGGTGACGGCAGTATTATGATTGGCATGAGGTCTCCGCAGGGAATCAGTGTGTATGACAGCAGGGGGAGTGAAATCAGAAAAATATCGACGCCTTCAGTCCCGTATTGCATATTCAGTGACAGTAACGGTGAAATATGGGTGGGCTGTAAGCCCGGCGGTCTTATGAAGTTGGACGGTCAGGCAGTCTCAGGGGACGCAGTCTATGATATCAAGGAAGACAGTCGCGGTCGATTATGGGTAGCAACCTATGGCGAGGGTATAAAATGTATTGGCAATCCCTCATCATCACGCCCTGTCATTTCACCGTCGATCGGAGGTAAAAAAATCAAACAATTACTAATTACGCCATCGGACCGAATCATTGCGGCAACCACCGAGGGTCTTCTTTTCGGCAAGATTGAAGATGGAGACTTTATGAAGACGCGTCTTAGGTCCTTACGTCATGAGGCCGGAAATGTCTCGAGTCTTAGTGCCAACAACCTCATAGCACTTGCACGCACCCGAGACGGCAACATATATATTGCGACAGAGAGTTCAGGCATCAATCGAATTAGCGAGAAGACACTTTTTTCAAATAATCCTGTGTTTGAGCAGATCAACATGTCTAATTCCACGTTGCTCAGTGATATATGTCAGGCCGTCACCATAGCCAGAGATTCTTTGCTTATGGTTGTGGGTGGTGACAATGTTATGATTTACAATACATTGTCAGAAGAAACCGTTAATCTTGGACCTGCTTTCTGGAATGACACCTGTGAATTCAGCGAGACCACGCCTGTCCGCCTGCCGGACGGCCAATGGGCATTCGCTGCCAGGCAGGGAGTGTTTACTGTGACACTTGACGAGATGTTGGGGAAAACGCAGACACCGCTTGTCTTTACTACCCTGTCTGTGAATGGCGGTCATGCGAAATTCAGTCTTCCGCCTTTGCGAAAAATAACACTCGAAGCATCTCAGCGTAATATAACTGTCGGATTTGCGGCAATAGATTTCAAGGATAATTCAGGAATATTATATCGTACGCGCCTTGACGGATCGCCATGGACCGGAGGTTCGTCCGACAGAGGCGTGACTTTGTTCAATCTAAGCCCTGGAGAGCATATACTCGAGGTGCAGTCGACCGACCGTTTCGGACGATGGACCAACAATACGCGTGCACTGACAATTGAGGTCAAATCATATTTCTATGAAACCTGGTGGGCACGTGCGGTGGCAATGTTGATCGTACTCGTGATTCTGGGAGGTATAATATATGTATGGCTGTATATTAGACGAATAAAAAGACAACGTCGAGAACTTCTTGAAAAGTATATGGCTGTAATTGGTGATGACGGCATGAAATCAGACTTTAAGAGCACTGACATGGAGCCTGAAGAAGAAATGAAACCGCTTACCCCGTGTCAGAAGCCCGAAGACACAATTTTTCTTGACCGCGTGCGCAAGTATATAGAAGAAAATATTAATAATCCGGATGCCAATATCGATGATATGGCATCTGCTTCGGCGGCAAGCCGGTCGACATTGAACCGCAAACTTAACGCCAGCATAGGAATTTCGGCCGCACAGTTGCTTATAGAATCACGAATGCAACGTGCAGCCCAGCTTCTTGGTGATCCGAAGAATGCAGGTTTGCAGATAGCCGAAGTTGCCTCACTTTGTGGATATTCTGACAGTCAGTATTTTCAACGTGCCTTCAAGAAAAAATTCGGTATGACTCCATCCGTTTTCCGTAAACAGCATTTAGGCTAATCATTGATGAATAAATAGCAAAGCCGCGAACGGATTCCGTTAATCTGTTCACGGCCTTGCTATTCAATTTTCCAAAAGTCTTTGTCCTGTTTTCAGTCCTGAGGGGGATTGTTTTCCTCTTCGTGGAATTTTTGGGCAAGTACTGCGAGAAAACGTGAAATCTCGACAAGTGCCGACTGGGTCTCGGATGATAACTGACGCCCCTGCAGGCGCATCAAAAGGATGCCGTAAAGGAAGTTGAAGCATGTCTCAATCTCGCCGGCCTTATTTTCTCCGGCTTTAGACCGTAGTTCAACGATATAGGGGAGTGTCTTGTAGAAGAGTGCGTGGTAATCGGATTCTTTTGGGTCGGCAAGCAAACGCCGGTGTAAGTCGACAAGTTGTCCGAGGGTGTTTCGGTTCAACTGAAGATGACCGTGTTCCACGACTTCTTCACGACGCATCATGTCAATGAGTGATTCGTACCATCGCCTCAACTGCTCCTTCTGTTCGTCACTGAGTCCCGAAGGTTCAACCAGGGTTTTCTCTACGCGTTCCATATCAAGAGAGTTGGCGCGCAACATATCTTCAACCTGCCACATGTAAAGCAGATATTCGGCAATATTTTCTTTTCTTTTTTGTGATGCTACAAACATAGGGCTAAGAAATTTGGAGGCAAAATTAAATATTTCACCACCGATTTGCAAATTAAACAAACTCTTCTGTCCGTAAGTTTGTCAGGTAGGTCCTGTCGTTGTGTTTTTATGCTTTTCCGGAAGAAATACGTCCGGCCATCAGGAACGAAAGCGGGCGGCTTGGACTGATGATTCTGTTAAAAATCAGGACAACGGCAATGATTATAGCGGCCCAGAATGCAGAGAACAGGAAGCATGGCACAAATGATAGTCCGAGGTCTTCGAGTACAGGACGCCAATACCACATCGGGAAAAGAAAGAAATAATGCAGAAGATATATTGCAAGTGATTCGCGTCCGAGATATTCCCATGTATGCGCAAATATATGACTTCGGAGAGGAGCGTTTTCCGCAAATGCCTTCTCACACCAGGGACGGACAATAGCTATTCCTGAAAATGCAAGCAGAATCTGGAAAAGCGAGCGGGCAATCTCAACGTCCAGAGACATTGTGTTTATGGTTATATGGATACTGTCGAATTCCCAGGGCCAGCATATAAAGTAAAGCAAGAATGCGCCGGTAAGGAGAGCGATTGTTACCGCTGTCGAGTTTTGAGTCAGACGATGAAAACCTTCCCGATGGGCCGAGGCGATTGCTCCGGCCATGAAAACCGGAAAGAAACCGGCGACAAGAGAGACCATAAGCAGATTATTTGTCTCGACAGGAATCATCTGCCAGATGGCAAGAAGTATGCACCATCCTACAATTGTGGCGCCTATCTGCGCCCATATGTTGCGGAGACGTCCCATTATGCCGGCTACGAGGGTATAGACAATGACTATCTCGAAAAGGACAAGTGTAAACCAGTAGCCGTTCTTCCACTCGGAAAACCACAGACCATGGAAAGATGAATCGAGTGGTGACTGGAGTCCGCTGTGAGGAAAATAAAAAATCCATAGCGTAGACATGAAGAGCATAGGGATTACCAGGCGTTTTGCGCGGGGCAAAAGGGCAGGAATCTTCCATGTACGGCGACCTTGTACATCATCGGCTAATTTCAGGGTAAACCATCCACTGATAAAGAAAAAGATTGGCATATGGATTTGCCCTATGAATTTGAATATTGTGGTCCGGTCAATTTCCCGCACACACATTGTCAGCACATGTCCCATGACTACCATAAAGATAGCCATGCCCTTGAGAACATCCATGTGATGCATGCGGGGACGATTCGCGATGGTTGAAGACATAATCAGATTTTTAAGTGTAAAATTCAGATACAAATGTAATAAAAAACCTTTCCTAATCAAAATAAATAATACTCAGGTCACTGTTTTGTGCCGGATAGAAGACTTTGATATGGATTTGGGGTACGGGACAATTTTTTGGCTTTAGGCACGTTATAAATAGGTTAAGCAAGCGGTCATGCTGGAATATTTCTCATTATTTTGCCTGCTTGCATGCATTTGTTTTTATATGAGCATACTGAATACCATCATATCACGAATCAGCCTTGGCATCTGTCTGCTTGTCATGTTCATGCTGACAGGTAGGATTGCGCTTGCCGCCACACCGGAATCGGGTCCGGGACCTTTGAGCAGGCAACAAAGCAAAACTGTGAAAATCAGCGGTAAAATAACCGACGAGAACAATGAGCCTTTAGAGTTTGCCACTGTAAAAATCGTTGGCACCATGATTGGAGCCACATCTGGCCTTGACGGTTCGTACACATTGTCGACAGCCGCCAAAGACACAATACGCGTGGAGTTTTCCTGTATCGGTTATGAGGATTCAAAGCGTAGGCTTGTAGGCGCTTCAGGAGACGTTACGCTTAACGTCAAACTTTTGCCTAAGTCTTATATGCTTCAGGATGTGCAGGTGACGGATATACGCCGTCAGACAGGCGCAATGCAGACGATCGACCCCAGCGATTTCCGTCGTTCTCCTGATGTTAACGGCGGTTCGGTGGAAGGTATTATCACAACAATGGCAGGTGTCACCAGCGGTAATGAGATGTCTTCGCAGTATTCGGTGCGTGGTGGCTCATATGACGAGAACTCTGTATATATAAACGGAGTGGAGGTTTATCGTCCCCAACTTGTAACATCGGGGCAGCAGGAAGGACTATCAATCATCAATCCGGCTATGGTTGGCGCCATTGGATTCTCGACAGGCGGTTTTGCGCCACAGTATGCCGACAAGATGTCCTCGGTTCTCGATATCACATACAAGGAGCCTGAATCTTTCGAGGGCACGCTTGACCTGTCACTGCAGGGTGGTGGCCTGACACTCGGTACAAGTTCCAGAAAGTTCAGCATGCTGCATGGCTTACGTTATAAGTCGAACCGCTCGCTGTTAGGTTCCATGGACGAGAAAGGCGAATACGATCCTCGCTTCTTCGACTATCAGGGTAATCTCAATTTCCGTTTCAGTGACAAATTCAAGGCATCGGTTTTGGGTTACGTCTCGGTTAACAACTATAAGTTTATACCACATAACCGTACGACCAACTTTGGTACATCGACCGATGCCAAGCAGTTCAAAGTTTACTTTGACGGTCAGGAGAAAGATCGTTTCGAAACATTCTTCGGCTCACTCAATCTTTCGTATAATCCCAGGAAATCAGCGGAATATACCCTTCTTGCTTCCGCCTATCAGACCAATGAACTTGTAACGTACGACATTCAGGGTGAATATTGGCTCGATCAGGCCGGAACATCCGGCGGAGGTGGCGGTGAAGCGATAGGGGGCGAACTCGGGTTGGGCCGTTATATGGAACATGCCCGAGACAGGCTTAGGGCTACGGTGATGTCCATAGGTATGCGTGGCAGCAACGGTTTAGGTGGTCATACCATAGGCTATGGAGTGACCTACAACCATGAGAAGATATTCGATCGTTCGCGCGAGTGGGAAATGCGCGATTCTGCCGGCTATTCACTGCCTTTCGATCCGGCGGCTCTTAAGGTCATCTATAACCTTGACTCACGCCATGACCTTCAGTCCGGCCGCATCTCGGCATATCTTCAGGACACGTACCGCATGCAGACACGTGCCGGGTATCTTAGCCTCACAGGCGGCATACGTCTTTCATACTGGGATTTCAACAGGGAATTTCTTGTCAGTCCCCGTCTCAACATCGGTTTTATACCTGACAGGGCGCCTCGATGGGCTTTCCGTTTTGCCACGGGGCTGTATTATCAGTCGCCATTCTTCAAGGAATACCGCCGGATGGTCAGTGATGCTCAGGGCAACACCACAATTGAACTTAACAGTGACATCAAGTCGCAGCGTTCCTTCCAGTTTATCTTCGGTGCCGACTGGACATTCCGCGCGTTCGAGAGACCGTTCAAACTCTCGGGCGAGGCGTATTACAAGATACTCTCCAACCTGATTCCATATGAAATCGATAACCTTAAGGTTGTCTACTCCGGCGTCAACTCATCGTCAGGTCATGCCATGGGCCTTGACTTTAAACTGTTCGGCCAGTTCGTTCCGGGTTCAGATTCCTGGATAAGTTTTTCTCTTATGAATACGAGCCAGAAACTCAATGGTGTGAACGTTCCGCTGCCATCCGACCGCCGTTACGCTTTCGCGCTGTATTTTACCGATTATTTCCCTAAGTTTCCGAGACTGAAATTTTCTCTTCGCGGCATATTCAATGACGGTCTTCCCACGACGGCACCCCGTTCGTCGCGCGATAAAGGCTATTTCCGTGCTCCGGCATATAAGCGTGTGGATGTCGGCTTGAGTTATGCGTTGCTTCAACCGGTTCAGCCGGGTGAGCCTCGCGACGGTTTCCTGCGTCATTTCAAGAGTATCTGGCTGGGGCTTGATTGCTTCAATCTTCTTGACATTTCAAATGTCAGTTCGTACTATTGGGTCACTGACGTTAACAACATACAGTATGCCGTGCCAAACTATCTGACACGGCGTCAGATCAATCTGCGTCTTACTATAGATTTCTGACGAGACTGTATCTTTCCGGTTTAACGGACGACATATGCCTGAACGAGAAAAAGAGGTGCCTTCACAGGTACCTCCCTTTCCATTCATCACATTATGCTTAAATTTGGTGCTATCAGTCAATCTTTTTCTACATTTGTGTATCTTGCCTCGATGAGATTCCAGTCAACGATGTCCCACAGGGCCTCGAGGGCTTTGGCTCGCAGATTCTCATAATCGAGGTAGTATGCGTGTTCCCAGACATCGAAGGTCAGCAGTGGATGAAGCCCATCTCTAATCGGGTTTTCGGCATTTCTGCCCTGAATGATGAAAAGTTTACCGTCGTTGTCTGCGGCAAGCCAGATCCATCCGGAACCGAATATGCCTGCGCCACCGTCAACGAATGCCTTGCGGAAATTCTCGAACGAACCGAAATCGCGGTCAATTGCTTCCGCAAGTCGGCCTTGGGGTTTTCCTCCTCCATCGGGATTGAATGAGAAGAAGTAGAAGATATGGTTCCATGCCTGCGCGGCATTGTTGAGGAGGGCTCCTTCTGGAGCCTTGGCAATTATCTCCTCAAGTTCCATGTCTTCGAATTCGGTATCCTTGATGAGGCGGTTCAGGTTTTCGATATAGGCCTTCTCATGGCGGCCGTAGTGAACTTCGACGGTTCTCTGTGAAATGGCGGGAGCCAGTTCGTCGGTCTCGTAGGGTAGGTCGGGTTGTGTGTATTTCATTGTCTAAGATGTATTTGTGTTTTTTGGGGTGAAAGTATAGACAACAAACCTTTGCGGTATGTCAGCCCGCTTGGGATTGCTTTCACTGATAAAACGCCACTGGAAGTGTAAGGTTCAAAAAATGAGGTTTTTTAAGACTTGTTAAAGCCGTCATCTGTCAATGTAATCACGCGATCTAGGCGTTCTATTAGTCTTGGGCGCGTTGTGTTTTCTGCTTTTTATTACATGAGTTGTAGTCGAGTCTTTTTTGTCGCGAAGAGATCTTTTTCGTGACTTTACAGAGTCTGAATCAGTCGCTCTGTGACTCTCAATCCGTTGCATGGCAGGTGATAAGGCTTTGGTGGTGTTGTTTTCTTCATTCCCTGAATCCATGAGTGCGCACACGATTGCAATTATACCGATGACAGCGAATACCACCAGCCCGGTAATCTCTCCGGTTGTCATGCGGCGTCGCGATGAATAAGGTTTGCGAGACATTGTTTGTTTTTTTAGGATTGTTATCCGCTGAAGTCGGCTTTAGAAGATATTTGTCAGCAGTATGATCAGGATCGCGACAGGGGCGAACCAGCGGATGATGAATATGATTGTGGGATTCAGCGTGCCGCGAAGACGTCCATTATTGGTCAATTGTTCATTCAGCAGTCCCTTGGGGGCAAACCATCCTGCATAAATCACGCCTCCGAGTGCGACGAGTGGCAGCATATAGTTGTTTGTGACAAGGTCCAGAAAGTCGAAGACGTTATGGCCTAAAATTGTCAGCCAACTCAGGTCGCTGAATGATAAAGCACATACCGTACTGATCAACATCAGCGGTACGGTGACAGCAATGACCGCGTTGCGACGTTTAAGCCTTGACTGTTTCTGAAGGAACGCGACTGAGACTTCCGCGATAGACACCGTTGATGTTATCGCAGCCATAAGCAGAAGCAGGAAGAATGCTACAGCCCATATCTGAGGGCACGGCATCTGCACGAATATTTCCGGCATGGTGACGAATACGAGTGTTGTGCCTGATGTGCTGTGACCGGTCAGGCCGAATGATGCAACAGCCGGAAAAATAATGAAACCCATGAGAAGGGCAACAAGCAGGGTGGTCGAGGTAACGATGAACGATGTACGCGTTAGCCGTGTCTGTGAGGGATAGTAGGCGGCATATGTTATGAGGATACCCATCCCGAGCGATAGAGAGAACAGAGCCTGCCCAAGTGCATTTATGCAGACCTCAGGCGTGATTTTTGAGAAGTCGGGAGACAGGAAATATTTCACTCCCTCGGCTGCTCCGTCAAGAGAAAGCGAGAAACCGCAGAATATGGCTAGAAGAACGAACAGAAGAGGCATCATGATATTGGCCATGCGCTCGATGCCTTTCTGAACGCCGCAAATAAGGATGACAGCGTTGAGGACGATTACGAATAGAGTGTTCAGCAAGGGGGCGGAGTCAGTCATTATATATTCGGACATTTTCTCCTGAAAGAATCCTTGGCCGCTGAGAGATGAGGATGAGTCGAACAAGTCACCGTTTACCGAATTTATTAGATACTCCAGGGTCCATCCACCAACAACCATGTAAAAACAGTTGATGAGGAATGAGACAAGCACTGCGAGTGCGCCTACCAGCCACCAGGCTTTGCCCGGCGCTAATTTGCGGAAGGTCCCCACAGCATCCGAACGTGATGCGCGCCCAAGGCAGAACTCGGACAGCATTACCGGTATTCCCAGCAGAAAGACACATCCTATATAAACAATCAGGAATGCGGCGCCTCCGTTGGATGCTGTTTCGGCGGGAAAACGCCAGACAGTTCCGAGACCAATTGCCGAGCCAACAGTGGCTGCGATAAGGCCGATTTTGCTTCTGAACAATGATTTTTCGCTTGCGTCAGTGGACATGGCTTATGTCGGGTTAGTTTCTTGGAAATATCAAAATATCTGAATCCTTGCAAAATTAAGAAAAATTGCATACGAAGATAACAAAAAGCATGTCATTTTTGTCAATAATTATGTAATTTTGCCGCGAAAAACTCACCAATTAGAGCGGTATAAGAAGATTAATCAGATGACTGATAGGAAAATAACGTTGAAAGCATGGCTTTGGCGCTGGTGGCCGTCGATGTTGACGTTTGCATTGGTGCTGTGGCTGACTCTTGCGCCGGATCCAGTTCCCGAGGATACCATACCTGTGTTTCCCGGCGCGGACAAAATAGTTCACGCCATCATGATGGGTGGCCTGACAGGTGTGTTGATCTTTGACTATAAACGGGCGACAACCGCCCGTGGAGAAAAAATTCCAGTCAGGGCGGTTGTCGTGATATGTGGGATTGTATTATTGTTCAGTATCTTTGACGAATTTGCCCAGACGTTCATGGCTCTGGGACGATCAGGTGACGTATGGGACTTTGTGGCAGATGCAGTAGGGGTATGTCTGGCGGGCTTTGCAGCCATGCCTGTTGTCAATTGGCTTTTTCGAAAGCGGCGCGGACGTCAGCCTTGAGTTCGTCGTCCTGTTTGTCGCGTGAGAGAATAGTTCCGTCCGGACCATACAGGATGATACAGGGAATGCCCGAGATACCATAGGCATCCGTTGGAATGTTCTGGCCATTCAGCCAGCAATCCCAGGGAAGATCGTGTTTCTTGATTGCGTCCTTGGTGTCTTCAGGATCGTCCCAGACCGCTACGCCGAGAACCTTGAGGCCTTTGTCCTTGTACTCGCTGTATATTTCCTTGATTACTTTTGTCTGGCGTATACACGGACCGCACCACGATGCCCAGAAGTCAACGAGGACATAGTCGCCCTTGCCTACGACATCGCTCAGACGATGTTTCACACCGTCATATTCGATTTCGAAGTCCGCGAACTTGTTGCCGGGCTGGGTCGAGGCTTTAACTTTGTTGATGGCTGCGATTTTCTGGACGCGTGTATATTTCTCCAGTGAGGGGTGGTTTTTGATGAAAGTGTCGACTTCATCCGGAGCCATGTAGTTCTGCACATCCAGGAACAAAAGATAGCCTACGGGATTGTCAATATTAGTTTCAGCGGCTTTTTTAATTGAATCGATGTATTCTTGGAAAATCTGTTCTTTAAGAGTGTCACTAGTGGCGGCCTGATACCGTTGTGCAATCTCATTTCCCTTGTTCTGAATTTCGGTCATGATTGCGTCATATCTGCCGCCTTTGGTTTCATTGCTGGCAGGAGTGTATTCAATGTTGCCTTCTTCGGCGATGAAACGTCCTGCCCGCTGGGTGCCGAGCATCAGGCTGGCAACAAAAGGCCGTTCGGCTGTAAACTTGAAGTTGGCGACACCATCAGCCACTTTGACAGAATCTATCTTGTCACCTGTGTCAAAGTTCGCGAGGTAAAGTATGGAACCGTTAGCATCGGCAGGAAGATTCACCTTCACATTATAGTCGCCAGCGTTTGCGGTCAGTAAGCCTGCGGCTCCGATTACGGCGGTAGCCAAGGCTGTTTTGAGATTTGAAATTTTCATATTGTATCTGTAAGAGTTAATTTTCTTCTGTTGTCGTTCAAAATTGTGCAAATATACGTCTTTCCGTTATATTTATCGTATTAATTCGGCATTTATTGTTTCTCATCATCCGATATGCTGAAAAGGCAGGCGTCTCCGTAACTGAGGAAGCGGTAATCAGATGCGAGAGCATGCTCGTATACCTTCTTCCAGATATCGCCGATAAATGCACTGACTAGCAACAATAGTGTTGAACCAGGCTGATGGAAGTTGGTTATCATGCGACGTACGATTCGGTAGCGGTAACCGGGAGCAATGATTATGCGTGTGGATGCCACGAGTTTGTCGAGACCTTCGGCATCAAGCCAGTCTACGATTTGTTTTAGTGATTCACGGGTGTCAAGGTTGGGATGATCCTCTGAATAAGGATACCATTGCTCTACATTGCCGTTCCATCGGCCCTGAGCTATAAGACATCCGATGTGATAGAGACTCTCGAGAGTGCGTACGGATGTTGTGCCTACTGCTGTTACGCGGCGCTCGCCTGTGGCTAGTTCGGCAATGAGGTCTCGGCTTACCACGATGAACTCGCTGTGCATCGGATGGTCGCCGATTTTTTCAGACTTGACAGGCTGGAATGTGCCGGCACCGACATGAAGCGTAACCTCGCGGCGTATGGCACCCGCTTTGTCTATTTCGGCGAGCAGGTCCTCAGTGAAATGCAAGCCAGCAGTCGGAGCGGCGACTGAACCTTCGATATGCGAGAACACCGTTTGGTAATCGCTAAGGTCCGATGGTTCGGTCGAGCGATTGAGGTAAGGAGGAATTGGAATCTCTCCGGCAGCCTCGATTATTCGTGCGAAAGTCATCGATGAATCAGACCATGAGAGGCGTACAACCGAATCGCCCTGACCTCGGCTGACGCGTTCGGCAGTTAGCACGACCTCCTTGCCGTCAATGTCCAGTACTCCTTGCAGTGGACCTTCTTTCCACCGTTTAGAATTGCCTACGAAACAGCGCCATTCTACCGAACCGGTTGAAGCGAAACATTGCTCATAGTCAGCCGGATAAACAGGTTCGAGGCAGAAAACCTCGATGATGCCGCCTGTGGGCTTGGTAAAACGCAGTCGGGCATTGATAACACGCGTATTGTTGTAAATCAGCATGTCATCGGACCCGAGCATCTCAGGTAGGTCGCTGAAAATCCTGTCCTGGATGTTGCCGTTAGCGTCGGCAACAAGCAGTTTGCACGAATCACGCTGGGCCAGAGGGTGCTTGGCTATGCGTTCGTCGGGGAGGGGATACTGAAATTCTTCTATGCGTATGTCTTTGGGTGAAGCCATTTTATTTTTTTCTTTCATAAAGAAAAGAGAATCGCCGCCTTGCATCGCGTTGCAGGAAACGATTCTCTATTATGATATCAAATGCTTGTCAGTTCAAGCGTTCTGTTCAAGATTCTAAAAATTATCGTCAGAAATATTATTCGATAACACGGCGGGCGCCGAGATAGCGCTGTGAGTAGTAACCGCCATCAGGGTAAGTGTCGTAGGTTATACCCTTGGAATTAGATGCGTGAATGAAACGAATGCTTCCATCCTCATTCACGTCAACAGCCATGGCGACATGGCCTACTGACTTTCCGCCGCGATGCCCGGAAAAGAAAAGCAGGTCGCCGGGGCGTACTTCGTCAAGGTTTATATGTTCTCCCTGACCGTACTGTGTCCTGGACGAAGCGGAAAGTGAGATGTCGAATTTGCTGAAGATATAACTTGTAAAACCGGAGCAATCGAACGACTTAGGCCCTTTGCCACCTGAACGATAAGGTCTGCCAAGATATTGCTCGGCAAAGTCAATGATTTCGCTGGCAAGAGCATCGTTGCCGCCGGAGGCAAAACCTTCAACAGGGTTGTCAAGGTTGATGAACGCAGTGGTGGCGTCCTCTACGGGAGTCATCATCAGTGTGATGTTGTCTTCTGTTGGAGACTGGCTGTCGGCAATGCGTTGTTCTGGAGCCGCCGAAAGTCCCAGTGGCAGAAGGATGGCAGATATAAGTGATATAATTGACGGTGTTGAAAACTTCATGGTTTATGTGAAATATTCTCTTTTCGCCTGATGGAAGAAGGTAGGCGTATATGCGTGATTTGTTAATCGATGCACAAAATTAACATAAATCTCTCCCTTTTCCAAGTGCCTTTAAATTGTTTAATGTGATTTCACATCCTTTAAGATTCAGTTCCATCTTGCTGAATATGACCACTTTCCAAATACGTGCTTCTAAATATACTTATATCAGTAGCCTATGCCGCAATTGTGGAACATCTAATCGTGAAACATAGTTTGACATATCTTCCGCCACCTGTCTTCTGAGTCACATGAATATTTTTACATTGTACATTATACATTATTTTGTACCTTTGCGACATAAATATGTCTGTGAGACGATTGTTTTGTCACGGCATCTCATTATGTTTATGAAAAGACTATACCTGTTGATTATATTCATTTCCGCAGCGGCGGTTTCACTTTGGGCAAAAGATGACGATGTCCCGCCTCCTACGGCTTGGACAGCCTCGCAGCCTATGGGTCTGAGACACGAGGCATCCGTTGATACGCTCCTGGTCGATTATGCGCAGCGCTTTGTGCCGACCATGATTTCCGACGCCTGGGTTACTACCGGCAACTATGGTACCGAGGGCGTTAACATGATATGGCTGGAACGTGAGTCTATGAGTCCTTTCTATTTCCGTGACCCTCTTTCCCATTGGCTTCCCTCGGAGCGTACCATGAAGTACTACAACTCACGTATGCCCATGACACTGATGTCGTATAACGCCGGCGGTGGACGCGACAATGCGCAGGAGCGTCTTAAAGCCGATTTCTCCGGAAATATTAATCCTAAGGCCCAGGTAGGTGTCCTGTTCGACTATATATACTCCAAGGGTTCATATGCCAGTCAGGCCATGAAAAATCTCACCTGGGGTGGGTCGGGTTCATATATCGGTGACCGCTATGAGTTACAGGCTTTCTACAACCATTATAACTCCCTGAACAAGGAGAACGGCGGTATTACCGATGAACGCTATATCACTGACCCGGCCGAGTTGCAGGGTGGAGTCGCTTCTATCAATGCAAAATCCATACCCACGCGCCTTACCGCGGCCCATACTCGTTATGTCGGGGGGCAGTTATGGATGAACCACCGTTATAAGGTTGGATACTGGCACACGGACTCGATTGTCAATGATTCTGTTGTCAGGCGCCATTATGTACCCGTTATGTCGTTTATCTGGACTATGGATTACTCTTTCGGAAAACATCTGTTCTATAACTCGGCTCCTGGGGAGGCTGCAAATTTTTTCGAGAACACTTTTTTTTCTTCTACCGGCACGCGAGATGAGACAAGATACACCTCGGTGAAGAATACATTGGGCGTGTCGATGCTCGAGGGATTCCACAGATATGCCAAGTTCGGTCTTGCGGCGTATGCCACATATGAACTGCGCAAATATACGCAGACCCCGGATACTCTAGACCATAGCCAGCCGTCCGAACTTTCGCCTTTGCCTGATTTCTATGGCAGTATCTCCGGCAAGAAAAACGAAAGTCTCGTTTGGGTCGGCGCACAACTAACCAAACAGCGAGGCAGTCTGCTGACATACGATGTCACAGGAGAAATCGGAATAGTTGGCCGTGCGGCAGGAGACCTTCGCGTCGAGGGAAATGTAGGGACGCGCTTCAAGTTTCTTGGTGACACCGTAGGAATTACCGCCTACGGACGCTTCAACAACGCTCATGCGCCTTACATAATGGAGGAATATCGCTCGAACCACTTCATCTGGTATAATGATTTCGGCAAGGAGCGTACTCTGAGACTTGGCGGTATTCTCACTATACCACACACAGGCACGCGTATAAACGTCGGAGTGGAGAATGTACAGAATCACATTTATTTCGGCCCGGACGCGCTCCCGCTTCAGCATTCCGGTTCAGTCCAGGTGCTCTCGGCAAGACTTGAGCAGAAACTCCGTCTCGGGATTCTCCACTGGGACAATCGTATAACATATCAGACTTCTGCGGACGAGAAGGTCATCCCGTTGCCTAAACTTGCCGTTTACTCTAATCTTTATCTGCTATGCCGCATAGCAACTCTGCATCTGCAACTGGGTGTCGACTGCGACTACTATACACGTTATTACGCACCTAACTATCAGCCCGCGACAATGGCTTTCTACAATCAGAATGAGGTTAAATGCGGCAACTATCCATTCATGAATGTCTATGCAAACATGAAACTTTCCAAATGCCGCTTCTATGTGATGTTCTCCCATATAAATCAGGGATGGACCGGACGCAACTATTTCTTTATGCCTGATTATCCTATGAATCCGCGTCGTTTCCAGATAGGACTGTCTGTGGACTTTGCCAACTGACACAAGAATTATACCATGCCACGTCATACGATGAAACTTCCACGAGTATGGACTCTTGTTGCATTGCTGGTGTTGGCTGTCATGGCGATGGTCAGTCTGCGCGGCTGCTTCTCAACGGGGCAAGATGGCGCTGAAGCAGAGGCTTTGCGGGAACTTGCTGATACCGTGTATCAGAACGAAAGATATTTTGAGATTTTATGACATCAACTTCTGAAATTTTCTCAACAGAAAAATTTTTTCTGTCTGCTTCTGTCTACATGAAACGTGAGGCCTCGATGTGGCTCACGCGCAACTGGTGGTGGCTCATAGCGATTCCTGTAGTTCTTGTCATAGGCTCGGCATGGATGCCGGTTTTGATATTCGTGGCTCTGATGCTGCTGTGCCTGCTTTATCCCGGAGTAATGATGATTGTGTATTTTCATTATTCCTTGTCACCGTTTGCCCGAGCCACACTCTACAGTCAGCGTGTGATTCTTACTGACAAGGCGCTCTCACGCGACTTTTTCCCAGATGATCGTTTTGCACAGGTCCCCGATTCCCAGTCTTTCCTTATGGCCGATATTGAACAAGCGCAAATAGTTGGCAAACATGTTTTTATTAAAATTTCCGGGGGTAAGGACCGTCTGGTTGCAGTCCCGCTTTCGGCAATACCCGATGAACAGAATATCGGGCTTTGCCGCTGGATAAATGATTGTGGCATGGATTTTGCTCGATGAGTGTAAGACCGTTGGAAATGACCTGTTGTACATTGTAGAACTAATCCTTGCCGGTCGCGTTATACCTTAAGAAGAAACTCTATTGCCTAATTTCTCCTCAAATATCTTATGACAGAAAAAGAAATCCAGGATATATTCTCCTCTATCCGCGGTGACATCTCTTCCCGTCGTCTCACACGCGCGATGGAGACGCTGACCTCCAATGCCGAGCAGTCCATGAACTGGGAGATCTCGGACCGCATCAAGAGTCTTGCCCGCGATTACAGTTACATGCTTGACTATATGGCGGCGGGATATCCCGATGAGGGCCGCATAACACTTTACCGCGATATATCGGAGCGTACGTTATCTTTGGCTGATATGCTCGAGCGACGAATGCTGTCGCTCAGGCAGCCGTCCCTCTATTTCTCCACTTTACGTGTGGCCGAGGCATCCGGCAAGACAATTGCAGACCTTGTCGATGAATTTGTACGTCTGCGCGATGATTCCGAGAATCTTTTTGCCCGTATTGCCTCAGGCGGCGACAGTACTGATTCTGACCGTTCCGGTCTGGAAGGTGTGGCTCTGGAATTGTTTAACACCATTTGGACAGCCTACCCGCTGAACCGTGAGGATATTGCTGCCATCCGTCCATTGCTAACGGAACATGCCGACAGCCCTGTATGGTGCTCAATGCTGCTTTCGGCGCTGATGCTCGGCGAACTCGAGTATCACGATTCCGCTCGTCTTGAACTCATCATAGACATATATTCTTCCGCGCCTGATGTCCCATATCGCGCTCAGGCGCTCGTTGCGTTGCTACTGAGTCTTTACCGCCATCGGGAGCGCGGCATAGGACATAAACTAGAGAACCGTATAAAGTTGCTTCAGGACTCTCCTTCGTGGCGTTCGGATTTACGTTCGGCTTTCATTGAATTCATCCGTACACGCGATACAAAGCGAGTCACACGCAAGATGAGTGAGGAAATTATACCCACGATGATCAACATGCGTCCTGAACTTATGAAGCGCTTCGAGAATATGAATCTCGACGTAAGCGATCCGGAGAGCCTCGGCATGAATCCCGAATGGGAGGAAGCGCTCAATGCTTCCGGTATTACTGACAAACTCAAGGAGATGAGCGAACTTCAGAGTGAGGGCGCGGATGTTTTTCTTTCGACCTTCTCCCATCTCAAGCGTTTTCCCTTCTTTCACGAACCTGCCGGATGGTTCATGACGTTTGACCCGGAATCCACTCGCGTACGCAAGGCTCTGGCCGGCAACGAGAGTGCCGCCCGCATGATTTCCAATCTGTCATTCCTGTGTGACAGCGATAAATATTCTCTTGCACTTTCCCTTGACCTTGTCCCTGAGGCTCAGAGAAAAATGATGTTCAGTCAGTTCGAGGCACAGGGTGAGCAGTTCTTCGAGGCTATGGCCGGAGCAAACGCTACGTCTGTCGACGACATGAGACGTTCCATGCGTAATTATTTACAGAATCTTTATCGCTTCCTGGAACTGTTCCGTCGCAAGGGTGAGTTCTATAATCCTTTTGACAAGGGTGTCAATCTGCTCACGGTATCCATACTTGCCGAGGATTTTGATGATACGGAGACTTTGCGGGTTATCGCCGAGTTCTTCTTCCGACTTGGATATTGGCAGGATGCGCTTGAGGTGTTCACCCTTGTTTCCCGTCTTGATGGTAACGATGCCTCGCTTTGGCAGAAAATAGGTTTCTGCCGTCAGAGTCTCGGCGACATGAATTGCTCTGTCGATGCATATGAGCGCGCCGAGATGCTTTCCCCCGGCTCAAAGTGGCTTTGGCGTAGACTCTATGCCGCATACCGTGCGTTGGGCAAGTACGACCGGGCGCTTGAGTATGCACGTCGTCTTGCCGATGATGAGTCTCTTACCGCTACTCTTAATTTTGGTTATGCCCTTCTTGAGGCCGGAAAGACGACGGAGGCCCTCACCGAGTTCCGCCGGGCTGAGTTTATCGATGAAAGTTCATCCCGACCTCTCCGCCCCATAGCCTGGACGCTTTTTCTCGAAGGTCGTGTCGACGATTCACGCCGTTATTACTCGCGTATTATCGCCGGAGCACCCACTCCCGAAGATTTCCTGAATTTCGGGCATCTCGAATTGTCGGCAGGCCGTATGCGCGAGGCGTTCGGCCTCTACCGGCAATCCCTTGACGCAGGGCTGAAAGCCGATGATTTCTATTCACGCATCGCTGAAGATATACCTGAACTTCTCAGCCTTGGGGTTCCAGCAGAAACCATAGCGATGATAAGCGATGCCGTATCCTCCGAGCGTCAGTCTTTGCCGCATTACGGCCGGAATGACATGTGACAGTGGCTGCATATCCTCGTCCTGATCTGTAATAGTTATAAAGAATAAATAGAATTATAAACTTTAACCCAACAACTGAAAAACAATGGTTATACAACGCTGGCAATCCATTTTGCTATTCCTTGCCGCAATCCTCATGGTCTGCGGACTATTCGTGCCTATTGCTACCGTTTCTGACAGCACCTCGTCAGACTCGGCCACGCTTCTTATGCTTACATCCTTTCCAGTACTCATGACCATCGACATTCTTGTCTCTATAGTCATTTTAGTATCAATTTTCATGTACGGCAACCTTAAGAAACAGATGAAAGTCAACCGTCTCTCGATGCTTCTCATTGTCATTGAGGCAATCGCCGCAGGTGTGACTCTTCAGGTTAACTATCCCGGTTTCAGCATAGCATGGATGGGTGTTACTATTCTTCTTATTTTCTCTCTCATACTCTGCTTTATGGCCGGAAGGATGATGCGCCGCGATTATAATCTGCTCCGTTCCGCCGACCGTCTCCGCTGAAATTCCTCAACGGCAACTGATTCAACAGGAATCTGTCCATATTTTGAATCGCACCCCAAAAGTTTTTTTCTAACTTTTGGGGTGCTTTAATTACGTCCGGTATGAAACAGGACGAAAACTTTAAGCATTGCAAATCCGTTTTTATTCTAAAACAATATGCTATGAATTCTACACAATACAATACTGGCCAACCTGACAAATCTTTAAGTCCCGAAAATACCACCAAACCAAATAACAACAGTGCATGTCCCCCGGGCAAGCCCGCTTCACCTATGGCCGCTGCCTTGTGTCGCTGGACCTATTATTATTCCTTTCTGGTTCTTTTGCTTGTTGTCCTCAGTGCGCAGGGTTCTTTTGTCAATGACATGTATACTCCTGCACTCCCATCGATGTGCCGGTTCTTCGGCTGTTCGGTACCGTTGGGCCAGTTGGGTCTAACTATGGGCATGATTGGACTTGGTATCGGTCAGGTTGTACTTGGTCCGGTAAGTGACAAGTATGGACGCCGACCGGTGCTTATAGGTGCAACGGCGCTGTTTGTGATTGCAGCAATAGCCAGTATCTTTTCACCGAATATCCATGTCTTTAACTTTTGCCGGTTCTTCCAGGGTGTCGGCGCATCTGTCGGTTATTTCATGGCTAAAACCATTCCGGCAGACGTATATTCCGGACGTCAACTTGCCAGACTTATGGCGCTGGTTGGCGCTATCAACGGCATTGCTCCGGCATCGGCGCCTGTCATTGGCGGTTTTGTCGCGGATGCTGCCGGCTGGAAGATGATTTTTATAATTCTTGCCGTTTTCTCCCTTGTCGTTATTTTCCTTTCGGTTAAGATGAAGGAATCCTTACCTGTGGCAAACCGTAACCGAGGCTCAATCTTCGCTCCGTTCCGCAACTATCCGATTCTGTTGCGAAACAAACCTTTTATGGTCCATACTTTGCTCAAGGCTTTCGCGTTAGGACTGCTATTCGCCTATATTTCATCCTCACCCTTTATTCTCGAGACACACTACGGTATGTCGCAGACCAACTATGGCTTGCTTGTCGGTGCCAATTCTCTCTTCCTTGCCGCTGGATCTATTCTTTCCCTGAAATTCAAACCATATAAACGCGCGGCATTCATCGGCTCGCTTATAGTGGCGTTCGGAGTCATCGGACTCACTTTCGCACTTTATCTGGTTGATAACCTTTGGGTATATGATTTCTTTATGGTTGTCATACTCTTCGCCGCAGGCATGATTTTCGCAACCTCGAATACTCTGGCGATGAACGAGGGGCGTAAGCATTCAGGCGAGGCTGCCGCCATAATCGGAGTCGCGGGATATATTGTCGGAGGTACGGTCTCTCCTCTTGTAGGCATGGGGAACCTGTTGCATTCGGCGGCTTTGGTAAATATCTTCCTTGCCGTAATGGTTGTGTTCTTCGCCTTTGCCTCGAAACGTCAACCTGCCGACCTTGATTGACATTTTCAGCAAAAATGTCTAATTTTGGTCCTTCAACTCATATTATAATTGTAGAATTATGTGGAAACAGATTGAGATAAGACTCAGGCCGCGTCCTGCTGGCTTTCACCTTGTCACTGAAGAGATTTTCAGCCAACTCCCAGACCTTCCCTCGGTTGGTCTGGTGAACCTGTTTATACGCCACACATCGGCAGCATTGACAATCAATGAAAATGCAGACCCTGATGTTCGCACTGACATGAAGTCAATCTTCGACAGGCTTGTTCGTGAACGCGAACCATACTACCAGCATACTTTTGAGGGAGATGATGATATGCCTGCTCATGCCAAGGCGTCGATTATCGGCCCATCGCTTACTATACCAATATCTGCTGGACGACCTGCTCTCGGTACATGGCAGGGCATATATCTCTGTGAGTTCCGCAGTCACGGCGAATCACGCCGCATCATTGCAACCGTTGCGGGCGAATAATTCGATACATTCGTCGGAAAAGCAAAAGACCGCGCCCGTGGAGGGGGGGGCGGGGGTCAGGGTTAGGGAATATGGATTGTTGGAGGATTCTTTACAACGCTATGCGTATTGCCGTGGGGCCGCTGGAAAGTACATAGACACCGTGTGCGAGATGGCTGCCTGCAATAGTGCAGGTGCCGTCCGCATCGGCGCGGACCTGGCTGAGAAGCACACCGCTGGCGCTGAAAAGGCAGACAGTCGCTTTACTCTCAAGGCCACTGACGTGAATGTTGCCATTCTCGGCGTAGGCTGTTACACTCTCTGACTTGTCTACCGAGATACTGCCGACACCGCTCGGATTCTTGACGTAGGTAATGTTGTCAAGCGCGAAGGCCCCGTTTTTGGTGATTGGGCTGGTGGTCTGGACAAGTTTTACCTCACTGAGAAGGAAGGGGCAGAAGTCAGCCTCAAGGTTGTTGAGAGCGACTTCGATGTAACGCCAGCCCAGGAAGTCGAGATTGCAAACCTTGTTATACTTGAGGTTTGTGCCGGAGGCAACACCTATCCAGAGTTCGTGGCCGGAGAAATCTCCGCACACGTAAAGACCCAGACGGTCGCCTGTATACAGATGCTCTGATGTTCCGGTGTACGTCCATATTGCCTGTCCCGAGTGAGTGTCGGCGAAACGGTACTGAAGACGTGCCGAGGACTTGTCGAAGAGTTTGGTCGATGTCGATTTGGATGCGGTCGGTTTGGCAGACATGCCCAGCGATCCTTCCTCATTGCCGGTGAAGTCGACTGCGCTTTCAAACGTATTGAAGATTTTGACATCTTCGCCTGAAAGATCGGGTGATGCGGCGTCAATGGCTTTAAAACGTATTGTCTTGTCTACATTCATTGGCAGACCCTCTTTATCACGAATTTCGCCTCCGATAGTGAAGGTGTAAGTCTCGCCGGGAGTAAGATCGGAGAATGACGCGATTACGTTGCCGTAGTTATTTGTCAGCGAGTTGAACTTGGTATTGCGGGTGTTCAGATTCACCTTTTGGCCTTTTGAGTCGGTAAGACTGATAAGATTGGTTACACCCAGCCTGTCGAGTGTATTGTCGAAACGCACCTCGATCTGGGGCGAAGCGTAATGTATTTCGCCGTTCTCGGCGGGGAACTGGTCGGTCACTTCGAGGCGGTTGCGTCCACGGGTCGTGAATGTGAACGTAACAGGCGCGTTCATTTGCGGATGGGAGTAATGCTTGTCTGCCGACTTGATTGATTCATCAAGCAATACTGTGTAGGTGGTGTTGCGCTCGAACGATACAGTCGGTGTGAATGTCACGTGACGGTAGGAGTTCGAATAAGTGAAGTAACCCTCGACTGCAGGTTCGATTCTGACGCCTGCCTCGAAAGAAGGCACGTCAATGTCGGTCGAGAAGTCGATCTCAATGGTAGTTGCGCAGGAAACGAGTTCGTCTGCCGCAACTTTTGGCGAATAACCGCTTACCTCGAGCGGAGATTCGCGTCGCATATTCATGGGCATGTCCTGATAGGTTACTTCGCACGCCGTAACGGTGACCTTGGACTCAGTGGAATAGTAGGCATCGTTTGTACAGCGAACGGTATATTCGCCCGGTGCCACGTTGCGGAACAGATAGACGCCGTTGAACTCTTTGTCAGTGGTGCGTGTCTGGATGGTCTTGCCCGACGCATCGATAAGTTCCACAAAAATTCCGTTGAGAGGAGCAAATGTGTCGCGGCCAAAACGGCTGTTGGGCTCTGGGCATACGAAGTCACGCAGATTATGGTCATCATAGACGACACCGGCAACGTTACCTGTCACGAAGCGGTCCTCGGTATCGTAGAACTCCATTATCGACTTGACGAACAGCCATGCCTCGAGCCAGCAGTAATCGTCATTCATAAGTCTGTGGGCCTCGGGACGGTGCTCGTGCATCGAACCTTCCGAAAGCAGACCGGGCACATAGAGTGTGCGCAGAACGCCAAGGCCTCCGGACCACATATTCTTATAGAAAGTAAGATCGCCGGCAACCTGGGGCTTCGAGTGTGTCCAGTTGCTCAGTTTGCGGGAGTATATGTTCTTGGCTACTATCTGCGACAGTGTTACGTTCTCTGGATAACGAGGTGTGCCTTCAACCTGCTCGCGGTAGAGCATCAGGGGATAGTTGACGTTTTCGCCTGCATTGGAGTGAATCGAGAAGAAAAGATCGACTCCGAGTTTGTTGGCTTCGGCGGCGATACCAGACAGGGAGCGGTCGTCATCCTCGGTGTTCTTGGTTCGCGACAGATAGGGCTTGGCCCCGAGCGAATCAAGAATATGATACATGTGCAGACCTTTGTATAGATTGGATTTTGACTCCCAGTAACTGAGGGTGTCCCCGGACTCGTAGGGATAGATGTGTATGGGACGGTCATTCGAGGTGTAGCCGCCATGACCTGGGTTGATGTAAATCTTGAGTTCGTTCATGCGCTTGCCCTGTGCGGGGACTGCCATGATGGCGGCGGCAGCGAATACGGCAGCCGTAGCGATGAGTTTGCTTAACTTTTTCATGGATATTTGCAGGGCTTAGTGTTTGACATTGAATTTGTAGATCTTGCCGTCTAGTGTCGAGTATACGACAGTGCCGGCGGCGGCTGACGATTCACCCACTACTGTCGCATTGTCGGTGGCCTTCACTGTACTCATGTCTGTAAGGTCGCAGACCATTACTGCGGCATCGAGTATCACATAGCCGTCATCATGACTCAGGACATAGGCTATTGTGCTGTTGTCGACCCAGGCTGGGAAGTCGCCTTTGGCGGCTATTCTGACAGGATTGGAACCGTCTGCATCGGCAACGAATACTCCCTGGAAAGGTTCGGTGAAAAGCAGACGTGAGCCATCGGGTGAAAGCGCTGCCCACAGGTAGGAATGGGCGTCTTTCAGCGGAGAGATTGATTTCTCCATTCCATTGCGCACAAGTCTGATACTTGTGTAGTCGGCCTCGGCAAAGTCCGGTGACTCGGTCAGCGTGCTGTGAGCGGGCGCTGTTCGCGGATTTGTAGTGACAAGGCTGACATTGCCGTCGGCCAGATTGACAACCGAACGGTGGCTGAGGTCTTCGGCGGTAAACTGCAACTGGGTGGCATCGGCGTTGAGCACCGGCTGCATTGCTGGACCGTCAATTTTTATCAGTTCCGGTTCGGTGATGTTTACAGCGGCTTGCGCTGAAAGTGTCAGCGCAAGCAGACTGGAGAAGATTAGGGTTTTCTTCATGGTTTATTTAGGATGTCTGTTAGTGTTTTACAATTATTCGGTGGCTGCTCGTGGCTGCTGCGGTGGAAACGACCGCAATATAATTGCCGTCGGGCAGTTCGCTGACATTCATGACGTTGCCTGTGACTGAGGAGGCCAGACATCCGTTCATGTCGTATAGTTTCAGCGACAGTATGGTGTTCCCGGCATTAGCTACAAGATATTCCGATGCCGGATTGGGATGAACTGTCACTGATTCCAAGGTCACGCCGTCTACGCCCGAGTCTCCTGCCATTACGATGTCGTCAAGAGCGAATGTGCCCGAGCCGGAACGCTGAGAGGCTTTCTGTACGAGTTTTACACCCGAAATGTGACCTGGAGCCTCGATGGTCGCAGGTACGTCGATATAGCGCCATCCGAGGAAGTCGAGATTGCACACTTTTACATATTGGACTGACATTTCGGTTGAGAATTCCAGATAGAGTTCATTGTCTGACAGGTCACCGAAAACGTGGAGTCCGAGAGTCTGTCCTGATGTAATAAGGGTCTCGACCTGTGTGGTGCGCTCAAATAGGGCTTCCCCGCCCTCAAGACCATCGAAGGTGTACGTGAACTGGGTGGCTGCGTCGAAAAGCGGATCCTTGTGCGCGGCTACTGACGACTGCTTGATGGAGGTCGAGCCTTCACTTGCGGCTGTGTAGAGAGTAGCGTCGTTCATGTCGTCGATTACGGGTGAGGTACCTTTGTGCGATGATTCGTCAGTTGCGGTGAATGTTGCGTTCACAGTTCCCTGAATTGTCAGGCCGTCTTTATCGGCAAAGTCTCCCGAAAGAGTAACGGTGTAAGTCTCTCCTACTGTCAGGGGCTTGCTTACAGGAATGCGGAACCAGCCATAGGGATCGTCCTTTTTCGAGTTGGTCTTGCCGCGGTTGTTGAATGCAACCTTGTTGCCCTTTGAGTCCGTACATGAAATCTGTGACAGAAGTTTGCCAAGGCTTGGTTGTTTGTCGAAGCGGAACTCTATGAAGACATTCTTGTAATGTACTTTTTCGTCGGACGAAGGGAAGTAGCCTAATATGTCCATGAAGTTGCGGTCGGAGGTCTTGAAACTGAACGAATAGGGCTGTTCCATTGGAACGAGTCCTCCGTGCATGGCACTCTTGTCGATTGTGACGGTATAGAGTGTATTCGTGTCGTAAGCCTTCGATGGAGTGAATATCATACGGTGGTTCAGATCCTCCCACGCGAATTTCCCTTCTATGGCCGGTTCTATTCTGAATGCCTTTTCAGTAGACTCAATGTCCATGTCCCAGTTGAACTGTACGGTCACAGGGGTATTGCAAAGCACTGCCTGTTCTCCTTCTTTCCATAATGGGGTCACCCACTCGACGGAGGGTGCCGAGTCGCGTACCTTTGACATCTGGAAGTTGCAGTATGTGGCCTGGTCGGCGGTTACATCCACTTCCTGAGTCATTGGCATGTGTGTGTCGCATGTGACAGAGACCGTGTAGTGGCCGGGAGCGACGTCCTTGAACAGATATACGCCGTTGATGTGCACGGCGTGAGTGGTGTATGAGTCGATAGTCTTGCCTTCGGCATCCTTCAGTTCGACAAGGGCTTTCTGGATTGTGGCAAGTTTGTCGGTACCGTAGGAGATGAAATCTTCGGGACCCGGCACCCGTGAGTCACTTATGCGTCCGCATACCAGGCCGGTTGACACGCCGGGAATACCGAAGTACTCGTCGACAGTCTTGCGGAAATGCCATGCCTCGAGATAACAGTACTCGTCGCTCATCAGACGGTATGTCTCGGGTATATAGTCATGGAATGAGCCTTCGGAAAGCATTCCGGGTACGGTGAGGCCGCGAAGGGCGCCTAGGCCTACCCCTATCCCCCAGTTGTAGAACGACCAGTCACCTCGGATATTGATGTCCTTGTTTGTCCAGTACGTTACTTGATTCTCAAGCAACTGGCGGTTTAGTATCTCGCAGATTTTGTACGCCTCCGGATTCTCGGGCTCATTGTCGAGGCCGCGGAAAAGCATCAGCGGTCGGTTGCGGCGCGCCGATGTGCCTGTGGCGTTGGAGTGTATCGAGAAGTATATGTCGGCCTTCGAGTTGTTTGCGAGTCGCACGATGGTAGACAAAGGAAGGTCATCGGCTTCCGTATTGGTTACTCGTGACATCACGACCTTGTAGCCTTTGGCTTCGAGCATGTCGCGGAGTTGCAGGCCTTTTGAGAGATTGGAGTTCGACTCCCAGTAACCGTTGGGATCGCCCAGTTCGTAGGGAGGGATGACAACGTTGCGGTCGTTGGACTCGTGGCCTCCGTGGCCGGGATTGATATACACCGTGATGTCCTTGGCTTCACGTGCCGAGGCGCCGAGTGAAAGCGCGCCCGCGAGCAATGCTGTGATGAATTGTTTTGTTTTCATGTCCGGGCTGCGTTATTTTATAAGTTCAACTTTGACCTGATAGAGTCGACCGTCAATTGTGTTCCACACTATACGTCCTGATTTGGAATCGGCGGCGGGAAACATGGTCATGGATTCGGGTTTGGTCAGTGCCTGGGTTTCTTTGCCGTCCATGCTGAGCATGATAATCTGGGATGATTCTATGTTGTGGCCGTCATCAGTAGTGTTCATGGCCACTATGTGGTTATTACCGAACCATACCGGTGCTTCGAGACGGCGGTTGCCGGGACGGGCGATTATATTTCCTTTGAGGTCGGTGATGACTATGCCTTGGCCGGCGGCTACGAACATCACGTGTTTTCCGTCGGGCGAAACCGAAGGCCATAGATATCCTGCATACGACTCTACCGGAGAGACACGGGTCTCGATGTCATTGTTTGTGATTATAAGTTCTGACCCTTCGGTACGTGCGGTGATCCGAGTCTTGGCAGTGATGGCTCTCATGGTTGCCGCATCGGCTTTTTCAGCCATGACGGTCACATTGTCGACGAAGTCATAGACGCGCCTGTTGCCGAACTGTGCGTCAGTAAAGGACAGGTAACGGCCGTCTTCCGAGATTGAGGGATAGTACATGTCGCTTTGAGTTCCTCGCAAAAGAGGCTCCGGCGTACTGGTCCGGACAATCTGCGCGGAAGCCCCCATGCTGATAATCAGTGTGGCTGTTAGCAGTAAATTTTTCATGTTGCAAAAGAATTTTAAGGTTTTGCCTTGAGACATGACTTATCAAGTCATGTCTCAAGGCAAAAATGGGGTGATCGATGTTACTTTACAAGTATCTTGGTGGCTTTGCCTCCACGAACGCGAATGTATATGCCTGGTGTGACGGTGTTCTCGCTGATGCGTACACCCTGGAGATTGTACAATGCCGCCGGGGCGTCGGTGGCGCTTTCAGTTGTGATCGCGTCTATGCCCTGAGTGCTCTTGACAGAATCGTACACAGCCTCGAGGCGTGGTAATGTTATGGTGTGTGTTGAGGCGTTGGCATCCCCGAGGGTCAGTTGAATCGATGTAAAGGCCAAAGGATAATTGGCTAGCTTCGATGTATCCACAAAATCACTGACTGCAGCCTCAAGTATGTTGTCGGCTTCAGGTGTGAGTTCGAGTTCGTAGGTTACACCGTCGTGACGGTCTCCGTTATGCCCCAGTTTCAGTATAGCTTTGGAGATTTTGGCATCGCCGGGGTTGATGACAAGTCGTACCGAGTCGGGAAGAGAGTAGAGTACGGAGGGAGTCTTTGGACGTACTGTAAGAGATGTGTTGCGAGTACTGCTGACTGTATATGTTGCCGCTACACCGTATTCTCCGGCACGCACGATCGAACGGTTCTTCGTGCCCGTGCCCGCGCTTGTCCAGTCTGCGACTTCTGCCGTTACCATAGGCATGTAACGGGTTTCAGGAATCTCGACTGTGACTTTGGCTTCGTCGGAATAATCGCCGATGACTGCTGTCAGGGTTGTTGTGCCGTTCTTGATGCCGCGTACAACCCCCTGGTCATCGACTGACGCTATGTCTGCATCACCTATCGACCATTTGATGGACGAGGGGGCGATGGAGAAATCATGCCCCTGTACATCGGCACCGACTTCGGCTTCATAAGCGCGCTGGTGGTCAAGCAGAATTTCCTTCAGGCGGATTGCTATCTGTGCCTCGCATACCTCGATGTCCTTGCTGACAGTGACGTCGCCAAGTGTGGCAGTGAGTGCATAAGTACCGGGATTCTTAGATGCGCTGAATGTTGCGCCGTCACATGTTCCGGCTTCGGCCGGGCACGATAGTGTGACTCCCTGGACATCGTGGTCGATGAGCGCGCCATACTGGTTAAAACCGTAGATAACAGGCTTGTAAGTTCCGTAGATTGGAGCCTGGAGCCTGTAGTCTGCAAACTCAAGACGCGTTATATTGTTGTCAACCGGGGCCGTGGAGTAGACAATCATGCCGTTGGCAACTGAACGTGGGGAACCTTCGGTAGTCTTATTTATTATGGCATTCTCGACAAGCATCTCGGCGGAGCCGCCTGCATCGAAGTTTGTCATGTCCCAGCACCCGTAGTGTTTGGCAATAGCACACATGACGGTGGTGGAACAGCCTGCCGAACGACCGTAGACGGGATCGGTAGACTTGTCGATGACTACTATATAGAGAGTCTTGCCGTCCTGGCTGACACCATAGCCTGTGCGGGAATAAACCTGCGAGTTGTAGGTCTCGGACGTGTTGTATTTGGTCAGTTCGCCGGCAATCATTACTTGAGCGTTGCCGCCGACGAGGTTGTCGAATGTTATCGGACGGTCTTCTCCGTCGGTCCAGGTGTAGCGTAACTTAACCTTCTCGCCGACGGTGAGTTTGTCTAGTTCGGTTTTAGATGCTCCACGGCCCACTAACACGAGGTCGTCGCTTCCGACTTTCCCGCCACCGGCATTTTGCTTGATGTCTCTGACCGTGAATACTATATTCTCGCCGGCCGACCATTTCTGGTCCGGATCGAGAGTAAGGTAGACCTCGGTCGCGCACCCGTCAATGACAGTGAAATGCTGTTTGCCGTCTGCGCCTTCGCCCTGGTCCACGCAACGGAAGGTTCGGTCAGTGCCGTAATATGAGTTGTAGGCGGTCAACTGGTCTTCGCGGACAGTTTTGTTGAAGCAGTGGACAGTAAGTTCGGTTCCGTCGGCCCGGTAGGCCCAGGCTCCGAATTTGCCGTGGCCGGACCAGGCGGTTCCCTCGGGAGTGATGCCGACAATGCCGGTGTGTTTCCAGCCGCCGTTCCACTGGTCTGAGTGCATGTTGGTCTCGGTGATAATCTTGCCGTTCTTGAGGTTGCCGTTATATGTCAGCCCTATGAGTTGGTCTGAGAAGGGGGGCTGACCGCTTACGCACCAGAAGTTGGCGTTCGCGCCGCCAAGGGCGACATGTCCTTCGCTTGTCTGGCGCTGGGCGGCCTTGACAAGGCTTTCCGTGCCGTAAAGCCGGTCGGAGGCCTGAGTGGTTTCAACGCTGTTGTACGGATTGGAGACATCGATGCGCAGCATATTAACGTTCAGAGGATAGTCTGGAATACGGATACGGGTGTAACGGACACCGGGACCAAGGTCGCGGTCGATGATGGTGTTGATGTCATAAGCCTTGTCGTTGAGAGTCACTTGCTCGCCTAGCGCGTTGGCACCAATCAATGACAAAAGAGTGAACGAGAGTAGAAATTTCTTCATATACAAAGATTTAAGGATTAATCTAAATAATAAATACCTTTGGCCGAAATATTGTTTTAACAGCAATCTGAGGCCTGGAAAAACATATTGTAGCACCGGATCTCAACAGTGTTGACATCAGTTGAGCAAAGGTAAGATATTATTTTTAAAACACTCGCGTATTTAATGGGAAAATATACGGCTTTTAAATATTAGATACATTTTTTAACGCTGCATATCGTCCTATGCCATTATGAGTGTTGCTCTATGCGTACTAAGTGTCTTAGAATTCTACGTACGTTCTTCCATTTCGGAAATATGGCCATTGGACGCAGCGGACTATAACTGACTATAATGACAAGAAGTGATATGATACCTGCTGTCAGTAGCCATCCATATATTTCTTTCATTGATATTATAAGCGCCTGAGTTTGGACAAGAGCATATAGTCGCTCCAAAGGTATAAAGACTGTTTCAGTGTTGACGTCCGTTATTACCGAACTCAGCAACGCTGAGTTTCTGGCCATAACGTGGCGCAGCAGTTCACCGATTATGGCCGGCCCGAGCGTAGTCCCCAAAACGGCACCCGTAAATCCGTTGATAGTTAGCGCCTGGGGAAAGATCTGAAAAGGCAGGCCACTCTGAACTATCGATGTCAGGAAAACGATTGAAATGATAACCGAGGCTGCCCCTCTGAAGAACAACGGAAGGAATAGCATCTCCTTCTCAATACCATAGTCTATAAAGAAATAGAAGTAGGCCAGGTATATAATGGCCAGTGCGAACCCTATTGCGGCCATTGTCTTGTAGCGCCATTTGTGCAAGGCGAAAGTATAATAGGTAAATAAGCATCCCGATATTATGCCGGCAAACACATACCAGTTGAGGTCTATGAGATTTGTCTCATCGAATCCGAGTATGCTTATGGCATAACTGTGTTCAAATACATGTTCGGTGGCCAGAAGCGTGAAGAAAACAAGGTATACGCAAGTTGCTCTTGCTACGTTGCGGTTAGTTAGCGCTCGCAGCGATATGTATGGATGATGGAGAAACGTTGCTCGCCAAAGATTGATGGCCAGACAAAGAAGTCCGAGCAGTGCGGCCGTCCGCATCTCGACGGCGTCCCACCAGTCGAAATAGTTGCCGTAGACACAGATGAACGTGAGACACATCATGAATATGGCCCATAGCAGGCTTCCTATCCAGTCTATGCCGAGCAGGGGAATGAACATGGGAGTACGCACAGGTCTGACAAGAATCAGTACGGCGAGCATCATCAGTGCGATGAGTCCGGTCATTATCCAGTGCATGTATTCCCATTGTGACAGAAAAGCCGTATAGATGGTGGCTATTCCGCTCAGTTGTATGGCGCAGTCGACAACTATATAGACATAGCAGAAGAATATCGACATGTCACGTACGGGAGTAAGCCATAACTGAATCGTCGAATTGCATGCGAATGTTGCCTGCATCCTGAACCATCCGGCTATGAGGCAGGTGACAACAAGAACAGGAACGGAACTTGTGTTGGCACATATGAGATTTGCAGCTATTAGTATTGTGCCGCAGCCCAGCAGCTGAGTGCGGTTTGAATAGCGGAATTTTATCCGGAACATCACCGCGAAGTTAAGTGACATGCCGATGAGAGACGCATATCCGGCCATCATGATGTCTTCCTGCATCAGTGCTGTCGTGCCAACCATTTCTGTAACGGCTGCAAGATACAGGCCGCTTGAGAATTGTATGATTACGACAAAGAATATGAATAGCCACGGCTTGAGTCTGCGCGGAATGAAGTCGGGAACGTCCGCTATGTCGAACGGACCTGGTGTATTGTGTCTTTCAGCCATATCAGTACTTTATTTCACACTCCACGTTCATTCCTGCGCGCAGAAGCCGCATGTCAGCCTCGTTATTGTCGGTAAACGCTATGCGTACTGGCACGCGTTGTCGTACTTTGACAAAATTTCCTGCCGAATTATCCTGTGGGAGTATTGACAGAGAGGCTCCTGTAGCATGTGATATTGACTGAACGACACCATTGAAAATAGTGCCTGGAATGGCATCGACCTTTATGTGTACTTTACTTCCGGGGGCTATGTTCTTCAATTGTGTCTCCTTGTAGTTTGCAGTCACCCATATGTCACTCGAGTCGATTATGTCAAGCAGCGTCTGGCCCGGTTGAACAAGTTGGCCGGCCTGAATTTCTTTACGTGAGACATATCCGTCGCAAGGCGCTATAATAACGCAATATGAAAGATTGAGTTCCGCCGTCTCAAGCAACGCTTTGGCCAGATCTATTCCTGCGTCATTCTGGGCTATTCGCTGACGTGTCTCTGTCACAACCGAACTTGTCGCAGAACGTTGTCGCGAGAGCATCTCGTAACGCGCCTTCTTTGCCTCGAAATCAGTTTTGGCGGCATCGTACTGCTGGCGTGTCACGGCATCTTTGGCGAGGAGTTCGGAATAACGCTTATAGTCTTTGGCCGCCATTTCCATTACGACTTTTGCTTCGGCAATAGATGCCTCGGAGACTGCTGCATTTGCTGATGCGACATTTACACTGCGGTCAGCCACATTCCGGCCGGCGAGCGCGTTCTCATAGTCGGCACGTGCCCTCGCCACATTGAGCCTCATGTCGGCATCATCGATTATTATAAGAGTGTCGCCTTTATGAACGGGCGAGAATTCATCAAATCTGATTTCTTTGATATAACCTTGCACACGGCTGTTGACGGGAACTATCTGCTGCCTCACCTGGGCGTTGTCGGTAAATTCAACGTCTCCAAGATGGATAAACTTGCTCCCGACCCAGATGGTTGCGCTAACTATGACAAGAATGGTTACTATATATGAGATGATTTTTTTGCTGCGGTGGTTCATATCTTTCCGGTTGTGAATAATAGTTTGTAGTAGGAAGTTACGAAAAGAGTGTAATTTATTGGAAATGAGCATTGGGTAATCGCTCATA
>CALKRW010000063.1 GCA_937989585.1 uncultured Porphyromonadaceae bacterium | reverse complement strand
ATGCGTGGCACAGGAGAATATTTTTTAATTTTGTGTTCATGTTTCTTTGGATTTTTTCCCCCGTCGGCCAAAACGGAATCCAAAGATACATATAAAATCCCCTGCTGACACTTTCTGTCTACAGGGGTCATTTTTATTTTGGGCATAAGGGTTAGTCTTATTTTGGCGCATGGGGTCAAATAAACCTGACCGCAGGGGGCATTCAGCCTTGGGTTTTCCAATTATAATGATATGATTTTCGAGATTCATCTGTTACTATGCCGATAATGTTACTTGATGCTATTCAGGACAGAGGCTATTTAAGAATTATCCATCTACCATTTTTTAAGGACAAGTCAAGATTCGTGTCCATGATTGATTAACCAAGTGGCGTTATTTTTAGCTCCGGTGCGGGTCAGTAATCCTTTCTCCTTGAGCGCGCGGATTACACGGTCGATTGTACTTTTGGAGAGGCGAGTGTTGGCTGCTATGACCGTAATGGATATGCTTGGATTGTCCTGAATCTGTCGTATCACAGCCATTTCTTTCAGCGAAAGCAGTGCAGATAATGATGTTTCCAAAACGTCATTTTGATGTTTAGAGGCTTCGCTTTGATGTTTAGCTTCATCCCAACGGATGTGCAAAGTGCGATTGCGGAGGTCTGCCGGAATGCCGAACACCGTGAAATTCATAAATCGCTCCAATGGCTCGTATGTACGGTGAATACCTTTAGGGATATTCTCATACTGCGAACGGACGAGAGCATTGCGGAAGAACCATGAGTGCTTTTCAAAACTCTCATTGTTCACCTCGAAGCCGAAACTTCTGAGATACTTGATAAGAAATACCGCAGTCGTGCGAGTGTTGCCTTCGCCAAAAGCGTGAATCTGCCAGATGCCTGAAATGAATCGCACGATATGTCTGATAGCGTCCGCAGAAGAAACGGTGCTATAATCAAATTTCCTTTCCTCGCCGAAGTCGTAATTCAGAAGTTCCGACAAAGAGTCCGCGCTGCCATGGCTGATTGTATCACCGTCAAGAATCCACTGATTCTTAGTAATGTTATATGTTCGTAACTGTCCTGCATGGGGCATAACACCTTTGAAAAGAAAGCCATGTATGCGCGACAACTCCATAGGGGAGAATGTAAAAGCCTTCTCCGCCAAAAGAAGATTGATTCGGTCTGCCACCCGGTCTGCCTCAAAGGTTCCGTCGGCCTCTGCTTTCTCTCGAACCGATTTCTGACTATAATATTCTTCAAGACGCTTGCCGACCTCCTCGCTCGAAATCTTGCCCTCGATATTGGCTTTAGCCTGTTCAAGCAGAAACTCCGACGGCTTCAATCGGTCAACATCCTGCAAACCGATAGCCATCGACCAGTTACGAGCACGTTCCTCCTCTCCCGGTTCCCCGGAAGTAAGATACTGCTCAAACTCTCTATATTTGTTATCGTATGCCATAATGAACAATTTGAAGTTTCAATCAATGAATTATGTTCAGCGATGAAGGATTTTTAAGAATTGACCAGTTCAAAAGCCACATCCGCAGTGAAAGCATGAAGATATGCGTCTTTTAGGTCAACATTCATCATCTGCCCAGTCAAAGAGCGATCCTTTGCAGCAATGTCCTTATCGAAAAGAAGCTGGTTCTCTATTTCGGTGACGGTAGAACCCTCAATCGCTGTGGAATGGGTCACAATGGAATACAGATAGAACTTCTGATAGTCCACCTGATCTTCGACTCCTGAAGCCCAATAAGCTTTCAAAGACTCCCTTATCTGTACGTTAAGACTATTATCCATTTTATTAGCTAATTCCTATGCGCTTTATCAAAAGTCTGAATAGGAATAGATATAGTGTCATACTCTATTCCGTAACCATATAGTCTATTGAGATAATCTGCAATTTGAGGAGCAGTCATTTTTGTAGTTTCTCTTAGCTCTTGGATTTGCTCATTTATTACATGTTCATTTTCCTTAGGTATGTATAAAACGGTTCTAGTCCTGAATGAAGCTGCATCATCACATGTTGAGCGTTCAAGTAACATATTTAACTCCTGTGAAGGTAGATGACTTAAAGCTGCAATGCCAGCTTCAAATCCGGGAATTAATGCAAGAACATCTTGACGATGCATTTCAATTTGAATCAAATCGTTATATGAAAAAGGGATATGGTAATCATTAAATTTAATTACTGTGTATCCGTTCTTTTTCATCTGAAAATGAAAATGTGGAAAGTTTGATTTTGTTCCCTTGTGTCCTTCAAAATCAGAATGTGCTAAAGAAAAAGACCACTCGAAATTTTTATATTTGATTGTAGTTTCAAATATTTTACTGAAGTCAACACCATTTGTGGTATCATCGATATTTACAAATGGTCTATCTGAATTAGCTACCCAAGTCAAATATCCATAAAGGTGTAGAAGACCGCGACCAGCTTTCAAAACTTTTTCTAATTGTTTTTTCTTAGCTTTGGGATTTATCAACCAATGAAAACATGGAACAGAATCGTCTATTTGGGCAATTGATTTTCCACATAGATAACATATGCCTTTACTAAGCCCTTCCTTTAGAGCAAAAAAATCCTCTGTGTCTTTTACAGTTTGGGCTTCGTTTATTTTATTAATTACCTCTGGGCCTAACTGTTCAAAAAGTTTTCTATAATCAATGTTTTGCCATGGATGAGCCATAATTACACGATTTTCTGGATAAGCATTTGAGCGGAAGCGTAGAAGGGAACGTCTGTTTTGCCGAGGATGGCCTGAGGGAGAGAAGCAAGCTCAGGAAGATTCTCCATTGGAACAATAACGTTCTTGGCGCCGTTCTCCGACAGGAGGGAGACTCGATCTGAAAAGTTCGTAGCTCTTTCTACTGCTCCACCGATAGAGATGTTCCCCAACACACCGAGCGCGGCTTTCAGTGTGCGTCCGAATACTGACGAGATTATTGCAGTGAAGACTGCTGCTCCTATTCCTCGATGAACTGTTGACCCAAGCATGGCTGTCACTTGTACTGTAACATCCAAATTCGACAATGTTTTAGTCGATGACATAAGAGACCTCTCGTTAGCACGAATATAATTGTAGGTATTCTTGATGTCTTCCTTTACTTCCATGGAACTCGTGCCGCGAATTTCCAGTTTGCCATTTCCGGGAACAGTAATTACCTCAATCTTCACAAGCGTTACTTTATCACCATTACTGGTCGCCGTATAGCATATGCCGGGCGCGAGAGGCGCATCTTCGATGAGATTTGAACCGCGCTCTTCGGGAACAGAAACGTAAACTTCCTCGTGTGTCTCTTTATCAATGTATGAGAAGTTGGTATCCCAGAACTCCATGCCCCCGATGCGTTTCAGCTGTTCTTTTACTCGACGACGCATTTCTATGGCAAATTCAAGATAGCGGCGTACATCCTCTTTCGTGAAATTACCGTCGGGATGCATCAATTTGATGAGTCCGGACACAGTTTTGCGTATAGGTTTAGTGTCTCGTTGTTTCAGCTGGGATCCAAAAGTGAAATATTCGTTAATCGCATTGACATAGCTGTCCTTACGGATGTGGTGCATCATCTCTCCGAAGAAGTCGGTCGAGAAGCCGAACCGTTCAGTGAAATGATGAGGCGCAAACTTGAGAATTTCCCAACCGGGCAGGAAAAAACCAATTCGGTCAAGGAAAGCTGTATCCTCGCTGATTTTGCCGGAGAAGGGGCTGAACAGGTGGCTTGTCTGCAAAACGGTCTCCACTGGTTGGTTGATGTTACCATTAAGGATAATGGAAGCGTTTGCCGACTTTTCCCCCGACTTGCCGGCACGGGAAAAAGAACCTGATTCCATATAGTCCTTCATCAAAGGCACGACTTCCTTATCTTTAAAAAGTTCGTCTGTCGATTCATCGAAACATACGGCATCCCACTTGCCGACAGCGCCTATTGCTCCGCTGGAATTATTCACGAACAGAGAAGCCGCCGTGCCCTGACCGCCCGATACAAGCATCGAATAGGGGGATAGTTCCTTAAATACGAACGATTTGCCGGAGCTGCGGGGGCCGAGTTCCGCCATATTGAAATTGGATTCGACGAGAGGAATGAAGCGTGACAAGAGCAACAACTTGATGCGATCTGTCATCCCATCGGAGTGAGGCTCATAACCTCCGCTACGCAGGAGGACATCGAGCCATTCTTCGTTTGTGAAGTTCTGTCGGTATTTACGTATGCGGGCATCATCGAAATTAGACAACTGGATAGGACGGATTTTGCTGACGACAAAGGGATAGATCTTATTGCCTATCACCTGCGACGGATCGTATTCCATGTCAATGATTGCCCAGATACCGCCGGTCATCAGCTTTTCGTGTGAGCGGACAATGGAATCGTCAATGTTGGCGTCGCGAATGTTGAGATTTGAAATCTGTGCCCAGTACTTGTCCCTCGTAGGGTCGAGACGAACTGTAATTTTATCGATGATTTTATAATGTCCATTCTCTTTTATCTTAGCTTGAAGCAAATCGGCTTCATCCGAATTTACATAATGATCATGTAATATTCTCTGAACATTCGCAACTCCGTCCTTTATCTTCTCTTCATCATCAGTGCTGCATGAATTAGCAAGCAGGTATTCGAGAACGAAAACCGGCACGTTGGATTGTCCTTTCAAACCTCGTACTATATCCTTCCGAACTACATAGCCTTGAAACAGGTCGAGAAGTTTATGATCTAATTCGTACATAATTTACTGTTTTCAATGATTAAAATAAATCGTCGAGATCTCGACTTGTTGATTTTTTGACATGTGCACTGTCTAACTGCATTCCTGATAAAGGATCCTGCACTATTACTGACAAGATTCCATCGATGGACTCAAATTCAGCGGAGCCGTTTCCTGAATCATCGATTTTTACTATAGCGGATGCTGCGAGAGAGCCGTTTGAATAAAGACAAACTTTCAAACGAGAACCGATAGTGGCTTCATTGCCTTTCAGCTTTACTGTAAAGAACTGTCCGATAACTGAGGACAGGGAATCCTTGTTCGCAATAATTACTTCGACTGAAGCAGAAGTTGAGGACGTCGAGAAACAATATAACGGTATCAGACATTCCTGAGGCGTGAAGCCTCCGTGGGCATATCCGTAAGCACCACGGGTCCGGAAAGGACGGTCTGTTCTGGCGTAATACTGATACCGACTGCCCGGGAAATTATCTTCTCTTCTGATAAAGTTGGATTGAGAGATAATATCATCAGTCAGGAAGAACCGCTCTTTTACATCGACTCCGTTTGGAGCCGTGACTTTGCTCGCTTCATCGAGAAGTCCGGTTATAACAAAACCATGGTCGGCAGTAATGAACACGTCGGCATATCCGAGACGATGCAATCGGTTGATGGCATCTGCCAGCTCACTTTCATAGTTATTGATGTCCCGAAGTCCTGCCAGTCCCTTGTGTTCACCTACTTGGTCAATGTCACCATACAATATCACAAGTTTGTCGGCAGAACTGTTATTCCCGAGATTTATGAAATTGATTATTTCCACATCCTGAATTTCCTGACGCAGTCTATCAAAACGGGCAGATGTAGAGTTGACCGCTTCGTCTATTCCGAACAGGGCACTCATCCCGTTTTCGGTTACCGAAGGGAGCTTGGCGTTCCGGACATCGCGCTTAATAACGATAGATTTCGGAACACGTGCGGCAATAGCTTCAGCGATTTCGAGTTTCAAACCGTCACAAACAAGTATAGCGACTTTTTGATGAGAGCCGAGAACCTGGGCTATAAGACCGAGTTGTGAAGGTTTATATTTGTTGCCTCCGACAACGAACCAGATGCCAAGCAAAGATTTAAGATGCGATTCATATAACTCCTGGAGAGGACGCAAGAGTTTAGGCTCAGCCAGCCAAGCGACATAAAGATGGCGCATGGCAGCGTCGAGCATTGAGAATTTTGTTCTATAATATTCAGTTATCTTCGCAATTGTATCATATCTGAATAGTCCCGTCGTATCAAATTCGAGAAGTGTCAGAAGGTCAGACAGCCATTTTGCCTTGAACTCAGAAGCGCGGCGCGAACTGATGCGATGACGTATAGCTTCGGTCAGATCAACAGTTGTGGCGTTGTTGCGAAGCCTTTCTCCAATTATGATAAGAAGTTTCCGATCTATTTCAAAAAATGGATGATCGTTATGGGCGGATATCGGAGTCGCTTTCTGCGGCACACTCCACTTGTCGATCATCGAGCGAAGCACCGGGATAAGCTCCGTGTCCTTGCTCCACATATCATATATATCGAGCAAGTCACTGTTTATGCTGTTGTTCGCGAGTCCGAAAAATATAGTATTAGCAAGTTCGCGCAGCAATGCAGGAGCATCAATAGGGGTAGTCGGTTTTCCCATTATGCGGAACAAGTCATCTCGAAGCACCGAATAAACATCTTCATCGTGATATATCTCATATTGCTTCGGATCAGAAATCAGCAAAGCGAGATGTTCGTTAAGATTAAGGGGCTCGATAGTTTCGTTGACTATTCCCTTCCACCAGGTGAAATCCTTACCGATACTCAATTTGGCTGCAAGGAGCAATTTAGGTTCAGCAAGGGTCACATTCCCCAATCCTTCCTTATATAGTTTTGTCCTGATATACCGGTCCGGATTGTCGAGGTCGATATAACCGCCGACACCAGAAAATTCAATCAACTGATGAATATCCTTCTTGTGGAAGAAACAGAGGAAAACCACCTTGCTGTCGTGATGTGCAGTCATTGCCTGAAGCCGGGCGTTCATCTCCTCCTCAGGTGAATTGAGTGTGATGACTGCATAGTCTTTCAATTCTTTCACCACGAAGGTGAGGAATTGTTTCGGGTCGGAAATGACGATGCGGTCGCTCTTTCGGGCGGCTTCCTCTATGTCTGATATGAGCCAGCGATTAAACATGTCTTATATATTAAAGTCACTGTTTTGTGTTAACTGACCGTTTATCGGTTAATTCGCAATTAGCTGCAAATGTGATTAGGTGCTGAATATTAGTGTGCTAACTCTGTAATCGGTCATAACCGGTCAATTATTCGATACTTGGTGGATGGACCTTTGCCGATTCTCACACATAAATCAAGCTCAATCATTCTTGATATATCAGACTGGGCCGTGATTTTGGAGGGGCTATTTTCAAATGCCCGCATATATTCTTGTTTAGTGAATTCATCATTCACAGAGTGATGTGCCATGAATGTACGGATACGTTCATTAAGTTCTACCTTAACCGGTTTATTATATAAGGTCAATGTAGTGCTGTCGTTTGTGGTCGTCCATTCGGGCAGTTTTTTACCCATCTCTTTCATCCTTCGGGAAATCAGCTCCATTCCTCTACCAACTCTTTCCATATAGCCGGCAATGTGTAAGATTTCGGCCATTAATGGGTTTCTGAGGATAGATCCGTGAGACGTTACATTGATTTTGCCTTTAACCAGCTTATCAGGTAATTTACCCGGATTTGAGATTTCAATCCTGTCAGGAAAAATAAAAAGGGTTATTTCTCCCGCAGCACCGGAATAGTCTCTATGTATCAGGGAGTTAATTACGGCTTCTCGTAAAACGTCCAAAGGGTAAATGAACTCGTCTTTCCGCATTAGGCCACGATTAAAGAATATTGACTGGCGAGGCAATATTTCAGTCAGGTAGTTGATTGTCTCATTAAACAAAAGGAGAATGTCTCCTTCTATTATCTTGGTGTTATCGAAGCTATCGGAAGTTTTCCCTTTGCTCATCAATTGGATGCGTATACGACTCTGCGGGACAGAGACTTTTGTATTATTCCCGAACAGACAGACAGCTCCGTTCTTCACTTCGTAAGAATCTGCCAACTGGAGCTCCGACAAAGTGGGAAGCAATCCATTGGGGTTTTCAATTAACCGACCAGTGGAAACTCCGGCATTGTATACCATGTCCATTTGTTCCTTATCAAGATTCTCCGGAGTGGCAAGGAGATTTCCGGTAGTTTCCCAGGAGGACACAATGGAAAAGGATGATCTCATCAAAGTGCTGATTTGATCTGGGTTGGGGGGTATAACGGCATCGCCTGTCTGTATATAATACTTACCCATATAAGAATATGGAGGAAGGCTTCCTTTTGACACTGTTATCAAAACGACATCATTACCCTTGTATGATTCTTTCTGAACGTATACCAAAGGCAGTGGTGCAATGTTATTGGTTATTTCATATTGAATTTTAGCTATAATGTCGGATACATTTATATCCATATAGTTGTGCTTGTCGTCTATTCCGACGACAATCCAGCCACCTTGCCCGTTAAGAAACGCACAGATGCTCTTTGCGATTTTATCAATATTTACTGTGCCTATGCACTCAATATTAGCAGGTAGAGCCTTTTGCTCCAATAGCAACTCTAAAAAATTACTTTCCATAGATATAATTCCTAATGAGTTCTACATTTTTGAATTGTGCCTCAACGAAGCGAAGAATATCTTCGCCATCCTTAAAAGGCTGAGCCCAATTCCCTATTCTCGCTGATGCCGGATGAATATGGTTTTGAATCGCTGATCTATAAATATCAACACATTCTCCATGAACAAGATTATTGGGCTTGACGATTATCTTTCCATCTTTAATCTTCTCTTTGTTCAATGGAATATCATCGGGATTCTGATCCATCAGATTCAGAAATTTATGTGCAAATTCCACTCGATAGTCAGCTAAAATGAATCTCAGCATACCCAACTCTATTGCTCTGTCAAATTCTTGTGCAGTAATTGAACGAGCCCCTTTTTCAAGAACTCCGGAACCGATAAGAGGACGCACTATGCCCAGGAAAACATCGCACTCATCAACTCCGTTAACACAGTTGACAAGGTTGGAAAGACGGCTGTTTAAGGGAATGGTTCCCTCCTTCGACATATATACATCATAGCCGAATCCATCAAGCATGATGAATATATTCCTCAAAATAGTCTCGAAATCATAGACTGTAGAGGAGACAAATACTTTGATGTGGTTTCTTTCTGCGGTCATATATCAATAACAATCAGATCATTTTACCAGTCGGCATTGAGGAATTTGTTAAGCTGGGATTTCTTGCCGCCGGTCTCTTTGAGGACGGCGTAGCTGAGGAGGCCGGCTTTCTGGAGCGGGGCGATGTTCTTGCCTACGCCGTCGTCGAGCTTCGGGTCGTAGCCCGTGGCGAGGAGGGCATCGAGCTTATCGGTAAACTCGGCAAGCTCGCGCAACTGGGCGCGGATATCGGCGGCTTCGCTCTGGGCGGAGCTTTCGGCGCTCTGCGACAGTGTTGCCAAGCGGTCGCGGAGTGCGCTCTCGCGGTTGGCGCAGTAGACGCTCTTGACGCGCGACAGCGTGTTGCGATTCCACTTGTATATGCTTACAAAAAGTTCCATCGCGTGGAGCGGCCCGGAGGTCAGGTGCCAGATGAAAGGAGTCTTCGGTAGATACATAAAGAGATTCAGGTGGTCGCTGAGCTGCTGGAAGAAGCGGTCGCGCAGATAGCGTTCGAGTGGCATTCCGAGCAGTTGACACACTTGCGAGAACTGCACACCGGTATAACCGCGCTCTATCATCTCCTGCTGGATTCGGTCTGCCACAAGTCCTTCGCCCGTGCGGTCTACGAGCGGCATCACTCCGTCGTCATCCTTTTCAAGCAACGTGCGGATCACATCGGTTATTAATTCAAAGGCAAGTACCTGTGTGCGCTGTGCCGGAAGCGTCTGCGCCACGGTGAACTGATACCATGTCTCGATAGGATTCACATTGTTTTGTATGCAGAACTCCTCCCAATCATAATTCTTCTGATATAGGCGGTCGAACTCCAATCGCGGTTGCTCTTCGCTTACGGGGAGAGCCTCGATATGTGCGATCAACTCCTCGGATGCCGGGAACTCAGTATGGAGCCTGAGGAATTCAAGATAGCGGTTGCGTGCTATTTCGCTGACGGGAAGATCACCAACGGGAATTCCTTCTTTGTCGAGCACCATCTTGCGGTCGCGTTCGGTCAGCTCGTAGATATCGAACACTTCCCGGTTGATTACAGCCTCATTGAGAAGTATCTGCGTCAGCAAGCCATTCTCATAAACATAGTATGTCGCTACGCTTTCTTTTGCACTCATTTCTCCCGGCTGAATCGGTGATTCTTTGAATAGCGGCTCTACCAGCGAGAATTGGCAAAGATGTTTCTTGATATTAATGATTTGATTAACAATCTTGATGAGAGTTTCTTTATTCTCTTTACGGATTGAATTAAAGTCTACAAAAGGTAAGCGATTAACATCACCTGGCTGTACATTTACTGTAGGATTAAGACTCCTGACGGCATATGATATTAGCTTTGTATTCAAAAAAGCTAACGAGAGTATGACGTTTGAGGGGAATATCGCACTTGATCCCATATCAAACAATGTATCCGGCTCTAATAATCTGAATGGGAGAGAGCGAGAACCTAATCCATTGTAAGTAATTCCTTCCACAAACTTTGTTGACGGTATATTGTATGTTGAATGAGATTTTATCCGTTGAAAGTCATTCTCAATTAAAACTTTTAACCATACGTTTCCATACCACTTAGTTGAATATCCTCCTTTAGTATATGGCGCCCATTTGGCTCTATCATCTTCTATCTCCCACCAATGACGTAATGTAGATTCATTATTGCCCGTCTTAACGCCACTGACAACCTTTGTTTCAGAAGAGAGTGGAGTTTGAACATATTTATCACGAAGGCTTTGAGATAAGTAATAATTAAATGGCCACGATATAATACCTTTTAACTTATCTTGGAAAATAGAATAGGTCCTCTTCGTTTCCCGCCTACTCATATAATTCGAATACTCATTAAGGAGAGTGTCTTTTTTATCCTTCTCTTGTAATCGTGTATCCATGTCAAAAAATATACTCTTTGTTTTTGAATTGGATTTAGATAGGACATAAAAAGCTGGGGCACTTGCATATCCAGTACCTTTAAACATATTTATTCTATCAAGACCATATTCGACAAATATGTCAATATGTGTTTTTCCGAGAATAAATTTACGAACATCCTCGAATGACTTAATATACATAAAAGTCATCGGATGTATCATTCCAATCTTGCCATCGTTGGAAGTTAGTTCCCAGCAACGACGTATAAAAGCCGCATAAAGGTTTGTGTGGAACTTGTAAGGTTTCTTATAGTTGTCCTCTACAAACTGTTTCAGTTCAGGTCCGAAGTCCCCGCTGTCTGTATAAGGCGGATTGGCGACTGCTACATCAAAAGACGTCGAGAGAATATCAAGGAATGTAAGAGCGTCGTCAACCTTGGTAGAGGTGAAACTGTCGGTCGTGACATAACGGCGGAACTGGTCTCTAATGGAGTCTATGGCATTGCGACGGAAGCCGAACAGTGACGACTCATCCTCTCCGGCAAAAAGACCCTCCTTGGCTATAGACTGTCGTTCGACAAGTTCACGCAGCGGTTGCTCTACCCGCACAAGCGAACCGAACTTGGAGGCCTGAGCAAGATCGTTCCATACCATTTCTACCGTTGCTGCTTGATTCTTGTCCCAATCAGACCATTCAACCATATGGCGTACTTGTTCATAGTCGGGTAAAATAAAATTAGAGCAAACCACATTAGTCTTCTTAGGAGAATGGAACCGGCGACCGCCAAGTTCGCGCGCCTTGATGCGCAGGGCAATCTGTGAGAGCTGCACTGCGCGTTCGTCGAGGTCTACGCCATAAAGATTGTTCTCAACGATAAGGGCCGGAATGTCGCGCTTTGAGTAGTCAGCACCAAAGTTCTCGATTTGGTCGATGTAGAGGTCGTAGAGCAACGACATTGTATAGATCAGGAAGTTGCCGCTGCCGCACGCAGGGTCGATAATGCGCCATTTCTCAAGGGGCTTGAAGTTGCGCGTCTTCTCCGTGGGCCGGTTGGCGATGCGATATTTAATCTCATCGGTTTCCGGGTCAGGTTCTCGGTCGATGTTACTCTCGGGGAACATTTCAAGATACATTTTGCCGACGGTGTTGTCAACAAGGAATTTGACAACCCACTGTGGAGTATATACCTGCGACTGTAGCGATACCTTGTCATATTCGGTTTTCTCACCGCTCTCTTTGAGCTGCTGTTTCTCTACCATATTGAAATTCTCATATAGCCAGCCGAGTATGTCATCGCCACGCCAGATGTCGGCACCACAATCCGGATCAGCTGCCACAGCATTGAAAGCGTCGATAATCTCGTTGAGTTCGTCGGCACGCGGCATCAGTGCGTATGGATGATCGGCGCGGAAAATGGGAAACTGATCAGAAAGGGATTCGAAGCGGTCCATAAAGAATGGCAGCAGACCTTCGCGTTCGTCATTACGAAGGTCGGGATTTTCTTCAAGCCATTCATTGTGTTGCAACGAACGTTTGCCGTTTTCATCACGACGCATGATGATCTCAGGGAAGAAGCCCTTATCCTCCATCACCTTGATGGCGGCAAGACGGTTGAAGAGCGTAAACGTACATTCGTTTATCGCTTTTTTTTGCGCATCAACGTATGAATCAGCAGACTGCGCATTATAGTCAACGATCTCCTTAAGGTGCTTGCGGAGGGCGAGGTCATCCTCGGTGAGGGGAGGCACCGGCGCATCGGGCGTGTCGGTCAGCCCCAGTCTCTCAAAGCGGTTTTGCATCGCCTGAGCAATCAGGGAACGTATGTTGAGAACGTGTTCGAGAAGTTTCATCGCTTATTCGTTGAGATTAACTGAATCCTTTTCATTAAATGAGTTGAGGAGCGCAAGCTGCTGGGTCAGCCAGTTGCGATACTGAGCCACGGAGATTACACCCTGAGGGATGCGGGATTTCAGCTTGTGAGTCTTGGGCTGATACGGTTGCGGCTGCGGAGGTGTTGGAGGTGTGGGCGGTTGCGGCTTAGTCGGGTCCGGATCCGGTAAAGTAGGTTGCGGCTTCGGATTTGGATCGGTAGTCTGCACCTGCGCATCGAGCGAGAACAGAGCATTGTCAATAGTTGGAGCTGCCTCAAAAGCGGTTGTTACATCGCGCAGGTCAAGGCGTGAGCGGAGAGACTTCACCGTATATCGGTCGAAGTTTGTCGCAATATCCGTAAATGGCTGACAACGGTTCTCTATTCTCTGCAGTTCAGTCCGGATACGAGTGTTCCATTCACGAGGATACTGCGAAAGCCTCGTGCGGAGTGCATCAGCCTTCTCAAGCAGTTTCTTATATTCAGCCTGCGTCTTGGATGCTACAGCTTTGAACGTGGAGATATAAGTATCGGTAATATCCTGAGTATCCTTCTTCAGCGCAGAATAATGATGAACGATATCATTCTCAAATCTGGTAAAGAAATCATCGTATGAGGCCCTGATCGGAGAATCAGAACCCGTTGCTTTTTCAAACTGATCATTGACCTCAACGATATATTCTTTCATTTTGCGCAACTCGCTCATCTTTTCGTCAATGAAACGGATATCGCTGTTTACGCGCTCAATAGCTTTGATGAACTCATCGGTATTGTCTTCGACAAGAAAGTTCTGTGCCGTGGTAAGGAAATTTGCCTCAGTGACTGCACCCTGATATTGTTGGAAGACCAACCGGGCAGCCACGGACATTTTGAACATCTTGCGATAGTCATCATCGAATTCAATCTTATCGTTGATCTTGGAGATCATCACACGCGACAAAGTACGGATTGCATCAACAATCTCGAAGTCGTTCATCTGATAACTGATCTGCTCGCGGGTATTCTTGGTATACTCACAGTCATCTTTGAGAATATCAACAATCTCACGACGCTGTTTGAAAGTAAGACTCTTGGAAACCGCCTTGAATGATGCTTTGGCGAAGTTCCTCGAGTTCTTGAAAGCATCCGTGGCACCGGACTGACGGCAGGACGTATATTCCTCACCGTTGAACTTGACAATTACTTTATCGCCACGGAAAAGGGCGGCGAGAGTTGTCATTATTGTGCCGAGGGTATATCCGGTTGGCGGCCCGGCGAGTTTATTTTCAAGATCTTTGCCTGAGATAAAAGTGGAGGCGACAGCAAGTATTTCGGTTACTGCCGAAAGATTGGTGCCGATGAAAGTTCCTGAGGTATCGAAGAACTTGAAATCATCCGATGGGCCGAAATAGTTATGCAATTGGCTTGCGCTGCGGGTGAAGACTCCGGGTGCGAGAGAGTCGGGGAGCTCGGCGTTAAGTCGCTTGGTGAAGATATTCTCAAACATCTTTTTCTGCTGCTCCTGCACAATCTGCCGGAATGTGTCCGGTGTCAGCACGAAGCGGTTGAAGCAATAGACGGCTACGCCATCGAGGAATGATTTTTCGATAAGTTGGATAAAGCGTTCATCCTTTGCATCACGCTCCGAACATAAGCTCTTGACGATGGATTTCTCCTCGTCGGTGAGATTGGTACGCTCTCCGATATATTTGAGGCGGCGCAGTTCGGTGGCGAGTTCCTTTATCTCATTGCGATACTTTACGGAGGGAATGATGGTCATTCGACCCTTGGTATCGGCGGTGTCCTGACGGATGCCGTCAACGAAGGCGGCATCTTCGCAGCCGGGTGTGGCGAGAAGGTCGGAGAATATGACAGACAGGTTGTTTTCCTCACCGTTGGCGTAGATTTCGCCATCGGTAGTCGCAACCTTAAAGCGCACGTTCATGCCGCCGACAGACAAGAGGCTTGCCCACTTGACGATGTCGCGCTTTTTCATCACATTGTTGACGTCTTGAACCATTTCCCATGACTGCACATCGAAACGACGCATATCATCGAGGAGGCGCTGCTCTGCCTCGTTAGTAATACGGTATTGTTCGCCGGTAACATTGACGATACGATGTTGCTTCAAAATGGCGAGAGCCTTTTTGACCTCGGCGAGAATATCATGATATTTCTCCGGTTGATTGAGATATGATTTGGCGATGTTGTCGGCGGTGGTGTGCGTAACCTCACTCTTGGCAAGGAAGTGGATTGTCTGCAACAGTTTCTTGCCGCTGATATACTGGAAGTGCTCGCCTTGTAGAGCATCTTCGGCTTGGCGATAGCGATTGCTGAGGGCTTCCTCCACGCGGTCGTCTGCCTGATTGCAGAGTTGAGTGGCGTTGACGTGGTAATGGTCGGCAACTTCATTCTTCACTTCCTTCTTCAAGACATCAAATGCCGAGATGATCATACCTCGGTTGCCGACACGGGTCTGGGTAAGCTCGCTTGATCCGAACAGAAAGTATTGCAGCAGTTTGAACTGGTGCATATAGAATGGGTAATAGTCGATATAGGTGTTGACGTCTTCGGTCTTTTTAAGACTGGGAACACCGATGTTAGTTACGTCGGCGATGATGCCGTTATTCTCCGAAAAGTAGTCACGGAGAATGGCACGGCTCGAATCCTCCTTATCAAGCAGACGATGGCGAATAATAGTATCGACCTCATCGGCCTCGATTGCAATTTTGGTACGGAATCGGTCACGAACTTTGGTAAGGGAATTGAGCTGAACGTTTTCGGCTTTGATGACATCGTCAAGACGTTGTTGTGCAATGGCAATAGTCCAGACCTTACGACCGAGGGCGGCAAGAGCCTCCGCCACGCCCTCGAGGTCATCGAGACGAATTTTCTTCTGAGTGATAGCTTCGCTCACCTCGTCAATAAAGAATACGATACGAGTGTCGGGGTGCTCATTCAGATACCGCGGCAGGTCTTGCTGCAAGCGAGCGGCGTCATATTCGTTCTTGGTGGTGTTAGCCATTGCTTTCAGCTCGTCATACTGCTCGGCTGTGTAACCCATAGCAAGAAGTGCCGGCTTGAAAGCCTTTATCATTTCGGTGTTAGACTTGATGACCTCCGACCATTCTTTTCCTGTAATGCTTTTCACAGTGTCAAGAAACTCCTCACGGCGACCTTCAAGGAAGATGTCATATTCGATGATGCCATGCCATGTGTCGGTCATTTCCAACTTGCGCAGAAAACTGCTGAAAATCATGTATGGCAGCCCATTTATGTTGTTATGCTTCGAGGCATCAAATGACACAACGATATTGTTGAATCGACTTAGGTTGCCTAATTCGCTGCGTAACAGATCTTCATTGGAAAGGCCATCGAGCTTTACAGAAAAACGGTCACGCATCGGAGTTCCGAAGATGGTCTTATTTTGAAGGAGAAGACCGATTATCTGAGCGAAATATGATTTGCCGGAACCGTAGAAGCCACTGAGCCAAACACCGGATTGCATGGAACCGCCGTTGTATTCTTCGAGAAAATCATAAAGGTGCTTACCGAGGGAGTTGGTAAGTACGAAATTATCCAATCCCTCTTTGAGTGCGGCATCAGTGGGATTAGTGTCAAGATCGACGACGGTGTTTATCTCCTCGTCGAGATTTATTTTGAGTAGTTCTTTAATTTTCATGATTTAGATGATCACGCGGCAACGATATTTGGAGGCCACATGGTTATGGTCACCAAGAAAATATATTTTGTCACCTTCGATTGTAGCGGGGTAGAAATAAACGAGTGGCTGGAGTGCTTTCTTTACAGCTTCATGCTCCATGATATTTATATTGGAGAAGCCCTTGTTGGCAATTGCAGAGGTGCCGACAAGAAAAACCGGCAACCCTTGCGAAGCCGCCAAGGTGATACGGTTGACAAGAAATTCAAAGAAGGTATCGGTTGCTCCTTTGCGGTAATAGACATCCGTGCCAATCTCCTCTTCAAGTTCCTTAAATGTCTCCATGCCCATCTCTTCCTGAAAGTCTGTCAGAGCCTGCGCGACATCCACAAAAATAGCATTGTCATGAAACCGGCGTTTGGCTTCGGCAATGTAAAGGTTGTCCTCGTCATTCGGATATACAAATAGAATGCTGTTACCGCCGTTGGCGTCAAGAGCCAACTGAGTCCTGCCTTGTGAAAGGACCTCCTCCAGCATACCGAACAACCGGTTATGATCTATATCGAATTTTTCACTCATATTATTTCAAGGTGATTGTGATTTCATTGCCTATCTGAGCAATATCCCATAAGGGTATGTATTCGATAGTCTTAAGTCGATTGATGACTGATTGTTTATCGAGGAAAGCAAAACGGAACATCGGATTGTCAAGAGTCATCTTTTCGGGATATGCTGCAAGGGCAAACTTGACAAGATAGATGAACAGAGAAGAAGATACGTGAGGAGCGCGGATGGTTTTTTGAATCTTGCCATCGGCAAAACCAAATTTCTTAAGCACGGTAAGATATTTCGAGGCGGTGGTCTTGATGGTTGAATCGCTCCAATTGATATCGTCTGATGATTGGACTTTCAAGTGCTTAATAAAGGCTTCTACATCGGATGCCGAGATAGAAGTCCTACCGGAATAGAGCGCTCGGAGGAAAACGTTATCTGTGATTTCAGCAAAGAGCCTATTGCAAAATAGAAATTGCCAAAACATGATAATCATTTTTTCCTCATTTGAAAATTCATCCGAGTTTAATGCTTTCAGAAAAAGATCTTTATGTTTATAGGACTCAAATGAAATGAACGCATCAACCACAGCTTTCTTAAAACGAGAAGTCGCTTTAGCCGTTCGGAAACTAAATGCGTCAGAAGAGGTATACCCGCATTCACAATTGATAAAATCAATCATGGACATATAATCCGGTACTCCTCCTATTACATTTACGGTTGAGTTGTATTTTCCTTGCTGTTCCTTGAGTTCCATTCCAATCAATATGTTTATTTCTTGATTTTGACGTACATTACTTCCGGCTCTGATACCATAGTCGGATTAATCAAATCGCGTATATCTATCTCAAGGAGGTTGGCTATCTCACGCAGAGTCTCTAAGCCGGGCTGTGCTGTATTAGTACACCATTTAGACACAGTAGCCGGATCGCGTCCCAATTGTTCTGCGAGCCACTTATTAGTACGCTTTTTTTCGGCGAGTATAACTTTTAGCCGATTCAAGTCATTTCCCATGTTGGTTTAATCCTTCGATTACTTAAATACAATAGCATCCTTCGTCGGTGCTAAAAATTGAATCTGACGCAAATTTACTACTTATTTAGCAAACGACATAATTAATTTGGAAAATAATTACTATCTTTGCGAATGAATCCTCCCTCCGACTCCATGTGGTAGCCAGAGCAACCCTGGATTAGCAATCATATTGGATAATCAAAAGGCTGATATAAATAGAGCCTTTGCTTATTATCGAGATTTGCATCCCGAGCAATTCTCAGATTCGATATGTCAATATGAAGTTGAATTGACACCAGAATTATTCGATTTCCAAATATCTCGACTATCGACAGATCAGAAACAGGATTTATTCGAGAATTTCTGTCGTAGTCTTATCATAAAGTTACTGACACCTAATCTTAGGCCTCAAACTGGGCCAACCGGAGGTGGGGATGGGAAAGTTGATTCAGAGACCTATGAGGTCTCTGAGGATACAAGTTCAAAATGGTTCGTTTCTTCCGGTAACAAGCCAGGTGAACTGTGGGCAATAGCAATAAGTTGTAAAAATGATTGGAAAGGGAAAGTTAGGAGTGATGTTAAAAAGATAATAGAAACTAATCGTGGATATACGCATGTAAAATTCTTTACTAATCAGTCTGTACCCTCAAAACAAAGATTTGATTGTGAAGTTGCACTACGAAATGAGTTTGGAATAGATGTTAAAATTTTCGATGCGTCTTGGTTAAGGCAATCAGTCTTTGATAATGATAACATCGATATTGCAGTTGATGAACTAAATTTCTCAGAACAATACAAGAAAAAGATACTACGGCAAGGGCCTAAAGACCTTGAAAGGAGTGAGCAGTTAAACGAAATAGAAAATGACATTCTAACATATGGACATATAGAAGGTACTGATTGCGAATACGTAGAACTTCTGCGAGAAGCAGCTCGCTTATCCAGAGAGCTCGAACGACCCTACGAAGAAACAAAAGGACGATATAGAAGGGCTATTAGTGAATGTAAAAAATATGGCACTAATCCTCAGCTCTACCAACTTACATATGATTTCGCATGGACTGCCTTCTTTTGGCTAAATGATACTGATTTAACTCTTGAATTGTTTCAAGAATTGAAAGAGCTGGTTGATAAATATGTCAACCCACATAGGGTAGAGTTGTTATGCAATATTAACACACTCATCAACAATGCAAATTTAGCGGGACTTGTACCTGATTCTTATGTTATCGAATCTCAGAAGTATTTTGATGCTCTGAGAAATAAGGTAGAAGATCTCAATTTAAAATCTTGTGCTTTGTTTCTTGATATGTATCAGAAACACAGAGAAATACTAAACATTCTGTTAGCGCATTACTCCCTCTCAGAAGAGGATATTCCAGATAACCTTGTGAAAGAGCCGTTGTTTGAATTGGGAAATATGATTAAAGAATGTCGTAATCATATTGATTTGTCGTTTGAACAGCAAATTGATATGATAAAAGTTGTGTGCAAACATATTGGATATAGTGAGCCATTTGAAACTTTGTTGGATGAGTTATCTGTATTGTTAGAGGAGCGAAATCGAGATACCGTTGCAGCGGAAATTCATTTTGAAAGGGCTGAAAAATTATTCAAATTAGGAAAACCAAAAGATGCAATTAAGCATTTGGGATTTTGTATTTTAAAATATGCTAAAGAGAATTATACTAGAGAATTCATCCTTAGCAATACAATGATGGGATATGCCCTTAATGATTGTGGATTCCCTATAAGTGCGGAATCATTTCTGATAAAAGCGGTGGGTATGCAAATTAAGGACTTCTTTAAGACTGGTCAAATTAAGGATGGCTTATTGCTCAATTTGTTGAGATTATGTGAGATAGAATTGAGGCTGGGGCGTTTAGTTATGTTCCTTAATTGGTATGAACTTCTAAATACGATAATTGGGACATCCGCTCATGAAACTAGTGAAAAGTTTCAGGAACGTAATAATATTATAGATATAGGGTGGTGTTGTCTCTTATTAAATGCATTCGAAAACAACGATGATTTAGAGATATTACCTGATATTCTCAATCGAAATAATCTTTATACCTCTGCCGAAATATTAAAATACTTATTAGGTTATAAAGAAGAAATCAGTCCTAAACTTTTAGAAGGTATTTTCAGTCATATTGATTGGAAAGAAAAGTTAAAAGCCTTTCCTATTAATGATCAATTCTATTCAGATTTAATAATTTCAAAGGGCGGGTTGACCTCAATTAATCTAAAATTGGCATCTTGCAATATTTCTGCGGTATATCCTAATTCTATTTTCAATCAAATGTTGGCGCAACAAATGATTGCAACAATTGAACTGATAATCGCAACAATGGATGATGATGTCTTTATAACTTTAGATGGAGGCATCCTTATAGAAATCAGAAATATTGAAAATAGTGCGACTAAAGTTCGGGCATCTGAAGACTCCAATAGTTTAATTATTATTGAAGTTAATCCCGAACAATATTCCGCTGACATAGCATGGAAATGTATGGCTGAAGTCATAGGAATATTCATGGCTAAAAGTTCATTGTGGAGACGAGATACTCGCGAAATCATTTCGGAGAAGCAGGCTAAGGAAAATCTTATGGATCGTCTTTCTTCGCTATTGCTTGAACAGCCTAATATCTATGAGATCTTAGGCGTGGATTTTAAATATATCATTGATCACTGGCAGAAGATTGATGATAAATTGTATAAATCCAAGAATCAAGATTCTTCTCCTGTAACAAATCATGACGCTGCAAGCCATAAAAGAATTAAGACTAACCCTCAAAGACTTCATGTATCATCAAGTAACGAATGGTGGGAAAAAGCGGTATGGGGTGGAGTGGGTTTCATTAGTTCTGAAACTCAACCTCCAATTCTAACATTAGCTTTTGAAAATCTTGCTTATGGGGAAAAGATTTTTGGTGAGTGGAAGCAGTTATATGAGAATAAGTCTTTGAAGATTAAAATATATTTCATTACTGGTTTTGATAGATTTAATCCCGCGTGGTATAGGGTTGCTATTGTGCCCGATATATGTTTATCAGAAAAAAGTGAAAATTCTCAAGAGATAGCTTATTCTTTTAGTCGATCAAGTACGATGAATGCATTTTCGTTAGATAATTTGTACAGATTTCGATTTGAGTTTATAAAGTATCAAGGATGTTGGTTAATGCCATCAGCAAAAGTCATTTCGTCCAAGTTAGAGTATAAACATCTTGCGGTTCCCTTTTTTAATATAGAATTTCGAGAGGCATGGACAATCGGGATGAATGAACAGGCATTAGTGGGCCTTCGTCCTGGAGACAATCCTATAATTCCAGTTGATCATGAGCAGGACGCACCTATATTGGATGCCCTTAAATGGTTTAGAGAAAGATAATTAATGAGATTTATAATATTCATTCATAACAAAATGGGAATAAGTTCGGAATTAATTTGTTAGACATAAAAACTTGATTCTAAACAAGAAATTTTCGTCGACAATGGTGCCATTGCCGACGAAAATGATGGTTAAGGATCAGTAGAGGCGGATGCAGGTTACATCGGCGGTCTGGACGGTCGCGGGATGGTCGAGTTTGTCGGTGGAGAAGCCGATGGCGAAGTGCTGGATGCGGTGTGTTATGTCGAGTTCTTTAAGAAACAGAATGAACTTACCCAGTTCTTCAATGAGCCACTCCTCATCTTTGGCTGAGGTGATGGTGAGGAGCATCATCACGTTGTCGGGGAGGTTGTAGAGACCGTCAGAGTCCGTGAGGATGACGAGCGACAGTGCGAATGCAGCGTCTTTCGAGAAGAAACTTGCGCCGTTGGCGTAATCCTGATAGCAGAGTTTGTTTGTCGTGGTGCAGTAGTTTTCGGCGAGATATTTCTCGATGTCGGCGAAGGCCGCGCTGAGGCGTGGGTCGCTTACGACCGAAAGGTCGGTTGGCGGCTCCGCGTTAGGGTTGGGAGATGCCTTCGGCGCGGTCTTGCTACCGAAGATGGATTTCACACGGGAGAGGAGTTGGTTGAGGTTGTTGGCTGTTCTCATTTTCTGGAATTTTTGTTGGTGGTTTGGGAATTGAGTTCGTTGATTTTCTCTTCGAGGCGTTGTTTCTGGTCGAGGGCGCGGGCGGTTTCCTGCACACGGTTTTCGTAGGCTTTCACCTCCTGTTCGATCTGCTTGACGCGTTCCGGGTCGCGGAACCAGCTTTGGATGCTGTCCAATCCTTCGGAGTTTACACCGTCGTGCATCAGTATGTAGTGATACTTGATGTCGGAGATGCGGGCCTGTTCGATTCGGGCTTCCTGCCAGATGAAAGTGGCGCCGAAGAAAAGTAGGGTGAACACCGAGATGAACATGGCGAGATATACCTGCCACGATTCTTTGGCGATACGGATGGTCTTTTCAATCTTCTGCACCGGAGGATTGGCAGTGAAGTTGTCAATCTTTTCTGCGATTTCGGACTTGAGATTATCAACCGAAGTGGTCAGGTTTTCTCCGATTTCTTTCACGGATGTTGTCTGAGCCTCGATAGACGATTGCATCGTGTCTACCTTCTCGATGACGGCAGAAGTGATGGATGTTCCCATGTTGCTCAGGTCATCGGTGGTAGCGCAGTTGAGCTGCGTCTCCTTGATTTCGGCACACGTGCCGCTGATAGTGCTGAGGTCGTCAGCGATGTTTTGGAGAAAATTCTCCGGAGAATTGTCAAAATTTTGCTTCATTTTTCTGTGTTGAAAATTACAAACTTCTGCCTCTTTTTCTCTTTTTACGGCGATTCATCTCACGGATGAACGCTTCCTCATCCTGGTCGTAGGCAGGTCCGACTTGGAAGAGTCCGCCGACGGCATTACCGAGACTTTCGGCAATATCGGCTCCGGCTTCAATGATTTTTGCTGCGGCGCTCGGTGCCTGTTTCGGCTGCTGTTGCATCGGTCTTGGAGCTGATGCCGAGGGTTGAGCCTGACGGTTTTTGTTCTGGTCGAGAGCGTTGCAGATGGTCTTGTATGAGCATTTGCCGTCACGGTCAACCTGTGAGGCCTTGAACTTCTGACCGTCCTTGATGTAAGAAAGACCTTCGACATCGGTCGTACCTCGTCGGAATTTCTTCCTGACGGAGATACCTTTCTGAGCCAGTTCTCGCTGAAAGGAGATCCAGTCTTTTGCAGTCCGTTTGGCTGTCTGAACTGCGAGATAGATCTCCTGACGGGTCTTTGAGCGACCTTTCAATCGGTCGACTCTCACCTTGTCTTTGTTCTCGCCGAAGGTCAAACCATACTTCTTTTTAAGCTCCTTGCAAATGGCATTGCTACGGTAATATTCGTAACTGTCGCTCACACATCGGCCGTCATTATCTATTCGATTATAGACGATGTGACAGTGCGGATGTTCCTTGTCCAGATGGCGCGCTATGATAAACTGGGTGTTCTTGATACCCATTTTCTCCATATATTCCAGCGCGAGTTTCACCATGGCTTCATCTGAAAGCCGTGCCGAATCCTCCGGCGAATAGGATAGAGAAATGTGTCCGCACCAATGCTGAACGCGGCTGTTTAGATGCCGCTGGCACTCGAAACCGTCGACAATATCTTTCGGAGTGTCGGCCAAGAGACCCTCGGAATAGAGCAAGCGGGCCTCTTTATTTTCCTCTTTCAGCGCGAGAACATACTCCACGCAGCCGGAGAAACAACTCCCTTTAGTGATGCCTCCAATCATGCGATAGCTTGGTATAAAGTGATTTTATCTCTTTGCTCAGCTTGTCGAGCGACCATTGCACGAGCTTGAAACCGCCTTCGTTGGCTTTCTTCGCAAGCTGATTGAGATTGTTCGCCATGCTTCCGATCTGGCGTAAGAGTGCCATGTCTTCGGGCTGGGCAACCTGTATTACCTCTGATTTTGTCAGGGCGCATCGCCAATAGTCGGACAGTTTTCTGCCGGATTTGCGGCATTTTTCAAGCGCGATCTGATACTGTTCATTCTTGAGTCTGACGCTGACAACGACTGTCTTGTCTGACTCCTTTACTGCTCCCGGAGGAGCCTTCTTTCTTTTTGCAAAAGTCATTTTTCGGAATTTTGAGATTTGACATTGTGACCATCGGGAACGGACTCCAGCCGCCCGGTAACGGAGGATGCAAGGTCGGGAATGTTTACATTGCCACTACCTTGCTATCCTCCAAACCTTATCAGGTTTTTCCGGATACCGGCGTTGCCGATGTCTTCGCCATTTCACTGCCTAGGGACAGTGGTCAGAACGATTTACTGATTACTGTGAACCAACTCTCATAGTTGGCGGAGTTGCTGTCGAGATGCTCGTTGATGATATGCTCGACAAAGTTGCCCACGCTGTAACCGGGGCCACCGAAGAATCGGGCGATACGCTCGACACGGTCAAACGTGTCGTTGCTGATTGCCACCTGATGCTTGTTGTCCTTGCCAAGCTTAATCAGACCGAAGTATGCCTTGCGGTAATCTTCGAGGTCGCTCTTGCGCTGCTTGGCGGTGGGGCGGTTGGATTTGGGTTGAGCGGTTTCGCTCTGTCCTGCGATTGGCTGGACATCGGGAGTGGTAGGATTTTCCATAGATTCAGAGAAAATTGAATTGTTAGACATATCAGTCATACCAGTCATTTCGGATGACTGAGGATTTTTATATTCTTCTGTTTTCACTTTTTTGAGTTTTTTATAAGCTTGCGCTCGGTTTGACTTTGGTGTTGCTTGGATTGCACGGAGGACCGTGGTGTTGGCATATCTCGGATGCGTGGCCACATACGTTTGCCGAATGCGCCGGTGCCGGCCACCGTTTTGTTACTCTGATTCGATTTCATTTTCGTGCGGAGTAACATTGTTAGCGGAGTAACATGACTGCTTACGATAGAGACCTTGGCGGACCCGGCGAAAGAGAGTGTTGAGATTGCGGGTGAGAAACATCTTGAATGTATGATCCTTCATCCCGAATCGTGCGGCCACACGGATGCCGTCGGCGGTTGAGAACTCTTCGGCAAGATGGTCATATACCGTGCGGTGCAGTTCGTTAAGTCTCTCCTCACTGATGCAGGTGAGAACACTGAGTGCATTCCTTCGGAAATACTCCGCCAGCTCGATTGCTCCGGTCACATCGTCATCGCCGATTTCTTCAGGCGGAGACTGTCCGACCTCGCAGGCCCAGCGTGTCATTCGCAGAAGCAGGCTGAAACGGATGACGTAGATTTCAAGTTTGCAGAAGAAACTTACCACTGTGTCGTTCATCTCGTTGTCGCACATCTCGGCATTCCTGTGTTGCCATTCATACAGCAACAGTTTCGCTGTCGAAGTGAACCGCACAACTAAGGGTATCGGCTCACCGTCATCATCGAGTCGGCACTCCACTGAGAGAATGGCATCAAGTATGGATGCCCATGCCTTGTCGAGATCTTCACTTACCTCTTCTTCCCGCCATTTGGGTTTGCCGGATGATTCCGACATGGCGAATAGGATGCGGTCGATGAAACCGTTGGCTGTTCTCTCGCCATTGGCAAGTTCAGTTAGCAGACGTTTCTGAATAGTCCCGACAACCGAGATGAACGGACGCTTGATAAAGATGGAGTTCTGCGTGTTCTTGCGGTCGGACATAGTAGTGCTTCCATTGAAAGCTGAAAGCCAGAATTGTTCCTCAGAACCATTGTTATAGCGGGTGAAGTTCTTGAACCATGCCGACAGTTCATCAACCCATAAGCCTAGACCTCTTGGATTGTGGGAATGAATTGCGCTCAGTCCCTCCTGCGTAACATCCGACACAAGGTAGCGCAGACGCTTCGGCTCTTTCGGGAATTGCTCGAACCCGGCGTGAACACGCTCTTTCCGGCTCATGGCTATCGCCTGTTGGTACTCACAATATTTTTTCTGGTAGTCCAGATTGTTTTTCCAATCGGCGTTGACAAGTGGTTGCATGGCGAATGCCAACGGGTGTGACTTGCAGGCTCCTGGGCGACCGACAATCGCAATATATAGTATTGCCGATTCATGCCAGTTGCGTTTCACTTCCACGCGGTGTGAGTTGCCGATTGCTACGGATATTGCAGCCATCATCGACGCCGCAGTGTAATCGACAGGAAAACCGTTGCTGTCATGCAGCTCCCGGATAATGCGCTGTAATCTGACAGGAAATACATGCACGGGGAATGGATTGGTCCTGGATTGAGTATAATCTCTTTCCATAGGCTTAGAAATTATACCCTCCGCGGGGACGACGTTTCATTCCGGCTGTGATGGCAGCAGCTGTTTCGGCGAGTGAGGGTGCAACGGAATGTTTGCGACCGCTCTCTATCCATGCGTATAGTTCATCCTCATAGAAATAGAGGAGTTTGCCGCGCTTGTAGCTCGGAATGGGGTCATTCGGAGCTTTGATGCCGCGGTAGAGGCTCGAAAGTGACTTGCCTATTATCTGGCAAGCCTCTTTCGCATACACGAGTCTGCGTGAGGGCTTGGCATTCTTGATGGGGTTGGCGATGCCGAGCTTATCAAGTATGTCGAGCACTCGGTCGAGTTTCTCGGAGAGACCGCTTACCACATGTGGCAGCTGGTCGAAAGTGATTGGGGGTGTTTCCATATCGGTGCGGTTTTAAATTGTTTACGGAAATAGAACCGCACTGATTGAAAGTGAGTTGAAGGTGAAATAAATAACCGCAACCACTTCCTAAAATAACCGTTTGACAAGTGCTAACGCTTTGATATTCAGAAGGTGTTTCTTGAAAATATTTGTATGGTGATTCGCAAAAACAGTAGGTGATTTCAAGGTTATTTTGAGTAATAACCTTGAATGGCTTTCATTGGTGTGGTAAGTTGAGTAATTTTGCGTTATAATTGAGATCTATTATGGTATATATCGAAACTGAAAGGCTTATTTTACGTTCGTGGAAACCGGAAGATTTGTCATTGTTCATTGCAATGAATAAGGATAAGCAGGTAATGCGCTACTTCCCGGCGATGCTGAGTGATGAGGAAACTATTGCATTTTATAAACGGATACAGGATGAGTTCAATAAAAAGGGTTGGGGACTTTATGCAGTGGAAATAAAGTCGACCGGAGAATTCATCGGGTATGTCGGGCTTCATGAGATAGGCTTCGATGTAGATTTCACTCCCGGAGTTGAAATTGGCTGGCGGCTTGCCGCTGATTATCACAATCAGGGGTATGCTACGGAGGCTGCAAAAGCTGTGTTGAATTTAGCAAAAGATGCAGGAATTGAACGTTTGGTTTCTTTCACAGCCAAAATCAATGCTCCTTCAGAACGTGTAATGCAAAAGATTGGAATGGAAAAAACGGGAGAGTTTAATCATCCGAAACTGTCAGTTGATTCTCCGCTCCTTATACATGTCCTTTATCGGACTGATTTATAACAAAAAGGCGAATAGCCATGACAAAGTCACAACTATTCGCCAATACGATACAGAGGATGTCCTTATTATTTCCTGCTCTTCTTTTCTGCCTCTAATTTTGCTTTAGCCTCTTCCTCAGCCAATCTTTTGGGGATAATGTCGAGGTTGATGGTCTTATAGCGTTTATAGTGTTCAAAGAGATAATTCATTTCTTTTGCCGATAGTAATGGAATACGATCTTTATCCGGATTCTTGTCGGCGAGTTTTGCTATAATTGTCCGAACATGTACGGTGCCAAAGCTTTCGGCGAATACATTCTTGACAAATAAGGCAATCTCATTACCCTTAAGATTCAGGAATTTGCCGACATTATATCCAAGATGCTTAAGGTCTTCTTTCGACAGATGATTGCTACGGAGCCGCACGGCAACGAATTTAGCTACCGGATTTTTAGTCCAGTTTCGTGCGTTATTATGAAGTTTGTCGAGTTCGTGAGACTCCATGAACTGTTTCATGGTATGTGTGATATATGCACATATAAACGACACCTGTTCAAGATTATATAATTCTTCGTGACGTTGCATCTCCTCAAACGCCTCATCACATTGTTGTTTTCTTGTGATTATTTCTTCATGCGTTTCTATGGTGTCGTTGTATTTCTCATAGAATTTGCATATTGGGTTCATGTCTTCAAGATAATACACCGAACCGTCGGGGGTAACATAGACCTCCTGCTCTGTTTCCTCTATCACAGTTGATCCATCAGGATTCTTGTGAACATCCTGAATGGATACCGATGAGAAGAAACCAACATCTTCATCGTATTCTCGATTCTTTTTAACACGGGTAATCCGGTTCTCGTAATCATATCGTTCTTCCGCAGTCATAGAGTCAAGATACTCATTGTATGCTTCCTCCAACTCTGCTTCATAATCTCTTGAATCTTCATAAGCCTTCTGATGGAGAATGTCGTCATCTGACAGATCCATTCCAACGTATGCTTCCGTTCCATCAGAGAAACGGATGTGGCGCATATCTTCGATAATCTCCAATACTTCAAATGAATTGTCATTGTCTATTTCTTCTGCGAGCACAATCTCATTTTCTTCAATGCAAACATCATCTGATATGCTTTCAGAAAATTGCATAGGCATTACCGATGGTTCTTCTGGTGTCGATACGTCAATCTGTTTGCCTGTGGTAGTCTCGGCAATAGCCATGACTTCACGGCGACGAAAAAGAGATTGAAGGCGATTGAACACTTCTTCGATTACCGACTGGAAACCGAAATATAGGCCGATTGTGAGGACAAGGAAAACGGCAAAGAGAACGTTGCCGGTAAATTCGTCAGTGCCGAAACGGGATATGGCGGCATAACGACCAAGTAAAGCAATGATACCGCATCCGGCAATCACGGCACTCCATATAAAAATTTTGTCCCGGGTAGGGGGAGCAAAGCTCCTCAAGCGCTGGGGCGTTTCCTTCATAAATTAAAAGTGAGTTTTTGAAATTATCATCGCTTTTATAGACAATTTCACCCATATAATTGTTCGCCCTACGATGGGAGATTTCCAGATCTAATAACTTTTTAATAGTCGTACTTGCGACTGTTAAACCGAAAATATGACATTAATAGTTCAAACTACGACTATTCAATCAAATACTTACCAGGTTTAGATTTTACTATCAATACCAGCGTGGAACGGTTTGGTTATATAAAAAAGAACACGATGAAGACTTCATAAAGAGGTCTCCATCGTATTGCTCATTTTCGCATTAAGCGGTCGATTTTTTCATAATCGAATCCCCAATATGTCTTTCCATCGCCAGCAAATCCATATACATCACTGACTTCACGGAGTCTGTAAGGCGGTTCATAGCCGGAATGGATGGCTTGTTTGGTTCTGTGTCGGAAGATTCGGTTTGCAATTCGCTTGTCCTCTTTCTGAGAATCAGCGAATGTACTCATGGGAGTTTTTCTTTTGCTTCGACTCATTGTTATGTAAGAGTTTGTGCTTACGACAAATCGTAAGCATATTAAACACCTACATAGCATCGAGATAAAGATTATTCTTATACATATATGATAAAGATTAGATGGTCAGTAGTGTGACACCGAGAGCATCTGAAATCTTTGCAATCGTCCGTAAGGTGAAATTATGTGTACCTCCAAGCCATCGAGAGACTTCTGCTTCGGTCTTGCCCATCCTTTTTGCCAACTGCTTCTGACTGATATTCTTTTCCCGAAGAATCATGTCAATCTTATCGGCAAGGGCAAACGACATATCAAGTTCCATCTTGACATCGTTCTGAACAGTGGCAAGACATTCATCAAACAGTTGGGCAGTCGTTTTCATAACTCAAATGTTTTATCGGTTATTCCATTCAGGACTGTTTCTTCGACAATGATGGATCCTTCTTTCTCAGCCGCTTTTAATAGCGCATCAAATTTCTGAAGATCCATGACATAACCATTGAGTTCCTGATTCTCATTGTATGTCTTCGTTTGCTTGATTCCTCCATTGCCAAGAATCAATATTTTATCCGAAATTCTCAGGCAATATAATCTGAGTTTGCCTGAATCAATCGGGAGAGCGCATACTCGGTCTGCATATTTTCCCTCTGGCCGGAAATATCGTTCCTGCACTCCGTTTTCCAGAATCTTTTGAAGGGCATACAGAATCAGCTGATAGTCACGCTGGAGTTTGCCGTTGTCCTTGAAGCGGTTAAGGAATTTAGCGAACTCCGACATATCACCACCCTCAAAGATGATGGTGTAGAGGCTTGCCGATTCGGTGGCCCTCACAGGTTCTATTTTGATTTTCTTGCTCATAATTCGTCTACAAAGGTATAACAAATTTCTGACTTAATTAGCTTTTATGCTAATTCTTTTTTATTTCAGTGATATAGAGTTGGTTGCATCGCGCTTCTTCTTATTCACGACTTCGGCATAGATCTGAGTCGTGGCCACGTTTTTATGCGTAAGCATCTTGCTGACTGTATAGATGTCAGTACCGTTGGTTATCAACAATGTAGCGTAAGTATGCCGGAGTCCGTGGAAGGTGATTTTCTTCTTGATGCCGGCATCTTTGAGCCATTTCTTGAACGGCTCGCGTGTATGTGCGCGGCTAAGTCCCTTGAATACCATGCCACGGCCAGGTTCGCCGCAATACGACAGGGCTTCGTCGCTCAACGGCAATGTAGCCTGCGTCTTGGTCTTCTGGGTGCGGATGCGCATACAGTAGCCGCCATCAGGTGACAGCTCAATATTCTCCCAACGGAGTTGTAGAATATCACTTATGCGTAGCCCAGTCATACAGGCGAATAGCGATGCTCGTTTCAGCACATCCACTTTACAGGGAGTGGCGGCGAGGCGTTTTGCCTCCTCGATTTCGAGGTAGTTGATTTTCGGCTCCTCCCAGTCGATGCGGTCAAGATAGTCGTTGACATTCTCCCGGAGCCAGCCTTCCTTATATGCCAGTTTCAGAAGGGCACGGAATGTTGACCAATACCCGGCGGCAGAATTGCGTGATATGATATTGCCGGACTGCTTGACACGGATTTTGAGAATGTATGTGCGGAAGTCGTTGCAGAGGCCAATGGTCACGTCTTTCATGAGGCATCTGCCATTGCAGAAGTCCTTAAAATGCTTATACACGATTTCCCATTTCTGATATTTCTCTTTGGTCTTGCTCTCGAAATATTCAAGGAAGTCAGCCTGTTTCTTGGTGCGGTCGAGAAAGCCGAACTCTTCATTGATGATTGCAAGTTCACGGGTTGCGCGGATGCCACGGGCTTTGAGCAGGATCTCCTCGTTGTAGTCAAGCTCGAACTTGTCTTTCGAATTGCCGAAGAGATAGAGACCGAGGAACTCACGCCGCGACATCTTCTTGATGTGCGGATTCCAGATGGGCGGGTAGTAGTCGAGGTAGAGCGACAGTTTGCCGCTACGCAATTTCTCCTGACGGAGAGTTACTTTGGTGATGGTTGCTGATTCCATATTATGCTGTTTTAGAATTATAAGGTACAAAGGTAAATGGTGGTTGCCCGGTGAGAAAAATCACCGGATTATAACTGAATCTCGGGGTTGAACAGTGCCTCTAACTCTTTGGCGTTCAACTTGACATACTTGCCGCAACGGAGCTTGGTTATCTTGTATGTCTTGACGTAGTGATACAGCTGGTCACGTGTCAGCGAGTATTTTTCCATGGCTTCGGGTACCGAGATAAACTCTACATCTTCGGCTGACTTGGCACCTTTCGCCACATCGAAGTGATATTTGGAGTAATAGACCTTCGGACCCTCCTTGCGCTTTGGTATTCCGATTTTTGAGACCAGCGAATAAATCGCCGAGAGAGTCATGCCATATTTTTCCTGAATATCCTCGACCGAATACCATTCAGTAATCTCCGGATTCTCCTTTCTAGCTGAGAAAAGCCGGTCGATATGGCTCTTGCTGAAATAAGCCTTACCACGAAGAATGGTCTTGGGTACATTATTCTCGGCGACCACTTTGTAAATCCACGAATCCTTTACGCCATACTTCTCCCGAATGTCGGCACGGGTATAGAAATCAGAGATTGATTTGGACTTTTTCTCAGCGACCTCTACTTGCTCCGTTTCTTTCGGTGTAAGATAATCGAACATCGCCTGAATGTCGGATTTGCTGATGAGTGTCTTTCTTCCGATTCTCGTCACCTTTATTTTACCTCGGTTGATGCTGTCATAAATATATGTCCGGCACACACCGAGATATTGGGCGGTTTCCGTTGGTGTCAAGAAATCCTTATCCCGACTTTTACGGCCTGTATTGCATTGGCTGGTCTCTTGATTGGAGAGAACCATCTTCTTCTGCCTCATTCGCTCCTTATAGGAGTGTTCGGAACATCTTTTGGAGCAGAATCGCGTTACCGTTGTCTGAGCCATAAAACGGTTGCCGCACCACTCGCAGATTCTTTCAATTCTAATGTTGCTACTCATTTCGTTGGTGTTAATTTCGCCTTAGTTTGTTCGTGCGCGTCCGTTGACGTCCGTCTACGTCCGCAAACCTCCACCACCTTGCTGACGCTTGGGGTGAAATGAGTCGCTGTCGTACAAAATCCGTACAAAATGGTGCATAAAAACGCCTAACACTGACAGTTATCAGCATTAGGCGTTCTTGTAAGAGTTAAGTTTTATCGCTCAGTAACAGTCAAATACAATCAATATAAATCATTGATAATCAACTAATTACTTGCCGATGCAGAAGCGGGTGAAGATGGTGGAGAGGAGGGTGTCTGTGGTGATGGCGCCGGTGAGGGTGGCGAGGTGGTGGATGGCTTGGCGGATGTCGATGGCGAGGAGATCGCCGGATAGGTTTTGGTCAAGGGCGTCAAGGGTGCGTCGCAGGGCTTCGGCGGCGTCTCCGAGGGCTTGGGCATGTCTTGCGTTGGTTATGATTATGCCGTCTGTGTCGCCTGATTTTGTCAGAAGGTCAACCTGTCGCTGGAGTTCGGTACGTAGAGTGTCTAATCCGTCACCGTTTTTGACGGAAATTGGAATTACAGTAAGATTTTTGTCTGTATGTTCTCCCGTCTTTTCTGAAACTAAGCATGGATTCTCCGCGATGGATTTGTTCTCGCTCTTTGTGTCGCTCAAGAGGTCGGTTTTGTTCAATAGCAGAATTACAGGCGTTGCGGGGGCTTCTGATCTAATTTGTGCAAGCAGGTCGCAAACAAGGCCTTTGTCAATTGTCGCTTTTGCATTGATTTCAGTCGCGGGCAGTAGGGCAAGAATTATACTTGCACGCCGGAGTGACTGTATTGAACGGTCTATGCCGAGTTGTTCGATTGTGTCTGTTGTATGGCGAAGCCCGGCAGTGTCGATAAGCCGCAACTGATGGCCGGAAGGCAGCGACAGTGTGTCTTCTATGGTGTCACGTGTTGTTCCGTGTATGTCGCTTACGATTGCACGGTCATCTCCGGTGAGTGCATTCAGCAGTGATGATTTACCTGCGTTTGTTGGGCCGACTATGGCGACGGGGATACCGTTTTTTATTGCCTGACCGGTAGCGAATGTAGCATGAAGAGCGCTTACTTCGCGGTATATTTCGGAAGCGAGTTTACGGAGGTGCTCCCGTGAGGCGAATTCCACTTCCTCTTCGCTGAAGTCGAGTTCAAGTTCTACAAGTGAGGCGAGGTCGACAAGTTGTGTACGAAGTTGTTCGAGTCGTTTTGATACAGAACCGCGCATCTGGCTCAGGGCTAGTCGCTGGGCGGCTCGAGATGTAGATGATATCAGGTCGGCTACGGCTTCGGCCTGGGCCAGGTCGAAGCGACCGGCGATAAAGGCGCGTCGCGTGAATTCGCCTGGCTGTGCAAGGCGTGCTCCGGCTTTTATCAGCGATGCGATGATGGCTTGTTGTATGTATATAGAGCCGTGAACAGATATTTCTACGGTATCCTCGGCTGTGAACGAACGTGGAGAACGAAAGACTGTTGCTACGGCCTGGTCAAGAGCGTCACCACAATCATCGAGTACGGTGCCCAGATGTGCGCTGTGACTTGGAACGCTGGCGAGGTCCGTCCCGCTCCAGATTTTTGAGACTATGGGGAGTGCCTCGGATCCTGAGACGCGGCAAACTGCAATGCCGCCAACACCGGTAGGGGTAGATATTGCACAGATAGTATCAGTCATTGGAAATAGGTAACGAATGGAAGGATTTGAATTTTGGATTTCGTGCCAGTATTGATTATTTCCGTTTCTTTTCCCAAAGCGGAAAGGATGCTTGAGATTCAATCTGATTCTCGAGGTCGTCTGGCAGTGCAGAGAAGAAATCAAGTCCGGTTATGGCTTCGACCTGATGCACCGTGCATGCTGCTGCCTGCATTCCTCCGGGAACATGTCCGTTTGGCATGATGAATCCAATTGCCCTGGGCGGATCGGCGTAAGGCGCGAGCACCACTTTATAAAAACGTTCAGGAACAGCGACATTGCTGCTTCCTATTGTCCGGGTGATTCTGTCTGTAAGAACAGGTCCGCAAACTATGATAAGTGATGAGTCCCGCATAGCCCATTTGCGGCATTTTTCCTCGAGTTTTTTCCATGATCCGGAGTTAAGACTGCCTTCTTGCGGACAGATATTCGTCAACATGAAGCAGGCATCCATGGCGCGCCTGTCCCATTTCATGTCACCTGCAGGGCACATATGGCCCCGGTCGAAACCTGACCCGCGGTAATCATCGGTCGTGGCACAGCCCTCGACCGATGTGTCAGTCATGAAGTTTTTGCCCCGCGGGATCGGACCGTCGGTCTCGCTGGCAAGCAGTTCCCACGATACGTAGTTTGGAACATGTCTGTCGGCATTGAAACCCATGGAAAAACCTGTGTATGAGATTTCTTCGTTTGAAACCTCTGACGGAACGACGACTTTCATGAGTTCGCCTGCCTCGGTATCAGGAAAGTCTATGTGACCATTGGCATTTGATAGTTGGCATGAACCCATTAGCAATGACGGAGCGGTCATTGCAATGAATTTTAGCATACCGGATATATATTTCATAGTTGAATCGGATTGAAGTACGGATATTTTATATCCCAAAGGAAAAGGGCGTGTCCAGGCATTGATTCACCGGCCGCCGTGCGGTTCTGTCGGTTGATAATTTCTAGTATGCCTTCAGGTGTAAGTTTGCCTCGTCCCACATCTACGAGAGTACCGACTATGGCCCTGACCATGTTACGCAGGAATCGGTCTGCCGAAATCTCGAAATACCATCGGGTAGGGGATTCCTGCACCCATTGTGCATGTCGTATGTCACAGATATTGGTCTTTGTGTCGGTGTGAAGTTTGGAGAAAGAAGTATAGTCGCGGCGACCGACAAGCAATGCGGCGCCCCTATTCATTGCTCCAAAATCGAGTTCGGCATGAGTGAGCCATGATCGGTCTGATAAAAAAGGGTCTTCTGCTGTATGGACAAAGTAGCGGTATGTCCGTTCGCAGGCATCGAAACGTGCGTGGGCGTCCGGGGCGACAGGTGTGATGCCCTGGATTGCGATATAAGGACGGCAGAGGCCACATAGCGCACGCCGCAGGCCTTCACGACGAAACAGATCGTCATATTTTTCCGGAAGGTCGGCATGAGCGATCATCATGTGTCCGTGTACACCGGTGTCGGTCCGCCCGGCTCCGGTTACGGCGATTTCCTGTCGGGTGACAGTGCGCAAAGCCGACTGAAGCGCGCCTTGGACGCTTGGACGGTCAGGCTGTATCTGCCAGCCGTTGAAAGGAGCGCCGTTGTAACTTAATTGCAGAAAGTGACGCAAGCGATAGTCTTTTATAAAATTTTAGTCCGCAAGGACTATTTATTATCAGTCTTTCTCGAGATATGTGTAGCCATAGAGTCCCGACCTATAGGTCGAGATGAATGAGCGGCCTTCTTCGGGTGTAATTTTGCCAGCTTTCATCGAGGCTGTAACCCATGCTTCGACATTGCGGACCAGTTTCTTGGGAGAGAACTGAACGTATTCGAGAACATCGGCGACAGATTCTCCGTCAATCACCTGGTCAATCTCGTAGCGGTCGTTGTAGACGCTGATGTGGACGGCGTTTGTATCGCCGAACAGGTTGTGGAGGTCTCCGAGAATTTCCTGGTATGCACCGACAAGGAAAACGCCGAGATAGTATTTCTCGCCTTGTTTTATTGCATGCACGGGAAGTGCAGGGGTCGTTTCGCCTTGTGTTATGAAATTGGCGATCTTACCATCCGAATCGCAGGTGATATCCTGAATGGTACATGTCCGCGAAGGGCGTTCGTCAAGTCGCTGGATAGGCATGATGGGGAAAACCTGATCGATGGCCCATGAGTCAGGCAGCGACTGGAAGAGCGAGAAATTGCAGAAATACTTGTCAGGAATCATGCGTGCTATCTTGCGCAGTTCTTCCGGGGGATGTTTCATGGATACAGCCATCTCGCCGACTTCGCGGGCTATTGACCAGAAGAGTTTCTCAATTTGGGCTCTTGTCTCCAGGTCGAGCATCCCGAGCGAGAACAGGTCGAGGGCCTCCTCGCGTATCTGCAGGGCGTCGTGCCAACTCTCGAAGAGACGCTGGTGGTCAAGATTGTCCCATATCTCGAAAAGTTCGCGGGCTAACTCATGCGAGTTCTCAGGCAAAGTCTCCGACTCTTTCCAGGAAGGCAGGGTGGTGGTTTCAAGAACCTCGAAAATTAAAATGGAATGGTGGGCGGTCAGCGAACGGCCGCTCTCTGTTATTATATTGGGCTGACGGATATCGTTCTTGGTGCATACGTCCACTAGAGCCGATACAGCATCGTTGGCATATTCCTGGATAGAATAGTTCATTGAAGACTCTGAAGTCGACGAGCGTGTGCCGTCGTAGTCGACACCAAGTCCACCGCCTATATCCACGAAGTCGATGTCGAAACCCTCCTTCGTCAGTTGTACATAATATTGAGTAGCTTCGCGCAGAGCGTTCTTGATGCGGCGAATCTTTGTAATCTGGCTGCCGATGTGGAAATGTATGAGTTTCAGACAGTCCGTAAGTTGCTTCTTTTCAAGAAAATCAATGGCTGCGAGAAGTTCCGAAGAGTTCAGCCCGAACTTTGACTGGTCTCCTCCGCTTTCTGCCCATTTCCCCGATCCGGTGGATGAGAGTTTTATGCGGATGCCAATGTTGGGCCGGACATTCAGCCGTTGTGCGATTTCTGCAATCAGACGCAGTTCGTTGAGTTTCTCAACAACAAGATAGACACGTCGTCCCATCTTCTGGGCGAGAAGGGCAAGTTCAATGTAATTCTCGTCCTTGTATCCGTTGCAGATGATCAGCGCATTATCTTTGATGTTCGTGGCAAGGACGGCATGAAGTTCGGGTTTAGAGCCTGCCTCGAGACCAATGTTGAATTTAGTGCCGTAGTCAACTATTTCCTCTACAACCTGACGCATCTGGTTGACCTTGATGGGATAGATCATGTAATTTTGTGCGTTGTATCCATAGCGTTCTGCAGCCTGCTGGAAACAGGTAGAGATTTTTTCAACGCGATTGTCAAGTATGTCAGGGAAACGTAGAAGAAGAGGTGACGAGATATCGCGCACCTGCAGTTCGTCCATTATGTCGCGGAGATCAACCTCGGCGCAACCTTGCTTGGGAACAACAGTAACATGTCCTTTGTCGTTAATTTTGAAATAACTGCGACCCCAGCCGTTTATGTTGTACAGTTCGGCGCTGTCTTCAATTCGCCATTTTCTCATCTCTTACAGGAAGTCTTGTTCGGGTTAATTTAATTTATCGCAAAGGTACGAATAAATGATATTAAAAACAAGTCCCGCATCAGAGTCGTAGTCTGTTGCGGGAAGTGTGTTTCAATGAGATATTCTGTCTATGCGGAGACGTTATTGTTTTGGGATGGTAATCCGTACTTTAGTCGCCCATTTCCGAGTCTGCTGTCTGTTCTGGGGTCGGTGCATGGTCTACGATAACTTCTTCAAAGGAAGCATCCTCCGGATTCTGCCAGTCCTGAACTCCGACTGACTCGGCCTGGGCGGCCGTAATCGGATAATCCTGCTCGACATTGTCTCCGTTCATCGAGTCAACGTGTGTACGTGAGTTGATCCATCCTATGTAGATAAGGACGCCAAGCGTAAGGGCCGCGACGATAAGACCGGCGGCTAGCCATAGGCCCCATCCTGAATCCTGATTGTTTGAATTGTGTGCCATAGTTATGTTATATTATGATGTTGTAATGCTTTGTGTACTTTTCTTTTTATGATTTAATAACAATTATTCATTCAGATTGGTTCTAATCTTAGTTATATTGCATAAAGAAATGCGCCGTGGCTTGGGTGGAAAGTCTAAAAGTGTTAACTTTGCGAACGGCTTTCCTCAAGATATGCGTTCGCATTACTGTCGAAGGATTAAGCCTGTTCTCATATAGAAAGAATAAATGGACATAGAAAACTCTATAAAAGAAATAATTGAGGCAGAGAGTCATGCAATCGCATCAATACCTGTCACTCCTGCCTTCGGCGAGGCCGTCGACATGATTGTCGAGCATGTTCATAACAGGAAAGGTAAACTTGTTACCTCGGGCATGGGAAAGGCCGGTCAGATAGCCCAGAATATAGCAACGACATTCTCGTCGACAGGTACTCCGTCCGTCTACTTGCATCCCGGCGAGGCCCAGCATGGCGATTTGGGCGTACTTCAGCCCGATGATGTCATGTTGCTGATATCCAATTCAGGCAAAACGCGCGAGATTATTGATGTCATCAGACTAGCCAAGGGATTATACCCTCAGATTCCACTTATTGTAATAAGTGGTAATTCGGATTCGCCGCTTGCCCAGGCCTCCGATGTTTACATAAATACCGGAGGGGCGCCAGAGGTATGCCCATTAGGACTTACTCCGACTACGTCTACCACGGTTATGACTGTAATAGGTGATATCCTTGTTGTCAATACCATGCAGGCCATAGGATTTACTCGGGAGGATTACGCCTTGAGGCATCATGGAGGCTATCTTGGTGGAGCCGCAAGAGGAGATTCCAGGATAATCTGATAAAAACTTGTATTTTTTAATTATTAAAAAGCACTTTCCCATGAAAAAACTGATGCTCATTTCGTTGGCGGTAACTATAGCGGTTGCTTTTGGATCATGCCGTAAGGCTGCTCAGGATAGTGATGATGACGAGGCTCCGAAAGACACGACCAATTATCGGTTGAATCTTGACGGTCTTAATAGTCCGGCTGAAGAAATTGCGGTTGAGCAAACCGATGTTAAGGTCGTGGAAGATCAGTCATTGGTTCCTCAGACTTCTGCGCCATCACAAAAGCCAGTCCAAACATCGTCTTCGTCCCCATCCGCTCCGGCTAAACCGTCGCAACCTGCTGCGACCCAGGAACAACCAAAAACACAGTCCCAGCCTGAGTATGATAATACTGTTCATGATATGTCCTGTGTCGAGCAGCAACCTTCATTCCCCGGGGGAGAAGGGGCTCTCTACACATGGCTTGCCAGCAACATTACATATCCTGCTGTCGCAGCGGAAGAAGGTGTTCAGGGTAGAGTAATTGTAAGTTTTATTGTAGAGAAAGATGGTAGCATATCGTCTTCTCGCGTAGTTAGAGGCAAACATCCCGCTCTTGACAAAGAGGCTCTTAGAGTGGTAAAAAAAATGCCTAAATGGATGCCGGGTAAGGTTAATGGAAGTCCGGTTAGGGTTAGTTACAATCTCCCTGTGACTTTTAGACTTCAGTAAAATTTAGATCTGCTAATCATATTTTTCAGAAATAATTATGTCAACAGCAACTGCGGGAGCAGTTCCCGTACTTAAACATAAGGCGTCGCAAGATATGCGCGTGGCTATTGTCACTGCTCAGTGGAACAGCTGTATTACCCATACTCTGCGTGATTCGGCAATCCGTGAACTTGAGGCTTCAGGCCTCGCAGTCGGTAAAGGTATAGTTACTTATGACGTTCCGGGGGCTGTGGAATTGACTTATGCTGCGGCTAGGCTAGTAAATAGTGACCAATATGATGCCGTAATCGTATTTGGTTGTGTCATCCGTGGCGGAACACCTCACTTCGATTACGTATGTCAGTCTGTGACACAAGGCGTGACCTCATTGAATCGTTTAGGTCGCGTACCAGTGATTTTTGGTGTTCTGACTGTCGATAGTGAGCATGATGCCATGGTGCGTGCCGACGGCACTGAGTCAGACAAAGGTGCAGAGGCCGCTCAGGCTGCCATCGCAATGGCTTCTTTTGAAAAAATACAATGAAAGAGCAAGATAATAAATCTTATTTCGAACGTGAGTGGGCTAAGATGCTTGCCGGAGAGATTTATGATGCCGGTTATTCCGAGTTTCGTGACCGTCTGATAGATGCTCGAGTCAAAATCAAGGAGTTCAATGACAAGGATCCTCGCGACACGGAAGGGCTTGAAAAATTGTTACGTGGTCTTCTCGGTTCATGCGGCAAGAATATAAATGTCAACCAGCCTTTCCGCTGTGACTACGGATGCAACATTCATGTAGGCGACAACTTTTTTGCTAACTTCAATCTCACGATACTTGACGAAGCCAAGGTTACAATAGGTGACAACGTCCTGATTGGTCCTAATGTAAGTATATATACGGCATGTCATCCGCTTGAGGCTGAGAGCCGTGATACTTTTGTTGAATGGGCCGAGCCTGTTACTATCGGTAACAGCGTATGGATTGGCGGTAGTGTTACAATTGTGCCTGGTGTTACAATCGGCGACCGTTCCGTTGTTGCAGCCGGGTCTACGGTTACCCGGGATGTCCCCCCTGATACAGTTGTTGGCGGTTGCCCAGCCCGTGTTATAAAGCAAATAGTTCAGAAATGAGTGTATTGAAAACAATGTCCGTGGTGATTCCTGTAAAGAATCGCGAGAATCTGATTGTCAGATGCCTGGATAGCATCTATAATCAGAATTACCGTCCTTTGGACATTGTGGTCGTTGACAATGGCTCGACCGACAATACGCGTGCCGTTGTTGAAACATGGGGTAACGCTCATGCCACATCGGATTTTTCTCTGAGAATTTTCGATGAGTCACGTCCCGGAGCGCCGAAGGCCCGTAATCGCGGACTTGCTGAGGTTTCCTCGGAATACATGATGTTCTTTGACTCTGACGACACAATGCATGCTGACCTTATTGCTAAAGTTATGGGTCAATTTGCTTCGGACAAGAGTCTTGATCTGGTATGCTGGTGGTCTTGTATCATAGGTCGTGGGAAAAAGCCACATCTAAGGCGGTATAATGTAAAGAACATTTGGGCAAGACATCTGTATAATTGTGTACTAAGCACACAGTGTTTTGCTGCAAAAACATCTATTTATAAGACTATCGGAGGCTGGAACGAAAATCTGACCGGTTGGGAGGATTGGGAACTTGGAGTCCGTCTTCTGTTGCAGAATCCTAAGATCAGACTAATCCCGGAGATTCTGGTGGATATCTATCATCAGAAAGAATCAATCACCGGTTCAGAATTCCATTCACGGGCAGGTAAGTGGGAGAGGTCTCTCAATAATGCGGAGAGTGCCATATTGATTTCCGATAATCCTGAAAAAGAGCGTCTTGCCCTGATGATAAACTATGTCCGTTCTGTCCTTGCCGCTCACTATAAAAGCGAAGGTAAGGATAAGCTCGCATGCAATCTGCTTTCTGAGGCTTTGGCAAAAGAGAATATGGTATGGTGGCGTCGTACTCTTATGAAAGCACTGTGGCGCTACACATCGTCTGGAGGACGAGGCGCTTATATGTTCTGGCGATGAAATATACCTCGGTTTCCTGAAACTATCTGGCTTATTTCCGTGAATAATAGACGGACACGGGATTAAAGATCACGTCATAGGGAGTTGCCTGTGCAGAGGTGCGTGTTGGTGCAGAATGGATATAATACATTACAAATTGCCGGTCCCAGGAGGGAAAAGACAGCAGGCGTCGTTCCCCGGGTGGAATGTCGCAAGGAATAGTTACCTGTCGGCCATGAAGTTGTCGCCCCTTCGTGTCAATGTATTCTATCTTGATTCGGACTGATTCTATCGTCAGGGAATCGCTGAGATTCGCGGCATATATATTTTCATGCCGTGAACGAAGTGTTTTTTCGTACCCCGAGAGATATACAAGCGAGTCAACTCCGATTAAGAGTGAATCACAATGGACATCATTTGTCTCGGTGCGAGCCACTGGGCGTATGCGTGTGGTACGCGTACGCTTGGCGTCAATATTAAAATGACAGAGAATGATTACTGCAGTCAGAAGTAATAATTTCGTCATGGCAGCATGGTTAATGATGTCCGGAATAACCCGTAATTAGATAATCAGTGGATTGTCATCGGTATAGTAATTGTCCGGATAGACACGTCTTGCACCGGTAAGCCCGTTTGGACGCGTGTCTATGCTCTGAATAGCATGGCGGAACATATAAGGAATCAGGCGTGAAAGATTAACGCGCACTCCCTTTTTATATTGTTCGAACTCAAGCCATGATCCGTTGTCACTGATTGTGACTGCAAGAGATTCTGTTCGGGACAGTTTCCCTTTATTGTTTATACGACGTGCTATGTGAGTGTCATAAAGTCCCGGACGGGCACCTGCGGTCATTTCACCGATTTTTACGGGCAAAGAGATGCTTAGGTCATCCGAAGAATATAATATTATGTCATAGACGCTTCGACTTTTTCGTATTATGGCAATCAACGAACAGGGGCCTGCCTGCCACACACCTTCGACCGGGGATAGCGTTCTGCCTGCTGATGCCTGTACTACGGCGTTAATCGCAGCCTGCTTTGGAGAAGGCGCGATGTTATCGATTTCGCTATTGGCGAAACATCCGATTACATACAATGATGACAGCAGGCTTAGCAGGACTCTTCGCATAATGATTGTGTCAAAAATCAGATAGAACTGAATTTATAGGAGAAACCGAACGAGAGTATTTCCTTGACCTGAAGTTTGTGCCAGTCAGGTTCGTCGGTGATTCGTGGAGTCTCGGTGTCATATCGAACGGCGCAGTAAATCTGGGTCGAAAGGAAACGGTTTATGTCCATTGCCAGAGTGTTTTCCCAGTCGGCGCGGAACTGGGCATAATCCGAGAATGCGAACAGTCGCGAGGTAAAGCGTATGTTGCGGGCCAGTTGCCAGTGTAGTTTGAATTCGCCGGAAGAACCTATCTTACTGCTTGTCTTGCGATTGGGCGATATGTCGAAATCCTCGTGGTTTATCGACATGTTCGTGCATATCCGCATGTTGTATGTAAGAGGTGAGATCGATGCGTCGAAAGAGAATGTTTTCTTTTTGTTTACATAGTTATATGTCATACCGAGACCGATGTTAAGTTCTCCGGGTGAAAGGAATGCTGACTTAAGATTGTTTGTGTTCTTTCGGTATGAGTTCAGCAACTGTGTCTTGAACATTGCCGACATGGAGTAGTACCAGCGGCGCGCGGCTTTGTAACCTAAGGTAGAGTTTATCTGCAGAAGGTCCTCAGATATGGAATAGTTTCGTAGCGAGTCCTCGGGCGCTGAATTAAGTCCTAGTTTATATCTGAAACTAGACTCGAACAGCAGATTAGGGTGAAATGCAGGATTAAGTTTTACATCGTAGGAGATGTTCAGCTGCATGTTCAGGTTATTGTTGCCTCCCTGGTACCAGTTGGGTGAGATATATGCCTGCGAGAACTGGAGTGAGGATGCGAACGACCGTATCCAGTGACGTTTCTTCAGGTCTGGACTTGTATCAAGAATGTTGTTGCTTGGTTTCACCTCGCGTATCTCGATAGTGTGGTCCTGAGGATCGATTTCCGCGACATATTGCTTTGGCGCTTCGGGAAGAAGGGAAAGATTGTATGGCACAAGGTCAGGACGGGCGATCATGAATCGTTGAAGCGCCATCTGCTGCTGGAGTTCGGATGCTTTTTCTCGCTCGACCCATTCTAACGACGGATTTCCACTTATCTCAGGTTCGAAAGGCTTGAACTCCGGGAAATAGTGGAAGGTCGTGTAGCATACGGGGCGGAAGAACCACTTGGGGAGTGGGGTGACAAAGATTTTCGGTTCCATCGGTATGGAATCATATACCATGGCGAGTGAATCGAAAACGGATAATATCTCTTTGTTTTCGATTTTTATCGCTTTATTCGATATATTGGAATCGAATACGGGAACAGGGGCCGAAGAAGCCGGTATGGCTGCCGGAGTGAGTCTGATGGTGTCTGCGGACGACCTGCTGGTATTCTGTGCGAAGATGTTGGAACTGACAGTTAGCGCTGTAATAATGAAGGCAGCGCGAAGTACTTTGACGGCATTCATGACAGGTGATGATGTCGGTTTTTATATGATAGGGTTAGCGTTAGTGTGGCGCCTGTTTTATTCTGGTTTTATGGCAGAGTATATGCATACTGTACCGGGGAAGAGTGATTTATACCTGGCTTGGAAGAATCCGGCCTGCTTCATGAGTCCGACCATGCTTCCTCGTGACGGGACAGCCTGGATTGACTCCGGAAGATAAGTGTACGCTCTGTTGTCTTTAGACATAATTCTTCCTACGGTCGGAATAACCAGTCGTGTATATACGTTATATAAGGGTCTGGTCAGGGGAGATGCCGGGACTGTAAGTTCAAGAACAAATAATTGTCCTCCAGGACGGAGTACTCTTGACATTTCGGCATAACCTCGGTCAAGGTGTTCGAAATTCCGTACACCGTATGCCACGGTTATGGCATCGAAGTAATTATCTTCGAAAGGCAGTTCCAGTGCGTCGGCGGTTTCGAGTCTGATTCGGCTTTCGAGTCCGGCACGGCTAACTTTCTGTTTGCCGATGTTCACCATCCCTTCCGAAATGTCTATTCCGGTGATTAAGGCATCCGGCAGTTTGCGTGCGAGTGCGATGGCAACATCGGCGGTACCAGTGGCTATGTCCAGGACATTCCGTGGCTCGGCCTTGGAAATTGCCGATATGGTGCGCCGCAGCCATACGCGGTCGAGTCCGAAGGTCATCAGGCGGTTCATACGGTCATAGGCAGGCGCTATGTGGTCAAACATCTCGGCTACCTGCTGACCTTTTGAACAACCTTCTTCGGTGTAAGGATTTATGTTTTCGACTTCGTAGGATGACATTTCGGGAAAAAGAGTTTAGCCTGTCGCCTCCGTATAGTGGCGACAGGCTTTATAATGCAAAATTTATTTTGCGAGGTTATACAGGCAGTCGAGTACATTTGTCTCGATGCGACGGGAAATGTCTTCGGAAGTCTCTTTTACGAACTGCTGTCCGGTCAGTTTCTCGTATAGTTCCATGTAACGTTCAGATATGCTGTTGCATACCTCTGGTGTCATTTCGGGAACTTTTTCACCGGGGCGGCCCATGAAACCGTTTTGTATAAGCCATTGGCGCACGAACTCCTTGGAGAGCTGGCGCTGGGGCTGTCCCAGTCGCTGACGCTCTTCGTATCCTTCGGCGTAGAAATAGCGGGATGAGTCTGGAGTATGGATTTCATCGATGAGAATGATCTTGCCGTCGGCCTTTCCGAACTCGTACTTAGTGTCAACGAGAATAAGTCCCTTTTCCGCGGCCATCTGTGTGCCGATGGCGAAAAGTTTCAGTGCATATTGTTCAACCTGTTCCCAGTCTTTGTCACTGACTAGGCCTGATGCGATTATTTCCTCGCGTGAGATATCCTGATCGTGGCCTTCGTCAGCCTTGGTGGTTGGAGTGATGATTGGATGCGGCAGACGGTCGTTTTCATGCAGTCCCTCGGGCAGAGGTACTCCGCATATGTCGCGGGCCCCGTTTGCATATGCACGCCATGCGCTGCCTGCTATGTAGCCTCGCACGATGACCTCGACCTTAAGGCCTTCGGCTCTAATGCCGACGGTGGCCATAGGGTCCGGTACCGCTAGTTTCCAGTTGGGGACCGCTTCGGCCGTAGCATCGAGCATGTAGGCGGCGAGTTGGTTCAGTACCTGACCTTTGTAGGGTATGCCTTCTGGCAGTACGACATCGAATGCCGAGATTCGGTCTGTGGCGACCATAACGAGCATATTGTCATTAATGTTGTAGACATCGCGTACTTTCCCGTGATAAAGTGAGACCTGACCGGGAAATTTGAAGTCGGTGTTGGTGAGGGTAGGCATTGTCGTTTATTGATTAGGGATTATGGATTATTATTCTTGTGGAGGATTGTCGGATGAGGCTTCCTGACTGGCAGTGTTGCTTTTTTGAGCATCGTCATAACGTTCGTATGCCTCGACTATCCTTTGGACCAGATGATGACGCACGATATCTTTCTTAGTGAACTCCACACGTCCTATACCATTTACCCCGTCGAGTATCTTCAGAGCCTGCACAAGTCCCGATACGGTGGTGCGGGGCAGATCTATCTGTGTGACATCTCCGGTTATGATCATCTTTGAGCCCATGCCTAACCTGGTCATGAACATCTTAATCTGATGAACGGTGGTGTTCTGTGCCTCGTCCAGTACAATGACGGCATCGTTGAGTGTACGTCCGCGCATGAATGCCAGAGGTGCGATCTGAATGACATTGGACTCCATGTACTCATTGAGTTTCATGGCTGGAATCATATCTTCCAGGGCGTCATATAGAGGCTGTAGATACGGATCAATCTTGTCTTTCATGTCACCGGGCAGGAATCCCAGTTTTTCACCCGCCTCGACTGCGGGACGAGAGAGTATGATCTTGCGTACCTCGCGGTTCTTTAGGGCTCGTACAGCGAGTGCGATGGCGATGTATGTCTTACCGGTTCCTGCCGGGCCTAATGCAAATGTCAGGTCATTATGGATAAACGCGTCCACCAGTTTCTGCTGGTTGGCGGTGCGTCCTGTTATAGGCTTGCCGTTGACTCCGTATATGATGACTTCGTCCTTGCGAAGTTCTTTTGGAGAGTCGCCCTTGACTATGTCAAGTATGTTTTCCTCGGTGAGCCTGTTGTATTTTTCGGCGTGTTCCGAGAGTTCTTTTATCTTTTTTTCAAACTCGGCTGTCTCGCTGTCCTCGCCTATCACCTTGATGACGCCTCCACGTGCTGCTATACGCAGTTTCGGGAAGAGATTGCGTATAAGGTGCATGTTGGCGTTGTTCACCCCATAGAAGACCAGCGGGTCGACAGAGTCTATGATAATTATGCGTTCAATCATAGTGCAAAATTAGTAAAAATTTATGAGAGCGGACACGTTATTTGTCGAGATAGTACCAGGCGAGTATCATTAATAGCAATAGCCCGAGAAACAGTAGCCGGTATGAGGTTTTGGGTTTGTCTGTATCGGGTTGTTTGTTGTCTTTGTCTATCATCTGTTGTTGAATCTTAATGCTTGTGGTTTTGCGGGAAACCCGTTGATCGCGATAGTGCTTATCTTTGTCCTGAGAAGTAATGGCGAACCGTTCCCGCTTTCGGGGGCAAGTGGTGTCCATCCACATGTGCTGATGACGTCTGAATCCGTGACAGGGTAGGGTGCCGTTTCTTGGGCAAGCACAATGTCTGCGTATTTCCCGGGTGCGATTATTCCACGTCCTTCAATTCCCAGCAAACGTGCCGGATTCTCTGCCATAAGAAGCGACGCCTTGGCTGGACCGAACATGTCAGTCATGGCGGCATAAGAGAATTGTACCATGGGCGCTCCGGACATCGCGCTCATTGCGCCACCTTTTTTTTCTGAAGGCAGATGTGGCGCGTGGTCGGTGGCGATGACATCGATGCGCCCTTCCGTAACAGCACGCCGCAGGGCGTCGCGGTCGGCTCTTGATTTTACTGATGGGTTCATCTTTATGCGGGCGCCGCGTGTAGCATAGTCCTCGTCGCACCACAGCAGGTGGTGCGGCGATACCTCGCACGTGACACGCTTCTCGTTCGGGCTGCCGGCACTGAACAGTGACAGTTCGTCGGCTGTCGAGACATGGGCGATGTGTATGCGGGTATTGTAACGTGATGCCAGCCGAAGGATACGTTCTGTCGCGTGGACACATGCTGCCGCCGGCCGTATCTGTGAGTGAAATCTTACCTCCGGGTCCGGGCCATACATGTCTATGATGCGTCGGCGGCATTCGTCGATTATACCGTTGTCTTCGGCATGGACGCTTACGACTATGCCCTCGGGTACGGCCTCAAGCACACGGCTTATATCGTAGTCCGTGGACACTAGCAGACCTCCGGTCGATGACCCAAGGAAAAGTTTTACGCCTGCGACACGCGAATAGTCTGCCGAAGCGATCTCGCTGGCATTTTCCGCCGATGCACCTAGCCAGAATCCGTAATTGGCAGACGAGGTGCGCTCGGCTATGACCATCCGCTCTGCGAGCGATTCATTTGTCAGACTTGCGGGCTTGACGTTTGGCATGTCAACGAACGACGTTACGCCGCCGGCTACAGCCGCACGGCTTTCCGATGCGATTGTCCCCTTGTGGGTCATGCCGGGTTCGCGGAAATGCACATGAATGTCTATAGCACCGGGAAGCGCCGTTGCGCCGTGGCAGTCGATGGCATCCGGGTGGTCACTGAGTCCAGGCCATGTAGATTCGATGTGCTCTTCGTTTATGACAATATGCCCAACGCTGTTGGCTCCGGGCATATATATGTTGTTGAGTATTGTTGTCATAGATGTTTGCGGCATGACGCCGTGTCTTTATTTATGGTGCCGTTGCTTCAGTTTCCCGGTAGTCGCCCACCATTTCAGTTTTATGACGCCTGTAAGTGCCTCCCCGAAAATGCCTGACGACATCTTGGATGTGCCTAGCACGCGGTTTACAAAGATTATTGGCACCTCGACGATGCGGTAGCCTAGTTGCTTTGCCGTGAATTTCATCTCGATCTGGAAGGCATATCCCTTGAAACGTATGGCGTCAAGGTTCATGGCCTCCAGGACCTCGCGGCGGTAGCAGACGAAACCGGCGGTCGTGTCGCGTACGCTCATCCCGGTTACGACTCGCACATACTTCGAGGCATAGTAGGACATGAGGACCCGGCCCATGGGCCAGTTGACTACATTTACTCCCGAGACATAACGTGAGCCAACGGCGACATCGCCTTTGCCCGAAACCAGAGCCTCGCGCAGTTTCACCAGGTCAGACGGATTGTGCGAGAAGTCGGCATCCATTTCACATATATACTCGTAGCCGCGGGACAGTCCCCACTTGAATCCCGCTATGTAGGCGGTGCCGAGCCCGAGTTTGCCTTCGCGCTCGATAATGCTGATGCGTCCTGGATTCTCGGCGATCTTGCCCTTGACTATCGCTGCGGTCCCGTCGGGGGAATTGTCATCTATTACCAGAATGTCGAAGGGCACGGGAAGTGACAGGACGGCGTCGATTATAGCGGCGGCGTTCTCCTTCTCGTTGTACATCGGGATGATTACGAGTGAATCTGACATAAATCAGGAGGCTTGGACTGTGAGACTCTTATTTTTTTGCAGGCTCTTTTGCTGCCTTGTACTCGTTGTTCATCAGTGTGGCGATTTCCTCCGTGATGTCCAGTTGAGGATTGAAGTACAGTCCGGCGCTCTTGTAGAGGATGGCGTCGTATTTGTGGGTCTGGTTATAGCGGGCTATGAAATTGTCTATGGCATTGCGCAGCGCCAAGGTCTTCTTTTCTATCTTGTCGTTGTCGGACTGGGCGCGTTTGGCATACTGTGCCTGACACGACTGGTCGAATTTCTGCAGTTCCGTCATGTCGGCTTTGTACGATGCCTCGGACAGGTAACTGTTGGTCTGGATTTTTTGCTGTATGGCTGCCTGCCGCTCCGAAAGTTGGCGAGCAAGACTGTTCTGGTAGTTCTGAAGTTCGAGAGCAATTTTCTGGCATTCTTCGAGAGTGATGCGCGCGAAGTCGTATTTCTGCATCAGAAGGGTGTCGTCGACGTAACGGATATTCGATGAGGGAGCGAAGCCTTTGTCTGCGATTTTTTCGGTTGCGGGATGTTTCTTGGCGGCTGCCAGGCTGTCTTCTTTTGCCTTGTCGTTTTCGTTGCCGGAGCATGAGATGGCGCTGAGCATGAAGATTCCTGTGGCGAGCAGGATTTTGACTGATTTGGCTAATGTTTTCATTTAGCGGATTGGTGATGTATGGTTTGAGTTTGTTTATTTTTCGTGATGGGCGCAACCTATGCCCCGGCGCCTTAGCGCCGCAGAGTCGTGCGCATGACCCGAGGGAAATTTGCCCCCTTTTACGAAGAATACCTTCACTCCAAGCATTATGAATGCTATGGCAAGCATAAAAAGGGAAAATATCAGGGTTATTATTACGACTTTCATGGGAATATTGCTCTTTTCAGAGTGCAAATATAGGAAAGTAAAACAGAAAATTAGGCATATATAAATTTTATTTTGTAATTTAGAGGGCGAAAAAGGTCGCTTTTTAACAAACTTTCAGACGATGAAATCTTTTTTAATCACTCGCGCATCTTTTCCTCTTTCGCATTTCTCTCTCCCGAGAGACTTGATTACCCGAAACCCGTGTCGGGTTTGTTATGTCACGGGATTTTTTTTGAAATAAATACTTTTTTACCTAACCATATAAATATTTATTATGACAATCAAAGATCTTCAGCCCCGTCTGGTTTTCGAGATTTTCGACCAGATCAACCAGGTGCCTCGTCCCTCTAAGAAAGAGGAGAAAATCCGTCAGTATCTTCTTGACTTTGCAGCCAAACATAACATAGCCGCTAAAACCGACGCCATCGGCAACGTCGTCATGAGCAAACCCGCCACCCCTGGACACGAGCAGGCTCCGGGCGTTATTATGCAGGCCCACATGGATATGGTCGCTGAATCCAACGACAAGTCGTTTGACTTCGAGACTCAGCCCATCAGGACTATCGTTGACGGAGATTGGCTCCGTGCCGACGGCACGACTCTCGGTGCCGATAACGGTATCGGCATGGCCGCCGCTCTTGCTGCTTTGGTTGACGATACTCTCGTTCACGGTCCGCTCGAGGCTCTTTTCACTGTCGACGAGGAGACGGGCCTTACTGGTGCAAATAACCTTGGCGAGGGAATGATTACAGGCAAGATGCTTCTGAATCTCGATTCCGAGGATGATGCCGAGATTTTTGTCGGTTGCGCCGGTGGTGTTGACACAACCTGCAATTTCCACTACAACCGTTCTTTCGCTCCTACTGACTTCCACTACTTCAAGTTCGATATCTCCAAGGGTCTCGGCGGTCACTCCGGTTCGGACATCAACGCCGGACGTGCCAACGCTGTCCAGGTGCTTGCCCGTTTCCTCTGGTCGCTAAGCCAGAAACACGAGATTTCGCTCTGCGAGGTCGATGGCGGCAATCTCCGTAACGCCATCCCCCGTGCCGCTCACGCTGTTTTCGGCGTCCACGCCGACCGCAAGGAGGAAGTCGTTGCCCTCTTCAACCAGTACGTGGCCGATGTCAAGAACGAATACAAGGGTGTCGAACCTACGCTCGAACTGGCTCTCGGTACTTGCGACAAGCCTGATTTCGCAGTCGACGCCGACACCACGCGCCGGCTCGTCGAGGCTCTCTATGCCGCTCCTCACGGTGTCATCTCCATGAGCCGCGAACTCGAGGGCCTTGTCGAGACTTCAACAAACCTCGCTTCCGTCAAGATGATAGCCAACGATGAGATTCTAGTCACAACCTCTCAGCGTTCTTCCGTCGAGTCGCGCAAGTGGGATATCGCTCACCGCGTAGAGGCGCTCTTCACCCTCGCCGGCGCAAAGGTCACACACGGAGACGGCTATCCCGGATGGGCGCCGAACATGGAATCCCGCATCATGCACATCGCTTCCGAGGCTTACGATGAACTCTATGGTGTCAAGCCGGCCATCAAGGCTATCCACGCCGGTCTCGAGTGTGGTCTTTTCCTGCTCAAGTATCCTCACCTCGATATGGTCTCGTTCGGCCCCACACTCCAGGGCGTACATTCACCCAGCGAGCGCATGTACATTCCCGCAGTCGAGCGCTTCTGGGGACAGTTGCGACGCACAATCGAGAAGGTCGCAGACCTCAGGGACTGATTTTTTCACTGCATTGAATTGAGCGGAATTCCACCGGTTCCGCCACCCGATACATAAAGGGGCAGGACACTTTCCTGTGGCCTGCCCCTTTGAATTTTCCGGGATCCCTCCGGACCATGAAAATTGACTTCCATGAAACACCTACGCAATCTCACAGCCTTCTTTTTAGCAATTCCGTTTGCCTCGGCTCTTTTCGCCGCGCAGGCATGCCGGCCCGTGCCATATCGTGGCCCAGAGCAGAAATCCCATGACCCGATAGAGCCGGGTGACAGACTCCACTACAAGATCGTTGACGGCGATACAATCTATTTTGCCGTAGCTCCTGAGGATAGGCATGGAGCGCTTACAGAGGAGGACTATGTCGAGGTAGCCGAGGAACTTGGTGTCGAGATTGCTGCCATCAAGGCTGTCGTCGACATTGAGGCCGGAAAGACACATCAGGGCTTCTGGACCGAGGGGAAACCGCTTATTAATTTTGACCTCAGCATGTTCCGCAGGATGGCAGCCAAGAACAAGATTCCTCTTGCCCGTTATACTAAGTCACACGCGGTGGTCTTCCAGAGACCCAACGCGCGTCGTTATGGCTCTCAGCAGGCTGCACAGCAGGCACGTCTCGATGCGGCGAGACAGATTCATGACCTTTCCGCAATCGAGGGCACGTTCTGGGGAATGTTCCAGATCGGTGGTTTCAACTGGCGTAAATGTGGCGCTTCTTCTCCCGATGAGTTCGTGCAGTTAATGAGCAGGTCAGAACGAGACCAACTCGAGTTATTCGGCAATTTCATCCGCAATACAGGCTTGCTTCCGGCCCTTAGGTCAAAGAACTGGTCGGCTTTCGCACGTGGATACAATGGCGCTTCTTACGCATCACGCGGGTACCACAACCGCATGGCTGCGGCATACGCGCGACACAAGTCCTCTGGCAAATGACACCTGACAGGCTTTATACTATGGAAATCTCAGCCCGATTCTCTTGACGAAGGCCCGTAATTCATCTCTGTAGCGGCGGATATTCTCTGATGCCGCTTCTTCTTTGGCGGTCATCTGTTCCCGGAACCATTTGTTAAGCGCAACTCCGTCCCGGTAGGTTGGCATGTGTCCGGTGCGGTCATACAGTTCTTTTACTTTTAGGCAATTTTTATGATAGCGCAGTTCGTCGCCATTCTGTGGAATGTCGGCATGCCGCGCCATAAACTCCGATATCTTTTTACGTTGCGTCTCGTCGGTGTGGATTCGTCCGTTCGCCACACATTTTATCCATCTTGCCAGTTGACGCTCTCTGGGTTCACCGCCCGAATAGGGCATGCGCTCGTTATCTTGCACGAATTGTTCTACTTCTCCCAGGCGCGCGTCAAAATCATAGGCATGGCTACGTGGAACGTGCTTTTCCCATTGTGGACGGTACTCGCGCGAGGAAAGACCGTACCGGTTGCCTTTGTACTGCACGAATCTATGCTTCGAGTCCAGAAACATCAGATTGGCGCATAATGATGGCTTGGTGTTGGGAAAAATCTCTGAAACGGCTTCGTACAGTTCGTAAAGTGTCATTGGATTGTTGGCGCTCGACAGAATGTTCGCCAGCATGTCGGTGATCGTCCCCGTATGCATCTTTCCCCATGATGCAAGTACATAACGCCCTGACTTCCCTATCGACCGTATGTTCTTGTCTCGGAATATGTACGACTTGAAACTGAGTTCGCTCCTCGGGACATTGCCAGGATACCGCTCAGCGAAGCGTGTGAACAGGTCAGTAAAGGCTATTGGCCCCCTGTTCTCCTCTATAATCTCTTCTATGGCCTTCATTATGTTGAATGTCGATGCGGGCATCATTACCCTGAAGTCTCCAGACGGACGGCACTTGTATTTTGTATGCAGATAGTGGCGCATCAGGGCGGCCACGCTCGAAGCCTTGGCCGAGGAGTTGTCCATGCGGCCTTTGGCTATGTAGGGCATCAGGTCGAGAGGTTCCTCCTGCATTCTACGGTTGTCTATTCGCTGCTCCATGTCACGTATAGTGCTCAGCAGGCGTATGCCCTTGAAAGATTCTTTGCGTATAAGATAATCGTAGTTTCGCGATAAGGTCGTTATGGCATAATCTGAATCAAGCGCTGTTATGAGGGCCATGAGTTGGAATACATTAAGTCCGCTTGGTTCTGCCTCGTTTTTCTCAATTTCCTCCCACAGTGGCGAATCGTATGCCACAAGGTCCGTGTTGCCGAGACGTATCGCGAGCCTTGAGGCTATTCTTAGTACCTCCGGCGGGAATGACACCGGACTGCATATCAGTTGGCGCACACGCTCGCGCGACAGTCCAAGTTCACGGCCTATTTCATCGAGAGTCTTGCGCTCGCAGCCTTTGTCAAGGCCGTAATAACTTCTGAATGCCAGCGTCTGGTTTGTCTCTGTGCGCATGATGAAGCGTATCATCAGGAATACCGGCGTAAGTCCGTTATCTCCCCTCGAACTTACCCTCTCAATCTCTTCTTCATTCAGGAAGGGGAATCGGTCCCGCGTCATGTCCATGCGGTGACTTCGACGCAGTTCGTTGCGGCCATTCTCATCCAGCATTGCTACTTTCTTCAGGTAGTCGTCTACCAGACGTCTTGACTCATTGATGAAAGTTTCAAACTCCGAGGCCGACTTGCGACCGCAAAGGCGCGTGTGACGCATGTTTATGCCTCGTTGGCCGTAGCAGTACTCCAGCATGTCGCTCATGCCTCTCACATGGCTGAATACATTGCGCGTACGAGTCGACAGTGTGATGAACATTGCGTCGAAGCGCTCGTCAAGATAACGTTTCGATGTCTCGTCCAGTTTGTTGTAAAGTATTACGTTCTCAGGGTCAGGAATTTTCATCATCGGAACACCACCCACGCGCTCCTTAAGTCCGCGAAGTTCGTCCAGAGTCTTCTTCCCGCAATTGTCAAAGGTCGCCAGAACGTGGTGACTGCATCCCATGAGATCATTTATCGTCATGATGCCGTTCGAGGCGCAGACGTTGTTCGCCCGTACCGAAATCATCCCTTCGGTTAACAGATCCTTAATTAATGTGTGACTTGTTATTTCCATGTCGTATGACGAAGATGTAATAGAGAAGGTATTTTCTGCGAGCCTGCTCTTGGTTTGGTGTGACTCCTATCCCGCGTGACAACGGGTTTGGCAGGCGATTTGCGAACCTAATTATAGAGTTCAGTTGCAAATATACAAAATTTTTACACAAAAACCATAAAAATCACAAAAAAATCATCCCATTTCAACCAAAAAATCCCTCAAAAATATTAAAAATCTATAATACACATCATTATTTAACATTCAGGCCCTCACCCATCGTTTCCAATATACGTCATTTTCCCCCCCACCAATAAAATTACAAATTACATTTAGCAAAAACAAAATCGGCAGTTATTGACTGCCGATTTGTAAACTATTTGTTATTGCCGATTTATTAAAAAATATGGTAATTACCATCATAAAGATAAATTATTGAGGAGACGTCTAAAGGTTTTGCATGCTTGATGACAAAATCAAGTGTTTCTGCAGGCAATTTGGAAACATCAGGACTATAGTTAGCGAAGCCATATGAATCCATTTCTCCTGTCATACCTTTCTTTGTGGCCAAATAAAAATATGAGCCGTATTCATTTTTGGTAATTGAAGGCGGATCTGATTCGTTGGACATGTCAAACCCGTATTCGCATGTATACGCGTATGGGCATACAATTTTCCCGTCGGCAACCTTGCCAATATAAAAAGTTGCCTCGCCATTCATTTCATCAGTTTCTAAATATATAGCATATACGTTTTCTTCGATATTGAAAAATAGGACTTGCGGGCTAGCGGGATTACTACTCGCCCTGATTGGAGTAATTTCGGTAACTTTGCAATATTTGGAACTTACCCAGGCGTTTGATTCGTTTTTGGGACCTTCTTTTAAGAGTTCTATCCATCCGTCTTTTATAGATACAACTGGAGCGATTCCATTGAAAGTTACAGCATGGATGTTTCCTCCGGTTCTGGAACCCCAGTATGCAAGATATTTCAAAGGTGTTTCAAAGTCTTCAATCTTTGCTTCATTATAAACGAGTTTGGGAGCCGTGGTGGAAGGTACTTTGCGGATATTCACACCGCCCTCGGTGGTACATTCGGCGACTTCGTTCCAAGTGGGAGCCGTTACGTTGAAAGGAAAAGTGACCGCCGCGCAGCCCAACGAACTCAAGGCTACCGCCAAGGCAAGAATAGTCTTTTTCATAAAAATCGATTTTTAAGTTTTAGTATTCTGAGAACGATTGATTTGGTATTAGTTCCATAACGGAGTCCCCAAATTTAATAATAATCTGAATAATAGCAAAAAAGAACTTGAAAATAATATTTTCAAGTTCTTTGGATTGGTGGCGGAGGCTGGACTCGAACCAACGACCTCCGGGTTATGAGCCCGACGAGCTACCACTGCTCTACTCCGCGATGTTTCGATGGTGCAAAGGTACAACTTTTTTGTCATGCGCCAAAGCCTTCCGCAAAATTTCTTCGCTGTTTAACCTTATTTAAACATTGCATTAAATGTTTATACCGGAACAAACCAAATCGTCCAATGCTGATATAGGCATTGAAGCCGAGAGCGAGAAGCGCAGTCGTTCGGTGCCGGGAGGCACTGTGGGCGTCCGTATCGGCAGAACTTTGAATCCTCGTTCAAGTAGTTCCTTTGAGAGTTCGACGGCTCGGCGTGCATCGCCCGTTATCAGTGGCTGTATGTGCGATGCCGAGGCCTTACCATTGATTTTAAGACTGGATGGTGCATGAGTGAACGCCTGTAACTTTGTCGCTAGCGCATGCAGATGTTCTCGTTCGGAATCCATTTTCAATGCATGCTCGAGCATGAAGAGGGACCAGTCGGCAACCACCGGTGGAATTGATGTCGAGAAAATAAGTGACCTTGCACGGTTGACCATGAATTCGCGCATTTCCGGTGATAGTATGGCGAAAGCGCCGAAGGATGCCAATGCTTTTCCGAAAGTGCCGACCACGATGTCAACATCCTCCGCCATACCGGATTCTGCCACGCATCCGAGTCCCTGAGGACCGAGCACGCCTACGGCATGTGCCTCGTCTATATATAATAATGTGTTCGGATGAAGTCTCTTTGCTTCTGCAAGCGCTGTGATGTCGCACATGTCTCCGTCCATCGAGAAGACTGATTCCGATAGAATTACAATGCGGGAATAATCTTTGCCGTTTTTCTCGATGATGCGATGCAGATGGTCGTAGTCATTATGGCGGAAGCGTTCGAAGCGCGATCCGCTCAGAGTCAGACCGTCGATAATCGAGGCATGGACAAGTTTGTCGGCCACGAATAGCGTGCCTTTGCCTCCCAAAGCACTGACAAGTCCCGTGTTGGCGTGATAGCCGCTGTTGAACAGGAGTGCCGCGCGGCCGTACAGTTCGGATAGTCTCGTTTCGAGCCGCTCGTAACTTTCCTGACGTGCCGAGAGCAGACGCGATGCCGACGATGTTGGCAGAAAAATCCTTACGTTAAGTCCGGCAAGAAACTCTTCTCGCAAGGCTATGTCATCTGCCAGACCAAGGTAATCGTTTGAACTCAGGTCAACAACTGGAGAGTCCTCGCTGTCGTGGGGCAGTCGGCGCAGATTGTCGGCTGCCTCCAACTGTGCCAATGTTTCGCGTATGGTCTGCATCTCAGAGTCCGCTTACGAGTTCGACCATGGCCGTGGTCAGATGTTCGAGTTGGCTGACGCTTATCACGTATGGAGGCATAATATAGACATTTCGTCCGAAAGGTCTTATCCATACGCCTTTGGCGACACAGCGTTTCTGGAACTCGCCGACATCGACCGGTTCCTTAACTTCGATTACGCCAATCGTGCCGATAGTGCGTACATCAGCGACGTTATCAAGTTCGCGGGCCCGTCCGATACCTTTTGCGATGAGTCTGTTGATGTGTTTTACGCGCTCTTCTATGCCTTCGGGATAGTTTGTTTCTAAAAGTTTGAGCGACGCTAATGCGGCGGAACATGCCAAAGGGTTGGCCATAAATGTCGGGCCGTGCATCATAACACCCGCCTCGCCTCGCGAGATGGTGTCGGCGACTTCTTTTGTGGTCATTACTGCGGCCATTGTCATATAGCCGCCGGTGAGACATTTGCCGACACACATTATGTCTGGCTGGACACCGGCATGTTCCCATGCGAAGCATCGTCCTGTACGCCAGAATCCTGTCGCTATTTCATCGAAAATCAGATAAATGCCATGTTGGTCGCATAGCCTGCGGGCTTCGCGGAGATATTGCGGATGGTAGAACCACATTCCGCCGGCTCCCTGGACTATCGGCTCGAGTATCAGAGCGGCGATTTCCTTGCCGTGCTTTTCGAGTGTTTCTTCCAGAGGCTTGATGTCCTCGGGATTCCATTCGCCATCGAAGCGTGATGTCGGGGAGGGCACAAAATATCGTATGGGCAGCGCGGAACCAAAGGCGCTGTGCATTCCGGTGACGGGGTCGCATACGCTCATCGCGTTCCATGTGTCGCCGTGATATCCCCGGCGTATGGTCACGAAGTTTGTTTTTCCATGGTCGCCGCTACGGGCGACCGAAGCCTGTACAGCCATTTTCATGGCTACTTCGACTGCCACTGAACCAGAGTCGGCGAAGAACACATTGTGCATCTTCGAAGGTGCAAGCGCGAGAAGTTTCTTGCCTAGGTCTATTGCAGGCTGATGGGTGAAACCGCCGAACATCACGTGGCTCATCTTCTCGAGTTGCACTTTGATGGCGGTGTTTATTGCCGGATGATTATAGCCATGGCATACGCACCACCACGATGACATGCCGTCGATTAGTCTCCTGCCGTCGGCAAGTTCAATCTCGGCGCCTTGTGCTCCGGCTACCTTATAGGTCGGCAGAGGGGCTATGGTTGATGTGTAGGGATGCCATAGGTGTTCGCGGTCCCACTCGTCGTGGACCGTACTTGAATTTTGGTCTTCGGTATAGTAATTTTCTCTTTTCATGATTCTTTAGAACTTGTATCCGAAGCGGAACGTCGCCGCCAAGTTGTGCTCGCGGATATCGAGGACGCCGTTGTTGCGTGCCATGTTCAGGAATCCTGCACGGAACACAATGTCAAGTGTCCAGTGTTGGCGGAACATCAGTCCTGTGCCTATGTTGGCGCCTATGTCGGTGCGGCTGTTGCCGTTTACGACAGGGTCGGCTGACTTGTAGTAGTCTCGTTCGTAGTTGCTCACTGTTACCTGCGACTGCCCCAGCGGGTCTGTCGAGGACACATACGCGCGGTATTTCGATTTGCCGCTTATGCCTTGTGATATGTAGAAGCCGATTTGATTGGTCCACTGCACCTTGTCGCTGATGTTGAATGCGAACTTCAGATAAAGCGGTATCTCAAGCGTCCGGTATGTATTGCGGTTGTAGAGGGTGTTGACTGTACTCATAGAGCCTTCTACAACGGTCATTGACCAGTTGTAGTGTGAGATGCTGAAGTCAGCCCCGGTGCCTATTGATAGAAAGTTGCGTACTGGCAGTTCCACCGATGCGCCGAATACTGTTGTGACCCCTGGAGTGAAGAAGAAGTCCGAGCAGTTCTCAATCTGGCTGTAATAATTCTGTGTGATTGTGGACACGCCGGCTCCTGCATGTATTCCTACCACGGGAGCATAGCCCTCCGGTCGTGAACTGTCGAAAAACGGATGGGTGTCTGCCGATGCATACACAGGAATCACGAGACCGATAATGAGGTATGATATTTTCTTCATAATGTGGTCGCTGTTGTATTCTTAAATTCGCCCTATGGGTGTGCCGCCGCCGGCGGGACGCTTAATGTCGTTCTGTACGGCGGTGGAGCCGTCGGCATATGTGTCGGCCGGGATGTGTATGTGCGGACTGTCCGGATTGCTGACAGAGTTATGTCCACCGAAGTCTGCCCGTGTGTCCTGGTCGATGCGGTGCGAGATGTCACTGTTGTCGGTCTTCATCTTGATCTTTACGCTGTCGAAGCCCTTGCCGTAGACACCGTTGACATTGCCTTGTGTGATGAACGCCTCGGGGTCGATGTACTTGACTATTCGGAAGATGTTTACCGACTCGATTTTTCGGCACATCACCAGAAGCACCTTGACGGTGGATTTGCTGTACCATCCCATGCCGTCGAGAACAGTGCAGCCTCGGTGTGCGTCGTTGTTGACGGCAGTTGCGATTTCACGCCATTTCGACGATATGATGGTGAACTGGACTGCCTGACGGTTTGTGTTTATCACCAGATCGGCGAGATAGGATACGATTACGAGTACCATGAAACCGTACACTACGTAGCGTATCTCGTGGGTTATGAGGTAAGATGACGATATGATGAAGACATCGGTGTATAGCATGGTGCGGCCCACGGTGACATTGGAGTGCTTCGAGACCATTGCCGCCACGATGTCCGTGCCGCCGGACGATCCGTTGTGAACGAAACACATGCCTATGCCGAAGCCGATGAAGGATGAGCCTATGACTATGTTCATGAACGGGTCGCCGGGGAGGATGCCGTTCTCGAACACGCCGCCTATGAATATGGGCTGGAACAAGCCGACCCACACAGAAATCATAGTCGCGCCGAAGAGGGTCCCGAGTACAAACTTCCTGCCCACAATCTTATAGGCGAATGCAAGCAGTATGAGGTTGCAGACATATTGGGTCACGGCTACGGGTATCACCTCGCCGCTGGCAAAGTAAACCAGGGTGCCTACGCCGGCCAGACCGCCCATGACGATTTTGGTCGGGAGTATGAATCCGCAGAAACCGAAGGCGTACAGGGCCATGCCCAGGGTGATGAAAATGTAGTCTTTAGTGCTGTGCCACAGATTTGTGGACGAGATTTTTTTCATTTGCTTTTTGTCTTGGACTATATTCTTTTTGAATTGGCCGGAAACATTCAGACACAGTGTCTAATGACATGGCTTACGGACTCATCGTGGCAGAGATTCTGACTGCAGTATCTCCATTGCCTGTTCAAGAAGGTCGCGTGACGGGTCGAGACGCACAACCGACTGTTCACGCGCGAGCCAGGTAAGTTGTTTCTTGGCGTACACGCGGGTATTCTTTTTGATGCGGGCGATGGCCGTCTCTCTGTCCATTGCGCCGTCGAAGTGGGCGAACCACTCTTTTAGACCAACCGTGTTCAGGGAATTGAGGTGACGTAAGGGATAGAGACGTCGCGCCTCTTCCTCCATCCCCGCGCGCACCATTGTGTCGACACGGTGGTTTATGCGCTCGAAAAGTCGTTCCCGTGGCAGATCAATCATGAACTTCACGGTTTCGAAGGGCCTGGGCGTCTTTGGCTCGCCGCAAAGTTCCGAATAGGGACGGCCTGCTTGCATCGTGACCTCGATTGCATGCATCACGCGTCGCATGTTTGCCAGGTCTACCCGTGCGAAACTCACGGGATCGGCAATCTCGAGGAATGCCAGCAGTCCTTTGTTACCGTGTTCCTTGCGCAGTTCGACGACTCTCTGCCGTACTTCTGCAGAGATGGTCGGCATTTCATTGATGCCTTTGCACACCGCGTCAACGTACATCATCGAGCCTCCGCACATCACCGCCGTGTCGCCGGGAATAGTTCCTGAGGCTAAAAGTCCGAGTACATCCGATTCGTATTCTGCGGCCGAGTAGTAGCGGTCAATGTCGAGGGTCTCGATGAAATGGTGCGGGACAGCGGACAGTTCCTCGTTGCTGGGGCGTGCTGTGGTTATCGGCATCCCGCGGTAAATCTGACGGGAGTCGGCAGAGATGACGTGAGTGCCTAAAGCCTGTGCAAGCCTTATGGCAAGCGCGGTCTTTCCTGAAGCCGTGGGCCCGGTTATGACAGCCATCCGGCGTATCACTTATGCCTCTGTACGTTCGCCGACTATGCGGGCTATGTTGACGATGACTTCCTGGGCCTTCTCCATTGAGCGGATGGGCAGATATTCGTAGCGGCCATGGAAATTGAGACCGCCGGCGAAGATATTGGGGCAGGGCAGTCCCTTGAATGAGAGTTGGGCTCCGTCTGTGCCTCCGCGGATGGGGACAACCTTTGGTGTTACTCCGCTGTCTACCATGGCCTGTTTGGCAATGTCGATTATGTACATGAGGGGCTCGATTTTCTCGCGCATGTTGTAATACTGGTCGCGGATGTCGAGAGCGCAGACTCCGGGGAACTCGGCGTTGATCTTGCGGGCAAGGTGCTCGAATTCCTTCTTGCGGCGCTCGAAACGGTCGCGGTCATGGTCGCGGATTATGTATGTCAGGACGGTTTTCTCTACGGTGCCTTCCATGCCCACGAGGTGATAGAAGCCTTCGTAGCCTTCGGTGTGTTCTGGAGTCTCCCAGCGTGGAAGCATGATCATGAACTGGTTTGCGATGCGCATCGAGTTGATCATCTTGTGCTTGGCATAACCGGGGTGAACGTTGCGGCCGTTGAACGTGACACGGGCGACTGCGGCGTTGAAGTTCTCGAACTCAAGTTCGCCGATTTCTCCGCCATCCATTGTGTATGCGAAGTCCGCTCCGAAAGCGGGAACGTCGAATTTGTGGGCGCCGAGGCCGATTTCCTCGTCGGGGTTGAAGCCTATGGCTATGTCGCCGTGCTTGATTTCGGGGTGTTCCATCAGATATGCCACGGCAGAGATGATTTCGGCGATGCCGGCCTTGTCGTCTGCGCCCAAAAGGGTGGTGCCGTCGGTTACTACCAGTGGCTGGCCTATGTAACTTTTGAGTTCGGGGAATTCTTCAGGTGAGAGAATGATATTCTGGTCGTTGTTGAGGATGATGGCGCCGCCGTCGTATGATTCGATTATGCGGGGCGAGACATTGTGGCCGGACATGTCGGGAGAGGTGTCCATGTGGGCGATGAAACCGACTGTCGGGACTTTTCGGTCCGTGATGTTGCCGGGAAGACGGGCCATCAGATATCCGTTGTCATCAAGTCTGACATCGCTTAGCCCCAGTGTCTTGAGTTCTTTTTCGAGGAAGGATGCGAACTTCATCTGCCCGGGAGTCGAAGGAGTCATGTTGGTGAGTTCGTCACTCTGGGTGTCGAACTTCACATACTGCAGGAATCGGTCAAGTACATTCATATATGGGTGGTTTATTATATTGTTGCGCTTATAGAATATCTCATCGGCAAAATTACAAAATAAAACCAATATATACCTTGTTATAAAAAGAAAATTCACTCAGCCATTTCAACTTCGGTAATCTTTGTGAGGCATATGCTTGCAGGACGGCTGAGTGTGGCACGGAATATTTAAAACAAGAAAAGCGGTCTTCACAGAGCGCTTTTTCTTGATGATACTACAAAAATCCTAAAATAATAACCTTGAATCTTAGACCTGAATTATTATTATTTACCTTAATGCGATTGCAAAATTATAGCAGCGTCAAGCCATTTCAAACAATGTATAGCAAAAATATAAATTATTTTTAGGTAAATATATCGGTAAATATCTTATAATCAATATATAATTATTTCTAATTTTATGTTAAAATATAAGGTGATATATAGGTGTATATGAGATCTGGCCGGCCCCGTATGGGCGCGTACTTGGTCCGGATCAGTCGATTTTGCCTATGCGTTTCACCTCGTCTTCGAAGGTGTCGCGGTCGAGGGCACGGGTTTTGATTTTATTGCGGTATGTATAGATTGTGTTCAGCGACAGACCGAGGAATTTTGAAATCTGTGTCGAGTTGTCGACGCCAAGACGCATGAACGCGAGGATACGTAATTCGGGAGACATATGTTCGCCCTCTTTCAGGACAATCTGTTTATCGGGCAGGAGAAGTTCGTTGACCTGATCGACAAAATCCGGGTACACCATAAGGAATGCTGAGTCGAAGACGTCATAGAAGTTCTGCAACTGGTCGCGTAGTATGCGGCCCGATTCAATCATGTTGAGCAATTCCTGTTGCTGCCCGGCCTTGATCTTACGTCCGGCGAGTGTGTTGAAGCTCTCGAGTGCTGTAAGGTATACTCCGCACAGAGTGAGAATCTGGCGTATGTATGAGTCCTTGACTTTGAGTGATCCTGCAAGTTTTTCCTTTACGCGCTTTAGTTTCAGGCGGTTCTTGTTATAGACAAGGAATAGGATGGATGTGGCTATGAGGAGAATGGATAGTATGACAATAGCGATGATAAAGATGACCCTTGCGTTTTTGTCTCGCTCGTTGACCTGTTCGAAAACGAGTGGAAGCGCGTCGGCAATCTCGATTGAGCGAAGGCGTGAGCCGGATGAGACGGCCGTTGCCAGCGATAGTGTCAGATAATTGTATGCGCGGTCAATGTCGCCTTTGTCGTACAGTAATTTGCCGAGTCGGTGCAGCGATGTGGTCTCTCTATTGCCTGTGGCTATGTCGCTCATGGCTGAACGGGCAAGGTAGAAGATGGCATCGTTCGTATGGTGTAGATCTGTGGAGTAAGCATTGCCGATTATAGCCGCCGTGCGGGCATATAGGCGGTTGTCGAAAGGAATTGTGGAGAGTAGATTCTCGAGGTCTTTGATGGCCTCGGGAACCGACCCGGCTGAAAGACGTCTTACTGCATCATAGAATTTGTATTCAGGTCCGTCGACTCTAAGATAGTTGATAAGGGAATCGTTGGCCATGGCGGCTTTCTCGACCGCTCTCTGTCGCAGAATGTCGATAGGATAGAAATCTTTCGCGTAATTATAGATTAGGTCTCCGGCAGTGAAATATGCCGCGCGGTTTGACGGAACAAGGGAGTCGGGATTGATAGCCTCATAGCGGTCCATCGCTTCCTTGACGACGCCATATACGGGAAGCATGGTACACAGGTGGAGTTCGAAACGCTCTATGTATTCTTTGTCACCAAGGGTTTTGGCGAGATTCTCTCCCATTTTGTTATAAGTCATGGTGGAATCGATGTTGACATGTCGGTATTCCTGAACTAGTCGGTCAAGCATCGCAAGCCTGCGCGCGGGAGGAGCAGCAAGCATGGCCTTAGTGTACTTCTTTAACTCATCATTCTTTGCTTCCTGATATTTAGCCTGTTCCTCGACGTATCTGTCAAGAGAGTCAAGTGCGGCATATGCGCGCGCCTCGTCAGAACGTGCCTGAAAAGCAATGAGGAGAAACAAGGATGTAAGTATGGTTGGCCTGAGTAGCGTAATCAGAAGATTAGCCTTTGCTGTTTCAATGTAGTGGACCATGCAAGAAAATAAGACAATGCAGTATAAAATGTGACTTCCGGCTAAGAAAACTTTCAGCCGGATCAATGGAAAAGATTCGAGAAGGTCATGGATAGATCGGCTATAAGAGACTCGGCAGGTGTTATGAGCGGTCTGAAGGGAGTCTTGAATGGGGAGGCGAAAAGTTTCAGCCGTCCGGGGTTGCAGGCGATGTCCAGGTCAACGCCCAGGTCAGCGGGCTCTCCGTCAATGTGCGAGGGGCCCTGGTCACGACGGGTGATTCTTGTTTTCTTGACCCGGAAAGTCTCGATAATGCTGTTGTCGGCGATGAGACCGGCCATAAGGTCGAAAGCAAGTAAAACGGTGCGGAGTTTCGATGCCTTGTTAACTACGATTATATCCAGGAGGCCGTCAGTGATAGAAGCATTCGGTGCGATGTATGCGTTGTTGCCCCACTGCGATGCGTTGCAGACTGCAATAAGGAAAGCTTCCCGCTCAATAATTTTTCCGTTTATGTCAATGGTATATAAGTTGGGATTATATGAAGCGAATTCCTCGATGGCGCTGCGGATATAAGTGAATTTGCCACGGGTTTTCGCCGCGGCAAAGCGGTCTGAGACCGCGGCATCGAAACCGACGCCGAAAGTGCAGAAGAAAGGTCTGTTGTTGACTGAGCCGAAATCACAGTCAACAATGTGCCTTGCTGCGATTATATCGACTGCATCCAGCGGATTCATCGGGATAGAAATGTGCCTTGCGAGACCGTTGCCTGATCCGGCGGGGATAATACCCATTGGTATCGGAGCGTCGATCATGGCACGGGCTGTCTCGTTGACAGTACCGTCACCCCCGCATGCCAGAACGCCATCGCAGCCACTAGCGACTGCCTCGCGTGCAAGTCGGGTGGCGTCACCGCGACAGGTGGTAAAGCATGTGTCGACATCGAATCCAAGTTCCCTAAGACGGTTCTCGAGTTGAACTGAAAGATTCTGTCTGGCATTTCCGGAACGGGTTCCGGAAATGGGGTTTACTATAAGACGAAGGTGCACCGGAGATTTAAGAAAGTATGAAATAATAAAAATAACTGAATGTTAACAGTCCGGGCATTAATAAATCAGTCCGGAATCATCGTCCTCACATCAGCCTACTGTCATTTCACCGCAGAGAGGCGTAGAAAGGCGAAGTATGATTTCGTCGTGAGATATCTTCTGTCCGAACAGGAACATCATCTTTGTGATCGCGGCCTCGAAAGTGATGTCGTTGCCGGAGAGTACACCTGTTGCAGACAGAATGTCACCGGAGACATAACGGTTGGGCCTGACACCGCCGTTGACGCACTGTGTCACGTTGACGATAATGAGTCCGCGGTTTACGGCATCGGCAATTGCGTTGATGAACCATGGAGCGGTAGGACCGTTGCCGGCGCCGTATGTGCGTAGTACCACGCCCTTTATGTCGGGCGTGTTAAGTATGTGGCGGAGCGACTTCTCGGATAGTCCGGGGAAAAGATCTACCACGACCACAGACTGGTCGAAAGTATAGTTGGCACGCAACTGGATGTTGCAGTCGGGACGTGCGAGAGCCTCGTGGTTGTACTGTATGCCCAGGCCTATCTTTGCGAGTGCAGGGTAATTGTTGCTTTTGAAGGCATTGAAATTGTCGGCTGAACGTTTGGTCGAGCGATTTCCGCGCCAAAGATAATTCTCAAAAAGTATAGCCACCTCACGCACCATCGGGAGTCCGTCGGAATCGGTTGCGGCGGCAATCTGAAGGGCAGTGATCAGGTTTTCCTCACCGTCAGTGCGGACTTCGCCGATAGGGAGTTGGGAACCGGTGATTATGACAGGCTTGGACAGCCCCTCGAGCATGAAAGAGAGCGCGGATGCCGTATAAGCCATGGTGTCGGTGCCGTGGAGGACGACGAAACCATCGTATGCGTCATAATTCTCGGCGATATGGCGCGTCATCGTCTTCCAGTGATCTATGTTCATGTCACTCGAGTCTATGGGAGGCGTGAACTGGATGTTGTCGATGCGGTATTCGAGCATCTTGATTTTGGGCACGTTGTCAATCAGGTGCGTAAAGTCGAAGGGCTTCAGTGCCTTGGTCTTTGGATCCTCGATCATGCCGATGGTTCCTCCGGTGTAGATGATCAGAATTCGACGTTGTGACATTGCAATCAAGAATTTACAAATAAGGGTTTGGAAGACGGTTAATTGGAGAAATTGTGGTTGCAGGAATGAGAATTATTTTACAGACGCGCCGGGCTTGACCAGAGCAGAGGGTGCTATCAGGACAAGCGAACCGTCAGGATTCTCGGCAGACAGAATCATGCCCTGAGAGTTGATGCCTTTGAGTTTGCGGACAGGCAGATTCGCTATGAAGCAGACCTGCTTGCCGACAAGGTCCTCGGGTTTGTAGTGCTGTGCGATTCCCGAGACAATGGTGCGTTTCTCCATTCCGTCGTCAATGAGGAACTGCAGCAGTTTATCGGCCTTGGGAACTTTCTTACACTCAAGTACGGTCCCGACGCGGAGATCGGCCTTGAGGAAAGTGTCGAAGTCTACGTCAGCCTTCTGAGGCTCGGGGCGCCATGACTTGATTTTGTTCTCCTCCTTGATGCGATCGAGGCGTTCCATCTGGGCCTCGATCTGTGCGTCGTCGATTTTCTCGAAGAGAAGTTCTGCCTGCCCGAGTCTGGTTCCAGAAGGAACTATGGCCGTGTCGGCGAGTCGCGACCAGTCGGGAGTCGCGATGTTTAGCATGCTGACAAGTTTCTTTGCGGAGAAAGGCATAAACGGTTCGAATGCCACAGCCAGATCGCCACACAACTGGAGTGCGGTATAAAGAATCTGGGCGGTACGGCCCATATCGGTCTTGGCGACTTTCCATGGTTCGGTCTCCTGAAGATATTTGTTGCCGAGACGTGCGATGTTCATTACTTCGAAGAGAGCGTCGCGGAAATGGAAAGTCTCGATAGCCTTGGATATCTTTTCCTTGAGTTCGGATACCTTGTCGAGAGTCTCGACATCGAGTGGCTGAAGTGTTCCGGGTTCGGGGACGACACCGTCGAAGAACTTGTGGGTAAGCACAATAGCACGGTTTACAAAGTTGCCGGCAATGGCAACAAGTTCATTGTTGTTGCGAGCCTGGAAATCGCGCCATGTGAAATCGTTGTCTTTTGTCTCGGGAGCGTTTGCTGTGAGTACATAGCGCAGGACATCCTGCTTGCCGGGGAAATCGCGGAGGTACTCGTGGAGCCACACGGCCCAGTTGCGTGAAGTTGAAATCTTGTCGCCCTCGAGGTTCAGGAACTCGTTCGATGGAACATTGTCAGGCAACTGGAAATTGTCGCCGTAAGCCATGAGCATAGCGGGGAAAACAATGCAGTGGAAGACAATATTGTCCTTGCCTATGAAATTGATGATTCGGGTGTCGGGACTTTTCCACCATTGTTCCCATGTGTCGGGATAAAGCTCCCTGGTGTTGGAGATATATCCTATGGGGGCATCGAACCAGACATACAGCACTTTGCCATCGGCACCTTCAACCGGGACCGGAACACCCCAGTCGAGGTCGCGGGTAACGGCACGAGGCTGAAGGCCCAGATCGAGCCATGACTTGCACTGGCCGTAGACATTGGTCTTCCATTCCTTGTGTCCCTCGAGAATCCATTCGCGGAGGGCTGGTTCCCATCTGTCAAGGGGGAGATACCAGTGCTTTGTCTCGCGTAGGACAGGCACCGCGCCAGTCTCGGCGCTGTGTGGGTTTATAAGGTCGTTCTCGCCCAGTGAGTTGCCGCATTTCTCGCACTGGTCGCCGTATGCGCCCTGAAAGTGGCAGTGGGGACATTCGCCGACAATGTCGCGGTCGGTGAGGAATCGTCCGCCCTTTTCATCGTAATATTGCATGGAAGTTTTCTCGACGAACTGGCCGGTGTCGTAGAGACGTTTGAAGAATTCCGATGCGGTCTCGGAGTGTATCGATGAAGTGGTGCGGGAATATATGTCGAAAGATATGCCAAGTTCATCCATGGAATCCTTGATGATGGCATGGTAACGGTCGACCACATCCTGCGGGGTGATTCCCTCGCGGCGCGCACGGATGGTGATTGGAACGCCATGCTCGTCAGAGCCGCCGATAAGGGTTACTGGAATATGGTTTAGGCGCAGGAAACGCGCGTAGATGTCGGCTGGGACATAGACTCCGGCAAGGTGGCCGATATGGACGGGACCGTTGGCATAAGGAAGCGCCGTGGTGATGAGGGTACGTTTGAACTCTGGCATGGCTGTATGCAGTGAGTTAAGAGATGCTATATATTATCTAATGTAACTTAATTCTCGAAATTGAATCGCAGGGTATTGCCTGGCAGTGGACCATCGGGGCGGTCTGTTCCCCTGAACGGGAAGCGAAGCGATAGAACATACTTCTCGCAAGCCTGGGCGACTTTTGGAGGGATGGTTGTAGGACGCCTGTAGCGGGCATCCCTGACCGAACCGTCTGGATTGATCGTGAACTCCACGACCAGGGAACCGAGTACTTCGGATACAATTCCCGGATTCAGCGGGGGCCAGGAGAAATAGCCTCCGAGATTACCGTTGCCGCGCGCTTTGGCGCGTGCGGCATTTGTGTTCTTCCCGTCAAGTCTGCCTGAACGAGTATCGGACTCTTTGTTGTCGCGTCCGTTATTTTTGGCCCGGGACTGGGCGAATGTATTTGCCATCTCGTTGTCGGTGCGTCGAGCGGCGGCCTCATTCTTCTGTCTGTCGGTTTTCTCGTTGGCTCCGGTTTTCGAAGGCTTGGGTCTGGTCTGAACCTTTGCGGGAGATGGACGGGTGGTCGTGACGTTCCGGGCCGGCTCGGCGACATCGCCTTCAGACTGCCTCTGGGTGCCTGATTCCGGCGCGGCCATATTGGGGCTTTCAATGTCCTCTTCGGCTTTTGCGGGAGCCTCTTCATCGCCGATGACCGGCTTCGGGACGGGCAATTCGACAGGCTCGATGAACTCCTCGGCCTGAGCCATCTCGATATACGGCACGGGCTCCGGGGGCCAGATCTTACCTTCTGGCCATGGCATAAAGGTAAGACACAGCACAAGTACGGTCAGAAATGCGAAAATGGCTGTAAGGAACGCTGCTATTTGTTGTGAACGATTCATTTATTCAATTGAGGAGGGTTTCTGTCGAGGTTGTCGCAGCGGGTACGGCGGCTGTCTCTGAGGAACCTGCGTCCGCAGGTTGTGAGGCTGCGTGCTGAACCGCGTCGGCCGCAGTGCGGGGAGTAGTGGCTAGCACCATGCGGAGGTCATTGTCGGCGCCGATGTTTAGAATCTCGACCACCTTGCCGTAAGTGACGTCGGTATCGGCGTATAGAGCGATGGCAGATTCGGGATCCTGACTCTTGATCTGCGACAGCGTAGCAACCAGTTGGTCGGATGAAGCGCATGGTACAGGATCGCTTTCGCCGTACTGGACATGCAGTGATCCGTCAGCCTCGAGGTAGACGCGGGTTGTCGGCTTGAGTGGAGTCTGCTCGGAACTTTCGGGCAGATTGACCTCGAGTGCAGTCGGAAAAATGAAAGTTGACGTCACCATGAAGAAGACCAGAAGCAGGAAAACCACATCGGTCATCGAGGCCATGGAGAAAGTCGCCAGTATATCTTGTTGTCGTTTGAGTGACATCTTGTTTCTGTTATTTGGCGGGTTCGTTGAGGAGATCCATGAAATCCATGGTACGTGCCTCCATCTGGTTCATCACCTTATTGACCCGGGCGACCAGATAGTTGTAGGCGAAGAGAGCGATGATACCGACGATAAGACCGGCGACGGTGGTGACCAGTGCGGTATAGATGCCTCCGGCGAAATCGCCAATCTGTGCGGCGTTACCGCTCTGCGCAATCGAGAAGAAAGCCTGTACCATGCCTATGACGGTTCCGAGGAAACCGATCATCGGGGCACCAGCGGCGATAGTCGCGAGCCAGGTCAGCCCCTTGGAGAGGTTGGCAATCTCAAGGTTGCCGGTGTTCTCGATAGTTACGAGAACATCGTTCATTGGCCGTCCTATTCGCGATATGCCCTTGGCTATCAGACGTGAATATGGAGTGTTGGTGTTCTTGCAGAGGTTCAGGGCCGATTCGATTTCTCCGCTGTGGATGTAGTCGCGGATGCGTTTCATGAATGACTCGTCCTGATGGGAGGCTCCGCTGACGACAATCGCACGTTCGATGAACACGTAGACGGCAACAAGCAGAAGAACTGCCAGAATAATCATAATCCAGCCGCCTGAGAGGCATAACTGCCAGAGCGACATTTCGGGTGGTGTGGTGGCTAAAAGAATCATTATGTGATAATTATGGTAAAAACGATGTATTGGCTAAAATTACTAGTTACTTTAGGCATGCAAGGTAACGGTGGATGGTCTCCTCGAGACCGAGATATAGAGCGTCGCAGACAAGCGCGTGTCCGATGGAGACCTCATTGAGATAGGGAACAGACTTGTGGAAATATTCGAGATTCTCGAGACTGAGGTCGTGTCCTGCGTTGATTCCAAGACCCAGATTATGGGCAGTACGTGATGCCTCGACGTATGGTGCGACGGCACCCTCGCGGTCTCTGGCGTAGAGGTCGGCGTAGGGTTTTGTGTACAGTTCTATACGGTCCGCGCCTGTTTTGGCCGCTGCGCGAATCTGATCGCTGTCGGGAGCGATGAAAATAGAGACGCGTATTCCTCCCTCATGAAAACGCTCGACGACCTCGCAGAGGAAATCGAAATTATCGGTGACGTTCCATCCCGATGAAGAAGTGACCTGGTCGGGCGCGTCGGGCACGAGAGTCACCTGAGCCGGACGGTTGCGCATCACCAGGTCTATGAACTGCTCCGAGGGGTATCCCTCGATATTGAACTCGGTGGACAGCCTAGGGCGTAGGTCGAAGACGTCAGCGCGTCGTATATGACGCTCGTCGGGACGCGGATGGACTGTGATGCCCTGTGCCCCGAAACGCTCGCAGTCAAGGGCAACCCGGGTCACATCGGGGTTGTTTTCACCCCTCGCATTGCGCAAAGTCGCTATCTTGTTGATATTTACGCTGAGATAAGTCATTGCACGCAATAAAAAATAATGTATATTTATTTATTGTTAATATGGGAAAGAAGTGAAGTTTCAAGAAAAAATCGTAAATTTGTCTTTGAAACGGAGTACAAATATAGTGACAAAATAGCAAACTTTGGAAAAAATCTTGCCAAAAGATGAAAATAGCGCCTTTGAAAGACGCATATACCCCGATATCGAGGAATGGTCGCTGATACGGCTGACATGTAGCGAGGGCGACTACAGCGCCTCGCGGATAGCCCGTGCCGTCGAGGACTGTGACTGCCATCTGGTGAACCTTAATGTAACCGGAGAGCATTACGGCGAGTCGCATCGGCCGGTTGTCGAACTCAGGGCAAGTTCGTCCAATGTCATGTCGGTGTCAAGGTCTCTGGAGAGATACGGCTACGAGATACTGTCTGCCGAATCGTCCGCGGGTAATATCAGCAACGAGACGGCAATGCTTCGTCTTGAGGAACTGATGCGTTATTTCCAGGTGTGAAAAAATATAGAAAAACATATATTTCGAGACAAGAAACATGATTATCGCGATAAATGGCAGCCGACGCCAGCAGCCTTATGCCGAACAGATAAAACGTCTTCTGAGGGAACTTGTACTAAGGGGACATGAGGTTTACATGTCAGCGAAACTGTATAATCACCTCGGGGAACTCGGCCTGAAACTGAGCGGCGTGGCCTGTGCTGACGGAGACCTCCCGACAGGGACGGGCATGGCCATAAGCATAGGCGGTGACGGGACTTTCCTGCGAACGGCATCGTGGGTCGGAGACATGGAGGTGCCGATACTTGGTGTGAATACAGGTCATTTAGGTTATTTAGCGGGAGTTTCGCTCGAAGGGCTCATCGAGGAGTTAGACCGCTATATCTGTCCCGAGGCCGAGACCGAGGACCGCACACTGGTAGAAGTCGTATGTCCCGAGGTCCACGGATGGCGCTTTGCCCTAAACGAGGTGACTATTGCCAAGGAAGACAGCGCGTCGATGGTGTCGGCACTGACTTATATCGACGGTCGCGAACTTGCTGATTACCGCGCGGACGGACTGATAGTGGCCACACCCACCGGAAGCACGGCCTACAATCTGTCAGTGGGCGGTCCCATAGTCGAGCCTTCTGCCCCGGTGTTCGTGGTTTCGCCGATAGCCGCCCACTCTCTGACGCTGCGACCGATGGTGGTCAACGACAGATCGGAGATTGCCGTGCATGTCACCGGTCGCGGACATTCGTTCCGCCTGAGTCTTGACGGACGCTCGACAACGCTGCCGATGGGAACAGACGTGCTGTTGCGCCGCGCCGCGTTCGTCACACGCATTGTGCGCTGTCCTGCGACCGACTTTCCGGAGCCTCTCCGCCGAAAACTCATGTTCAATTGACGTTATATTCCAAACATCATGACCAATCAAGTAATATATTCATCAGGAATATTCCCGTCGGAGCCATTCGGGCCGGTAAAGGTTACGGTGCGCAGCCAGTCGCGCCGAATCACCGGGCGATGGAATTCCGGGCGTCTGGAGGTGTCCGTTCCCCGTGGCCTTAAAGTCACAGAACTTGAGAGTGCCCTTGACCACTGGAAAAGAGAGCACGGAGATAACTGGAGTGCCGCCGGAAAGGGCCGTGGGTTCTATCATATAGGACAGTGCCTGGATTTCGACTGGTTCAGTGTATATATTGAAAGGGACATGTCTCTTGAGAGCGGCAGAATAAGAGTGTCGCCCATGGCTGGTGACAGGTATGCAATAATGGTTTCGCGGGATCTTGACATGTCGGATCCGCAGGTGTCGAAAAACATTACGACAAAGCTGGAGCGCATAGCCCGGATAAGCGGTGGCGCATGTCTGATAGAACAGGCCCGTGGCGAGGCCGAGCGCCTTAGCGTGTATCCCACCGGATGGGAAGTCGGACGCGGACACAGGGTCCTGGGGACCTGCAATTCGAGAGGTATAATTAAACTTTCGGCCTGCCTTTGCTTCATGCCCGGGGATTTGCGCAGGCTTATAATATGCCATGAACTGGCCCATCTGTCAGAACTGAATCACAGCGAACAGTTCCATGCCATATTAGACAGATATGTTAACGGGCAAGAAAAGGAACTCAACCGCAGGCTCAGGGCTTTCAAATGGCCTGTATTCTATTGAATGGACATGACACAAGACAATGCAAAGATGGACTGGGTCAGGCTGATAAACGACAAGCGTTTTGGCCTTGAGGATTTCCATGACCCCAAAAGCGGCCATACGCGCAGCGACTTCCGTCGCGACTATGACCGTCTGGTTTTCTCGTCGCCGTTCCGTCGCCTGCAGAACAAGACGCAGGTTTTCCCTTTGCCGGGCAGCGTGTTCGTACACAACCGTCTGACACACTCGCTGGAGGTGTCGTCGGTAGGTAAATCGCTGGCCGACGAGATTTCGTCCGTACTGAGACACCGGCACGAAGGCGAGTTCGATACATCAATTTTCTATAATCTCGGAGACATAGTATCGGCTGCCTGTCTGGCCCATGACCTCGGCAACCCTCCATTCGGACACTCGGGAGAGAAAGCCATATCGACATATTTCAGCGAGGGGCCCGGGGCTCGTCTCCAGGGTTTGCTCGAACCGGAGCAATGGAGCGACCTGATACATTTCGAGGGCAACGCCAACGCGCTGCGGACGCTGACGCACCAGTTCAAGGGGCGGCGACCGGGCGGCTTCGCGATGACATATTCAATGCTGGCGTCAATCGTGAAGTATCCTTATGACTCGTCACTTGCAGGAGAAAAGGGAAAGTTCGGTTTCTTCATCACAGAGCGTGACACTTTCAGACGTATCGCCGGCGAACTCGGCATACTGTGCGAGGAATCGGCTGCCGGCTCGCTGCGCTTCGCACGCCATCCGCTGGTGTACATAGTGGAGGCCGCCGATGACATCTGCTATGAGGTCATGGATCTGGAAGATGCCCATAAACTGAAAATCCTGACCACGGACGAGGTCGTTGACACGCTTCTGCGCTATTTCAGTCCCGAGGACGTGGCGCATTGCCGCGAGGTGATGTCACGAGTCGATGACCCCAACGAGCGGATAGGTTACCTGCGGTCGAGTGTCGTAGGCCGTCTGGTCGGATGTTGCGCCAAGGTCTTTCTGGAAAACGAGGACGCAATACTCCGTGGAGAATTCAGTGGGTCGCTACTTGACAATATTCCGGGTCGTGAGGGAGAGGCTTACCGGCGATCATCAACGCTCTCGTGGAACAAAATATACTGCGCGCGCGATGTAGTGGACATAGAACTTGCCGGCAACAGGATTCTTACATTCCTACTGGATAAATTCATCGATGCCGTAGAGAATCCGGAACTAAACTATTCGCGGCTATTGCTCAGTCGTGTACCTGAACAATATGATGTATATGCGCCAACGCTGTTCGGCCGCGTTCAGGCTGTGCTGGACCATCTTTCGGCAATGACGGATGTGTATGCGTTAGATCTTTACCGCAAACTTAACGGTATGTCGCTGCCGGCGGTCTGATAGAGTTTTAAGAGTTTAAAATAATTGTTACTGAGATATGAAACATATAATCATTCGGCTTTTGTTTGCCGTATTAGCCATACTGACATCCACGGGCGTGCGAGCCGCGGGTTATGAGATTGACAATGTCCCCAACGTGCAGAACGCTAACCGCAATGCATATGTATCGGATCCAGACCATTTCCTGTCACCGTCGGCCACAGCTCAGACGGACAGCATTCTTGCCGACATTCGCCGTCAGACAACGGCAGAGGTGACGTTCGTCATCATAGGCAACATGGAGCCCCGTGACGGAATCGACATAGACACATATGCCACGGAACTTTTCGAGAAATGGGGCATCGGCGACAAGAGCAATGACAACGGTGTGCTGTTGCTGGTGGCCGTCGATGACCGTAAGTTAGTGTTGCGTATCGGAAAGGGCGTCGAGGGTATACTCCCCGACATGATATGCCGCGAGATTACTGAAAATAATCTAGTGCCTGCTTTCAAGGAAGGGGATTACAGCAAAGGCATCGTGAGCACTGCCCGCCAGTTGCGCAAAGTGATGACTGACCCGAAATACCGCGATGAACTGAAGGCTGACCTGAACGCACGCGAGAGGCAGAACTGGATAGACCTGATAAATTTCGTACTTGTGGCAGCCTGTTTGCTGACAGCAGTGCTGGGCATATCGCTGATGGTTATGGTCAACCGGCGCCGCGGGCAGTCCGGCTATGAGAAATATGTTGCTCTTCGGCCTTATAAACTTTTGTTCCTGATATGCTGTTATGTCGGAATCGGCTTGCCTGTGATTGTCTATCTGCCATATCTCTATCTGATGAACAAGTGGCGCAATGGAGACCATGCGTGTCCGAACTGCCATACGCTGATGAACAAACTTGACGAGGAGAGTGACAACAAATATCTGACTCCGGCCCAGGATGCCGAGGAACGTTATGACTCGGTGGACTATGATGTATGGCTGTGTCCTTCATGCGGGGAGACGGACGTGTATCCCTTTGTCAACAAGCAGTCTCAACTAGATGAGTGTCCTCACTGTCATGCGCGCACACTGCGTCAACTTCAGGACCGCATTGTCGTTCAGCCAACCGAGCGTCGGGAAGGGCAGGGTATACGTGAGTTTGCCTGCCTGAATTGCGGATACCGTCACGGCGTGCCGTACAATATCGCTAAACTTGCATCACCGGGAATCGTTATCCTGCCCGGCGGCTTCGGTGGAAGAGGTGGTGGTAGCGGCTTTTCGGGTGGCGGTTTTGGCGGCGGCTCTACCGGTGGCGGCGGTTTCTCCGGCGGCTGGTAACATTCCCATCGCTTTGTTGAAAAACATTTTTTTAAGTTTTACTAATAATATACAAATAAAGGAGATTGTTATGAGGCAATCTCCTTTTCCGAATTTTAAAGGATTAATCTGTTCTACTCGCAATCGAAATCATATTCGCTGTTACCTAAAGCAAGAATAGGCATAAATATGAATCCTAGGAATATGTAACCGATAGTAAAACCTGTACCTTTATCAAAAGCCTGACATGTTTTAATGCTTACATATATGTTTAAAATAAGGATGATGATAGGTCCTAAAATTGGAATAATGCAAAGCAGGTAAAGAAAAACCCACCAAGGAGAAATTTTTGCGACTTGAAATTGTACTATGATGTTATAGATTGGTACAAGAATTGCCCATCCAGGCCGTCCGGCTTTTACGAAAAGTCTCCAACCGCAAAAGATGTAAAATAGTAAAAGAATAATTAATAGAATAATAATAAGTTTTCCCATGGCTGTGTGATGAATAATGGGTTAATAAAGTATGCCTCTGGGCTCCCCTCCAAGGTCTATCTAATAAAAAAGCGTGAGAGCCATACTTTTGTTGCCCATTCCGCTTGTTGAGGCCTTCGCATTGCCTGAATTGGTAGAATGAGCAACGCAGAGACCTCACGCAAATATGTATATTCAATTGAATACGATACTCATGTATCGTACCAAAAGGATAGACATATCTACAAAGGCGTCCACCGTTGCTACAATCTTGACCAATTCATGAAAGTTGCGAAGTTTCAACAAGCCAAGAAAGAGCGCCAAGTAACGCTTTTCATATGTGTATACACCCCGCCCTGCATAGCCCTGGTCGGGTCTCTGCAGTGCGACCTGTGGCGCAAAATTAATTAAATATTATAAAATATCAAACTAAAGTTATTGAAAATTTATTTTTATGGTCATTATTGTCTGAAAAACTAAAAAACTGTTGCAAAGGGATTGAGTTTTTATGGATATTATATCGAGTCGTTTGATTATAATCCAAATGCAACTGATAAGTTGGCCATGCTTACAAAAAAAGCGATGTACCAAGATGGATACATCGCCTTATTAATAAACCTAATTGGTTTAATCAGTCTTCGCGGTGATCGCGACGGGGACCGCGGTCATTATTGTCACGGCGGGGACGGTCACCACCTTCGCGACGGGGGCGATCTCCGTCACGGTGGGGACGACGCTCGCCACGGGGTGCGCGCTGGGGCTCAACCCATCCTTCGGGTTTTTCCTGAAGGGCACGCATTGAGAGGCGGAACTTGCCGGTCTTCTTGTCGACCTCGAGGAGTTTGACATCTACCTCGTCGCCTTCCTTAAGGCCGCTGGCTTCCATGTCGGGGAGACGGTTCCATGAAATCTCGCTGATGTGGAGCAGTCCGTCGCGGTTGGGCATGAATTCGACGAAAGCGCCGAATTCCATAATGGAGCGGACCTTGCCGTGGTAAACCTTGCCTTCTTCGGGAAGTTCGACGATAGCGTTGATCATCTCGAGGGCCTTGTCAATGGAAGCCTTGTTTGCTGCAGCAACCTCGATGTAGCCGCCTTCCTCGATCTCGTCGATCGAGACGGTGGCACCCGAGGCCTCCTGTATGCCCTGTATGACTTTTCCGCCCGGGCCGATGACGGCACCGATGAGTTCCTTGGGAATGAGCATGGTAACGATGCGGGGAACGTGTGGTTTATAGTCCTCGCGGGGAGCGGGGATTGTGCTCTCGATGATATCGAGGATGTGCATGCGACCTTCGCGGGCCTGATTGAGGGCGCGCTCGAGAATCTCGTATGAGAGGCCGTCGCACTTGATGTCCATCTGGGTAGCGGTGATGCCGTCGCGTGTTCCGGTCACCTTGAAGTCCATGTCGCCGAGGTGATCCTCGTCGCCAAGGATATCGCTGAGTATGGCGTATTTGTCAGACTCGGTGTCGGTGATGAGGCCCATGGCTATACCGCTGACGGGTTTCTTCATCTTGACTCCGGCGTCGAGCAGGGCAAGTGTGCCGGCGCAGACTGTGGCCATGGATGATGAGCCGTTTGACTCGAGGATATCGCTGACAACGCGGCATACATAGGGGAAGTCGTCTGGGAACATGCGCTTGAGGGCTCGGTGTGCGAGGTTGCCGTGGCCGATCTCGCGACGGCCTACGCCGCGCTGGGCCTTGGCCTCGCCGGTGGAGAAAGGAGGGAAGTTGTAGTGGAGGAGGAAACGCTCGCGTCCCTGGTTGAGTACGTCATCGAGAATTTTCTCGTCGAGTTTAGTGCCGAGTGTTACTGTTGCGAGTGCCTGTGTCTCGCCACGGGTGAATACTGCAGATCCGTGAGGTCCGGGAAGGTAGTCGGTCTCGCACCAGATGGGACGAATCTCGTTGGTCTTGCGGCCGTCGAGACGGATGCCCTCGTCGAGGATGCAGCGGCGGACAGCCTCTTTCTCGACATCGTGGTAGTAGCGTTTGACGAGGGGAGTCTTTTCGTCTCGTTCCTCTTCGGGGAGGGCGTCGATGTATTCCTGGCAGATGGCATCGAACTGATCCTGGCGCCAGTGTTTGTCTGCGGCGCCGGCCTGAGCGATCTTGTAAGCCTTGTCGTAGCATTTAGCCTTAACGTCGGCGCGAAGGTCCTCGTCGTTGACTTCGTGGCAATACTCGCGTTTTGTCTCGGCGTGAGCCTCAGCGGCGAGTTCGACCTGTGCCTGGCACTGAACCTTTATGGCTGCATGAGCGGTTTTGAGGGCTTCGAGGAGTTCGGCCTCGGAGACTTCGTTCATCTCGCCTTCGACCATCATGATGTTGTCGTATGTGGCGCCGACCATGAGTTCCATGTCGGCTTTCTCGAGTTGCTCGAATGTCGGATCGATTACGAATTTGCCGTCAATACGGGCGACACGGACCTCGGAGATAGGGCCGTTGAAGGGGATGTCGCTGACAGCGAGAGCAGCGGACGCGGCAAGACCTGCAAGCGCGTCGGGCATCTCGACACCGTCGGAGGAGAACATAGTGATGTGGACGAAAGTGTCGGCGTGGTAATTGTCTGGGAAAAGGGGGCGGAGCACGCGGTCAACAAGGCGCGAGGTGAGAATCTCGTAATCGTTGGCGCGTCCTTCGCGTTTCAGGAAACCGCCGGGGAAACGGCCGGCAGCGGAGAATTTTTCTTTGTATTCAACCTGGAGGGGCATGAAATCTACGCCCTCGCCGGCCTCTTTGGCCGAAACAACAGTTGCAAGGAGCATGGTGCCTCCCATACGCAACTCAACCGCTCCATCAGCCTGCTTGGCGAGTTTGCCGGTCTCGAGAGTAATCTCGCGGCCATCGTCAAGTTTGATGGTTTTTTTAACTACATTCATAAGTTGTTGATAATGACTATATTGTATTTTCTTCTGTATCGTTGTGTAAAATCGCACAAAGGTACGAAAAAATATTAACATTTGCTATAGAATCCTTATGTAAAATTAGTTAAATCTGGAATAAAGAGGTATGCGCAGGTGATAATGACATGCCAAATGCATTTTGTGGGTATAATGATAAAATACCCCGGACCCAAAGGCCCGGGGTACGCTGTGTTGTATGTCAGTTATCAGTTATAGTTGGATGCGGAGATTATTTGGCTTCCTCGATGGTGCAGATTGAAACGCGGTTCCAGGAATCCTCAGTGAACATGTGACCGATGCCTTCGCCTTCAGCCTTGATGCGGTCGGGATTGATTTTGTATTTGTTCACGAGAGCGGTCTTGACTGCCTCGGCACGGTTCTTGGCGAGTTTGATGTTGAAGTCAAGGTTGCCGTCCTGAGAGGCGTAACCCTTGATGTCTACCTTGGCGTCCTTGTGGTTCTTAAGGTAGGCGGCGATCATCTCGACGTTAGGCTGCTGGTCGGGGGTGATTACGGACGAACCGATGCGGAAGAATACGAAGCGAACTGAGTTGAGGTAGTTGTTGTTGGTCACTTCCTTGATCACTTCGGGTTTGCGGCTCATGCATGCGGCGAGTTCGTTTGCGAGGCCCTCGGCTTTTGTCTGCCATGCTGATGCATTGGCGTTGCAGGCGTCGAGCTGGGAGCGGAGGTCGTTGATCTGTCCGTTGAGGGCGTCGATCTGTGCCTGGTTGTAGGGGGTGACGCAGTTGAATCCGGGGCCAAAGTGGTAGGTTACGCCGGCCTGAAGGTTGAATGTGGCGTTGTTGATGTTGTATCCGGCGGTAGTCTGGTCAATGTGGGCTCCGGTCATGTTCCATGCAACGTAAGGACTCAGAGAGATTGTGAGGTTTTCGTTGACGTTGAAGTTGAAATTAAGGCCGGCTTTTGTTACGAAATAGTTTGTATCGTGGTGGCCCTGGGGATATTCGGGAGTGGCGACATCGTAGTTCAGATAGTTGTGGCCCCAGCCGGCGCCGGCAACAGCCTCAATCGAGAATGGGCGTGTCGAGCAGGGATAACCGCCGAAGAGGTTGAAGAGGTCGACAGCGCCGTATGCGCCTACATAGGAGTTGTCAAAAGCGGTTGTGCTGTGAGGGCCTTCCCAACTCGAGGTATTGACGCCGAACTGGCCTTCCACGCCGAGTTTGAAGGCGGGTGTGATCTGTTTGTCAAGATGCAGGCCGACGAGACCGCGCATGCTGCCGAAGAAAGCATGGTGTTTCATGGGTGTTGTGACACCGCCGTCAAGACCAATCGACCAATTGTCGAAAAATTTTGGCTGCTCGATTGCCTGAGCAGATGCTGTCATTGCGCCAAGTGCAAATGCAGCAAGAATAATTGACTTTTTCATGTTAGTTGTTGATAACGTTTATAAATCTACGTGGCAAAATTAGGCGATATAAATTACTTTTACAAATTTATTAATAAAAAATGTTTAACATATTAACATTCGTTTTATTAAAATGGGGTTTCAGTGTTAATTTAAACTGAGCATATTTGATTCTGAAAACATTTGGCAGAGGATGTAAATCTTTATTTTTACTTATTAAACAATCGCAGTCCGTTATGGTTTACAGAAGGCTGTTTATTTTAAACCATATATGTTTCATTGGCATACGCTGCGGTCGATTGGAATTGCCGAATTGTATGCGTTTGCAAAGCAGACAGACTGGGAAGGAAACTAGGAAGGAAATATAGTATATGTAGGAAAAATGTTGTCGGAGCTTGGAGGCTGTTTGCCGAAGTTTTATTATTTTTGCACCGCATATCGTCTCATCGATGAGAGGCAATGGGGCCTGTGGAAAAATCAGGCTTGATGTTTTTTTACACATTAATAAATATAAAGAACTTAACATAGATAAAAATGGCAAACTGGTTCGAATGCAAAGTACGTTATGATAAAATGCAGGAAAACGGTTCGGTAAAAAAGGTGAACGAACCATATCTTGTGGACGCATTGTCCTTCACCGAAGCCGAGGCCCGCATAATAGAGGAGCAGACACCGTACATTTCTGGCGATTTCTCGGTGGCAGCTGTTAAGCGTACCAAGATAGCCGAAATATTTTATGACGAAGAAGGTGACAAATGGTATCTGGCCAAGGTGGCTTTCATTACTATAGATGAGAAAACCGCCGTAGAGAAGAGGTCGATAGCGCAGATGCTTGTTCAGGCTAAAAATTTCAGGAACGCTCTTGACAATCTTGTCGAAGGTATGCAGGGCACGATGGCCGACTATGAGGTCGTCTCGATAGCAGAGACTCCGATCATGGATGTCTACAAGGTCAAACTTGGAGGAGAAGCCCCCGCAGCGAATTGAGAAAATGTCCGTTTCTGAGAATATCACACGCATACAGTCGACTCTTCCAGAAGGGGTAAGACTGGTTGCCGTGTCGAAATTCCATCCGGTAGAAGCATTGCGCGAGGCGTATGATGCTGGGCAGCGTCTGTTCGGAGAAAGCCGCGTCCAGGAACTTGTGGCCAAGATGCCGCATATGCCTTCGGATGTGTCTTGGCATTTCATAGGGCACCTTCAGCGCAACAAGGTGCGTCCGCTTATAGGAAATGTCGCCCTGATAGAGAGTGTGGACTCGCTCAGGTTGCTTGAGACGATTGACAGGCTGTCTGAAGAATCCGGTGTCGTGACCAGCGTGCTGATGCAGGTCCACGTTGCGGCCGAAGAGACTAAGTTTGGTTTCTCAACGGAAGAACTTGTGGATTACTTCTCTTCGCGAGGTTATGAGAATCTTCGGGCCACACATATATGTGGCATTATGGGGATGGCGACAAACACCGATGACGAGAAGCGCGTCCGGGCGGACTTTGCGGCCATACGTCGCTGCTTTGACGAAATACGTGCAGTCTCGCCTGACTTGCGTGGATTTGATGTTATTTCGATGGGCATGAGCGACGATTACAGGATTGCCATCGAGGAAGGTTCGAATCTCGTTCGGGTAGGATCGGCTATTTTCGGCCAGAGGCAATATTGAAATTTCCATGAAAAAACATTTTATAAAACCCTAAATAACATACCTAAGAAAAAATGGCACAGACAGCAAAAGTCCCGGAGCATAAGAATTACGTGCTCCCAATTGTCATAATGTTTGCCCTGTTTTTCATGATTGCCTTTGTGCAGGGCTATCAGAATCCGCTCGGCAGCGTGATTAAGAAGATGACCGGCGACAACACCGTAATGACCCAGTTGGGCAATCTGGCAAACTTTATTGCCTATCTGATAATGGGTCTTCCTGCGGGATATCTTCTTCAGGGCAAAGGTTACCGCATGACGGCACTTACCGCAGTATCCTTCGGCTTTGTCGGCGTTTTAATAACCTATTTCTCGGGCACGATAAGCGATGAGTCCAAGGCGGTTATTATATATATCTTGGGCGCGCTGGTTGCCGGTTGTGGCACATGCATGCTTAACACCGTTGTAAATCCAATGCTGAACTCCCTTGGCAAGACTCAGAATCAGGGAAATCAGCTTATCCAGTTCGGCGGCATGTGCAATTCGCTCGGCGCAACGCTTGCGCCTATGATAGTCGGTGCGCTGTTGGGCGGAGAGGCGAAATCGATTGCATCTGCTGATCCGGTCTTCTACATGGCGATGGGTATTTTTGTCGTGGCATTCATTGTGCTTTATTTCTCTAAATTGCCTGAGTCACCCGATCTTGGCAAGAAAAAGGAAAAGGTCTCGCTTGGAGGTGCCCTGCGATACAGTAACTTTACATTCGGCGTCATCGCAATTTTCTGCTATGTCGGTATCGAGGTCGGTATTCCCAACTGGACGTTGCAGTATCTTGAGAACTCTCCGGTTGTTATTGGCGGTAATACGCTTTCGCCCAGTGCTATCGCCGGTACTATTGCCGGCCTATACTGGCTGTTGATGCTGGCCGGACGTCTTGTCGGCGGACTTGTCGGCGGAAAGGTCTCGCCACGCGCAATGCTGAGTTTCACTACGTCTGTAGCAATTGTATTGCTGGCATTCGGTATCCTGACAAGTGAAAGCGTTATGTCATTCATTGGTTTTGACTCCTCCTCGCTTGCTTTTTCTGTTGCCAATATTCCTGTCAATGCGGTATTCTTTATTCTTGTGGGGCTGTGTACATCCGTTATGTGGGGTGCGATCTTCAACCTCTCGGTGCAGGGCCTCGGCAAGTACACTGCAGTTGCGTCAGGTTTCTTTATGGTAATGGTCTGTGGCGGCGGTATCCTGCCTTTCGTGCAGGGAATCATTGCAGAATCATGTGGTGTACTCAACGGTTTCTGGCTGGTTCTGGGTCTGACGTGCTATCTGCTGATTTACGCTCTCTGGCTGTCACATCCATCTCGCAAGGAGCCACAGAACGAAGAAGATCTGTATGAAGACGGGCGCGAGGTCAAAGTCTGAACACAAGCGTGATTTAACATGAATTAATAGCATGTGCAACAAAATTGCACACCAAAGGCAAAAACATGTTGTAAAACATGTTTTTGCCTTTGGTGCTGATTGACAGTTTGTTTCGTGATGTTTTACAAGGCATTTTAAACCATGTTCAGAATATTTAAATGATAAAAGTTTTCACGAAAACTGAAAAATGCCTATCTTTGAAACGGTGAGAACAAAAAGTTAAAAGACCATAATAATTAACTTAACGATTTTAGCCTTAGAATCATGGAGAAAACTCTGATAATACTTAAGCCTTCGGCCGTGAACCGCGGTCTCTGCGGAGACATCCTCTCGCGTTTCGAGCGCAAGGGACTTGTGGTCGTAGGCATGAAGATGATGCAGTTGGACGAAATGATACTTCGGGAGCATTATGCCCACCTCGTAGATCGTCCATTCTTTCCTTCGCTGGTAAACTCGATGACCGCAACCCCGGTTGTTGTGCTTTGTCTTAAAGGTAAGGACTGCGTGGCGGTAGTTCGCTCTATGGTCGGCGTCACCAATGCCCGCAATGCCGCTCCGGGTACTATCCGCGGCGACTTCGGAATGTCGGGTCAGGAGAACATAATCCATGCCTCCGACTCGCCTGAAAATGCTCTTATCGAGATTAACCGTTTCTTCTCGGCCGGTGAGATCTTCGACTACAACCCTGTTACATTCCCTTCGATATACGCTCCTGACGAGCGTTAGGGTGCTGAAACGATCCTTATTCTCCTGCCTGCGGCAGTAAACGGAAAAGTTCCTCAATCTACACATTTATTTAATAAACTCGCGGATATGCTATCATCCGCCCCATACAAATCCAATCATTCCCTATCGACAATAAACGCAGTCAAGCATAGTCTTTCCGTTTCTTGGCCACAGAGTGGCCGCAACGGATATAAGGTAGGCCAAAACCTCGAATAAAATAATGAATTTCAAACTCTCCAATCTCTCCAAAGTACTGACATCATTATTCACTCTATCTCTCGTCTCACTTGGTGCACAGGCCCAGACATATCGTCTTCCGGGCCAGCATACCGAACAGTCGAGCGACCTTCTCGCACACCAGCAGAGTGTGACACACACCATTTCGGTTAACCCAACCATCGATTACCTCAACTTCACGACTGAGGAAGAGCCCGAGGGCGATATATATACCGAGGGGTGGGAATCCAAGCGTGTCAACTGCTACGCCAATGTGGCTGTGCCTCAGCAGGCCGTTATCGATGTGTCGCATTACGCAATGCCTCATCCCGGTCCAATCACCTCGCCCTACGGATACCGCAAGCGTTTCCGCCGCATGCACAAAGGCATAGACATAGGCCTACACATAGGAGACACCGTTCGTGCTGCCTTTGACGGACGTGTCCGCATCACCAACTACGAAGCCCGCGGTTACGGCAAGTATGTCGTAATCCGACACACCAACGATCTTGAGACAGTCTATGGCCACCTTTCACGTTTCCTTGTCGAGGATGACCAATATGTCAAGGCAGGCGATCCAATAGCGCTCGGCGGCAATACGGGTCGTTCGACCGGTCCGCATCTCCACTTCGAGACCCGTTACATGGGGTATGCGATCAATCCGGCTGCAATCTTTGACTTCCCCAACCAGACAACCCACACCGATACATACACGTTCAACAAGAAAACCTATCAGAACGCCCGTAACTTTGATCCCGCCGCCAATGCTGCATACGCTCATAAATACAACAGCCGTCAGTCAGCCAAGCGTTCATCCGCATCGAACGGTAAACAGAAAATTAAGATACGCAAGGGTGATACTCTGGGCAAAATTGCAGCCCGCAACGGCACGTCTGTATCGGCCTTATGTAAACTTAACGGAATAAAAGCATCGTCCACTCTTAAGGCAGGACAGACTCTGAGAGTCAGATGAATTCGGATTAAAAATATTTTGAGCGATGTGTTGCCAAGTGCAGACATCGCTTTTTTTACTAAGACAATCAATAAAGTCATTGAACATAAATATAACTATTCCCACTGAATAGATTATTGCCATCGTACATATGAAACGTGGCGGTATTTCAGAATCGGTTTAGTTTCTGCTAAAGGAATTTGATTATGCCCAGGATAGGAGATAAAGTAAGGTACCTTAACTCGGTTGGAGGCGGCACAATAGTCCGCATTGCCGATAACATCGCATATGTCGACGAGGATGGATTCGAGACACCGGTTCTATTGAAGGAGTGTGTGGTTGTCGGGAATATTTCCGATTCCGTAAATAAGACATTCGGCGTAAAAACGGAGAATCATTCTGCTTCGGGCCGGTCGGGTGATTATTCTTCCGGTCAGAAGTCCGGAAAAGAATCGCGAGACGATAAAAAAGTGTCCACGGTGGCATCCTCTGACCTGACAGAAGATATCGAGACGGAAGAAACCGGATATGGAGACAAGATGACCGTTGTCCTCGGTATCGAATCCATTGATATCGCACATATAGGAGAATCGGGGTATGAGGCATCGCTTGTCAATGACTCGAACTATCATCTGTACTTCACATGGCTTACACGTAAATCTCGGGAAACCGACTGGACAGCCCGTTATGCCGGAACTGTAGAGCCGAACATTCAGGTCGTTCTGAGTGAACTCTCACGGCACGACGTTTCCGAAATCGATGCCATGGCTGTGCAGTTTATTGCATTCAAGCGCGGAAAGTCATTCCCGCTTCAGCAAACTGTTTCTACAGAGTTCCGCGTTGACAGCACGAAGTTCTTTAAGGTACACTGTTTCCGCGACAATACCTATTTCGACAATAAGGTACTTGCCTTCGATGTAGTTCGCGATGGTATTGTTTCTGGCGCGAAAGATGATATGGCTGACCGTGTACGTATGCTGGATCAGGCCATGAGGACTAAACAACGGCTGGACCGCCAGACCCGCCGCCCTGTCCGTAAACGTCCTGAAGACAGAAACGCGCCTCTAGTCACGGATCTCCATATCAGCGAACTGGTTGACAGTACTGCAGGGATGTCAAATGCTGATATGCTCAATCTGCAGATTGATATCTTCCGCCGGATAATGGATGAGAATCTCCGAAATCACGGCCGCAAACTGATTTTCATTCACGGCAAGGGTGAGGGTGTTCTTCGGCAGGCTCTGTATAAGGAACTGAACTACCGGTATAAGGGTCACGATGTATGTGACGCCTCATTCCGTGAATATGGTTACGGAGCCACACAGGTCACCATACACTAAGGCGTATCACGATGTCAGTACGTTTTGGTCTTGTATCAGTTAATTTAATTTTTTCTTTTGTCATTGTAACAACGCTTTTATCATGATTATCTATTTCTCAGGAACCGGGAACACGCGTCATTGCGCCCGGCTTCTTTCAGAGAGGCTTGGAGACAGACTCATTGAAATGACAGGTTCCATGCTGACAACTCCGTCATCAACAAGAATTGATACTGATGACGAAAGAATCATATGGATGTTCCCTGTGTATTCGTGGGGTATTCCTCCGATTGTCGAGGCGTTTATGACACGTTGCACAATCAACGCTCCGGAGGATTCGGTACATCATCTTGTGATGACATGCGGCGATGATGCGGGAATGACGGATAGCCAGTGGCGCAAGGTCATGCGTGCTTGCGGATACACCGACCGTCTGGCGTTTACTGTCATAATGCCAAATACATATGTCCTGATGAAAGGTTTTGATGTCGACGCGCCTGAAGTAGAACGGGCAAAAATTGACGCGTGTGTCCCGCGAATTAATGAGATTGCGGAACGTATCTCCGTAGATGCGTCCAAGGTGGAGAGTGACGTGACCTCAGGACGATTTCCACGTATCAAGAGCAAGGTGATTTATCCCTGGTTCATCAGGCACTGTATGCCCGTCAGTCCGTTTCATTATACTGAAGACTGTATCGGCTGCGGATTGTGTGTGCGCTCTTGCCCAATGGGCCGCATCACTATCTCGAAACACGGACATCCTCATTGGACGGATACCTGTGCGATGTGTCTGCGTTGTTATCATGTCTGCCCCCATCATGCGGTGGAATATGTCAAATCCAATACCGCCGGCAAAGGCCAGTACAGGCGTTTCCTGAAGTAATTATTCGTCACAGGCATATCGTGCGAAGTGATGATGGGAGTTGCAGGCATGCAGTGTGCAGTCGACAATGAAATGTCGGTTTGCCATACCGGCGAGCGTTGACATCTCGTGAGATACAAGTACAATGGTCGTATCCTGTGCGAGACGGCGGATTATGTCATATAGATGGGCCTCGAAACGCTTGTCGATATAACTGAGTGGCTCGTCAAGGACAAGTAACACTGGTTCAGAGATTATTGCGCGCGCAAGAAGCGCACGTTGCAACTGACCTCCTGAAAGCACGCCGATACTCTGCGACACGTGGTCCTCAAGTCCCACTTCATGGACCGCTCTTTCGTATTTTCGCTGCCGCTCTTCTTTCCCGAGGCCCTTAATGCCGAGCAGACCGGATTTTATTACCTCGCTGACAGTTATTGGATATTGCGAGTCTATCAGGTTTTTCTGTGGAAGATAGCCTATGCGCAGATTGTCAGTATTGTGAATGACACGTCCGGTCATCGGACGGATAAGACCCAGCAGCAATTTCAGAAGTGTAGTCTTGCCACCGCCGTTGGGTCCCGTTATGGCTATGAAATCACCACGGTAAACACTCATCGAGATGTCATCAAGAACTTTGCGGCCGTCCCATCCCATGGATACATGGTCGATGGTAATCAACGCCTCTGAATCGGTATGTTCGAGGGTGTGTCCATGCACTGAATGGCATTCGTGACAGTAAGCGTCTGCCGAGTGGGCAAATTCATTGTAAGACAGTTCGTCACTGAAGTTCGCTGACGATATTGTCAAGTTGTCTTTCCCATTCATAGTCAAGGGGGTTGATTGTTATCACTTTTATGCCTAGTTCGTTGCTGAGCGTACTGACTTGGCGGGAGTCGTATTCTTTCTGGAAGAAAAGCACCCGTACGTTGTGTTCACGCGCATGTTCCGCGACAGACGCCATGCGCGATGGGGAAATCTCTTTGTTCTCGAAACCTACGGAAATCTGGTTGAGACCGTAATCGCGAGCAAAATAAGACAGCGAAGGGTGCCATACTGCGAACGATTTGCCTGACATTTTTTTTAGACGCTCTGCAAAAGCATGGTCGAGTGAATCAAGGTGAGCGTCAAGTTTGTTGTAGCGGTTGGTATAGTATTCCTTACCATCGGGGTCAAGTAGTACAAGTTCGTCAAGCATATTTTTTGCCATGATGCGGGCATTTTTTACAGATGTCCATGTATGTGGATCTGCGCTGCCATGGTGATGGCCTTCATGCTCTTCCTCTCCGTCATGGTCATGGGTGCCGAAGATCGGTGCTATGCCTCGAGTGATGTTTGCCTGAGCAACCGATGCAGGCAGCGAGGATGATATCTTTGCCTCAAATGGCAACGCCCCTAGGGAGAAATAAGCCTCGGCGTCATTGACTTCGCGAGTGGTTTTGATTGTCGGTTCGAATGTCTCGGGATTTGCTCCCGAAGGCAGAAGTGTCTTGACAGCGAAACGGTCGCCGACAATCTGTTCGAGGAGGGCACGCTCAGGTTCGATCGATACGGCTATGACCCGGCCTTCATGTTTGTTTGCGCAGGAAGTTAAAAGTACAGTCAATGTAAGCAGCATGACGGTCATCATGCTGCTCAGTAGTTTTATATTTCGGTATGTCATTTTGTCTATTTCAGAAGTACGGTATTCTGCTCGTAAAACATTATTCAGAAAGTCGGGCGTGCATTGCGGCCGCCGCCTGGCGTCCGTCGCCCATGGCAAGGATAACTGTCGCGCCGCCGCGTACGATGTCGCCGCCGGCATACATGGTCGGGATGGAGGTGCGGAGATTGTCGTCTACTACAAGTGTGCCGCGGCGTGTGACTTCTAGCCCCTCGATAGAATTCGGGATAAGAGGGTTAGGCGATACGCCGACCGATACGATTACCTCGTCGACCGGGATTTCTACAATCGCACCTGGAATTGGCTCCGGACTGCGTCGTCCGTCAGGGCCGGGTTCGCCAAGACGCATCTGTTGCAGGCGCATTGCGCAAACTTCGCCGCGTTCGTTACCGATGTATTCCACGGGATTGTGCAGGGTCATGAACTCCACGCCTTCCTGACGGGCATGTTCGACTTCCTCGGCGCGTGCAGGCATCTCCGCCATGTCACGTCGATAGACAATCATGGCGCGTTCGGCACCCTTGCGTAAGGCCGTTCGGACCGAGTCCATGGCCGTGTTGCCGCCGCCGATAACTGCCACGACATGTCCCTTGCGCACAGGTGTGGCATATCCGGGCCTTCCGGCACCCATGAGATTGACGCGGGTTAGAAATTCGTTGGATGACATTACGCCGTTCAGATTTTCGCCGGGAATGTCCATGAAACGTGGAAGACCTGCGCCGGAGGCGATGAAGATTCCGTCAAACCCTTCTTTCAGGAGGTCGCTGTAACCGAGCGTCTTGCCCACGACTATATCTGTGTGGAACTCTACGCCATTGTCACGCAGACGGTTGATTTCTTTATCAACAATCTCATTGGGAAGGCGGAACTCAGGTATGCCGTATTTGAGAACTCCTCCAATCTGATGCAGGGCTTCGTAAACCACGACCTTATAGCCTAGTGCTGACATCGACCCGGCAAAGGAAAGGGAAGCGGGACCGGATCCCACCACGCAGACTTTTTTTCCGTTGGGTTCCGGTTGGCTATTAGTCTCAACTTGCGAATTGTCTGCGGCAAAACGCTCCAGCCAGCCTATGGCTACGGGCTGTTTGCCCATTTTCAGGTATATGCACTTGCTTTCGCACTGACGTTCCTGTGGACACACGCGTCCGCATACCGAAGGCAATGCGCTAGTGGCCCTGAGGATACGGCCGGCTGAATCGGTGTCGCCACGCTGGATATTCTTTACGAACGCCGGAATATTTATGTTGACGGGACAGCCTGTTACACAACCCGGGTTAGGACAGTCGAGACAGCGGGTGGCTTCGCGGACTGCCTGATTGTGTTCGAGTCCTTGGTTGACCTCTTCGTTGCATGTTATACGGAAGGCCGGGTCAAGTTCATTCATTCTTGCACGTGGGATGGCCGTCCGCTCGGGTGCCTTGAGGGCGTCACGCAGTTCTTTGCGCCATTGGCTGTCACGTGACGATATTTCTTCGAAAGATTGCTTGGACATTTTGGGATACGGTGATGGGTGGTACAATCAGTTGCGCGGAGCATCGTATGCCCGCAGGCGTGTCAGCATCTGGTCGAAATCTACCTGATGCGCATCGAATTCAGGACCGTCAACGCATACGAATCGGGTCTTGCCTCCGATGCTGACACGGCATGCTCCGCACATGCCTGTGCCGTCAACCATAATTGTGTTTAAAGAGCAGATTGTCGGTATTTCGTACTTCTTCGTAAGAAGTGCGACAAACTTCATCATGACAGCGGGGCCGATTGTGACAACCCGGTCAACGTGCTCACGCTGAATGACCTCCTCTATGCCGTTGGTGACAAGCCCCTTGCGGCCGGAAGAGCCATCATCGGTCATGATGATTACCTCATCGGAATACTTGCGGACCTCGTCCTCGAGAATAATCAGGTCTTTGTTGCGTGCGGCAAGCACTGATATGATACGGTTGCCTGCCTCCTTCATTGCCTTGATTATGGGTAGGAGCGGAGCAACGCCGACACCTCCACCAGAACATACAACGGTTCCGAAATGTCCTATATCGGTCGCGTGTCCCAGAGGCCCAACGACGTCAGTGAACTCGTCACCAGGCTCAAGAGCGATGAAATGAGCCGTGGAATCTCCGACTGCCTGTACTACAAGGGTTATTGTGCCGTTTGCGACATCGGCATCCGCTATGGTCAGAGGTATGCGCTCTCCTTTTTCGCCAAGGCGTACGATTACGAAATGCCCCGGACGACGTGAGCGAGCGATAAGCGGAGCCTCGACTACGAGTTTTGCGACACGCTCGCTGAACATTTCTTTAGAAACTATTCGGTACACGTAAAGTATATGATTTGAGGTTGGTTCGTGATAAATTCAGATTGCAGTATATTGTATGATACAAAGGTAATAAAAAAATGTAAAAACCGCGGTATGTTCCGTTGCCTATTTTTAACCAACTTTTTCGGTGCGGCGGTTTGAGTTATCTTTTGTGCTTAAAGTCTTGACACGAGTCTTGTTGTTGGCTGCATGTAAATCGAAAAATAAATATGTAAAATTTTTGTTCAGAACTTTGTGATATTCTTAGGATTTATTAAATTTGCAACGTAGAACAACGTTGTGTCGTCTCTTGTTAATACAGTCGGTCGGCATTGCTATACTTGAGGCAAAGAGTTGCCGGTGAATGTTGACGCAATTATAGCAAAGGACTATACAATAGTCTGTTTGGAAAATAACTAACTAATAACTATTGAAACAATGAAAAAGAAATTTATTTGTACAGTCTGCGGATATATCTACGAAGGCGAACATGCTCCCGAGAAGTGCCCTCTCTGTGGCGCCCCTGCATCCAAGTTCAAGGAAGTTCCTGACGGCGAAGCTGGCCTGAAATTCGTTACCGAACATGAAATCGGCGTAGCCAAGGGCTGTGATGACGAAATGATAGCAGACCTGACCAATCACTTCAACGGTGAGTGCACCGAGGTTGGCATGTATCTCGCTATGTCACGTCAGGCTGATCGCGAAGGCTATCCCGAAATTGCTGAGGCTTTCCGCCGTTACGCTCATGAAGAGGCTGAGCATGCTGCTAAATTTGCCGAACTCCTCGGCGAAGTGGTATGGGATACTAAGACCAACCTGGAGAAGCGTATGGCCGCTGAAGCAGGCGCTAACGAAGACAAAATGCGTATTGCCCGCCGCGCCAAAGAACTGAATCTTGACGCAATTCACGATACAGTTCACGAGATGGCTAAAGACGAGGCCCGTCATGGTAAGGGCTTTGAAGGTCTCTACAACCGCTTCTTCAAGAAGTAAGATATACATCATCCCCAACCCCTGGGGCGTTGCTCATCCCACCCATCTATGCAACGCCCCGATGTGGAGTCCATTTGCCCATATGAAATAGTGGACGCCACAGATTGGTCGCTATTTACCCCTCCGGCGATCAATCGCTGCGAGAGGGCACCTGTGAAGGCGCCCTCTCTTTTTTGTCTGACTACTATTGTTTAGACACGTTTTATGTTGAATTTGATACCGTGAGAGTGCAATTAGGTTTCGTTTGTAGATGGGTTGAAAAATATAAGACGGGACTCTGTCACAGAGTTCCGTCCTATAGGTTTCCACTAGGTACAATTTCTAAGGTAAAAAAGATTGTTTTAGGTTGCGGTACAAAAGTAGGCACTAAGTAACATTCTGCAAAATTATTTTATATGTTATTAAGCATACTTTTAAAGCGCATTCTCTGTTTTTTTCTGGGATTCCCTATTCAATAATCTGAGAATTAATAAATTGAACATTCTGCTTCGGGATGTTGTATGCGTGTATTGTAAAGGTTAAAAAATGTAAAGTTCTATATTGGTCCTGTCTTTTTGTATTTTGCAGTTACAAAAATACTATTTTTCGGGAGCCCTATCGTGAGGATTAGGATATTTCATTGAAATGACAAAGTGTAAACACCGATCCGTCAAAAACACCGTATGTAAACTGACGGAAGCAATCGCCAAGTATGGCGAACGTGCCTCCATTGGGTAGTGGACGCGTGACAGCTACATGACGGTGACCTGATATGAAATAGTCTATGTCTGGATGCTCGCTTACGTATTTACGGGCATAAATCATGGGCAGTTCCTGCTCATCGCCCTTATACTGCGCTATCCCTTCGCCACGGGCCATGCGTGAATGATTGCTCCAGCGATATGCGAACGGAATAGTCCACCGGGGATGTATTCCGGCGAAAAGCCATTGTGCGAAACGGTTGCGGAAAATTCGGCGCATAAGTCCGTATGCACGGGACGGATCTCCCAGCCCGTCTCCGTGACACATGAAAAAGTGTTTGCCGTCAATCTCATGGATGGCACATCCGTCTATGATCTCGATTCCGAGTTCATTCTTGAGGTAATCGAAGAGCCATATATCATGGTTCCCTATGAACCAGTATATTTTTATTCCCGAGTCGGCGAGTCGGGCGAGTTCTCCGAAAAAGCGGACATGGCCGCGAGGTACTACGGTCTTGTACTCGTACCAGTAGTCAAGTACATCTCCGAGAAGATATATTGTTCGTGCGTCCTTCTCGAACGAGCGAAGCATGGCAATGACGCGGGCCTCGTGCTCGCGCTCGTCGGGCATGTATGTGGCGCCGAGGTGCAGGTCGCTTAGGAAGTAGGTTTTGGTACGCAAGGTTTGGGCGTGAATTGGTTTAAAGGAATCCCAGTTCGAGTTTGGCTTCTTCTGACATCATGTCTTTGTCCCATTCGGGTTCAAAGACAATGTTGATGGTGACCTTGCCTATGCCGTCTATGGACTCCAGTTTCAGCCGGGCGTCCTCGACTATGAAATCGGCGGCAGGACAGTTCGGGGCGGTAAGTGTCATGTCTATGTCAAGGTCTCCGTTGTCCTTGATGTCGATTTTATATACGAGACCGAGTGAGTATATGTCTACCGGAACTTCGGGATCGAAAACCGTACGTAGCATATCCACGACTTTTTCCTCAAGTTGGAGTTTCTTTTCCTGATCCATGATTCGATTCTTATTTTATAGTGCAAAGATACACAAATTATTTGGAAACTTCAGCCAGGTTCCGCATGTAGGTTCTGAACAGCAGGTATTGGGCAATCCCTCTCGTACTCAGGTAAAGTATGAAGGCAAGCCAGAGTCCATGTACGCCGAGATCAGGAGTAAGCCTGAAATATGAACCGAAGAAAACCGCCATTGCAATAATCATGGAAATCAGCATCCGTCCTGTAAGGGTCATTCCTATGAAGATGCCGTCCCATGTGAAGGCCATGAAACCGCAAAGCGGAATTGCCACTACCCAGAGTATTGTTTCCGAGGCATTCTCTCTTACGATCAGATTGTCTGTAAGAAGACTTACTAAGCCTTCTCCGCAGAGGAAATAAATGACGGTGAAGACCACTGCGAGAATCATGCCGAAATGCATGAGTGAACGTACAGTCGCTCTCAGGACTCGATAATCGCCTGCTCCGAAACTTTTGGCCGCGAGGGCCTCCCCCGCGAAGGCGAAACCATCCGTGAAGAATGAGAAAAGCATGAACAACTGCATAAGCACTGCATTGGCGGCAAGGACTTCCGTAGATATACGGGCACCGGCACGTGTGAACCACAGAGTCACCGCCACAAGGCAAAGTGTACGCAGAAAAATATCAGTATTGATGTGCAGTAGCCTTATCCATGGAATTCGGGCATCGGCCGGTTCTGTAAGAGATATCTTCTTTTGTCGCGCGACATTCAGTAGCATTATGAGTCCGGTGGCAACACCCACCCATTGGGCTATCGCAGTAGCGATGGCGATGCCTTGTACTGCAAGGCCGGCGACGAATGCCAGTAGGGGACTGAGTATGGCATTTAATATGTTGCTGACCAGAGCCATTATAAGGATAGGTCGTGTATCCTGTTCACCGACGAACCATCCGGAGAGTACCGATGTCATGAGATAGGCCGGGGCGCCCCATACGGCGGCGAAAAAGTAGATGCGGCCTGGTGCCTGTGCCGAATCATCGGCGTCCATGAATCGCATTACGCCATCGAACAGTGTTCCGGAGAGAATAATGATGGCCATTCCCGCTATCAGGGCAATAAGCCCCATGCGGCGAAGCAGTGAGATAGCCTGGGTCTGCTCTCCTTTACCCACTGCCTGCCCCACAAGACCTGATGTGCCTGTGCGCAGAAACCCAAGCAGCCAGTAGACAAGGTTAAAGACCGCACCTCCCAGGGCTGTGCCGGCGATGTAGGCGCTGTCGCCCAGGTGTCCGACAACTGCCGTATCCACCAGAGCCATGAGCGGGGCCGTGATGTTGGTGATGATAGCCGGCCATGCAAGTCTGATTATCTGTCGGTTAATCGTCTGCATACGCGCTGGTCTTTACAGTCGTCCTCTGAAGTATGCTATTGCATCCGACTGGATACGTGAGTGAAGCACGGCATTCACTGCAAGATAGAGCCCCCCTCCCAGCATACACTGGATGGTGAGAAGTATCCATGGCGTGGATATGACTAGGCTTGCGGACCACATGATGGCGCCAATGACAATACATTCGCCCAGATATGGCAGTACTCCTGAAATAATCATCCATGATTTTACGCCAGCGTATTTCTGGATGGCCCATAGCGTTGCGGCCCAGGCTATGATGGCAGCAGCCACTTGTCCCCATAGCATTATCTCGACTCCGAGAACCGGATTCTCCGGAGTGCTTAGCGCAAGGGTAGGGAAGGTCGCCGCAAGTGCTGTCAGCGCAACCGAATCACGAATCACCTCTATCCAGACAATAATTTTCGCACGGCCAAGTGCGAGGAGATAGTTCGTGTATAGGCCTGTTAGGACAGTGAATATTCCGCGAAACAGTAGCAGTTGGAAGAGTATTATCGATGGATCCCATTTCGTGCCGAAAAGCAGATGGAAGATTGGAGTGGCCATAATCATCAGCCCTATCATTGCGGGTAGGGTGAGATATGATGTCATGCGGTTCATCTTCGACGCCATGTTCGCGAAACGTGGCGCGTCATCCTGTACGGAAGAAAGTACCGGAAGGAAGGACGATGTCAGCACCTGTGACAGGGAGGATGTGAACATCTTGCTCCACTTGTCGCTCTGAGAATAGTAGCCGAGCGAGACGAGGCCTACACGGTTGCCGATGAAGAACGCGTAGATGTTGAGGAACAGCGTATTGAGGAAAGATGTCAGCATCATACCTGAACCGACTGACAGGAAGGACTTAAGGGCCATCCAGGAGAAACTTAGCAATGGAAGCCAGCGGCTCATGCCCCACAGCAGGGCGGTCTTGACAAAGGCAAGGACAAGCGTCTGCCAGACAATAGCCCAGGCGCCGAAGCCTTCGACAGCCATCCATATTCCCGTTACGCCTCCGGCCACAAGTCCGATGGAATTGGCGACGGCTATGGGACGGACGTTCATCTGCTTCATGAAGCGGTTTGTCTGGACTATCGACAATCCGTTGACAATCAGGGACAGGAACATCACTCTGGATAGTTCGACCAGTCGTTCGTCAGAACCGAAAAGTTCAGCAATCCATGGTGCGGCGAACCAGAGGATTACATACAGCCCGGCAGACATGAACAGATTGAACCATAGGACAGTGGAATAGTCGAGTCTTGTGGGGTGCTTGCGCTGGATCAGAGCCGAGGAAAACCCGCTGTCGACAAGCAGGGACGCAAAAGCCTGAAATACAAGGACCGCGCCGACAAGGCCGAATTCCTCCTGCGAAAGCATCCTGGCGAGGACAATGCCAGTGACCGCATAGAGTACCTGCGAGGCCATACGGTCGAAAACATTCCACTTGAGCGAGCGGGCTGTCTTCAGTTTGATTGCCGGGTCTTGTGCCGGGTCTTGCGCAGGCATGGGCGGGTGTTCCTTTAGGGTTATTCTTCAGTCTGAACTATTTTTACCCCGAGGGCGCGTTTCTTTATCTTCGGTTTGCCTTCGAGGTAGATTGTACCGCTTCCTGCGCCGATGACCGTGAGTTCCTCGGAAATCGCACAGTCAATCGACCCCGTGCCCAGAAGTTGGCATCTGCCCACTTCGGCCTTGAGTCCCGAGCCTTCTATGCGGCCGGTGCCGGTGTTATAGAATTCAGCTTTCTTTGCTTTGCCGTTTATGACCAGATGTCCGGAGCCGGTGTCGATGCGGCCTTTGACCTGGGTGGCATGAATGTTTTTAGCGATGATAGTGCCATTGCCTATGATGCGCAGTTCAATCGATGCCGCAGGCGTTGGCGATATAACAGTCAGAGTCGAGTCCTTTGAGTTCTCGGCTTTGGTGAGAACTGACGAGTATACATGGATTGTGGGCAGATTGGAAATAGGCTGACCGTCGGTCGCCAGTTCTATTTTCAGTGTGTTCTTGTCGTTTGAGAAAAGAATCTTAGGCGCCATTGTCTCTTCTGTGTCAAAGACAATCCATCCTGCAGAGTCGGGAACACTTTTATAAACGACATTTATGCCGTCATTGACTTTCAGGGAGGTGAAATCCTTTATGTTCAGGGCATAAGGCGCGGAAAGCATGGTTACGGCACTCAAAATGATAAAAAGGGCTGCTGCGTATAACTTTTTCATAATCTTAAATGGTAACTTCGTAAGAAGAATACATGTTGGAAGGAAAGAATATATTTGTGGACTGCAAAGATACGCAAAAACTGCGTAATGCACTCTTTCCGATTTGCCTGAAACTTGGTCAAATCATCGTATCATGCTTTTTACATTTCTTCATTGGTGTATTGCGGGAGTGGAATATGCCGTTGGAATAGCCCTGTATGGAATTGTCTTCCATGGCCATGGCAAGACGTTTTTCAGCCCATGCACAGTATTCTTCGTTGATTTCGATCCCGAGGAAACGGCGGTTCAGTTTGCAGGCGACCACCGAAGTTGTGCCCGACCCGAGGAAGGGGTCAAGCACCAGACCGCCTTCGGGACATGATGCAAGAATCAGTTTCGCTATTAGTTTCTCTGGCTTCTGTGTGGGATGATCCGTGTTTTCCGGCATTGACCAGAAAGGTACGGATATGTCATCCATGAAGTTCGATGAGTATGTCATCCTGAAATTGCCGTCGGCTGTCTCCTCCCAGTCTTTGGGGATGCCGTCCTGACGGTAGGGGGCAAGAACATGCCTGCGTACCTTGACCGCTTCGGCGTCAAAGTAATAGTGCCGTTTGTCCTTGACTGCAAACCATATGTCTTCCATCGAGTTTTTCCAGTTCCGCGATGATCCACGCCCCTTTTCACGTTGCCATGTTATTCGGTTCATGACATGCATGTTTTCGTCAAGCACTTGCTGGAGGGCGGCTGTCGACCGCCAGTCACCGCAAATGTATAAAGAGCCGTCAGGCTTCAGCGAGCGAAGCAGTTTCGGAAGCCATGAGCGCAGGTACACGAGATAGTCCGATGTGCTCATTGCCTTGAACTTAATCGTACCGAAATCCTTTGACAGATTGTATGGCGGGTCTATTATCATCAGGTCGGCGATACCTTCAGGCAGGTCATCGATAATGTCCATGAGGTTGGCGCATACAGTCTTGTCTCGAAGATCTGTCGCGGAGTCAATATGTCTGACCAGACGCTTCTTCAATACGGAATATTCTTCAGGACTGACGGACAGGGTGCGGTTTCTAGGCGCTCGCTGTTTCATTTGGTATATGTGGCTGAATATAAAACATCCCCTTCCGGAATACGGAAGGGGATGGATGATGACATATTATCAGGCTTTCTTGACGCGGGTTGACGAAATGTACATATATGCGATGATACATGCGTATGCGACAAGACCAAGAATCTGGGGCATGAATTCCATGCCGTTGTCGGGTTTCTCGAAGCCGCACATGATGGTTATTGCGGCAAATACGCCGAAGAGTGCGCCTCCGGCTATGAGACCGGAGGCTATCAGTGTGCCGCGGTCCGAGCGGGCGCGTGCGAGTTCCTTGTCCTTGGTCGAATGGGCCACGAACCATGACACGAGGCCGCCTACGAGCATCGGGGTATTCAGTGATAGCGGCAGGAACATGCCGAGACAGAAGGCAAGCGCCGGAACGCCAAGCCAGTTGAGAATCACGGCTAGGATAGCGCCGACTATGTATAGAACCCAAGGAGCGGGCTGACCGGTCATCATCGGTTCGATTACGCCGGCCATGGCGTTGGCCTGGGGTGCCTGGAGTGCGTTGGGACCGTCAAAACCGTAGACTTTGTTCAGCATCAGGATGACTCCGCCGACTGTCGCGGCCGACACCAGTGTGCCGAGGAATTTCCATGTCTCCTGCTTGCGTGGAGTCGAGCCGAGCCAGTATCCTATCTTGAGGTCGGTCACGAATCCTCCGGCCATTGACAGGGCCGTGCAGACTACGCCGCCGATGACCATTGCGGCAACCATGCCTGACGTACCGTTAAGGCCGATGGCTACAAAAATGGATGATGCGATTATCAGTGTCATCATGGTCATGCCGCTCACTGGGTTGGAGCCTACGATTGCTATGGCGTTTGCGGCCACGGTTGTGAAGAGGAATGCGATCACGGTTACGACAACCCATGCTATGGCGGCCTGCCATAGGGTGTGGATGATGCCGATCCAGAAGAAGAGGAATACTGCGATAAGTGCGAGGGCGATGAAGTATGTGATGTGCTTCATCGAAATGTCTGCCTGCCAGCGGATGGGTTTGGCCTGGGCGGCTTTGCCTTTGAATTCCTTTCCTGCGAGACCTACAGCCTGGCAGATGATGGGCCACGACTTGATGATGCCGATGATGCCGGCCATGGCGATGCCGCCGATACCTATGTATCGTGCGAAATTCTTGAAAAGTTCGTCCGTACCCATCTGCACGAGTTCTGCCGAGCCGTATGTACCGACAACAGGCATTACAACCCACCAGACGAAGATAGATCCGGCGAAGATGACGAATGCGTATTTCAATCCTACTATATAGCCTAGACCCAGTACGGCCGCACCTGTGTTGCACGAGAAAGCGAACTTGAATTTGTCGGCGAGAGTCTGCCCCCAGGTGTAGGCTGTGGTTGTGACAGTCTCTGACCATAGCGAGAATGTCGCGACAATGTAGTCATAGATGCCGCCGACGAGAGCGGCGACCATCAGGAGTTTGGCCTGGCCTCCCGATTTGGTGGAGTTGCCGGAGACAAGCACCTGTGTGGTAGCCGTGGCCTCGGGGAAAGGATATTTGCCGTGCATGTCCTTCACGAAATACTTGCGGAAGGGGATGAAGAACAGGATGCCTAGTACACCGCCGAAAAGAGAACTGAGAAAAATCTCGAAGAAGTCGATGGTTATGTCGGCATGCTTGGACTGGAGGATGTAGAGGGCCGGAAGCGTGAATATCGCGCCAGCCACGATGACGCCTGAACATGCGCCGATCGACTGGATGATGACATTCTGGCCTAAGGAATTTTTCTTTTTCAGGGCACCGCTGAGTCCGACTGCTATGATGGCGATGGGAATGGCGGCCTCGAAAACCTGACCGACCTTCAGTCCCAGGTAGGCGGCGGCGGCCGAGAATACAACGGCAAGGATTAGGCCCATGGACACAGAGTAGGGGGTTACCTCGGCATAATCGCGGGCCGGGTGCATGAGCGGACGGTACTCCTCGTCGGCGCCGAGTTCGCGGAACGCGTTTTCGGGAAGGTCGATGGGATCGACTTCGGCCGGTGGCATGTTGTCAGGCATGCCGGTGCGGTCTGGGTCGGGCATTTGCTTTTTCATTGTCTGTTTGATTTATTTAGAAAGTGATGGCTTTACGTGAGCAGTCAGAATGCTCCGGGTTTATCTTAGCGGCGGCGACGGCGCGACTTTTTCTTAGTGGACTTGCCCGAGGATTTCTTGCCCGAGGATTTCGATGGAATCTTTAGTGACTGTCCTTCGCGTATGTTGTCGGACTTGAGATTGTTGGCATTTTTTATTTCATCAACAGTGACGCCGTGTTTCTGGGCAATTTTATACAGGCTTTCGCCCTTTGCAACCTTATGCGATGTAGTTCTCGCGCTTGTCTCTTTCCGGGGTTTCGCTGGTGCCTTCGCGCCTGTGTGTTGGTCGGCTGTTGTATCTTGCTTCGCAACTTCATGATTATCAGATAGTGGTTTTGTGTTGTCGGCGTTCTGCTGCTGGTTGTTGTCGGCTACGGCGGATGCGCTGTTGGATTCCTGATTCTCATTGGCTGCTACCTGTTGTTCTTCGGCTTTTGCAGGAACCCATCGCCGTTCAGTGGTGTTGATGCGCAGTGTCTGGCCACGCTTGACCCTGTTGCGTTTAAGGTTGTTCGTGCGTTTGATCGAGGCGGTTGACACACCGTATCGGCGCGCGATGGAACTTAGGTTCTCGCCACGGCGCACTTTGTGATATTTGGTTACGGTCTCGGTAATGTATTCGCCGGGACCCTGGGGCTCGCTGAGGGTCTGGCCTGTCGACGGCTCAACTACCGATCGGCGGGCGTAGAGTTCGGCCTTGTGGTTGACAATGGTGTCTTCGTTAGCGATATAACAGTAGGCCTGGATGTTGGGAAGTACCAGAGGGTAGGGCTTGATGTCGCCTGGAATGACATCCTGGCGATATTGGGGATTGAGGACGCGAAGTTCGTCTATGGGTATCCCCATGACTTCGGCTATCTGTTCAAAATGAACACGACGGGACACGTGAACCGAGTCGGTGACAATGGGACGGGCGGCGAGAGCCGGTGATATGTTGTGGCAGTTATAGTAGTTCATCGCGTAGTTTGCGGCGATGAAAGCGGGCACATACGAACGGGTCTCGGCGGGAAGGAAAGGATAGATCTCCCAGAAATCTTTCTTGCCTCCTCCGGCGCGTCTCATGGCCTTGTTGACATTGCCGGGACCACAGTTGTAAGCCGCGATGGCCAGCGACCAGTCGCCGTATGAGGTGTACAGTTTCTTCAGATAGCGAGCTGCGGCATCCGACGATGTATATGGGTCGCGCCGTTCGTCAATGAGCGAGTTCACTTCGAGTCCCTCGCCCTTGGCTGTCGGTATCATGAATTGCCACAGGCCGGTGGCGCCGGCGCGTGACACGGCGTTGGGATTCAGGGCTGACTCTATTACCGGCAGGTATTTGAGTTCCATAGGCAATCCGTACTTATCCAGCGCCTGCTCGAAGATGGGCATGTAGTACAGGCTCATTCCGAGCATGGTCTCTACCAGCGACTTCTTGCGCTCTACATACATGTCTATGTATGCGCGTACTATTTTGTTGTACGGCATCTCGATAGTCGTGGGAAGCGACTGAAGGCGGTCGATGTAGTCCTGCTCGGTGTATGTCTTGCCTGGACGGCTGTCGGCGTCTTTGTCTAGTTTTATGTAATTTTGCAGATACCAGTTCTGCAACAATTTGTGTGTGTCGGTCTCGAAACTTTCAGGATAGGTTATCGCAGATGCTGGCAGTGTGTCTGCGGCAATTGCGAAGACATTTGCCGGAGCCTTGGCACTTCTGGCTATCGGTGAGGCCGCAACAAATGCCGCTGTGATAATGAGGGTCTTGATGTGGTTCATTGGCGTAGACTGTGAGGAGTGATTATTTTTATGAGGAGAATGTGATTTGTAGTTGTTGTTTCATTATTATTACATCCGGGATGTTCAGAAATTCAGGGCCCAGCATAGACCTATGCTCGGCAACGGACCCCGCCCGTCCTGCATCAGGGCCGGGGCGACGTCCATCGACAGGTCGGGAGATATGTCAAAATGACTCAGCGATGCATCGACATATGCGTCTACCATCGCGACAAGATACACGCCAACCATACCTATTATGCACAGGTCACGGTTTCGGCGGTAGAAATCCTTTTTCTGCCGCAGGATGTTCTGGAGCCATTGCTTGTCCAGCGATGATTCCTGGGTCGTGGGCGGAAAGAAGTTCATATACGAGTTGGTGGTCGGGTCCGAGTCCATTATGTCAAGATAGGCTCGCTGGTAGTCGCGCAGCATCTTGTTGTTCCACGAGGTGGCATAACCGAGGCCCATGTATGCGCCCACCACAATGGGGAGTTTCCAGTAGCGTCGGTTGTATATCTGGCCCAGTCCGGGGAAAAGAGCCGAAAGCCATACCGCACGGTTGGGTGACGGATTGAAGGCCTTGTCGCTTAGTTCCCAGTCATTGAAGCGGGAGAATGGCGCCTCGATTCCGGCTACGGCCAGTGTGTCTGTGCCGAGCACGCTGAAAGTGGAGTCGTTGGGCGTTATGAACGGTTCCTCTATGACTTTCTCGTCGGACGGAATGTCGATGTATGCGGAGTCAGGCTCTGCGGCGCGTATGGTGCAGAAGGATGTTATGACTGTCATGAGTATCATGGCAATCACGCGGCGTTTTGACGAATATGTAACGTCTTGTAATGTCACGCTTCGTTTTTTTTGATTGAGTCAAATATGGCGAGCAGTTTCTCAAGTTCGTCATCGTTCTTGAAAGGAAACGTAATCTGGCCTTTGCCCGAAGCGTTGATGGCGAACTTGACAGGCGATCCGAATGTCTGGCTTAGGTGTTGTTTCAGAATGTCGAAGTCGTTGGACGTGTATCGGGATTTGCTTGTGGTCTCTGTGTTGGACTTGCCCAGCGAATTCTCCTGATACTGGCGGGCAAGTTCCTCGACTCGGCGTACCGAAAGGTCGTTTTTCAGAATCTCGTTGTAAAGTTTCAGTTGCAGCGACGGCTTGTCTATGGTCAGGAGGGCACGTGCGTGTCCCATGTCTACGCGTTTGTCGCGTAGGCCCAGTTGCACTTCCGCGGGCAGTTTCAGCAGACGCAGGAAGTTGGCGATTGTCGCGCGCTTCTTGCCGATGCGTTCGGACAGGCGTTCCTGGGTGAGTTGATACTGGTCGATGAGTTTTTTGAAGGTAAGGGCGATCTCGATGGCGTTGAGGTCTTCGCGCTGAATGTTCTCGATCAGGGCCATCTCGGTGAGTTCGGCCTCGTTGGCGGTGCGGATGTACGCTGGAACACGTGTGAGTCCGGCACGTTGCGCGGCGCGGAAACGGCGTTCGCCCGCTATGATCTGGTATGAGTCTGGACCGGTCTTTCGCAGCGAGAGAGGCTGGATTATGCCAAGTTCGCGTATGGACGCGGCAAGTTCGTCTAGGGCCTCTTCGTCGAAAAAGTTTCGTGGCTGGTCGGGATTGGGGGTTATCTGTGAGAGCAGGACATCGTTGATGGCCGAGGAGCCGCGGGCGGGAACATCGTCCATTGATATCAGCGAGTCGAGTCCGCGCCCCAGTGCATTGCGTTTTATTGACATGATTGGCGGTTGGGTGATTGTTCGGATATTGACCGTGAGGTGGATTTCATCGTTAGTCAGATGACTGGCGGCTATTTTGCCTGACTGGCGTGCTTGTGAATGATTTCCTTGGCGAGCGAGATATGTGATGTGGCACCACGGCTCTCTGCATCGTATAGCAGTGCCGGCAATCCGTGGCTTGGAGCCTCGGAGAGTTTTATGTTGCGGGGAATCACTGTGTCGAAAATCATATCTGAGAAGTGGTTCTTGAGTTCGTCGTAAATCTGGTTGGCAAGACGGAGACGCGAGTCATACATCGTGAGAAGGAACCCTTCGATTTCGAGTGAAGGATTCAGGCGCGACTTGATGATGCGTATCGTATTCAGTAGTTTGGTGATGCCTTCCAGAGCGAAATACTCCGCCTGGACGGGAATTATTACCGAGTCGGCTGCAGTCAGGGCATTGACGGTGATTAGGCCGAGCGACGGCGAGCAGTCAATGAGTATGTAGTCGTATTTGTTTTTTACAGGAGCAAGGAGAGTGGCCATCACGCGTTCACGGTCGGGCTTGTTTATCAACTCGAGTTCGGCTCCGGCCAGATCTATGCGCGAGCCGACAAGGTCGAGCCCTTCGACGCATGTCGCGACCTGAGAGCCGTCTAGTGGATAGCCGTCTACGAGACACTCGTAGATTGAGGAGTCCATCGAGGCAGGGTCAATGCCGTAACCCGACGTCGCGTTGGCCTGAGGGTCTGCGTCAATGATGAGTACATGTTTGCCTTCGGCGGCTAGTGAGGCGGCAAGGTTGATTGTGGTCGTGGTCTTGCCGACACCGCCTTTCTGGTTTGCTATCGCTATGATTTTACCCATAGAAAAAATAATTGAGTTCTTAGGCAGGGAGAGATAAATTGATTATTACGTCAGTTGACATTTGCATCTGTCGCCTTTTCGGAGCGAAGGATGCGCTTGAACGTATTTGGTAATGCAAAGGAAACAAAAATGGCGCAAACAATCAAAAAAATGTTCCACAAATGTTCCACAATGTAGAAAACTCTCTGTCAGATGTAGATAACCTGCCTCCTTTTTTACTTTTATTAAGAAAAATGCTTAAATTTGCATTGCGGATTAATGTCTGAATTTTGTTATCAATCCGGATATGCTTTTTCGGCGGTGCAAGTGCCGCCAACTTTTTTGTAATACTTTTTAACAATGAATCTTATGGAATCTAAAATACGTCCTCTTATAATGGTGACAAACGATGACGGCATCGATGCTCCGGGAATCCATTCCCTTGTCCGTATCCTCACCGAGTTCGGCGATGTCATCTGTGTCGCTCCGGTTTCGGCCCAGTCCGGTCAGTCTTCCGCCTTGTCCGTAAACAAGCCTTTGCGTATAAAGGAGCATTCGGGATATGACGGATGCCGGATGTTCTCGGTCAGCGGTACTCCTGTCGATTGTGTGAAACTTGGTCTTCACGCCATTGTTACCCGCAAGCCTGATTTTCTGTTCTCCGGCACGAATCATGGCTCGAACTCCGGCAATGCCATTACCTATTCCGGAACGATGGGCGCTGTTATCGAGGGCGTCACTGTCGGTATTCCTTCGGTCGGTTTCTCCCTTCTTCATCATTCTATCAAGGCCGATTTCGCATTGTCGGCACCGCTCGTGCGTGAGATTGCCAGAACCGTTATTGAGAATCGTTCGGCCTTCCCTGATTTCACCGGTCTGAACGTTAATATCCCTGCTAAAATAGTACCCAAGGGTGCGGTTGTCTGTCGTGCCGCCCACGGTCACTGGTCGGAGGAATATGAGCGCTATCTCGACCCTTCGGGCAATCCGTTCTATTGGCTTACCGGACGATTCGTCAATGAGGAGCCTGAGGCTAAGGACACCGATGAATATTATCTTAACCGTGGGTATATATCGATTGTGCCTGTGACTCCTGACCAGACTTCATTTGGCGCACCTATGGATGCGACGCGTGCGTTATTTGATAAGATGTGATGGAGACTCTCGAGAATATAGTTGCCTCGGTCAGCGGCGTGCTTTCGGATTATGTCCTGGTCACGCTTCTCCTGATTGCCGCCTTGTGGTTTACATTCCGCACCAGAGGTGTGCAGTTCCGTCTCTTTGGCGAGATGTGCCGCCTGCTGGCGACCTCGGGCAAAAAGAGCAACGACACGCGCAAGAACGACGAGCCGGCACACGGTTCGATAAGTTCTTTCCAGGCGTTTGCCTTGTCCATTGCCAGCCGCGTGGGCACGGGTAATCTTGCAGGTGTGGCAATAGCCATTTCTGCTGGTGGTCCCGGTGCGGTTTTCTGGATGTGGATGATTTCACTTCTGGGCGCCGCAACAGCCTTTGTGGAATCGACTCTTGCCCAGTTGTTCAAGATCAAGGGCAAGGACTCGTTCATCGGAGGCCCGGCATACTATATTCAGAAAGGTCTGCATAAGTATTGGTGGGCGGTGACTTTCGCCATACTCATTACCCTGACTTTCGGATTTGCATTCTGCACGGTTCAGGCCAACACTATGGCTGACGCTTTCTCCAACTCATTCGACATTCCGCGTCATGCGACAGCCGCTTTCCTTGCGCTGCTGACACTCGTAATCATCTGGGGCGGCGTGCAGAGCATATCCCGTTTCTCTCAGTGGGTCGTTCCGTTCATGGCAGTAGGATACATTCTTCTCGCACTTATAATAATATGTATGAACTTGCATCGCTTCGTCGATGTAATGGCACTGATTTTTGAGAACGCCTTCGGCTTCAATCAGGTTCTCGGAGGAACCCTTGGCACGGCGATAATCATGGGCGTCAAGCGCGGTCTCTTCAGCAATGAGGCCGGCGAGGGTTCAACTCCCAATGCCGCGGCCACGGCATCGGTTACTCATCCTGTCAAGCAGGGTCTTGTCCAGGCTCTTGGTGTTTATACTGATACGCTACTGGTCTGCTCCGCCACGGCATTCATCATCCTGTGTTCCGGAATATATACCGGCGGCGGTGACGGAATCATACTGACTCAAAACGCCATAGACGCCACTCTCGGAAACACGCACCACTTCGGCTCGATATTCGTGACTGTAGCGCTCTTCTTCTTCACCTTCACCAGTGTAATAGCCAACTACTATTACGGCGAGGCCAACATCCGCTTCATCCGTAACAACGAGTCGATCATCAACATCTACAAACTCATGGTTGTCGCGATAGTCTACGTCGGCGCCGTCATGCCCCTCGACCTTGTCTGGGGCTTCGCGGACATAACCATGTCGCTTATGACCATCTGCAACCTAGCCGCCTTGGTCCCACTGGGCAAATACGCCGTCATCTGCCTGCAGGACTACACGTCCCAGCGCCGCCTCGGCCGCAACCCCGTCTACCACTCCTCCACCATCCCCTCCATCGCCCCCGAAACCACCTCCTGGTCCGACTGAACCTTTGGAACGTTAATTGATTTCTGCAATCCTGTGCTTTAACAATCGCAATGCGATCATAAATTCTTAATTTTTCTCGCAGGGACTCCTCCAACCATTGTATTCGGTTCTACATCTTTAGTTACTACGGCTCCGGCCGCAACGACAGCCCCGTCGCCGATCGTTACGCCGCCGATAATAGTGGCGTTGGCTCCGATCCAGCAGCCGTCACCGACAATAATAGGTTTTGCGAAAGTGCGCCAGCGGTATTCGCCCGAAACCTGATTCCAGTCTGGTGTCAGGCGTTCGGAGAGCCGCGTCGGGTGGGAGGCCGTGTTCATCTGCACTCCCGGAGCGATAAGCACATCATTGCCGATTACTATTGAGTTGCAGTCGTTCAGTATGCAGCGATAGTTGATGCTGACATTATTGCCGACATGAATGTTGTCGCCGAAACCGATTATAGTGCCGTCACCCACGGACACATTCGTGCCTACGCTCCCGAACAATTCGCGTATCATGTCATACCGCTTTGAACGTTCGGCATAGGGAATCGAGTTGTAGCGTTGCATCCAGTCTGTGGCACGGGTCTTTCTTTCGAGGAACACGGGACTGTGACAGTCGTAAATCTCACCGGCCATGCATTTGTCCTGTTCGTTCATTATGTATCCCTCGTCACGGCATCCTCCCACAGTTGAAATAATCTTCTCCAGTTCCGTCTCATATTGCTGCGCATTCTCAAAGTGGATGGCGTGCATGCCAAAATCACGGGCGCTCTCGACATTCACAAGAGTGTCATCAGTAAATACACATTCATCCGCCTTTAGGCCGAATTTACGGCAAAGAAGGTCGTAAATGGCCCTTGATGGTTTAATGACATGCTCTTCCGATGATATTATTCTTCCGTCAAGTAACTGGAATATAGGATACTGCTTCATCGTGACATGTACCCGACTGCACCAGTTGGTGAGACCGTATAGTTTGTATCCTTCCGATTTTAGTCTGACAAGCAACGACCGCATGCCTTTTACCTCGCCAAGTACAAATTCGGTATATCTTTCGCCGAACTGCTGTATCTCTTCAGAGTATTGCGGCATTGCCTGTTGCATATTGTGGATTATCTCCTCGAAAGGACTTTCTTCACAATCGAGACGTTCGTTCCACTTTTCCGCCAAAAAACGGTGAAGGAAATCATCCGCCTGCTTGTGCGTGGCAAATATCCTGTCAAGAATGACAAAATAATCATAATCGACAAGTACCTTGCCAAAATCAAATATCAAATTCCTTATCATATCAGGACATTTATTCGGCGAAAGTCTGTTCACCGTGTTTTTCGTATGTTGTTACAAGTCTTTATGATACTTTATGTAAAAGTTACTCTAATATTTATATGGATGCTATAATTGTATATTTTTTCTCCATGCTCCTCAGCAAGAAGAAGTTGATAGCCAGCCATTGGCCTCTGCAACGAAACGCGACGGTTGGTAGCCCATCCGGGCACTTTGACAAAAGAGCGAGCGATAGGCACCCACACGCCGGTGCTGAAACATTTTGCCGAGGCTTTCAAGATATATGTAGTAGGCGTGCTGGTGTACAGCGGGGGCATAATTCGCCTCCGATGCCGGACGCACGATGGCTATGGCTCGCTTAGTGTCGCCGTATTCGGCATAAAGGTCTCCCAATATGGCGTAAGCCGGGAAAAAACCACAATCTACCGCTTTTTGAAGAGGTGCCAATGCCTGCGCCGGATTGTGGCGGTGGGCGTATATGAAGACACCTTGCAAAAATTCCTCCCATACCTCCGAAACCGTATGGCTCGCATTTCGATAGGCGTCGGCGTAAATCATGGGCCAGTGTAGCGGGGACTCCCGATTTGACTTTGCCTCTTCAAGCAGATAAAGAATTTCATCCTGGGCAATATACTCCGGAGTTTCTGGAGCGGGCAGAGGACGTTCCTTCCTTTTGCGTGGTGTCACTATCATAAATAGACCCATAAGCAAACCTTTTCGAACCACAGTGTCGCGGAATTTTTCTACAGAAAAAGCAGTTCTCGGACAGCACTGCACTGATTGACTTATGGCTTTGCGGGCCTTTTCGCTGTCGGCGCTGCCATTTTTAAGGAAAAATATTCCTGTGAAACTTATTAATATAGTAAGAATCCACCACATGTTAGGGTTTGTTTACGGCAATGAATAGCAAAGCGCCCAAGGCGAAGACAGTTGCCTGAGCCTCGAGCCATCCGAGCGATTTTGCGGTGCGGGGATTGTCAGTGCGACAGAGTTTGATGTGCGAAGCCAGAGCAGTAAACGTCATGAGGCCGAAAAGACAAAGACCGAACGGAGCGGCCGGAATCACCTCACCTGTCATCGAGCATATGGCCTTCCATGTTTCCTTTGCCGACAACCAGGCAGTGCCGCTGAAAAGTTGCGTCAGGCACACCAGAAGCCGCACAAGCAGATACTTGCGGGTAAAACGTGTGTGCCACCGTGAGGCCAGACGCGAAGCCACAGCGCAGAAGGCGGCAACTGATGTCGCGCCTATACCCGCACCAACAGCGGGGCTACCCGTCGCCACCCCCACGCCGACACCGGCTGCTGCTATAAGTACCAATCCGGCTACGCCGGCGACAACAATCAGGTTGTCCTTGATTTCATCACGGCTGAGGCGCCTATAGCCGAAAAGTTCTTTGGTATAATCCTGCTCCGCAGGTGCCTCCACTCTGAGGGGAGCATCGTAGGCAACGCTTTCAAGACTCTCGGAGTCTTCAGGACGCTTAGATATCTCGGAACTGCTGGCCGACGATATTTTGCTCGGCCAATCGATTACGCCCACGCGGTTCATTGTCTGCAAGGCGAACGCCGTGCGCCGCGAGGGACTCCAGTCCTTGCCAGGCCCTTCGGACACCATAAGATAATATTTTCTGAAGAGGGCATCGCGCGACAACTCCGGATTGTAACCTTGACGTTCAACCGTTGTCACTATTTCTTGCTCGGCGTCAGCATCGGCATGGGCCCCGGGATTCACTATAAAGTCCTCTAAATCCTCCTGCTGCAACCCTGATTCGCCGAAACATTCCCGCATCTCTTTTTCCTTCATGCAAATGTTAAATTTGTAGCAAATTTAGTATATATTTCCTACAAGTCCAAACTTTAAACGTTTTTCGTCGTCTCCTACTTTCATATTTAGTTATTTAGTTATTTCATATGTGGTTATCTTGGCAGCCTTCTACACTGAATATCCGAGAAGTTCCAAAATCATAGGAGCCAGAAGAGCCGTGAAGAGACCGTTGAGCGTCAGGCCGATGGATGAGAATGCTCCATAGCGCTCGCTGCGTTCCATGGCGGCGGAAGTGCCGACAGCATGAGCAGCCGTTCCGATTGATAATCCTTCCGCAATAGGCGAATGAATATGGCTCATCTTTACGATTCTGAACCCTGCCATGCCGCCAAAAATACCGGTGGCTACGACCACAGCCGCTGTCAGGGGTGCAATTCCTCCCATGGCACTTGATATTTCCATCGCTATAGGCGTCGTGACAGCCTTGGGAGCAAGAGATATCACTATCTGGCGTGAGGCGCCGAACATCTCGGCAAGAAGCACCACGCTCACCACTCCTGCCACACAGCCGGCAAGTTCGGACAGTAGAAGCGGAAGAATCTGCCGTTTTATTGCCGAGAGTTGCTTGTAGAGAGGAACACCCAGGGCCACAACTGCTGGCTTGAGCCAGAAGTCAATGTAATCGCCCCCTTGCTTGTAGGTGTCATAGTCAATATCGCATAGCATTAGAAAAGAAATCATTCCGGCAATGGCAATCAGAATAGGATTGAACAACTTGATGCCGGTGCGCCGCTGAAGGGACTGTGCCAATAGATAGAAGCCGAAAGTGAGGGCTAAGAGAAAAAATTTATTCTGTAAGAAATCCATTATTCAGCCTCCTTCGCGATTTTATGAGCCACCTTGGCAGATGCAGAGCGTGTGAACTGATGAACCCACCCTGTGACTGCAATGATTATTATTGTGCTTATTACAGATGCGCAGACAATGGGAACCAACTGGTCGGCAACAAGTCCGAGACAGTTCATGAGACCGATACCGGCAGGTACAAAAAAGAAGCCGAGATTATGCACAAGGAAACTTGACAGTTTTTCTACCCATTTTAGTTTCACAATACCCAGTTTGAGCGAGGCGCACAACAGCACCATACCGATAATGCTTGAAGGGACAGGGATGCCGGTGAATCGTACCATTAGTTCGCCGGCTGCAAGAAATGCAAGCAAAATGCCGAATTGTTTTATCATAATGTGGAAACCTATTTTTCGCCGCAAAGTTATCCATTATGCTTGAGATTTTGCTGTTTTTTAACTTTAATATTTTCTTCTGTATTCGCGCTTTATATCCAGGTATCTGTATTTCAGCGAACTATGGCAAATTGTGATAGCCATCTCCTGGTCCCGATAACCCGATTAAGATAACGTTACATTGTTGTGTGATACTCAGGTATCTGATAAAGACAAAAGCAGGGCGGGGTGGTGCCGTCCTGCTTTTGTGGAATATGCGTTGGAATGGGATCAGAATTCGCTCGAAAAGTGGAATTTGAGTTTGGGGAAGTCGCTCTGGGCCATCTGAAGGACGTAGTTGGAGTCGGCGAGGAAAACATCGCGTCCTTCGCGGTCGAGGGCCATGTACTGGTGCTTGCGGCGCTTGAAGGCCTCGAGCGCCTCGGCGTCATCGCTCTCTATCCAGCATGCCTTATAGAGTGACAGCGGCTCCCAGCGGCATTGAGCGCCGTATTCGTGAAGCAGTCGGTACTGTATGACCTCGAACTGAAGTTGGCCTACTGTTCCGATAATCTTGCGTCCGTTGAACTGGTTGACGAAAAGTTGGGCGACACCCTCGTCCATCAGTTGCTGAATGCCTTTCTCGAGTTGCTTCGACTTCATGGGATCGGTATTCTCGATGTACTTGAACATCTCGGGCGAAAAACTCGGTAGGCCCTTGAAGTGGATGATGGGACCAGATGTTATGGTGTCGCCGATCTTGAAGTTGCCCGTGTCGGGAATGCCAACGATGTCGCCGGGGAATGCCTCATCTACGATGTTCTTCTTCTGGGCCATGAAGGCGGTGGGCGAAGAGAACTTCAGGGCCTTTCCGGTACGCATGTGCTGGTAGACGGCGTTGCGCTCGAATTTGCCGGAGCAGATCTTCACGAAGGCGATGCACGAGCGGTGGTTGGGATCCATGTTGGCGTGAATCTTGAAGACGAAGCCTGAGAAGTCCTCGTCCTCGGGGTGGACGGTCCGTTCGGGAGTCTCGACAGGGCGAGGCGAAGGGGCTATCTCGACAAAGCAGTCGAGCAGTTCCTTCACGCCGAAGGTATTCAATGCCGAGCCGAAGAACACGGGAGCAAGTTTGCCGGCAAGATACTTCTCGCGGTCGAATTCCGGATAGACGCCCTCGATGAGTTCGAGGTCCTCGCGGAGTTTCGCGGCGTCGGTCTCGCCTACGGCCTCGTCGATACGCGGGTCGTTGACGTCATCGATCTCGACACGTTCCGAGACCTTCTGCTTGTCAGGAGTGAATAGGTCGAGCGAGTGCTCGTAGATGTTGTAGACGCCCTTGAACTTGGCACCGATGTTGATGGGCCACGAAAGCGGACGGACATTGATTTTCAGTTCCTGCTCGAGTTCGTCAAGGATGTCGAACGGGTCGCGTCCCTCGCGGTCGAGTTTGTTCACAAATATGATGACAGGGGTGTCGCGCATTCGGCATACCTCCATCAGTCGTCTTGTCTGCTGCTCGACACCCTTGGCGACGTCGACGACGATGATAACCGAGTCGACTGCCGTAAGGGTGCGGAATGTGTCCTCGGCGAAGTCCTGGTGACCCGGAGTGTCGAGGATGTTGATTTTATAGCCGTCGTATTCGAAGCCCATGACCGAGGTGGCGACGGAGATGCCGCGCTGCTTCTCGATCTCCATCCAGTCGGATGTGGCAGTCTTCTTTATTTTGTTGGATTTCACGGCGCCGGCCACGTGAATCGCACCGCCGAACAGAAGGAGTTTCTCGGTCAGTGTGGTTTTGCCCGCGTCAGGGTGGGAGATGATGGCGAAAGTACGGCGCCTTTTTATTTCGTCTGTGAGTTGTGACATATATAAGTTTTGCCCTCTCCTGAGGGTGAAATGTGCTTGGGGTTAAATGTTGGAATTATTATTATGAACTATGTTGTCATTCGTTGTCATCCCAGTCGTCCAGCCGCTTGAGGCATGATGACAGCGCATGGCGCCAGTGACGGATCTCGATTCCGTATGTCGCCTTGATCTTGCTTTTGTCAAGGACGGAGTAATGGGGCCTTTCGGCGGTAGTGGGATACTGGTCGGTTGAAATTGGCGTGGCGACACATTTCGAGCCCGTTATATCGAAAACAGCCTGGGCGAAGTCGTACCATGAGGCCACACCCTCGTTCGAGAAATTATATATGCCCGGCAGCCATTGTGGAGCGGCGAGTATCTTCGCTATGGCGTCCGCGAGATCGTGAGCATAGGTCGGGGTACCGATCTGGTCGCTGACTACATTCACGCGCTCCTTGTCGCGGGCGAGGCGAAGCATGGTCTTGACGAAGTTCTTGCCGTATGAGGAATACAGCCAGCCGGTGCGTATTATTATCGAGTCCGGTGCCAGACCCATGAGCGCGGTCTCGCTCTTGCGTTTCGTAACGCCGTAATGCGAGCGGGGCGACGGCTGGTCGCTCTCGCGATAGGGCACGCAGGCGTTGCCGTCGAACACATAGTCGGTGGATATGTGCAGGAGACGGGCGCTCGTTTCGGAAGTCGCCTTGGCAAGATTGCTCACGGCATCTGTATTTACGCTCGTACACCGGCTTTTCTCCTCTTCGGCCCGATCAACGGCGGTATATGCCGCACAATTGATTACGTGGGTGTAATCGCCGTCACAGATGAAAGCGGACACTGCGTTGGAGTCAGTTATGTCAAGCGTATCGGCATCAGTGAATACGAGTTCTGCCTGAGGAAGTCGCTCGGGCAGTATTTCAGCCAGTTCATGGCCCAGTTGGCCTTTGGCTCCGGTGATAAGAATCTTCATATTGTCAGGTGATTACGTTTCGATGTACATGACATGTCAGGCACTCGGGCGTTTATTCTTCCGCAAAGGTACGAATTTTTAGCGACATTGCCTGCCAACTTTCCCGCGTGACAAATGTTTATATATGTAAACAAACATAAACACACACCTAAAGATACATTATGAAAGAAGTAGCACTAATAGGTTTTGGCGGCCCGGTTTTCGCCACGACACTCACAGGTTTACTCGAGCAGGGTCTGACAGTCAGGGTATTGATTACTACAAGTCCCGAGCACGTCATGCTTGATGACACACGCGTCACGGTACAGCATGTCGACCTCGCCGACAAACTCGACCTGCTTCAGCAACTTCAGGGCTATGACGAGGTAATCCTGGCCCTTGAGACTGATTACATGAACGATGAGGTCAATACACTTGTCCTCAAATACTATAACGAAATCATCAATACGGCGATCGAGGCAAACGTCAGGCGTTTCGTTGTTGTTGGCGGCAAATTCTCCAAAGAATTCTATACCCTCGATCTCCGTCGCCGCGATGGATTCGACTGGGTATTCATCTCGACCGAAGGCGACTACAGCAAATTCGTCTGCGAGCAGACCGTCAGCCCCACAGTCCACGCCGCAGTTTACGCATAACCTCTCCGCCCCTTCCACATAACCACTCCGCGCCTTCCACATAACCACTCCGGTCCTTCTACATAACATTTCAGGCCAATTCGAAGGAACATTATCCGATGTCACACAACAGCAGCGACGTCCCGCCCGGCCGGAACGCCGCTGCTGCTGTCTCACCTTGAGGGTCGTAGGCAACTAATTGAGCAGATGTAATAATAGCAGTCCACGCTATAGGACTATAAGCGTGAGAACCACTATTCTAATCCTTGTGCTTATTTGTCGAATTCCTTACGTTCTCAAAATCACAGGATAAGCATAACGCTTTTTATTTTCAAAATGTTGTGCAATCATTTAGCCTACAATGGCAAAGTTGGCTATTATTTTCGAGCGAAGCACCATATCTCCCGAATAATTCGTAAATTTGCGTTATGGAACATGCCGAATTAGAAATACTACTCAATCGTCTGGTGGCATTGCCAACAGAATCTGAATGGCTTGAGTTCAAACATAATTTTCACTCGAACGAAGAAATCGGAGAACGTATCTCCGCGTTATCTAATAGTGCGGCTCTGCTTAATCTGCCATACGGCTACCTCGTGTTCGGAGTTGAAGACGGCAACCATAATATTGTGGGGACAAGTTTCAAGTGCCGCAGCCATAAGGTCGGGAACGAGGAGCTTGAACTATGGCTTGTCAATCGTCTTAATCCGAGATTGGACCTGGAATGTATCGAGTTCGATTACAATGGAAATCCAAAACAGCATATCTCGATGTATCGGATTCCGGCGGCTGCGGACAGGCCGGTTTCATTCCTCAATACGGCTTATATCCGTATAGGATCTCTTACAAAGAAACTTATTGGCTATCCTGAAAAAGAAGTCAAACTTTGGAAGCGCAACAATAATCTACCGCTGAATACTATTGTGGTGCGCGAATGCAAGTCGGCTAATGAAGTAGTAAACTTGTTGAGTGCTGAAACCTATTTCGATCGGCTGAACATTCCCATGCCTAGTACTGTAAACGGCATAGTTGACAAATTTGTCTCGGAGAAATTTGTAATACCTTCCGAACAGGGGTACGGCGTAACTCAACTTGGCGCGATTTTGCTCGCAAAGAACCTTCGAGACTTTGGCAATCTCTATCGCAAGGCGGTTCGCGTCATAGTTTATCGAGGAAAGAATAAGATTGACACCGTCAGGGAGCAATCATTTGAGCAGGGTTATGCCGTTCAGTTTGTGCAGATGCTTGATTGGATTAACGGACAATTACCGGCAAACGAAGAAATTGGACGCGCACTGCGCAAGGATGTGAGGATGTATCCCGAAAAAGCCATCCGAGAAATAGTCGCAAATATGATTATTCATCAAAATTTCGCAGTGCAAGGATTCCCTATGGTAGAGATTTACTCCGACAGAGTGGAAATTTCATCGCCCGGTCAACCGCTCATCAGCACTGACCGCTTTATTGATGAATATCAATCGCGCAATGATGAGTTGGCTGACATTATGCGACGAATGGGATTTTGCGAGGAGAAAGGAAGTGGCATGGATAAAGCCTTGGCGGGTGTTGAAGAATATCAGTTGCCCCCAATTAAATATCGTGTTTCGGATATCCGTACCACCGTAATCCTTTCGGAATATAAAGGTTGGGCAGAAACGACCAGAGAGGAACGCATACAGGCCTGTTACCAACATGCTTGCCTCAAATATATGTCGAACGAGATGATGACCAACAAGTCGTTCCGCGAGCGCATGGGTGTCGAGGAAAAGAACTACCCGATGGTTTCTATCGTAATAAGAGAAGCGGTAAAGAGAGGACTTATAAAAGTTGGCACGCCTGAAGGAACAAACCGCCGCGATGTCGCTTACATTCCCTCATGGGGATAGACTAATTTCATGTAATTTCATGTAATTGAATCGGCTAAATTCGTAGTGAACCGAATTTGGCTTTGATGTAATGTACTTGATATTTAGTATTTTACTTCTGACGAGTTCATGTAATGGTCATGTAATTCAAGGCCGAATTAATGCACACCGCCGATGTTTGTGGCGAAGGTATTGTGGGACGGGAATTTTTGCGGCGCATCTTGCTTTGCTAACGCGCACCGGCCAAAGGCCGACAAACTCGACCTGCTTCAGCAACTTCAGGGCTATGACGATGTAATCCTGGCCCTCGAGACCGACTACATGAACGACGAAGTCAACAGTCTTGTCCTTCAGTATTATAACGAGATCATCAACATGGCAATCGAGGCAAACGTCAAGCGTTTCGTTGTCGTTGGCGGCAAGTTCTCCAAAGAATTCTACACCCTCGACCTTCGCCGCCGCGATAACTTCGACTGGGTATTCATCTCCACCGAAGGCGACTACGGCAAATTCGTCTGCGAGCAGACCGTCACCCCCACAGTCCACGCCGCAGTTTACGCCTAACCTCTCCGCCCCTCCCACATAACCACTCCGCGCCTTCCACATAACCACTCCGCGCCTTCCACATAACCACTCCGGTCCTTCTACATAACATTTCAGGCCAATTCGAAGGAACATTATCCGATGTCACACAACAGCAGCGACGTCCCGCCCGTCCGGAACGCCGCTGTCGCTGTATCTGGATAGTCAGAAGTATCATCATCGCAAGCACTGAACGTAATTGCAAGGAGAGTAAGTAAAAACAGTAACAGTTTGTTCATATAATGTGTTTTAGATTATTTCATGATTGCAGACCCGGCTGATTCTGGCTCTGATTAATGATACGGCTGTTCATAAGAGAGATTCGATAAGATTTTAATCATTCTCAAACCAGTCCGGGATAAAATCTTCGGGTAGGTCTTCTGACTCCTTACTCTCCTTTGATAATACCTCCAACAACTCGTATTCAGTCCACGCCGGTTCGCCCATCCTATAATCCAGATAGCTCGTTTTACTGATGCGAATTTGGTATTCATACCCCGGCTCGTATTCGAATTCTGCTATGGCACCAAGCGGCTCCCATTCCGTTGATGATTCCGACTTAACGGCATATACATCGGTAAGAGTGCTGTTGCCGCACGATGTAACGACTCCCGGAAGCATCTTTGATGCTATGGTCAGTGTGTACTCTTTGTAATCAGTTATTTTCCTGCCCTGGTTTTCGTCATCGTCGCAGCCGACAATGGCGATTGAGCAGAGGAACGCCATCAGGATTCCTAATAATTTGGTGGGTTTCATGTTTTAGAGATATTTTATTTCATAATTGCTGAACTTGCACCGGATTGTTCTCCGACTTCGTTTCCTCGCTGAACTTTCTTTCCGTATCCGAAAGTGTATGTCATCGAAAGGTTCAAACGGCGATGAAAGTTGTTTCCGTCAACGAATCGCGTTTCTGAATATAAAGGTGTTGACAACATATTAGTAGCACAGAGCCAGTCGTTGCGAAATAGATTCATCGCGCTTACCCTGATATTCCAGTTTGCTCGGCTCCATCCTGCGAGTATCTGGTAGAAATCACGGTCTTTATATATTACTCCACGATTGCCCTGCACTGTCAGGTTTCTTGTCTGATACGATGCCTGAAAGTAGAAATTACCGAGATAATAAGTAACCGACGCGTTGCAAGTGAACGGACTCCGTTTAATGTCAAATAATCCGGTCATACGATAGATTGAAATTGAGGGCGATGCTGCAAATTGAAGATTGCCATTTAACAGTTTGTAATTAAACGACATTCCGATTTGAGTACGGTTATAGTCGCCGTCAGTTTCAAAAGTGCGAAGCAAAGCAGTCCCACCGTCGTATGGCTCGTAAACAGGCACATACAGGTTATATTCTCCGAAGTATTGGGCAAAAGCCGAAGCCGAGAATTTGTTAGACGGCATCCAGTTGTAAGACAGGTTGAATGTAACCTGTCGGGAAAGTCCGATTTCGGGGTTTCCAGTATAGTACATCAGTTCGTTCTGTTGCAGTATATTCGGCGTTTTCTCGCTTGCACCGGGATAGTTCGCGCCGAAATGTAAGTATGCGCGGAAAGAATGTCTCTGTGAAGGAGAGAATCCGGCTGATACATTCGCGAGAGGATAGACTTCTGAAACGGACTGGTCGTTGATTTTGTTCTTCTCCCATTGCAGAGCCACATCAGCACTTATATTCCATTGGTTGTTGGAGAAGCTGTAACCGAGTGCGGCTCCGGCATAGGTGTCGAGGAAATCATTGTCGTAAGGAGATGTGCCTAAATAGCTCACATCATTGGATGTGGAACCGTAATAAGCGCGGAAGAAGCCGTTTTGTCTGTCTGTGAATATCTTGTAAAGAGTGGCGCTTCCCCTGAACTGCCATACATTTTCTCTTGAGTCGTTTACTATGGCATCGGTGGCTGAAGTCTGATAGCGGTAATTGTTGTTGGTGTGTCCGTAATTTATGCCGGGCGAAACGCTAAGATGGAAATTTCGGGGCAGAATGAAATAGTAATTGCCAGACCATATAATATAACGGCTGGTGTAAGACTCATATCTGCTATATACGTAGTCTTCTGCCTGTCGGGGTACAAACGACAGCGTGCCGGATGTTTCAGCCGTCGGCGACTGATCGAAGTTAAAGCCGACAGTGTTTGCAATCTGCACTTTGTCGGAATCGTAAATGGCTCTGAACGTTACGGGATACTGGTTATACTTGAAATGAGAATTGTCGAATATTTCGTTTCGCGTAATAAAGTAAGGTTCGCCGTCGGCGTTTTCAAGAGTATAGTTCCCAATGGTTGACGTACCTGAATGTTTGATGTCATGGTTCGATGCACCGGCATATAAATCGTAGGTCATGCGCTTATATGCGAACTTTGAATATATCGAAGCACGGCTTGACAGTTTTCCCACAAGGAAATTTTCATTTACCGTCGCTTTGGTGTAACCGCCGTATTCGTACTTCTGCATGATGAAATTGATTACTTGCTCGTTACCCTGAAAACGAGGGTCGGTAGGAAAATCGAGATATTCGACACGCCGCACATCAGATGTCAAAATGCCCTCGATTTCTTCCGCCGATGCAGGGATATAGTTGATATAGACCGCTACATTCTGTCCGCTCAGGGTAGTGACAGCATTGTCTATAAGATTGATATTAATTTGCGGAATAGCCATATGGCGAAGAAGATCAATGGCGTTTTGCGCAGCATTTTTCTGACGCTGGGAGGGCAGATAGACAGTGCGGTCGGAATATGCGGAGGCTAACTGTCCTTCAACCTTGACCTGCTGCAAGGCCACGGCATCAATAGGAAGGATTATGTCTCCTACGTTGAAGTCTGTCAGATGACGGTAAGTGGTCTTGTAGCCTACGCAGCTTAATTTTGCGATAACATTTCGGCTGTCGCAAGGAATGGTGAAGCGACCGGCATTGTCTGCCACGCCGTATGTGATGACTGTTGAGTCTTTGGAAGCAAGAAGCAATATTGTAGTTCCCGGAGCCGGTTGATGTTCCTCATCGAGGACCCGGCCGCGGTAGCTGAACTTGCCGTGTTGCAACGCCTCTACATAGTACCTGCCGCCGGAACTGATAACTGATACAGGATTCAGTCCGATCAACTGTCTGAGCATATCGTAGGCATCATTTGTATGTATGGTTGCCGTGACCGGATATTTGTCGAGTTCATTGTAAATGAAGTTGATGTGAATATCGGGATGCTGCCCGGCAATCTGCACGAGCGCGTCGGCGAGAGGCGTATGATTGAAGCGGTAACTGAACTTCTGCGCAAAGGCTGTGGCGACACAAAGCATCGCCGCAAAGAGAATAACAAGGCGTTTCATTTTACGGTCAATACTTTGTCTGTTAGTGTAATGTTGATTTGCTCGAAGTTGTTTAGCTGTTCTACAACCTCACTGAGAGGCAGAGACTGGTCCCACTCAAAATATAGTAGTAGAGACTTGGCGGCATCTTGATTGAACTTGATCGTCGCACCGTAATATCCGGCTATGTCTGCAAGGATTCTTTCAAGGTTTTCTCCCTTGAATACAATGGTTTCGGGCAGCGGAGTTGTTTCAGTCGGAATGGTATCAGTCGGAGTAACATTGGAGTCGGCTATGACAGTCTGTTTCTGAGGCTCGGTTTGCTCAGTCTGCGCCATTTCTTTATGGGCATTGAAATAATGAGTCACACCGATCGTGGCCGCCACTACGGCGAGGGTGCCGACAAGTGCGGTTACAACCGCTGCGGCGTTGCGCGATGCCATAAAAGACAGCCAACGGAAGATAAGGGGTATGCGCTTGGGTTGCTTTGCTTCAAAGCGCCGCCATTCCTCATCGAGATTTATCTCAGGTACAGGTGCGGAAGCATCAGCCGCTTTGTGCAGCATATCATACACTTCGCGTACCTCAGGATTGGTAAGCAACTGCTCAACCTCGGCATCGCTATAATTTTCGGGGTGCTCCAGTGCATCGAGGAGCCGGTCGATATTGTCTTTCATTTGCGGTTGAAATTTTGACGTAAGACATCCATTGCATGACGCAAGTGCTTATAGACAGCCACCTCGCTGATGCCTAATTGTCCGGCGATTTCGTCGTAAGACATCCGCTCGTTGAAGCGCAACCTCACAACCTCTCTGTCCTGCATGGTCAACGATTGATCCATCAGTTCGTTCAACCGCGCCACATCCTCCGGGTCAGGCCATTCGTCATCCTCAATCTCGTCAAGATCGAGTGCGTAGAGATTGTTGAACCGCTCGCGTAGCGAAAGCCTGCGGAGATGCTTCAGACAGGCAAAGCGTACACCCGTAAGCAGATAGGCCGGAGTGACGGTTGACAGGTTTCCCGACAGCACCGACTCGAAGACATCGTGCACAATGTCTCTCGCGGTATCCTCGTCATGCAACAGGCGTATCGCCAGTGTCAGCATGGCCGAATAGTTGCTTCGGAAAAGCTGTTCTATGTCGCTCTTTGTCGTCATACACTTATTAAAACCACAACTTCTCAGAAACCTAACCCTGAAAGTGTAAAAATATTTCGAGAAATTTTGAATCAGACTGTAAAGTTACTGAAATTCCCGACATTAAGTCAATCAGCCCCGTAGTAATCCATACAATCCACATTTACAAAACGATACAAAAGAAAAGAGTCCGGTGCAATACCGAACTCTTTCTCAAATCGGATAGTAATAACCCGTTTAACTTTTTGTGGTCACTTCATTTTGACACAGCCTCGTAAAAATTTCTCGTAAAGCATAAACCGGTTCTTCATCCAATTGGAAATTACCTTACTTCATGATTGCGGAACTTGCTCCGTATTGTTCGCCTACTTCATTGCCGCGTTGTACTTTCTTGCCATATCCGAATGAATAGGTGACAGTTACATTGATTCGTGGATGCGAGGTCGTACCGATATTTTCTCTATATTCGGTATATAAAGGTGATTCAGTTATTATATCGGCACAGTTCCAACCTTTGTTAAAGAAATTGGCGCCCATTATCCTGATATTCCAGTCGGAATTGGCCCACCCTGCAGTAATGCTGTGAAAGTTTCTATCCTTATATATTTGTGGAGAGGCTGTAAACATCTGTTTGCTGGGCGACTGATAATATGCCTGAAGATAAAAACTATTTAGATAATATGTAGCTTGAGCAATTACTGAGAAGGGATTAAAGGATTTTTCGTAAATGCCTGTGGAGTTATAGAAAGTTTGTTTAGGGCTTGCATATAGTTGAAGTTTCCCTCCAGGAAGTTTCCAGTTGGCAGCAAGCCCTATTTCACCTTTGATATAATTGCCACTATTGCAATAGTTTCTGATAAGAGCCTGACCATCATTATACGGCTCATATATAATCATCTGATGATTGAAAAACTCATTAAAATTAGCAAAGGCACTTATTCCGAAAGTATTAGAAGCCATACAAGTATATGCAATTTTGGACATTAAGTTTCGGCTATTCTCTAATAGAGGATTGCCCGTCACAAACATATAGTCGTTATCCTGTAAAATATTTGGTGTCTTTTGGTTAATACCTGGAGTTGCGTTTGCATATTGGAGAAAGGCTGAAAATGAATTTTTGGAGTTCGGAGAATATCGTAAATTTACATGCACAAAAGGATAGGTATCATTGTAAACCAAACCATTAATATCGCTTTGGCTCCAATATACCCCAAAATCAGCATACAAACTAATTCTATTAAAGACTAATTGGTAACCCAATAATCCGGCGACAAAAGCGTTATGAAAACGGTCATAATAGTTGTTTGTTCCATAATAATGGAGTCGATTGATGTTATCGCCACCGTTGACTCCAAGCATTGCAGTATGCTTTTGACCGAAGCGTTTTTCTAAGTAAGCGTCAACCCGATAGTTATAAGCATTCTCGCGGGCATTACGGATTATTTCCTGAGAGTTAGAAGTAAAGTATGAAAGTCTGTCGTTGCTATGGGTGTAATTGAAGCGTGGTGATATATCAAATGAAAATTGTTTTGGTAAGGTAAAAACGAAAGAGCCTTGATAAGCGAGAGAATTATTTCGATTTGGATTGCTCCTGTCAAAGGTGTAATTTTGTGCATCTCCTGGCATATATGTGAGACCGCCCCTTTGTTCATAAGTCGGTGTGCCTGAATGATTGAAGCCTATTGTATTGCGTATATGTATTTTTCGGAAGAATACGTTGCACGAAAAGTGACAGGATGCTCATTTTGTTTGTAATGCGAACCATTATGCTTTTCTGTACGAGTTAACTTATAATCAAAGCCATTAGCATCTTTAAGAGAGTAAATCCCTTTTACAGTGTTGCCTATATGGTGATTGTCCCAGTTGTTCGCACCGATATATAGGTCATATGTCATTTTCTTAAAAGAGAACTTTGAAAAGATATTATTCCTGCTTGAAAAGCCTATGAGGAAGTTCTCGTTTGTAGTCAATTTGGTATAACCACCGTATGTGTATTCCTGAACTATGATGTTTATAACACGCTGCGCTCCGCGAAAACGAGGATCGGTCGGGAACTCAAGATACTCGACGCGCCTGACATCGGCAGTACGCAATCCCTCGATATCTTCTTGCGAAGCCGGCATATAGTTGAAGAAAATAGATACTTCTCCGCCTCCATTGTCCTTGACGGAATTGTCAATAGGATTTATCTGAATTTGCGGAATAGCCATGAGACGCAAAAGATCAATGGCGTTTTGCGCGGCATTTTTCTGACGCTGTGAGGGCAGATAGACAGTGCGGTCGGTATATGCAGAGGCCATTTGCCCCTCGACCTGGACTTGTTGTAGCGAAACAGCATTGATAGGCATGATTATATCGCCTGCGTTGAAGTCTGTCAGACGGCGGTAGGTGGTCTTGTAGCCTATGCAACTTAGTTTTGCGATAACATTTCGGCTGTCGCAAGGAATGGTGAAGCGACCGGCATTGTCTGCCACGCCGTATGTGATGACTGTTGAGTCTTTGGAAGCAAGAAGCAATATTGTAGTTCCCGGAGCCGGTTGATGTTCCTCATCGAGGACCCGGCCGCGGTAGCTGAACTTGCCGTGTTGCAACGCCTCTACATAGTACCTGCCGCCGGAACTGATAACTGATACAGGATTCAGTCCGATCAACTGTCTGAGCATATCGTAGGCATCATTTGTATGTATGGTTGCCGTGACCGGATATTTGTCGAGTTCATTGTAAATGAAGTTGATGTGAATATCGGGATGCTGCCCGGCAATCTGCACGAGCGCGTCGGCGAGAGGCGTATGATTGAAGCGGTAACTGAACTTCTGCGCAAAGGCTGTGGCGACACAAAGCATCGCCGCAAAGAGAATAACAAGGCGTTTCATTTTACGGTCAATACTTTGTCTGTTAGTGTAATGTTGATTTGCTCGAAGTTGTTTAGCTGTTCTACAACCTCACTGAGAGGCAGAGACTGGTCCCACTCAAAATATAGTAGTAGAGACTTGGCGGCATCTTGATTGAACTTGATCGTCGCACCGTAATATCCGGCTATGTCTGCAAGGATTCTTTCAAGGTTTTCTCCCTTGAATACAATGGTTTCGGGCAGCGGAGTTGTTTCAGTCGGAATGGTATCAGTCGGAGTAACATTGGAGTCGGCTATGACAGTCTGTTTCTGAGGCTCGGTTTGCTCAGTCTGCGCCATTTCTTTATGGGCATTGAAATAATGAGTCACACCGATCGTGGCCGCCACTACGGCGAGGGTGCCGACAAGTGCGGTTACAACCGCTGCGGCGTTGCGCGATGCCATAAAAGACAGCCAACGGAAGATAAGGGGTATGCGCTTGGGTTGCTTTGCTTCAAAGCGCCGCCATTCCTCATCGAGATTTATCTCAGGTACAGGTGCGGAAGCATCAGCCGCTTTGTGCAGCATATCATACACTTCGCGTACCTCAGGATTGGTAAGCAACTGCTCAACCTCGGCATCGCTATAATTTTCGGGGTGCTCCAGTGCATCGAGGAGCCGGTCGATATTGTCTTTCATTTGCGGTTGAAATTTTGACGTAAGACATCCATTGCATGACGCAAGTGCTTATAGACAGCCACCTCGCTGATGCCTAATTGTCCGGCGATTTCGTCGTAAGACATCCGCTCGTTGAAGCGCAACCTCACAACCTCTCTGTCCTGCATGGTCAACGATTGATCCATCAGTTCGTTCAACCGCGCCACATCCTCCGGGTCAGGCCATTCGTCATCCTCAATCTCGTCAAGATCGAGTGCGTAGAGATTGTTGAACCGCTCGCGTAGCGAAAGCCTGCGGAGATGCTTCAGACAGGCAAAGCGTACACCCGTAAGCAGATAGGCCGGAGTGACGGTTGACAGGTTTCCCGACAGCACCGACTCGAAGACATCGTGCACAATGTCTCTCGCGGTATCCTCGTCATGCAACAGGCGTATCGCCAGTGTCAGCATGGCCGAATAGTTGCTTCGGAAAAGCTGTTCTATGTCGCTCTTTGTCGTCATACACTTATTAAAACCACAACTTCTCAGAAACCTAACCCTGAAAGTGTAAAAATATTTCGAGAAATTTTGAATCAGACTGTAAAGTTACTGAAATTCCCGACATTAAGTCAATCAGCCCCGTAGTAATCCATACAATCCACATTTACAAAACGATACAAAAGAAAAGAGTCCGGTGCAATACCGAACTCTTTCTCAAATCGGATAGTAATAACCCGTTTAACTTTTTGTGGTCACTTCATTTTGACACAGCCTCGTAAAAATTTCTCGTAAAGATAAATGCGGGTGTCTTCAAACAGTTAATTCCCGAGGGGTGACAGTTTGCCGGTTTCGGAGTCGATGATGAAGCCGCGGACGGTCACGTCTTTGGCCATGAGGGGATGGTTTGAGATCAGGTCGACGGTCTCGTTCACGGCCGCCGTCGTGTCGTCGAAACCGCGTTGTCATCGCTACAAGTCATCATTGATAGTGCTATGCCAATCAGTATTGTAATGATAAATTTGTTCATATCAACAAACATTATTCCACAGGCTCAGTGGAGAGAACAATTAAAGAAACCGTGAGCCAACTATGCCGCGTCTAAACAGATGGTCATAGAAAACCAATTAATGCAGATGTAACTATAGCAGTCTACGCTATGAGTGTGAGAATCACTATGCCATCTCTTGTACCATTTGAAATTTGTCAGGTTTTCAAGTTCAAGATAAGCATAACCTTCTTATTTTTTTCAAAATGTCGTGCAAGCACTTAGCCTACAATGGCAAATGTTAGTTATTATTTCCGAGAGCAACACCATATCTCCCGAATAATTCGTAATTCTGCATTGATAAAACGATTGCGATGGCACAAGAAATAGACTCCAACCTCGAAAATAAACTCTATGATGATGTCTGCAACATTATAGAGCAAGCCCGTTATCGGGTCGCTGTGTATGTAAATTCCGAGGCATCCATGATGAACTGGAATATCGGCAAACGAATCAAGGAAGATGTACTTCTCAACAAGCGGGCAGATTATGGAGAACAGGTTCTTAAACGTTTAGCCCAAAGATTGAGAGCCAAATATGGAAGCGGATGGGGTTATCAGAAACTCCAACATTGTGTACGCGCCGCGTACACTTTCAGCGAGAACGAAATAATGTACGCAGTGCGTACACAATTAAGTTGGACGCACATTAGATCCTTAATGGCAGTGCCGAATGCTCTTGCACGTCAGTTCTATATGGAAATGTGCCGCATAGAACACTGGTCAACACGAACACTTGATGATAAAATTGACACACAATTATTCGAGCGCACAGCCATAAGCCGCAAACCTGACGAAGTGATAAAGTCTGAATTGGAGAAATCCAAGGAGAAAAACGAGATACAGCCAGATATGGTTTTCAGAAGCAGTTATTTCCTTGATATGCTTGGGTTGCCCGATGTTTTCAGCGAGAGTGAACTGGAGACTGCCATACTGAATCAGATTCAGTTGTTCCTGAAAGAGTTTGGCTCCGATTTCGCATTTGTAGACCGGCAAAAACGGATACCTGTTGACGAAGTGGATTATAAACTGGACTTACTGTTTTACCACCGAGGGTTAAAGCGGCTGGTAGCAATCGACCTCAAATTAGGTAAATTCAAACCGGCCTATGAAGGACAGATGCTGTTATATCTACGCTACCTGAATCGACATGACCGCAGGGAAGGAGAAGAATCGCCCATAGGTCTTATTCTATGTTCAGAAGGCAATACTGAACATATTGAATATCTCATGCTTGACGAGGATTCTCCCATAAAAGTGGCTCAATACTACACAAAACTGCCGGATAAAAAATTATTATCTGAGAAATTGCAAAGGGCGATTGCAGTTGCTAAGGAGCATTATCGGCTGAAAGAATCTCAAGGAGAATAACATCACGATACGCCCTACAGGGAAAGGACGAAAGAATCGTGATACGGGAGTTTTTAGCTCGGTCAAGCCTCGCCCTGTTTCGCGGTCGCAGCCTTACGCTACAAAATTCCCAAAGTCGAGATGCTAAAGTTATCTCGATACGGAAATTTCTCCGTTCCGATGTATGTAGAGGGTATCGAAAGCATCGGTGCCGTCGGAGCGGTGTTCAAGCAAGTCTTCTACCCCTACAAGCGGGGATGTCGCCGTCAAAAAAAATTTCGGTAAAGATAAGTACGGGTAACATTGAATGAGGCACCTCGCCCTGGAACGAGTCGATGGAGCGAATGGGTCAGAGTTCAGTCGGTAAAATCCCCTCAAAGGGCCACGAAGAACGGTAACGACCTATCTCTGTGAACAAGTTGCCGCAGCCGGAACAAAAGTCCTTATGCAGCAAGACCCCTCGACATCGCGCCGAGAGGACCTGCTAAAATTATGATTGCAAAATTAAAAAATGCGTTATGCGATTGAAGCCTTTGGGTCGAGACCTCAGGCTCGATTCACGAAAGATCGGCGTCGGTGCCGCAACTCCCTAAAGATTTAATGAATGTATGCGAGAATATGTATATATCAGCCGTTTATAATCGGTTGAATTATTCAATGATTTTTTGTATTCTAATGTAAACTCATTGTCAGATATGAAGTTTATCTCACCCATATCCAATGAGCCAATAATCAACTTATTACCATTGATATTATATGAGCCAACGGGGCACAGATTCTTATCTATATATTTGCCAACGTCATTATTCCATTTTTCTAAGTCTTCATTATATTCTATCTGTCCCTTGGTGGTGTTCAAATTATAATCAGACCCCTTAGGACGATTAGGCATATCTCCTCTAACAGTAACAAAATCTTCATCGAAGATTAGTACGTCCCAGCGAGGATTATTTTCGCTAATATATGAGTCGATACCATGTGGAGGGACTTCTTTATCAAAGGTGTTATGGCCATCTCCAATATGCTCTATGATTTTGGTATGAGTAATGGCCCAATAGCCTATGAGTTTATTTTCATCGGGCTTGGGTTCATCGTTATTGTCAGAACATCCGGCAAGAACGAAAGAGAGAAGAAAAAGGAGTATTGTAGAGTATTTCATTCTGCTTTAATTTGAGTTAAAAGTTTAAGATTTGAAGCCTTACAGTCGGATGTGCAATCTCGATTTGCGAAAGCGAGGCAGCGGTGTCGTAAGTCCATTAAATCAATTATGGTCTGCTTATATGTTGTTCTATAAATAATATTTTAGACATTATCTTGTCAAGAGTAGGAACTCCATATCGTTCACGCGATTCTGCTATATAAGAACGAGACATTGCATCTAATTGCTTTTCTGAAAACTCATAACTCCATGTAAACTTGAAATCTTCAGGAGGAGAAATTAGGTGTCCAGGATTTAAATAAACATCTATATGATATAGGAATGCTCCCAATTTATTAGCACCCTTACCATTTTCAGAAAAGTCAAAAAAATGTTTTAAATTACGAGCATATTGTTCTAAGTCGGTGTTCCGTCTACGAATATCTTCAAAGGTGATATTAGAAAATTTATGGACAATCAATAGAATTGCAACTATCCATTCTGCTTTTTCTAACCGATAATAGGAAAACACTAATTTAGCATGGGCATAAAATTTTTCAAGTTGTCTTAGAGTTAAATTCTGTTTTTCTGCCATTTCAGCACAAATACGGTTAAACTCAAACAAATCATCATTGCTCCGAATATATTGGTTAATTCCAAAGTGCTCGGATAGCATAAATGCAAAACTTTGATGTTTTACTTGAGGCAACTCAAGTTCTATATCAAAGAAACGTCTTAGATATTCCTCTCCATTGAAATTATAAGAACCATAATATCCTTGAATAGACTTGATAAGTTGGTGTTTATCAATAGTGAGGCAAAAAACGATATTTGGAATATTGAAAAGATGTTTAATCTTTTCCAATACTTCTACTGCGTAAGAAGGTGTACATCTGTCTAATTCATCAATAATAAAAATAAGAGGTTTCCCGTCTTTAACAATTTCAGCGGCAAAATCAATAAGGGCGTTTTTATATTTGATAAAGTCGACACGTTGAGAAACGTAAGAACGTGAGTTCGGGATAAGGAATGGCCTAAAAAAGACGAATCGGCAGCTTGAAAA
>CALKRW010000062.1 GCA_937989585.1 uncultured Porphyromonadaceae bacterium | reverse complement strand
CAAAAGTGTCCCAGTCTGCTCCGGCGCACTGTCCCAGTCTGCTCCGGTTTTTCCAGTCTGGGAAAGAAACACGGATGGTACAAGATAAAGGTCAGCGATAAGGAAGGATATGTGTCGGCCAAGTTGGTGGTATGGGATGCAATCGACACCTTTTGAGGAGTGTTGCATTTCTATTAGAGGGGTAGTTTTTGGGGATAATTGGAAAAAGGGGGGCGGGGATGCGGTTATGTGGCGAAAAAAGCGTAACTTTGCATTTTGGAAACGACATAAGAATATCACAGATAAAGCGTACAATACACAGATTACCAGTTTTATGCAAGACATTCGCAACATTGCCATCATAGCCCACGTCGACCACGGCAAAACTACTGTCGTCGACAAGATGCTGATGGCCGGACACCTTTTCAGAGATAACCAGAATGCAGGTGAACTTATTCTTGACAACAATGATCTCGAACGCGAGCGAGGTATAACAATCCTTTCCAAGAACGTCTCCATCAACTATAAAGGCACAAAAATCAACATCATAGACACTCCGGGACACGCCGACTTCGGCGGTGAGGTGGAGCGCGTGCTCAACATGGCTGACGGCTGCCTCCTGCTGGTTGACGCCTTCGAAGGCCCGATGCCCCAGACACGTTTCGTCCTTCAGAAAGCCATACAGATCGGCCTGAAACCTATCGTGGTGATCAACAAGGTTGACAAACCCAACTGCCGTCCCTCCGAGGTTCAGGAAATGGTCTTCGACCTGATGTTCTCGCTCGACGCGAGCGAGGAGCAACTTGACTTCCCCACAATCTATGGCTCTGCGAAGGAAGGCTGGATGTCCGACGACTGGACAAAACCGACAGACAACATCCTGCCCCTGCTTGATGCCATCATCAAGCATATTCCCGCCCCCAAGACCCTGGAGGGCGACGCACAGATGCTCATAACCTCGCTCGACTACTCGAGTTATGTCGGCCGTATCGCCATTGGCCGCGTACACCGCGGAACACTGCGCGAAGGCATGGACATCGCCCTCATGAAGAAAGACGGCTCAATCGTCAAGCAACGCATCAAGGAACTGCACACCTTCGAAGGCATGGGCCGCAAAAAAGTGCAGGAAGTATCGTCAGGCGACATCTGCGCGCTCGTAGGTATCGAAGGCTTTGAGATCGGTGACACCGTTGCCGATGTAAACAATCCCGAGGCACTCCCCCGCATAGCAATCGACGAGCCTACAATGTCGATGACTTTCACCATCAACGACTCGCCCTTCTTTGGCCGCGACGGCAAATATGTAACCTCCCGCCACATCGGCGACCGCCTTACCCGCGAACTTGACCGCAACCTTGCGCTCCGAGTCACCAAGGCCGACCACGAAGACGTCTGGACAGTCTATGGCCGCGGTGTGCTCCATCTGTCGGTACTCATCGAAACCATGCGCCGCGAAGGCTACGAACTACAGGTAGGGCAGCCTCAGGTTATCATCAAGGAAATCGACGGACAGAAATGCGAGCCTGTCGAGATGCTCACAATCAACGTCACCGACGAATACGCATCGAAAATCATCGACATGGTTACCCGCCGCAAAGGCGAACTCATGACCATGGACTCGCAGAACGGCCGTACACACATGGAATTCATCATTCCATCGCGAGGCATCATCGGTCTGCGCAACAACATCCTGACAGCATCCGCCGGCGAGGCCATCATGGCCCACCGCTTCCACGAATACCAGCCCTGGAAGGGAGATATCGAGCGTCGAACCAACGGTTCACTCATCGCTCTCGAACCCGGCACAGCATATGCCTACGCCATCGACAAACTTCAGGACCGAGGCAAATTCTTCATCTTCCCACAGGAGGAAGTCTACGCCGGACAGGTTGTCGGCGAGAACGCCAAGGAGAACGACATTGTCGTGAACGTCACCAAGTCGAAGAAACTCACAAACATGCGCGCATCCGGAGCCGATGACAAGGCCCGCATCGTTCCTCCCGTAGTCTTCAGCCTCGAGGAGGCCCTCGAATACATCAAGGAAGACGAGTACGTCGAGGTCACCCCGCATCATATCCGTCTGCGCAAGATTATCCTCGACCACCTCGACCGCAAGCGCGACAACCGTTCCTAAACACACCCGGAATAATGGATACATTCACACTTGACATACATGGCAGACTTGCGGTCTTTGACAGACCGCAAGTCATGGCCATTGTCAATGTGACACCCGACTCGTTCTATGAAGGCTCGCGGACATTTGACAGTGATGCCATCAGGAAGCGTGTACGACAGATAATGGACGAAGGCGCCGACATGATTGACATCGGGGCGTACTCCTCCCGTCCCGGAGCCGATGACGTCAGCCCCGACGAAGAGACCGAACGCCTTTGCCGAGGCATCGAAGCCATTCGCGAGGAAGGATGTACCCTTCCTCTTTCAGTTGACACATTCCGCGCCAAGGTAGCCGAAGAAGCGATAAGGATGGGCGCCGACATCATCAATGACATAAGCGGAGGCACACTCGACCCCGATATGTTCGAGACAGTCGCACGTCTCAAGGTACCATACATCCTCATGCACATGCGTGGCACGCCTGCCACAATGCAGACCCTTTGCCGGTATGATGACGTTGCCGCAGATGTCACGAAGGAGCTCGCCTTCTCGCTTGCCCGGCTAAACGCATTAGGCGTCAGCGACGTCATCGTCGACCTCGGATTCGGATTTGCCAAGACCACCGAGCAGAACTACGAACTGATGCGACAGATGACCGAAATCAAACGGCTTCTGAACAGGCCGATGCTTGTCGGCATTTCGCGCAAGTCCATGCTAACGCGTCTGCTCGGCATCAATGCCGACGAAGCACTCGAGGCCACCACCGCACTCAATGCCATGGCTCTTGACCGCGGCGCTGACATACTGCGGGTGCATGACGTCCGCGCGGCTCGCCAATGCATAGATATATATACCGCTCTTTCCCACTCTCCCAAACAATAAACCATCGCAAGAGGTACTTCCACTTACGAGAAACTCAACAACCGCCATGTTTGACTTCAGCATCAAAGACGCCTTCGACATCCTGATTGTCGCCGTCCTGCTATACTACATTTTCCGCCTGATGAAAGAATCGGGCACGCTGAACATATTCTATGGCGTTATGACCTTCATTGTGATATGGGCCATATCATCCGAAGTTTTCGACCTGAAACTCTTCGGATCGATAATGGACAAGTTCATGGGCATAGGCCTTCTTATTCTGGTCATACTCTTCCAGGATCAGATAAGACGCTTTTTGGTCGAGATGGGCTCGCAGAAGCGATGGAAGTTCATCTCACGCTTCTTCAAGCACCCTGGCGAACAGGCGGGTGTCGACCTGCGCTCGCGAGTCATGCCTATAGTCTACGCCTGTATGTCTATGTCAAAGAACAAGACAGGCGCACTGATTGTGATAGGCCAGAACATGCCGCTTGAAATCTACGAGAAAACCGGCGACCGCATCGATGCCGAAATCAACACACGACTAATCGAGAACATCTTCTTCAAGAACTCTCCACTGCACGACGGCGCCATGATAATCGAGAACAACCGCATAAATGCCGCAGGCTGCATCCTACCCGTAAGTCATGACACATCACTGCCACGATCACTGGGACTGCGCCACCGCTCCGCCCTGGGCATAGCCCAGGCTACAGACGCCTACGCCGTCGTGGTCTCCGAAGAGACCGGCAACATCTCCGTAGCCCACAGGGGACAACTCGACACCAAACTTACCTCAGCCGAACTTGAGCAGCGGCTTAGTGAGGCCTTCGCGCACGAAGACTAAGCCGGCAAACATAATATTCAGCGAGTATCTGCGTTATATATACTGTGTAATACTGCAAACACGAATGTTTAAAACAGCAAGCAAATATAAACCAGTCAAACGCAGTCTCATAAGCCTGACCGTAGTCTGCGCCGCTCTTTTAGCGGGCACTACGTCCGTTTCGGCACAGGACGGCTCGACGGCATACAACTTCCTTAACGTCACATCATCGTCACGCATCTACGGACTTGGTGGTGTGAACATCACTCTCGTTGATGACGACATAATGACTGCCGACCAGAATCCGGCACTTCTGGGCCAGGAGATGTCAGGCCAGATAGGACTCAACTACATGCACTACATAGGCGGCTCTAACTTTGCCGGACTCCGCTACGCCCATTCGACGGGAGAGCACGGCACATGGGGCGCAATGATAAATTATTTCGGGTACGGATCGATGCGCGAGACCGATGCGTCTGGCAACATCATCGGAGACTTCTCACCGAAAGACGTCGCGTTCGGAGCCATGTACTCGTACGACATAACCGACCGCCTGCGCGGTGGAGCCGCCCTGAAGATGGCCTACAGCAGTTATTCCGAATACTCGGCATTCGCTATCGCCACCGACCTCGGCATCAACTATTACGACCCGGAACGCGACCTCTCTCTCTCGGTTGTAGTAGCCAATCTCGGCGGTCAGGTGAAGCGCTTCAACGATAGTTACGACCGCCTTCCCATAGACGTCCGTCTCGGATGGTCACAGACTTTCGGCACATTCCCCCTGCGCTTCTCCGTTACGGCATGGAACCTGACCAAATGGAAACTTCCCTACTGGGAGAGCGGGGACGGAACAACCGACGCAGAATTCGTGCGCAAGGACTCTTTCGGGTCAAATCTTTTCCGCCATCTAGTCTTCGGCGTAGACCTCGTGTCAAATCCCAACTGGTATATCGGACTAGGCTACAACTACAAGACCCGCACGGACATGAGCACATACTCGCGCAGTTTCATCTCAGGCTTCTCGCTTGCCGCAGGCATACGGGTCAAGTCGTTCGGTGCGGGCATTGCGCTTGCCCAGCCTCACAACGGCGCGACTACATTCATGCTCAACCTGAACCTGTCGCTTGACGACCTTCTGAACAGGTAACACTCATAACCACATTCGACACATGAAAAAAATAATAATCGCCATAGACGGTTACTCATCTTCCGGCAAAAGCACCATGGCGCGTGCGCTTGCAAGCGTCATTGGCTACCGCTACATAGATTCCGGCGCCATGTACCGCGCAGTGACACTTCACGCACTACGCAACGGCATGATAGCCGAAGACGGGGCACTTGACAAAGAAGCACTGCACAAGGCGCTCGACAAGATTAACATAGACTTCGCCCTGCAAAGCGACGGCAGCCAGCACACCATGCTCGACGGCAAAGACGTGGAGCGAGAGATACGTTCGATGGACGTATCTTCGCATGTCTCCACCATCGCCGCAGACCAGGAAGTGCGTGCGCTCCTCTCACGACTCCAACAGGAATTCGGACGCGAAAAGGGAATAGTCATGGACGGACGTGACATCGGCACCACAATCTTCCCTGAGGCAGAACTTAAAATCTATGTCAACGCACCGGCCGAAACCCGCGCGCAACGCCGTTATGACGAACTCCGGGCCAAAGGCGACACAACGACAACATACGCAGAGGTTCTGGAGAATGTCGAGCACCGCGACCACATAGACCGTACCCGCGAGGTCTCACCCCTGCGCCGCGCCGATGATGCCATAGACCTGGACAATTCCCACATGAGCATCGAGGAGCAGAACGCCTGGCTGCTCGAACGTTTCAAAGAGGCACTCGACAAAGCATAATCAACCGACAAACTCACTAAGCAATGGCCAACATCGAGATTGACAGCCAGTCAGGATTCTGCTTCGGCGTCACTACCGCCATCAGCAAGGCAGAGGAAGAACTTTCCCGAACATCTCCCCTGTATTGCCTCGGCGACATAGTCCACAACAACGCCGAAATTGAACGTCTAAAGGCCAAGGGCCTGATAACCATCAATCACGAGGACCTTGCCAGCCTTCGGAATGTGAAACTCCTGCTAAGAGCACACGGCGAGCCACCAACGACATATGCCACGGCTCATGTCAACGGCCTGACCGTTGTTGACGCAACATGCCCGGTCGTTCTGAAACTACAGAAACGCATCAAGGACGCCTTTGACCGGTCGCGCGCCTCGAATCCCGGACTTCAGATCGTGATATACGGAAGGCAGGGACACGCCGAAGTCAACGGCCTCGTTGGCCAGACCGACGGCACAGCCATAGTTATAGAATCGGCCGACCAACTCGACCGCATAGACTTCTCACGCGACATAGCACTTTACAGCCAGACAACCAAGTCGCTCGAAGGCTTCCGACACATAATCGAAGAAATCGAAAAACGCCTGCATGCAGGGGTAAACTTCGAGCATTACGACACAATATGCCGTCAGGTAGCGAACCGCGTCGACTATCTGAAAGACTTCGCCTCGTCACATGAGGTCGTACTCTTTGTCGCAGGAGCGCAGAGCAGCAACGGCAGAATACTCTATGACCACTGCCTGAGTGTAAATCCCCGCAGTTATCTCGTAGGCGGTCCCGAAGACATAGTCCCCGAACAAATCGCCAGAGCCAAAACCATCGGAATATGCGGGGCCACATCGACACCACGATGGCTCATGGAGCGAGTGGCAGAACGCGCGGCAAAAATCACAGACCCCCGAAATCCATCATAATGCACACAAAAATACTCACAATATTCACCGTACTTGCAACGTTAATCGCGTGCTCCTCTTCAGGTTCCGAAGGTTCAGAGGCAAAGAGCGCCCAAATATCGTCCGCCGCTCGCGACACAATCATTGCCGTAGCCAAAACAGACGCCCTCAAAGCCGCCTCAGCCACAGACGAAAGGGAATACGAAGCACTGATTCTCGAAATCAAATCACGAGAATCTGACTTTCGTTCCGCCGGACTGAAAGCCTCGGCAGACCTATACATCTCCACAGCCAAATCGATACTTGATTCCCTGTCAGCCAAGCAGAAATAAGGTCTCAGATGCCTAATCTCCATTATGTAAAACCCACAATGTCAATGTTCTCTGTACCTTTATCAAACATAATCCTTTATCAAAAGCATCGTCTCTAACAAAACGATGCTGTCAAACCTTTATCACGCTGCAAATATACTATCTCAGGAATTGGAGAAGGGTCTGCCGTCTGAATAGATTGGCAAAAATACCCAGAATTTAACTTACATTAACCTTTCGCCGCTCTTACACCCATATTCACAATATTGTGCGAAAGACATCATCATTCTCCTGAAACAAGGCAACATAAGTCAAAAATTTAATATAAATTCAATTGTGTGTGTAAATATATTGCACATATCCAGCCTTAACTTTGCAGCAGAAATCAGAACAACTGCAAAACTATGGCACGAATCTCTCACTCAGACATCATCATCGCGAGAATCCTTTTAGGCTACCGCGAACTGTGCTCACTCCGCCTGAGCGGTCTCAGTTCTGCAAACGAACTCATGAGCAGTATATCAACATGGATAAAATCGAACGGACATGCCGGACGCAACCTGCTCACCGTGGACGTCCGCAACCAGTCACAGGGCTGGACAACGCGTCGCGCCATTCTCGTCGCCTGACACCCGGAGGTGAAATAAACATTAAGTAATATAAAACTTAGTTGTACGGAGCAACTTAATCGCACACCACACCGTTCAACTTGAATTTTTTTTGTACTTTTGAGGACACAAAAGCATCCTCAATATGTCCAAGACAAAATATCTGATAAGCGGTGGCGCCGGCTTCATAGGAGCCAATTTCGTCAAATACCTTTTAGACAAATACGACAACGACATCGAACTCGTTGTAGTTGACGCATTGACCTATGCAGGAAACCTGTCTACAATCGGAGAAGAAATAGGCCGCGATAATGTCGAGTTTGTACGTGCGGATATCCGCGACCGCAAAGCCATGAACGGACTCATGGTCCGGACCGACCCGGACTTCATTGTAAACTTCGCAGCCGAAAGTCACGTCGACCGCTCGATCTCCGACCCGGGGATATTTCTTGAGACAAATATTTTAGGCACACAGTCACTCCTCGACGCCGCCCGCGCCGTATGGCAAACAGGAGACGGCAAATGGCGCGAAGGCAAGAAATTCTTACAGATCTCGACAGACGAGGTGTACGGCGCACTGCAACGCGATTATGAGCATGCACACGCACTGGAAACAGGGAAAGACCTCTGCCATATCACAGAAGGCCGTACCGACCTCAAGACTTTCGGCAAAGATCTGTTCACCGAGGAGACTCCGCTTGCACCACGCTCCCCCTACTCCGCATCGAAGGCATCGGCAGATATGGTAGCACTGGCCTATCACGAGACATACGGAATGCCAATGAACATAACCCGCTGTTCGAACAACTACGGTCCATGGCAATTCCCAGAAAAACTCATCCCACTTCTTATAAACAACATTCGGGAAGGACGGCAACTGCCGGTGTACGGACGTGGCCTGAATGTCCGCGACTGGCTGTACGTCGATGACCACTGCTCGGCAATCGATACGGTGCTACGTCAAGGCAAAGAGGGCGAGATATACAATATCGGCGGACTGAACGAGCAACAGAACATAGATATAGTAGAGACCGTCGTTGACCTTGTAGCCGAAATGACTGGAACAGAGGCGCGCCATGACCTCATAGCCTTTGTGCGGGACCGCGCAGGGCACGACATGCGGTATGCCATAGACCCGTCAAAGACCGCAAGAGAACTCGGTTGGTATCCCCGCACTCCCTTTGCCGAAGGCATTAGGAAAACCGTTGCATGGTATCTGGCAAACCACGAGTGGATAAAATCCGTAACCTCAGGCGAATATCGCGAATACTATGACCGCATGTACAAGAACCGCTGAAAAGCGGACAAACATAAATCACATAAGCCATGAAAGGAATAATCCTTGCCGGAGGCGCCGGCACCCGACTTGCACCGCTGACACGCGGAATATCGAAACAAATGCTTCCGATTTATGACAAGCCGATGATATATTATCCCCTGTCAGTACTGATGCTTGCCGGCATACGGGAGATATTAATAATCTCGACACCTTCGGACCTACCCCTTTTCAGACATCTGCTGGGTGACGGCAATGAACTGGGAGTAAGTTTCACATATGTTGATCAACCGTCGCCCGACGGACTTGCCCAGGCATTCATTCTCGGGCGCGAATTCATCGGTGACGATGATGTCTGCCTGGTACTCGGCGACAACATTTTCTATGGACAGGGCTTCACCGGAATGATGAACGACGCCCTGGCGAACGCGCGCAATGGCCTTGCAACCGTTTTCGCATATACTGTACCAGACCCTGAACGCTTCGGAGTCGTGACGCTGGACGAGGCCGGCCTTCCAGTCCGAATCGTCGAGAAACCCGCGAAACCAGAAAGCGACAAAGCCGTCACCGGACTATATTTTTATCCGAACGACGTAATCAGCGAGGCTGCAAAACTTAAACCTTCAGCCCGGGGCGAACTCGAGATAACAGACCTCAACGAGGCCTATTTGAAGTCCGGACGTTTACGCGTCAAGTGTTTCGGCCGCGGATTCGCGTGGCTTGACACAGGCACATTCGACTCCCTTCTTGACGCATCGAATTTTGTAGCAGCCATCGAGAAACGCCAGGGAGTGAAAGTGGCCTCACTCGAAGAAGTGGCATGGCGCAGGGGCTTTATCAACGATGAACAACTATACGCTCTTGCCTGCCGCTACCCAAATGACTACGGAGCATATCTGCAACGCCTTGCAGAAAAATAACCCCGTGACGCTATAATATGAATGATGCGGTGTGACGATTTCGCCACACCGCATTACATATATACCAGTTATAGTTCCAATTGAATCAGTTCTCTTCGGCGGCTTCGGGAGCGATGAGTTTGTAGCCTTTGCCGTGGATGTTGATTATTTCGATGGAGGGGTCGGCCTTAAGGTGCTTGCGGAGTTTGGTGATGTAGACGTCCATCGATCGGGCGTTAAAGTAGTTGTCATCAATCCAGATTGTCTTAAGAGCGAAGTTACGCTCGAGAATCTCGTTGACATGAGCACAGAGCAAGCCGAGAAGTTCAGACTCCTTGGTGGTAAGTTTTGTAATCTTGTCACCAATCATCAGGACCTGTTTCTGGGTATCGAAGGTAAACTTGCCAATCTGATACATGGTGATTTCCTTGCCTTTCTTACCCTTGACCCGGCGCAAAATAGCCTCGAGACGGAATACAAGTTCCTCCATGGAGAAAGGCTTGGTCAGATAGTCGTCCGCACCAATCTTGAAGCCTTCAAGAATATCGTCCTTGAGAGATTTTGCCGTCAGGAAAATAATGGGGACCTCAGAATTGACGCTACGAATTTCCTGAGCCAGGGCGAAGCCATCTTTCTTCGGCATCATGACGTCGAGCACGCAAATGTCGTACTTGCCTTTGAGGAAAGCCTTATAGCCGCTCTCGCCATCAGCAAAGAGATCGGCGCTGAAACCTTTCTGCTGAAGGTATTCGCGAAGCAACATGCCCAACGACTCGTCATCTTCGCAGAGAAGGATACGTGTACGTTCTTCCATAATTCTTACTTTTTAATGTGAGTTTATATTTATATGTTATTTTGTTTTCTCTCTAATTCAATTTTTCACGTCATATGTGTCAGTTTTCGCTCAAAGGCAGCACAATGATAAACCGGGTGCCATGGCCGAGTTTGCTCTCGACTGATATATCGCCGTCCATCTCCAGTATCATCTTTCGCACATAAGCCAATCCGAGACCGAAACCCTTGACATCGTGACGGTTTCCGGTAGAGACACGGAAGAATTTATCAAAGACTTTTTTCTGGTCGTCCTTAGAAATGCCAATGCCGTTGTCCTCGACAACAATCTCAAGACGATCGCCGGAAAGATCGCGTGTAGAAACCTTGAGAAGCAAGGGCTCATCCTCCCGACGGTATTTAACCGCGTTGTCCATGAGGTTGAATATGACATTCGTAAAGTGCATCTCGTCAACCTCGACAAGTGCATTCAAGGCATCCAGATTAGCCTCAAGACGACCGCCGTATTTCTCAACCTTGAGTTTGAAAGTATTGACAATATTATATATGACTGAATTGGCATCGACCTCGGTGAGTTTAAGCGAGGCTTTGCTATTCTCGAACATTGACATCTGCAAAAGTTTCTCCACCTGGAAGCGCAGGCGCTTGGTCTCATCGGAAATCACGGTTGATATCTGCTGAAGCATAGCGGGAGACTTGCGGACAGACTGGTCATTGAGCATCTGGGCAGCAAGCGAGATAGACGATATGGGAGTCTTGAACTCATGTGTCATGTTGTTGATGAAATCATTCTTCATTTCGGTCAACTTCTTCTGCCGGAACGCCGTGATGATCGTGAACACAAATATCACGAGCAGAATCAGAGTGAACGCGAAGGTCGGAATCATGTAAGATACCGATGAATAGATGAAATCCTTCTTTGTCGGGAAATAGACTTTGAGATAATATTCATTGCCAGAGGTATCCAAAGGGAAAAGCATCTGAATGAACATATTCTCAGGATCATCGTTGCCAGCGGAAAAGCCCGCGGTATGATAGACAGGCACACCGGCGCTGTTGACCACAGCAAACTCAAAGGGAATGTTCTTGATACCCATTGTATCAAGTTCTGCCTGCAGATAACGGCGGACCGTAGTGGAGTCGGCACGCTCGTTAATCGGGGTCATCTGCGACTGGGCGATGATGTCAAGGATGATATTGTTGATCATATCCTCACGGCGGCTTAGGCGCTGCTTAAAGGTTGTGTTCACACCCTGATATGACACCGGCGAGGATGTCTGCCCGATGCTCTGCATCTGCCTTATGTCAGGAGAGCCGCCTCGGATCTCGAGGTCAGCCTCTATGCCTGAAGTGGTGGTCAAAGTATAGCGCATTCCGTCTATATGCGGAGCGGGAGAACCGAGAATCTGGGCATAAACCGGAGATGTCGTCAACGAGTCGATACCGTCCTCTATGAAACGGCGAGTCTCATCGTGGGCAAGTTTCTCGGATACGGCGTAAAGGCTTTGCCTCACAGCCTCAGAAAACTGCTCGTAGCGCATCTTCGCCATATTGCGCATATAGACAATCTGCATGGAAAGCAAACCGATGAAAGTCACCGCCATAAGTATTGTCAACAACCAGATTATATATTTTTTCATTATCCGAATATTTAAGAAAAGATCCGCGCAGGCAACGCTAAACAAGAGTATTTGGTCTCTACGGGTTCTATCAACTATGTAATATTAACAAATGGGAGTTAAAAATGTTGTAAAAATTTAAAATACGGAATGTCCTGCTAGCATATGTCTCAAAAGAAGAAGTTTATAAGACAAACTTTGCACAGTGAAACCTGATTTTAACATTTCGGCGTAAAATTAACATAAAAATGTGAAAATGCAAAATTATTATTCATAAAAAAAACGACAGGCAATCATACGAAACCAATGTTTCGCCGGATTGCCTGTCGTCGGAAATATTTCAGGAGAGACTTTATATCATTTGATCTGCCATCGGAAATTAAACTTATTTACGGTTGCGTTCCTGGCGGCGCTCACCACGATGTTTCTTATCGCGACCCTTCATATCTTTCTGATGAGGAGCCTTAGGTCTGTCGAATGCGGGACGATTTCCCTTGTCTCCACCCGAAAGATAATAGTTCTCAAGATAGGCCTGATACTGCCAGGGGGTAAGAATGTCCTTCATATTCTGAAGATATGCTGTACGGTCTGCACGCATCTTTACGGACATAACAGAGTCATTTTTCTGCCTATCGGCCTTATTTGCCTGCATCTGGGCACGACGCTGAGTCCTTGTGATGCTGTCAAGTTCCTGAATCTGCTGTTTCTGAGCATCTGTCAGATTGAGATTCTCAAACAAACATTTACCTTTGCAGACCTTCGGACCCTTTTTTACACATTCTTTCTTGTCAGTACATTTTGTATCATTGGGTTTCTGAGCATAACCGGAAAATGCAACGAGAGTAACGGCTACAAGAGCCAATGCTAAAATTTTCTTTTTCATTGTTCTGTTTATTTTATTTATTTGGATGTTCGTTAGAAAAGACCACGAAAATGGCTTAATGTTTACTCCCAAGGTAGAAATTTAAATCTTATTAGTACATTAATTCATTGTATGGTAAATATTTATAAAACTCTACCAATCATTTTAAACTTCGGAGCATATACATTGTCTTCTTGTGTTTTTCATAAAATATAAACTAATTAAAAGAGAAATGGTTCACAAATAAATATTACACTGAGATAGAACCATGCAGTGGAATATCATATATTAAAGCATTGCTAAACAATTCATTAAAATACATGAATAAGAAATTTGCATTACGAAATTTTTTATTTGCATAACCCCAAACCGCCAAGTGAAATCATTTTTTTGTTATTGACAAACTTTTGCCTAAATTTGTAGACTGAGAAAAATCGATTTATGCAGAATATCGAAGAAAACAAAGACCTCTCACCCGAAGAGGATATCCGCCGAGCCGCCGATGTGATGCGTCGCGGAGGTGTGATACTTTACCCAACCGACACAGTCTGGGGCATAGGTTGCGACGCCCGTAACAGCGAGGCCGTAAAACACATATATGAAATCAAGAAACGTGTCGACAACAAAGCCTTGATAACACTTGTCGGCGACCTCGGCATGCTCGAACGTACAGTATGCGGCATTCCCGACGTCGCATACGACCTGATAGAATTTTCCGAACGGCCGCTGACAATAGTCTATGACGAAGGTACTGGCGTTGCCCCCGAACTCAAGGGAATCGACGGGACCATAGGCGTACGCCTGACAAAAGAAGATTTCTCACAGCGGCTCTGTCGCCGAGTAGGTGCGCCTATAGTCTCGACATCCGCAAATATCAGCGGCGAGCCGACTCCGAGGACTTTCGCCGAAATCTCTCCCGAAATCCTCAATGCCGTCGACTATGTCTGCGCCACACGACGTAACGACAGAACTCCTGGCCAGCCATCGTCTGTGATGCGACTGAGCGAGGACGGGACTTTCAAGGTTCTGAGGCCCTGAATTGCAAACTGACAACAAAACATCACATAATGCGTATAAACGTTACACGACAGCGGCTGAAATACATCCTCAGCGACTACCTGTGCCTCAACATAGGCTGGCTGCTGTGTGTAATCGTACGTTTCTACTATCAGCGCGGACAATACTCCAATCCGCTTCCTTTGGGAGAGTTCCTCTTGACAGGACCCGTGGTTGCAGGCCTGATTGTCTTTCCGCTCATGATGCTCATACTTTACTGGATTAGCGGTTTCTACAACGAGGTATTCTACAAATCGCGCGGCGACCTGTTCACCAACACTGCAGGAGTCTCGTTCATAGGGACACTGATAATATTCTTCGTGGCGATGATCAATGACACGACAACAGACCGAATCGAATCATACGAACTCATAGTTATACTCTGGGCTTTGCTGTTTGTACCGGTGCTCATCGGGCGCATGATCATCAATCAGCGCACAGTTCGCCTGATTCGAGAACGCATGCTTCAGTTCCCCACCCTCGTAATTGGCACCGGCAAGAAAGCCATCGCCCTCGCCAACCGACTGAACACCACCGACTATGGCGCAGGCTTCAATGTGGTGGGCCTTGTCGACATCAAAAATGACAAAAAACTTAAAGAAGTTCACGGATTCCCGGTCTTTCCCCTATCCAATATCGGAGAGACCTGCAAAAAACTTGGAATCAGACGTCTTGTGGTTGTGTCTCAAAACAGTGAATCACCCGACACCGGTGAACTCATCAACTCGCTGTTCACACTCGACATGCCTATTTTCATCACTCCCGACCTGTATGGCCTGATTGTGATGCGTCCCCGAATAGGGAATGTAGCGAACGAGCCCCTGATAGACATTACACAATGCCACACCTCTGCAGCGACAACCAACCTGAAACGCATAAGCGATGTAATAATCGCATCGGTTACATGCGTGGTGCTTCTTCCGGTATATGCCGCGATTGCCGTGGCAATACGCCGCGACAGCCCGGGACCGGTATTCTACAGTCAGGAACGTATAGGCTACCACAAGCATCCATTCAAGATATACAAGTTCCGCACAATGCGTATGGATGCTGAGGAAAACGGGCCGGCACTCACATCGCCGGACGATTCCCGCGTAACACGCGTGGGACGCTTCCTTCGCAAATATCGTCTTGACGAACTTCCTCAGTTCTGGAATGTTGTCCGCGGCGACATGTCACTGGTCGGTCCCCGTCCCGAGCGCGAATACTACATCCGACAAATTGTGGCCCGCGCACCATATTATAATCTCATCCATCAGGTACGTCCCGGAATCACATCATGGGGCATGGTCCGCTTTGGCTACGCATCGAATATAGACCAGATGATAGAACGCCTGCGCTATGACCTTATATATATGGAGAACGTGTCACTTGGCGTTGACCTGAAAATTCTATATTACACCATAAACACGGTATTTAAAGGCAAAGGCATGTAGACATCCTCATTCCGTGAAAACGGTAAAAAGAAAATTACAAATGAATTCAACCAAAAACAATATATCATAATGGCAATGAAAGCGCAAAAGCAACCCGAACGAGACGCAGGCTCGCTCTTCGGGAAATTCCTGCTATGGCGCGAACGCCATCTCAAGGAAAGGACACTGGTCATCATCCTGGCTCTGGCAGTAGGACTGTTCGGAGGCCTGGCCGCTATAACCCTAAAATATCTGATTTCACTGATATCGCAGACGCTGACCTCCCACATTGACCTGAATCGGGGGAATATCCTGTACATTCTTCTTCCGGCCATAGGCGTGATCCTCACAATGCTGTACGTCAAGTATTTCGTCCGCGACAACATTTCGCACGGCGTGACAAAGGTGCTTTATTCGATTTCACGCAACAAAAGCCGCCTTAAAAGGCACAACATGTACACTTCGGTTGTCTCGTCCTCAATAACAATCGGTTTCGGCGGATCTGTAGGCGCAGAAGGACCTATCGTATATACCGGAGCGGCCATAGGATCGAATATAGGCCAGTTGTTCAGGATGTCACCCCGAAACCTAATGCTTCTGGTCGGTTGCGGTGCGGCAGCAGGCATAGCCGGAATCTTCAAGGCGCCCATAGCGGGAATGCTGTTCACACTCGAGGTGCTTATGATAGACCTCACGACTGTATCCATCATGCCCCTGTTGATCGCCTCCATCACTTCGACCACAATAGCATATGTGTACACCGGCTATGATTTCGAGTTCTTTTTCGCACAAAGCGAGTCGTTCTATGCCGCGAAAATCCCTTTCGCGCTGATACTCGGTGTGCTTTGCGGACTGGTATCGCTGTACTTCACGCGCGTGATGAACATGATGGAAAATTTTTTCTCGCGCATGAAGTGCCAGTCAGCCAAGACACTTACAGGATGTTCGATACTTTCTCTGCTGGTATTCCTTTTCCCGCCTCTATACGGCGAGGGATACGGCTCGATTGTGGGTCTGCTGAACGGTGACACGTCGTCTATAGTCAATGGCTCAATGTTCTATGGCGAGGGATCACAGGTATGGTTCATAATTCTGTTCATCGGTGTGATTATCCTTACAAAGGCGTTCGCCACATCCGCCACCAACGGAGGCGGAGGCGTAGGCGGAACATTCGCGCCATCGCTATATGTCGGATGCATGACAGGCTTTCTCTTTGCCTATGTGGTCAATCTGCTGGGATTCACCGAAGTTTCGACCAAGAACTTCGCTCTTATAGGCATGGCCGGAGTTATGTCAGGTGTCATGCATGCTCCCCTGATGGCCATCTTCCTCACCGCCGAACTCACAGGCGGCTATATGCTCTTCCTGCCACTGCTGATAGTCTCGACTGTATCATACGGAACAATCAAGATTTTCGAGCCTTATTCCATTTATACGATGCGCCTCGCACAGAGAGGAGACCTGCTTACACATCACAAAGACAAAGCCGTACTGACCCTGCTGAAAATAAACAATGTTATCGAGAACGACTTTCTACCTGTGACAGCAGACATGAACCTAAAACAGATGGTGGATACCATCTCGCGCTCGCACCGTAATCTATTTCCTGTACTTGACGGCGATAACAAACTGGTGGGCGTTGTCCTTCTTGACGACATCCGCAACATAATGTTCAGGCCGGACCTGTATAAAAAAATGTATGTAGGAAATTTCATGACTTCGCCTCCAGCGGTCCTTGAGTTGTCCGACTCAATGGACATGGTGATGAAAGCGTTCGATGACAGCGGAGCATGGAACCTCCCCGTAGTAAGTGAAGGCCGATACGTGGGTTTTGTTTCCAAATCAAAGATTTTCAACTCGTACAGGCGTGTCCTGCGCCACTATTGCGAGGATTAGTCCAGCATAAGGTCAAGCGACGGCCGACAGGATGAAATTCCGAAAACCGATCCGATCTGAGGAGAGGAAAACAATATCGACGTCATTGTGGATATATCCACGTTGAGTGTGACAGGCCTCATTGTGGAATCCGTCATACGGCATTCTCCACCACGTATAATATAGTACCCGTTGTTCGCAGTTATCAAAGGATCGTGGAGCGCGATGACCTGCTGCATTGACGGATTGGCCTCTGCCAGCGCCGAAAAAACCGCCTGGGCGTCAATTATGCGCATCATTCCGCGTGCGCGAAGACGGGGATTTGTCGGCACCATGCCCGGCGATGCCCAGACCTCAAATGGCTTTTTGCCAAAATGCTCACGTACCATCGACAGAACCTTATCCGCTGCCGGAGAAGTAGATCCTTCAGGACAGGCAAGAAATCTTACTATAATCTCGCCCCCATGTTCAGATGCCACAGCCAACGCAGCAGGCAGTCCTGCGGCATCCGCCACAGCACAGGCATATCCGCCGCAGAGCGAAAGGTTGTCCATAATATGTTTCCACTGTGCCGGAGTATGTATTATTGAAGCATCCCTGAGGGTCTCAAGATAGTGCAAAATTTCATAATCAACGTCTACGGCAGAAAATCCACCGCTGTCGGTAAATTCATGCAGGGATGTGTACCGCTCGACATCGACGTAGACAACAGTGGCGAAACCAAAACGGTCGTAATAAAAGTACAGCGAATCATGGGCAGGTATCAAAGAGGCAAAGACCTCGCCACGAGCATAGCATTCGCCTACGGCCTGACGCATCAGTTCCGACATATAGCCACGTGCCCTAAGCTGACGCGGGGTGGTAGCGCCTGCTATATAGGCACAGGACAAGTCGCGACCACAGTAACGGAAAACATACTTCTGCAGCAGCATCGAACTAACCGGAGAGCCATTCTTCACAAGCAGCATGGCCTCGTCATCCTCATATACATTATCGAAGAACCATTGGTACCATTCGCGACCTTTGGCCGGATTCTCATACCACATCTTCTCAATAGTTTCTTTCTTTTCCATAATATTTCTACCTTCATAACAAAATCAGGCTCCCAAAGTTCTGAGCATATTTCACTCTCCGATGAATTCCTGCCGGCGGAAGTATACAGCGCGCTTTTGCGTCATGCATTTCATACAATACGCTTATCGCGTATCCATGACATGTAATTTCCACTATCTAAGAACTTTTACGATGACGTGGGTGTTAGAAGTATAAATTATCAAAAAATATTATGTCTAACACATTGTCCTAACATTATGAAAAAGTTTCTCTATTTATTGTTTGCGCTGCCGCTTATGGCGGCCGGATTTGTGTCATGTAGCGACGATGATGACACCCCCGATGTATCCATGAACATAACCCTGGGTGGTTCAGCCCTGAACTATGATGGCGAAATATACCTCGTTTCAGGTGATTCTCTGATTATCGAATCCGTAAACATCACTAACAACGAGGCCGGCAAGAAAGCAGCCATCACTATGGCTACCTATTTCTGGAATGGGTACCGTCTCGGCACCAATGGTATCGCGCCTTATGGTTTTGGCATTGCGACCGAACGCTTCGGCACCGGTGCAGACGGCAAGGAGTTCGGTACAGTTCCCGGCGAATATGTCCTTCAGATTGTAACTCCGGTACTGGCTGAAGACAAATCTCTCGCCACCGCTGTCCTTTCGTATATTGTCAATGTCGTGGCAGAGCCATCTGACATGCCTGAGGGAACCGGAACCCGAATTGCCCAGACACAGCCTTCATACCGCGAATAGCATTCAGACCGATATATCAGTCACAGCATGACGGGAGTATATTTCCCTCATAGAAAACTAAACAAGAATCCCCTTGAGGCAAGATGCCTCAAGGGGATTCTTGTTTAGTACCTATTCATTATTTGCTGTCAGCATTCTTCTTCCTCCAGAGGGTCTGTATCAGCCGCCCCTTTCGGAAGGACTTTATGCAACCAAAGGAAACCGACAATACCCGCTACAAGCGAGCCTACGACTATACCAAGTTTCGCATGATCGAGAAGCGACTGCATATGCGCGTTTCCTCCGCCGAACGAAAGTGTGGCTATAAACAGTGATACTGTAAAACCTATACCTCCAAGCATCGAGACGGCTGCCAGCTGAATCCATGTGGAATTCTTTGGCTTAGGAGCCAGACGGAGTAATATCGTAAGCCATGAGAACAGGAAGATTCCTACAAACTTTCCGATAACCAGACCACAAATTATAGCCAGTGATATGCCTTCAACTATTGTAACGGGATCAAGATTAAGCAGGAAAATACCGGCATTGGCAAAAGCGAATACAGGAACGATGAAATAATTCACAAACGGGTGAAGCGAATCCTCAAGTTCCTGCAACGGAGATATAACCTTATCTGATGCAGACTCCACCTCTTTAAGCCAGTTCATCTGGTCTTTGCTGAGGATTGACTTTCGGTCCATGCATTCAACTTCCTCTGAACGGAATTTTGCAGCGGCCCTACGAATTATCTTGACATATTTCTTCGGATTATACACAGGTGTCGCCGGGACACAGAATGCAACAAGAACTCCCGCGATGGTAGGATGTATGCCGGAGTTCAGGAAAAGGAACCATACAATGCCTCCGACGCCAAGATAAAACACCTGGCTCTTTATACGCATCTTGGATCCAAGCAAAAGGAGAATCAGTAGCCCTGCGGCATAAAGCAGATATGTAACCTCGATATGCCCAGAGTAGAATGTTGCTATTACTATGATGCCGCCAATATCATCGACAACCGCAAGTGTCGTAAGGAAGATTTTCAGAGATATGGGCACACGCTTGCCAAGCATGGCAAGCACACCCAGAGAGAATGCAATATCCGTAGCCATGGGAATAGCGGCACCCCCGACATAATCCGTACCCTGTGCCAGCAGGAAAAATATAGCGACCGGCACAATCATGCCGCCACAAGCTCCGAGTATGGGAAGCAACGCCTGACGGAACGAGGATAATTCGCCTACAAGTATTTCTCGCTTAATCTCGAGACCAATCGAGAAAAAGAATATCGCCATCAGGGCGTCGTTGATGAATGCCAGCAAGTCCATCGGATGACCAGCATGGCTGAAGAGATTGAAGTCGCCTATCTGCAGTCGGACCTCCTGATTCCAGAAATCGAAATAATAATGGTTAATTGCCGGAATGTTGGCGACAATCAATGCAAGCAGCGTCGCTCCAATCAGAATGTTACCACCGGTGGCATGGCGTGCCAATGCCTGTCGCGCCGCATAGAACACTGAATGTTCATCGCGCTGGTCGTTGTCTATAATCTCATTCATAAATTTGCTTGTTTATGTCAGTTGTATCCGGTTCTAAATCTGATGCAACCTTGTGTTAAACTATGTGGAAACTATTGCGTGTAATGTTATGTCATTCCCTGATAATAAAATAATCAATATTAGAAATGAAAGTTTTGTATAGTGACATACAGTTATTCATATTCGGAGCAAATTTAACAACTTTTTATATATCTGTATCTCTCCGATGTGAAAATTTTTCTTAAAAGGGGCCAATATGTCCCCGATTACTCGTAAATTTGCACATATATTAAACACGATAATAACAATGAAAACCGTTGAACGCATTTTAGCAGAAAAACTCCTGGATATCAATGCTATCCAACTTCAGCCTGACAATCCATTCACATGGGCATCCGGATGGAATTCCCCCATATATACCGACAATCGCAAGACATTGTCATATCCCTATTTGCGTTCGTTTATCAAGATAGAACTCTGCCGTCTGGTTCTCGAGCACTTCGGACGTCCTGACTGCATTGCCGGTGTTGCCACTGGGGCTATCGCTCAAGGCGCACTTGTGGCTGACGCTCTCGGACTGCCTTATGTTTATGTACGGTCGGCACCCAAGGATCACGGCCTGGAAAACCTGATTGAAGGAGACCTCAAACTTGGCAATAAGGTTGTCGTTATAGAAGACCTCGTCTCTACCGGCAAAAGTTCGCTTAAAGCCGTAGAGGCCATCCGCAACGCCGGTTGTGACGTTATCGGCATGGCGGCAATGTTTACCTACCAGTTCCCCATTGCCCGTGACTGCTTCGAGAATGCAGGTGTCGAACTCGTCACGCTTAGCAACTACAGCGCTATGCTTGAAGCCGCTCTTGACAAAGGTTTCATAACGACCAAAGATATTGACGCCCTTAAGGAATGGCGTAAAGACCCAGCCAACTGGACAGCCAGCAAATAACATCTTAAACATAATTCCGACTCCAAACATGTCATTATATAAAGGTAAGGCCGTGACTGTAAATGTTCCGGCCGTGACAATCGCTGACAAATTCGGTGACCTGACAGCCTTACAGTCCACAGTAGACCAACTTCCCGAAGCCGAGCGCGCTAAAATCGGCCAGGCACGTTTCGAAAAAGACGCAATCGTCATCGTGAACCCACAGGTCGGCGAAATGAAATTTAAAGTCGTGGAGCGCAACGACAGGCAAATCAGAATGGCCGCAGAGGGCATTCTTCCAATGTCGATGATCGTCGAAATGAAACCTCTCGGTGATGACCTGACCGAACTCACTACTTCCATAGACATAAACATTCCTGTAATGCTCAAACCTTTTGTCGGCCCGCAGATCCAGAAGGCTGCAGACCAATTCGGCGTAATGATGGCAAAAATTGCCGGAGGCAACGGTGTATAATCATACCAATCCTTTCACAAGTAATGGTACTCTCCTTGACAAGACTACTTCGAGGATTACATGTCTTAGGATACCTCGCAGTGACCATCATGATTTCATCATGCCATCACATCGATGATGAAATGATTCCAGCCGTTCCTGTACAGATTGTCTTTACAGACATCGGCATGTGGAATACATATGGTGTCTCAGGGGCTCTTGATTACCGTACGTTTATTCGTCAGGAAAACCGGCCTGCAGGTTTCTTCTATACCGCAACTACCTATACCGGCTACGGTGGCGTTTTACTTGTAGGCGATGTATACGGAAATCCTCAGGCCTTTGACCTTTCCTGTCCTGTAGAGCACCAACCCGATGTCCGCATATACATAGATTCCGAGACGCATAACGGCGTATGTCCCAAATGCGGATCGACATATGATGTCTTCGAGAATCTCGGCTATCCGCTGAGCGGGCCTGCCGCAAAGCATGGATACGGACTTACCCGCTACAATGTATACTCTGGCGCCGGAACTACTTACCGCGTAATCTCACGCTGATTTTTCCCAATTATTAATACTCAATCCAGAACCTGATCAATGCGAAAAAACTATCTCGGACTATGGTTGCTGCTGGCGTGTGCCTTCGGCATATTCGCGTTGCTGTCTTCTTTCGACTCTTTAAAAATAGGTTCATGGGAGCCTAAATCATCGGAAATAGCACAGACTGTCACCGGTAAAGATAACGCATCGGCATCCGCCAGGATTGCCGGACATGCCCGTGCAAACATTCGCCGTGACAGTGCGACACCAGTCAAACTTGACACCTGCCCGAAAACAATCCTGTTCATAGGTGATTCAATGCTCGAGGGTCTGTCTCCCAGGTTTGCCCATTATGCCAAAGCCAACGGCCACAAGCTCTACACAGTAATCTGGTATTCCTCGACGTCGGAAATATGGGGCGGAAGTGGAAAACTTTCATCTTATATCTCTCGGCTTCACCCTGATTACATATTAATCTGTCTTGGCGCCAACGAACTTTTTGTATCGGATATAGCCAAGAAAAGAGACAGATTTGTAAAGCAGATTGTCAAGGAAATCGGAGACATACCGTTCTTATGGATTGGACCTCCCAACTGGAAAAAAGATACGGGCATCAACGATTTGATAGCGAGTAACGTTCCGGAAGGCTCATTCTTTCTCAGCGACGGGATGCATTTTAACCGCAAGAAAGACGGCGCCCATCCGACACATGAGTCCGCGGCACTCTGGGCTGATTCAATTGCCCGATGGATGCCCACCCATTCCAACCACCCCATACGTATGACAAGACCAAAAGACAACACCGGTCGTCCCGAAAAAATTTTTGTACACCAGCCTAACGAACGTTAACAATATCTTTTTGAGAATATACAACAAGAACATTCTCTAAAAAATGGAGATACTGCAGAATATACTTGACCAACTGACATACAGATCCGGCGAACCGATGCTTTTCTCGTCAGGATTGTTCTGGGCCCTGTTTCTGGTTTTTCTGCCGGTATACGCACTTCTTAAGAAACGCATGTGGCAGATGATAGTCTTTGTCATCGCCTTCTCATTGTTCTTTTATTATAAATCAAGCGGTATTTTCGTCATACTGCTTTTTGCGACTTCATTGGTCGACTGGGGACTGTCCCGTCTGCTTGTAAGGTGTTCAGGCCGGCTTGCCCGTCGACTATGCGTGATTGCATCATTAATCTGTTCTTTATCGATTCTCGGATACTTCAAGTATGCGAATTTCTTCCTATGGAACTGGAATGCCATGGTTGGTTCAAACTTCTCGCCTCTTGAAATAATACTTCCAGTCGGAATATCATTCTACACCTTCCAGTCTATCAGTTATATAGTCGATGTTTACAAAGGCGCCGTAAAACCTACGAGAACATGGCTGGAATACGCATTCTTCCTCTCTTTCTTCCCGGCTCTGGTCGCAGGGCCCATCGTTCGCGCTGATTACTTCCTTCCTCAGATTCGCAAGAATCGCCACGCTACACGCAATGAAGTCTATTTCGGATTCTGGCTGATTATACTCGGTGTTGTCAAAAAGGCCATCATTGCCGATTATCTGGCACAGTACAACGACCTGATATTTTACGTCAATCCTGCCACAGGGACGCCAGATTACTCCGGTTTCGAAACCTTGATGGGCGTTATCGGCTATACCATGCAGATTTACTGTGATTTCTCAGGTTACAGCGATATGGCCATAGGCATAGCCCTCATCCTGGGTTTCAGACTTGCAAAGAACTTCAACTTCCCCTACAAGTCACGCAACCTAACAGATTTCTGGCGCCGATGGCACATTTCACTGTCATCGTGGCTACGGGATTATATCTACATACCTCTTGGCGGAAACCGTAAGGGAACATGCAGAACTTATATCAATAGTTTCACGACGATGCTTATTGGTGGACTGTGGCACGGCGCGGCATGGAAATTTGTATTCTGGGGGGCCATGCACGGTACAGGACTCGCCGTACACAAGGCGACTAGACCTGTACTCGAACGTATACCTGACATCTGGCCGGTAAAAGCATTTTCGTGGCTTATCACTATGTGTTTCGTAACATTCCTGTGGATTTTCTTCCGTGCCGATTCATGGAGTGACTCCTGGGCGATAACATCGCATATCTTCACTGACTTCTCCTGGGACTATGCCGTGCCTTTTGCTGCAGTGCGCTGGCTATGGCTGGTCCTGATGGGCGTGATTGTTATTTCCCATATACTCCCGACAGGTTTCTGGGATAAAGCCGGCGCATGGTTTGTAAAATCGCCCTGGCTTATAAAACTTCTGATTTTCATTGTAGTGGTTCAGGCTGTACTCGAACTCCGGGGCGAGGACGTCGCACCATTCATCTATTTCCAATTCTGAAATAAAGCAACATTCAACGTGAGTGACCATAATAATATTTTCCAAAACTCAAGCGCGCTGTTCCACACTTTCGGCTGCAAACTGAACTTTGCTGAGACATCCACCGTAGCCCGCATCTTCGCCGAAGCAGGAATACGCCGTGCCACTCAGGGAGATACACCTGATTTCATTGTGGTCAACACATGTTCGGTAACCGAAACCGCCGACCGCAAGTGCCGGCAGACCATCAGGTCTTTCCACAGGCGATATCCTGAGGCGGCAATTATTGTCACCGGATGCTACGCCCAACTGAAAAGCGAAGAGGTTGCCGGCATTGACGGCGTTGTCCTCACATGCGGAATCGACAAGAAACTCATGATGGTTGACTTCCTTCGCCAATGGCAGACTGACAGACTCGCACGGACCATAGTAGACCGAACACGCGACATTCGGGAATTCATGCCATCATGCTCACGAGGAGACCGAACCCGTTTTTTCCTTAAGGTTCAGGACGGATGCGACTACTGGTGTACATACTGCACAATCCCGAAAGCCCGCGGACGCTCCCGCTCCGGAACCATACCCCAACTTGTGGAACAGGCCAGGCATGCAGCCGATGAAGGCGGTCGCGAGATTGTAATCACCGGCGTCAATATAGGAGATTTCGGGAAAGGACGTGAAGACAATTTTCTTGATCTAATAATCGCACTGGACAATGTAGAAGGTATCGAGCGTTACCGTATCTCTTCCATCGAACCAAACCTACTGACTGATGAAATCATCAAGTGGTGCGCACAATCAAAGAAATTCATGCCACACTTCCATGTGCCACTGCAGAGCGGTGACGATGAAGTCCTGGCGTTGATGCACCGCCATTATGATACATCGCTGTTCCGTCACAAAATAGAGAAAATCCGGGAGGTAATGCCTGATGCTTTCATAGGAGTCGACCTTATGGTCGGCACGCGTGGCGAAACCGAAGAACGTTTTGCTCGTTCTAAAACTTTTGTCGAGTCTCTTCCAATATCTCGGCTGCATGTTTTCACCTACAGTGAGCGTCCAGGCACAAAGGCCCTGGATATTGACATCGTGGTTCCTCCGCAAATCCAGCAGTCCCGCACACATCAGATGCTCGCTGTATCCGATTGCAAACTGCATGAATTCTCAAGCCGATTCCTTGGAACAGTCCGTCCCGTGCTTCTGGAACACGCTCCCGAAGGACAGCCAATGAGTGGTTTCACAGACAATTATCTTAAAGTTCTTGTCAACGCTCCTCGCGAACTTGACAATACAATAGTAAATGTTCGCCTTGACTCTATTGCTGAAGACGGTGAACATATTCATGCGACACTTTTAAACGACTGACGCCATGTTGTTCCAGATTGTCGAATTCTTTCTCAAAGGACTTGCCCGCCTGCCGTTCTGGTTCCTTTACGGTCTTGCTGACCTGCTATACCTTATTATATATTATATAGCACGCTATCGCCGCGGAATGGTACGCAAGAATCTATCAAAATGTTTCCCGGAAAAATCATCTCCCGAAATTCGTAATATTACCAGACAATTCTACCGCAATTTCGCCGATTATATTGTCGAGACAATCAAACTTCTTCACATTTCCGAGTCTGAAATCGAAAAACGTATGAAGTTTGAAGGTCTCAATACTATTCGCGAACTCATGGACAACAAACGCTCAATTGTCGCCTACTTCTCACATTGCGGCAACTGGGAATGGGCTCCAAGCATCACACTCCATCTTCAGAAAGAAGTTGAAGCCGGCGATGCTTTCTGCCAGATATACCGTCCATTGCGGAACAAACGCTTTGACGCCCTAATGCTGAGACTCCGCAGTCGTTTCGGTTCAATTTCTATTCCTAAGAACAGGACCATGCGTGAGATGCTTACGTTACGTCGAGACGGCATTACCTCAATTACCGGCTTTATGTCAGACCAGAAACCCAGCCATAATGACCCGGTACACATTATCGACTTTCTCGGGCGTCCGACGGCTGTGATTACAGGTACCGAACATCTCGCACGCCGTTTTGACATGGCAGTTGTATACTGGGATATGTCCAAGCCCAGACGCGGGCACTATGTCATCACTGTCCGGCTAATTACAGACAAAATTTCCGAGACCGAAGAAATGTCTGTTACCGAACGATATTTCAGACTCCTCGAAGAAACCATCCGTCGGGAACCATCTATCTGGCTCTGGACTCACAACCGTTGGAAGAACTCTCCGGATTCTACTTCACAAAATAATAAATGAAATCTTTCGGAGTTAAATTTCCAATATAACATCCCCGACAAATCTGAATCATCATGATTGAAAAAATAAAGCCATCCTCTACCGAAGTACATACTGCCGTCATCATCCTCAACTGGAACGGAGAAAAACTTCTTAATGAGTTCCTTCCCTCGGTCATCAGTGGCACAAACCGCAATGCCGCAGACGTCATAGTGGCAGACAACGGTTCGACAGACGGTTCACGTTCCCTTCTGGAAAACAAGTTCGGCAAGAATATCCGGACCCTCTTCTTTACCGAGAACTATGGTTTTGCCGAAGGATACAACAAGGCCATAAACGCTCTTGACCCTACGTACACCTATGTCATTCTTCTTAACAGCGATGTCGAGACTCCTAAAGGTTGGATTGAGCCTCTGATAGAATATCTTGACAAGCATCCCGAAGTCGGTGCAGCCCAACCCAAACTTCTGAGTTACAAAAATAAGTCTCAGTTCGAATATGCCGGTGCATCCGGAGGCTTTCTTGACTGTAACGGCTACCCTTACTGCCGAGGACGTATTTTCACCGTTTGTGAAGAAGACAAAGGACAGTACGATGATGTCATCCCGGTTTTCTGGGCCACAGGTGCAGCGCTGACAGTACGGGCCGAACTTTACCGTAAGGTTGGCGGACTTGACTCAAAGTTCTTCGCTCACATGGAGGAAATTGACCTTTGCTGGCGTATTCTACTCAGCGGAAATGAAATTGTTGTCGTTCCATCGTCACATGTATATCACCTGGGTGGAGGTTCCCTGCCTGCCGAGAATCCACGAAAGACCTATCTGAACTTTCGCAACAATCTTCTTCTCTTGCACAAAAATCTTCCGGACTCTACCCGCCGTGCCAAACTTTTCCGGCGCCGTTTACTTGACACTGTGGCATGGGCAAAGTTCGTAATGACATTCGACTTCAAAAATGCTTCCGCCGTTTGGCGCGCTCACCGCGATTTCCGGAAGATGGCACCTTCCTACACTGAGCATCCTGAGATCGATTTACTTGACAAACGGTCAGACACGCATACCAACATTCTTACATCTTTCTACCTGCGCGGACGCCGCCACTTTTCAGACCTCTGAAAATCAGCCAATCCATCCGGTTCTTTTAATTATTCCGGTATCATACTAAATCCTTACTTCTAATAATACTTTCTTGCAATGAAGAAATTTCTGACATTAGCCGCCTCATTGTGCACAGTTTTTGCCTCACAGGCTGTAGAGATTACTTCTCCATCCGGTCAACTCAGACTCAATGTCAATGTCGACGCCGACGGTGTACCTCTATATTCCCTAGACTATAAAGGCAAGGAATTGGTACGTCCAAGCGCACTTGGCCTTGTCGCCGACGAAACCGTTTTTGCCAACGGTTTCAACATTACCGGTTTTGACACAGTCACAATCGACCGGACATGGCAACCGGTTTGGGGCGAATACTCCGAAATACGCGACCACTTCCGCGAACTCGCCGTTCATCTCCGTGCCGAGGCTCCCGACCGTGTCAACGATCCTCTTCACTCCAACGAAGGGCCTCGGGAGATGACTGTACGTTTCCGTCTGTTTGACGACGGACTTGGTTTCCGTTATGAGTTTCCCAGGCAACAGGGTCCAAACTACCTGACTGTCCGTGATGAACTCACAGAATTCAACTTTGCTGACGATCATACACTCTTCTGTATTCCCGGTGACTACGATACAGATGAATACATCTGGTCTGAAACGACTTTCTCCCAACTTTCCGAGGTCCTCGCCAATTTTCACAAACATTCCGAGTCTCAGCGTGTCGGAGGCAATTCAATCCAGACCCCCATGCTCCTCAAGACTCATGGAACAAAAAATGAAAAACCGGTATATGTAAATATCCATGAGGCTGCGCTTGTAGGCTATCCCTCGATGATGCTTGATGTCAATCCACAGGATTTCTCTATGAAATCACTTCCCGCTCCCGACCGTCTCGGAGTCAGCGCATACCTACAGTTACCGTTCAATACTCCTTGGCGCACATTGATTGTCAGTGATGACGCGCGTGACATACTTGCATCTCAACTCATCCTAAATCTTAACGAACCCTGCAAGATCGAAGACACATCATGGATCAAACCCATGAAATTCGTAGGCGTATGGTGGGAAATGTTTATCGGCAGAGAGAAAACATGGGCATATTCGGATGATTCCCTGGCAAAACCCGGGGTGACCGATTACACTAAACTCAAGCCTAACGGACGACATCCCGCAAATACCGAAAACGTAAAGCGCTACATTGATTTCGCCGCCACACATGGTATTGACGGAGTTCTGGTCGAAGGATGGAACCAGGGATGGGAAGACTGGCAGAGTTATCGCAAGAACCGCCAGTTCCGTTATGACCTTCCCTACCCTGATTTCGACCTACCATACCTGCGCGACTATGCCAGGGAAAAAGGCGTGAAACTCATCATGCACCACGAGACAGCCGCCAACGCCGCAGACTATGCTCTTCAACTTGACAGCGCGTTTCGATTCATGAAAGCAAACAACTACGATGCTGTCAAGACCGGTTATGTCGGAGCCATAATACCGCGAAGCGAATATCACTCATCCCAGTGGATGGCTGACCACGTTTATGACGTTGCCGAGCGTGCGGCCCACTACGGTATTATGATTGACAGCCATGAGGCGCCCCACCCCACGGGACTTTGCCGCACATGGCCCAACTGGCTGGCACAGGAGTCTGCACGAGGCGGTGAGTTCGAGTCTATGGGCGGCAATCCCCCCTCTCATACCTGCATTCTGCCTTTCACCCGGCTAAAAGGCGGTCCAATGGACTATACTCCGGGACTGTTTGAAGGCCGTCTAAGTTACTACGGACAGGGTAAGGACTCCCAGGCTGGAACGACACTGGCGCGTCAGTTGGCTCTATATGTCACAATGCCTTCTCCACTCCAGATGGCATGTGACCTGCCTGAAAATTACGAACGCTTCATTGATGCCTTTCAGTTTATTAAGGATGTACCGGTAGACTGGAGCGATTCACGCTATCTGGAGGCCGAGCCTAACCGTTATATCACCGTTGCACGCCGCGACAAGAATTCCGATGACTGGTTTGTCGGCGCAATCACCGGTGATGAGGAACGAACCGCTACCATTGACCTTAGTTTCCTGCCAAAGGGCCACAGATACATTGCAACCATTTATGAGGATGCTCCCGGCGCCCACTGGAAGACCAATCCACAGGCTTACAGAATCCGTAAAGTCAATGTTAAACCGGGGCAGAAACTCCACCAGTGGATTGCGCCAGGAGGTGGAACCGCAATCCGCATTTCTCCAATGTAATCCATAACAGCCCAATCATGACAAAACAATTGACGACTGAACGGACAAATGTCTTAGTTCAGTCGTCAACGTTTTAGGCCCCTTTAATTACGGGCAAACATGAATTACATGCTTTTCAGTATTGATTTCGGGGGTTGTTGTTTAGTTGCCTGACTTCTTCTTTAATCAGTTTTTCCGTATCCTTGCCTTTATCGGCAATATCGGTCAAAACGCCTTCATACTTATTGAAGCCCGGCTTGGCATCGTTCATCTGCCTGCGAGTACTACACTGTTTTTTATCTTTTGATTCCATAGTTCTGTATTTTACTTTTTATAAAAAACAAAACCAGAGACCAAAAGTTCACACCATCAGAATAGCCATGCCGCAGTCACTGTCCAATAGCGGTTCTTCCCGTTAACGTTACCGCCGTTAGCGCCGACAACCTGTTTTGCAAGTTTGGTCATGCCGAAACCATATGACGCACCGACTTGCAGATGGGTGAAGAACTCAAGGCCCGCACCCACATTCCACGATACATCGAACTTGTTGGATTCCCATGCCTCATTAATCGCACGCGAAGATGTCAGGAAGGCAAAACTGGGACCGGTGAATACATACGGCGAGACAATCTTACCTATAACCGGGAGACCTATTTTATATTTGAAATTTATAGGTATCTCGATCCAGTCTTTGGTCATGTTAACTTCGCCGTTGGCTGCCTGTTCGTCAAGGAAACGGGCATCGCGGCGCACATACATAACCGATGCATCGAATCCCAGATTGATGACAGGCACAGTGAACTCCATCATCAGACCGCCGGTGAAACCTGTCCGGTTCTCACCGGACCACAGTTCGTTATTGAATTTCAGGTCGTTCACAGCAATGCCCACACGGGGACCGATGCTGAACTTAGCAGAAGCAGTTGCACCTACTGCCACAATCATGACAAGTGCCAGAATGATACGTTTCAGATTTCTCATTTTCTTATTATTGTTTATAATGTCAGTAAATGATTGTTTGGCAAATGAAATGTTTACCGTAGATTAAGGACAGATTAACATGTTTCATCTGCATTCGCTCGCAAAGTTAAGCCTTTTGCTTTGAAATTTCGGTCGCTTTTCAGACAAATTTTTAACTGTTTCTTGCATATGACGAGTTTTTTTGCGAATTTCGCAAAACAAATCGGGGGCTCCGGACCTTAGAATTAAGTACGCATGACTCCGACAAATTAATTCTTTATTCAGGATATCTTAACAATAACATAAAACCACAAGATGATCTATCTATATCGCGTTTACCAGATATTCATCATGATTCCCCTGATGATAGTATTAACGTTACTGACGTCGCTGACAGTTGCGACAGGCTCTATTCTCGGCGGCAGTAAGTTCTGGGGATATTATCCCGCTGTCATCTGGGCGCGCATGATGTGCTGGATTTCCTTCGTCACGGTATCCGTAAGGGGTCAGGAGAATATTGCCAGAGGACGCTCTTATGTATTTGTGGCCAACCATCAGGGCGCTTACGATATATTTGCTATCTACGGCTGGCTTGGGCACAACTTCAAGTGGCTGATGAAAATGTCCCTGCGCAAGATTCCCTTTGTCGGCTATGCCTGCTACAAAGCAGGCCACATCTATGTCGAGCGACACAATCCCGCCGGAATACGCCGGACAATGGAAGACGCTCAACGTCAGTTGAAGAAAAACATGTCTGTCGTTGTCTTTCCCGAAGGCTCCCGCTCTCCCAATGGCCGCATCGCGACATTCAAGCGTGGCGCTTTCATGCTCGCCACCGAGTTCAATCTTCCGGTTGTCCCCGTCAGCATTGATGGAGCATACAGTGTGATGCCACGCAATGCCAGACTTCCTCGTCCGGGTCACATAGTTCTCACCATCCACGCCCCGATCGAGGCGCCCGAAGAAGGACACGACCTCAACGAACTTATGAGACAGTCACACGACATTATATGCGCCGATCTGGGTCAGAATTGATTTTATCCAGAGTCAAAAGAACAATCTAATTAAATAATAATTTCATGAAATTCAAGTATCTGACAAACACTTTTGGACTCATCGCAATGGCTGCCTCTGTTGCCATGACCTCTTGTTCCTTCAACGAAAAGGACATCGCCGGTTCTTGGATAGGCGGTGAAGAACGCCTTTTCCTCAATCAGGAAAGCCTCGCGAACTGCCAGGCTACCTCTCGATTTACATTCACCCCCGACCAAGGCAGCAATGACGAGGGCAAGATTGACATCGTTACCGATGTTGTGATCCAGGACGCAGTCCCGAGCAACGACTCGATTGTCTCAACCTACGAAATCACAGTAACCGGAACAGCAAAAATCTCCGGGACATATGTCTTCGAGGACGATGATGACATCATAATTACTCTCGACAGCAAAACACTCGACATCGCTGTAGATCCCGAAGGTGTCGCTTTCGCATCCAATGTAATCACGGATCAGGAGACACCCGCAGTGGAACCTCTTTCACGCAAGGACCTAGCAACGAAATATAGTCGTCAGTTGCGCGGAGCCGTAACTGAACTCTACGGCCGATATGTAAAGATTGATGACGTAAAGATTCACGATGCGACCATGTCGTGCGAGATTCAGGATAAGCCCTGTAGTTTACGCCGAATCGACAACTCTTCGAAATAATTATCCTCATATACTTAATTTACACCGGCCTGCTAAAGACAACCCTGTCCATGGCCGGTGCATTTTAACTATCTTAACCAATCATAAACCAATCGTCAACATGCATTTTAAATATATTCCCCAAGGCACATGCTCCCGCCGGATTGAATTTGACATCGATAATGAAGGCATTGTCACCAACATCTCATTCCTCGGCGGATGCAACGGCAACCTGAAAGGTATATGCGCCCTGGCCAACGGTCAGCATGCAGCCGACCTCGTACGACAACTCCAGGGCCTTCAATGCGGAGCCAAAGGCACATCCTGTCCTGATCAGTTCGCATGTGCCCTGTCCGAAGCCATGAAAAATCAATAATGGTTCCTTCCCTCTGAATGGATTTTAGAATTACTCGTTACTAATCCCGGCCACCGCAGATGCGGTGGCCGTTTTCACATAACCATTCTTAACTCTTTTTCCTTACAGATGGAAAAATTTTTTAATTAAGTTAAAACCTTATCGGGTAGTTGGGCGTTTGAATGATAGAAAACAAAATAATGATACTTTAATAGTTTTCACCAATGCTATCAGAATAATAATGACATTATTAACAAAATGCATATCTTATAACTTCAACTACCTTTAATTATGAAAAAGACCATCCTTCTGTTAGCCATTGCACTGCTGGGTACCATGGCCTACGCTCAGAAAATCAACAAGAACGAGTTGAAACAACTCCAGTCGTTCCTTTCACAGCCTGCCGAAAAAGACGCAACCAACGCACAGGCTCTTAAGATTGCCAACCTCAATGACCCCTCAACCTGGGAAGGCGTGACAGTCGCCAATGGACACGTTACCGAAATCAAATGGAAAGATCGTCATCTGGCCGGCACTCTCAATCTCTCGGGTTTCTCGCAACTGACCTCCGTCGATGTTTCACGCAACAAAATCTCCGCTTTCACCGCCGCTGGCGATGCCGCGCTGACAGACCTCAACGTTTCGCGCAACATTCTCACCGAACTCGATCTCTCCAACTGCGCCATGCTTTATAATGTTTCGGTCAACAATAACCGTCTCGCGGATTTCTCCCTCAGCGATGTTCCCGCAATCAAGAACCTCAACGTCTCGAACAACCACTTTGCTGAACTCAACCTTGCAAACTCACCTACCCTTGAGACTCTCAACTGCCAGGGCAACCACCTCGAGAAACTCACCATCGACTATTGCACCGCCCTCAAGAACCTCTACTGCGGATACAACAAACTCACAAGCCTCAACCTTGTTGGCGTGGAGAATCTCCAGAACATCAACATCGATGACAACCAGATTTCCAACATGATTGTATCAGGTCTGCCTTCCCTCTCGTCTTTCGTCTGCTCCGACAACAATATGAAAGCCCTTGGCGTCCGTAACTGCCAGGCCCTCCTCGACCTCGTATGCTCATACAACGACCTTACCGAACTGACCGTCACTGACTGCCCCAGGCTACTCTTCGTTGACTGCTCGTACAACGACCTCACCGAACTGACTCTATCCAACCAGACTTTCCTGCAGCGCCTCCTCTGCAACAACAACGAACTCACCATGCTCGATGTCTCCTTCGACCAGGCTCTTACATACGTGAACTGCCGATTCAACCAGATTATCGACATGCGTACGATGGCTTGTCCCAACCTGCATATGATAGCCTGCCAGTGGAACTACTGATAACAGCCGCTTAAGGTAATCAATATTCAAGAATCATAATAGAACCTCCTGAAATAACAGAACAACTTCCGCAAGTCCCGCCATCCGCGGGACTTGTCTTATGTATCCATCATTCGTTTATAAGGACGGCAATGGCCCGCTCCAGCATGGTGTCGATACCCCGCGCGGCTGCTTCCGGATCGAGGTCGACCTCCAGACCGGGAGTTGGATTCACGCCATTCTCGGTCGACTTTCCTTCGGAATCGAGAACCGAACAGGCCGACATCCTGACTGTCCATCCGATAGGGAGTTCCGACGAGAGGGGCATACCCGAACCTCCGCCTGTCGTGGCGCCGACAATCGTCACCTGAGGCAATGATCTCATCACAGACACGAAATCATTGCCGGCCGAGAAAGTCGACCGGTTGGTCAGGACCACCACTGGCTTCAGCCATGTGAGGGCGCCTTCAATAGGTTCGTAATAATAGGCGTATGGTTTTGAGAAATCGTTATGTCCCGGTCCGGTTTTATGTGAGATGTAGCCTGCGAGTATGCGGCCTTTTATAAATCTGCGCACAATGCGCTCCACATTGGTCATATCGCCTCCCCCGTTGTCCCGGACATCTATAATTATGCCCTTACACGTCGCGAAGTAATTTAATATGGCATTCAGGTTGCCTTCACCCACAGGATTCGTGAACGAGGCATATCTTATGTATCCCACTCCCTCCGGAAGAATGGCATACCGCATGCCTCCGGCTGTCTTCCAGTTGAAGTGGAGATAATGCTCTTCGACAAGTCGCTGGTCATAGTTCTGGGGATAGTCCGACCACCACTTGCGATAGTATGACGTGTTGAATGATGAGCCAAGATTCACGTGACCGTCGCGAAGTTCATCGAGCATCTTGGCACAGACGTCGAACAGAGCGTACGATGTCGAACAGTTGCGCGCATGAGACTCGTAGACAGTGTAAACCGAATCCCAGTCAATTCCTTTCTGCTCGAAAAAACAGTAATGCCGGTCAACGGTATTCCACAAGGCATCGAAATTGCCCATCGCCGTATTGTCATAATCCTCAAGGGAGTGACAGGAAGACAGGACAAGCAGCGTGGCTATTGAAAATATGAATTTGCGCATTATTTCTGGATTAATTGGATAAGTGGCACGAATCAAGGTGTCAGTATGCCGCAGAAAGTATACGTGCCTGCGGAGTCAGACGCGACCCAGAAGCCAGCGAAAGCCATTCGCAGACAACTCCTATAACTGCCGAATGGGTTATGTGTCGTGATACAATTCCACGGGCCTTGGTCGAGTGGATGTCACAGCGATAACCGAGACGGAGACTTGTCGAGCCGAAATGAATGTCGGCTGTCAGCCGGTTGTCAAGGCGGAAATAATTGCCCGGCCAGATTCCGGAAACCAGCCCCGAGCGTTCGCCGAGCCATATCTCATAATAAAGTTGACCATAGTCCGGCGTGAAGAATATTCCGGTCAGAGGCATAGTCGCATCATAGGCGAAGGTCACTCCCCGGCCTAATATCTTCATCCGCCATGAGGCCGAACCGCGTAAGCCAAGTTCCCAAGCTCCTTTAGCCGAAGCGGGATTATTGCCGTTTCGCGAAAGATAGAGAACTCCGAGATCAATGCCTGTATATCCTCCGAGTTCAACTCTGAGATCGGGATAAGGGTTCCATCGGTGAGTCATTGCCCAGTCGGCATTTATGTCGAGTGCCCATATCGAGGCATTGCGTGCAGGATTCCTGTCGCGGTCAGCCATGATGCCGGCACGAAGGTCCATTATCCATTTCTCGGGATTAAAGGCCATCGCCTGCCTCCGCTGATAGTCAAATCCGACATGCCATCCGGAGTATCGCAACGGCGTCAGATAGGTGTCCGCTATATGCGATGAACCGCCTGCGAGCATGAATGCCGAGGTCACAGGTCTTACTGTCGGCAGACTGTCTGTGTCTCCGGCCTTGGCGAACAGTGGCAGCAAAAGTAGGATATACGTTATGATGCGTTGCATGATTGGTTCATTTTACTTTTAACGGCATGAAATTATCCCCCGACCAATTTAACGGAAAAATCAGAACAGACGTTCCTGACCGTTTATCTCATCACGTATTTCCTCGTCGCTTCGGTCGGGCTCAAGCACTTCGCGGACATCGGAATCTGTATCAAGGTCTGCCTCTGTATCGCCCGGCAACTGGTCTTCAGGCACCTCGATCGGCTCGAGTTCCGTAACCTTGTCGAGTTCCCATGTCGTCAGTCGCTTGCCGCGTGCCTTGAAGGACTTGACGCCGATAAAGTCAGGGACTTCAATGATGACCGGCTCGCGGAAGGAATCATGCCCTCCGAATGTCAGTTCGAAACGTGCGCCCGCTTTGTCGCTTAGAGCAATCAGCGTCGACCGGTTGTCGTCCCCTACAAATCTTTGCGGTCTGGAAGATGACTCGAGCGTGAAGCGTTTCAGATACGGATAGCCCTGCCCTGCATCGTTGAGTATTGCGGTCCAGACTTTGTTGGGCTGGAATTTCTCTATGCGCAGTATCTTTCCTTCGTAGTGATTTGTTGCCTCAAATGAAGTTGTATAATATTCGCCGTCGGCAAGTATGACAAGAACCTGGTCATTACCATGGAATTCCCCGAGGTATTGTCCGCGGCCTTCGTAGTTCAGGCGCATTACGTCGGGATCGTACCATACGTCGAGTCCACCGAGAGTCGAGGTACCCTTTTCTTTCAGGGCGAAACGGTGAACCTCATTGCGGGTCACAAGATTGCCCATTGCGGCACGGCCCTTGATTGCGAGTTTCGAGAAGTCGACGTCAATCTGCAGTGACTTGAGTCTCTGACGCGGCTTGAGTGTAACCTTCACGACCTCTGCCTCGCCGTTTGGATTGGCCGAGAACCAGCATACGCGGCTTCCGGGCTCTTCCTGCGTGAGGTTATACTCATGTCCGCGGATTATGTTCGTCACATTGAAGCGCTTCATGAAGTATGCGCCGTTCTTGCCGTTCTGATATATTACGTTGTAGACCTTGCGCTTATCCTTGGGTTTGAACACAGAGATATGTATGATGCCCTTGCCCACCGATAGTTTGTCCGCGACCTTGACAACCTTGTAACGTCCGTCGCGGTAGAATATGATTACATCGTCCAGCGATGAACACGGGAATAGATACTCGTCCTTCTTCAGTCCCGTTCCGATGAATCCTTCCTCGCGGTTGATGTACAGTTTCTCGTTCACATCAGCCACGGCGGCCGCCTTGATGTTCTCGAACGACCTGACAACCGTACGGCGCGGGAAGTTCGCCCCGTACTTCTCCTTGAGAGCCTTGAACCACTGTATGGTGTAGTCCGTGATGTTGGCGAGTTGATCTTTGAGTTCGGCGATACGATTGTTGTAGTCCTCTATCAGTCGGTCTGCCTCGAATGCGTTGAACTTGAGGATTCGCTTCATGCGTATCTCGAGCAGACGTAATATGTCGTCGCGGGTGACCTCGCGTATCAGTTTCTTCTTGATAGGCTCGAGACGTGAGTCGATGTGTGCGATTGCGGTGTCAAGGTCCGGAGCCTCCTCGTATGCCTTGTCCTTATATATTCGTTTCTCGATGAAGTATTTCTCGAGCGAGGCGAACATCAGTTTCTCGCCGACCTCGTTGAGTTGTATCTCGAGTTCGGCTCGAAGGATGTCGCGGGTCCTGTCGGCACTGTGTTTCAGCACGTCGCTGACGCCAAGGAACCTCGGATGCTGGTTGTCGATGACGCAGCAGTTGGGTGATACGCTGACCTCGCAGTCGGTGAAGGCATATAGCGCGTCGATGGTCTTGTCAGACGATGTGCCGGGTATCAGGCTTACAATGATGCGGGCATTCTCGGCTGTATGGTCCTCGACCTTGCGGACCTTGATTTTGCCCTTGTCCATGGCCTTGAGAATCGAGTCGATTACCACCGGCGTTGTCTTGCCGTAAGGAATCTCAGTGACAGCCAGGGTCTTGTTGTCAACCTTCTCGATTTTGCCGCGGATGCGGAGTGCGCCGCCACGCTGTCCGTCGTTGTAACGTGACACGTCTATGAAGCCCCCCGTCGGGAAGTCGGGAAGCAGTTCGAAATCCTCGCCCGAAAGATAAGCAACAGCCGCATCGATAATCTCATTGAAGTTATGCGGAAGTATCTTCGACGAAAGGCCAACGGCGATACCCTCGGCTCCCTGCACCAGAAGCAGAGGAAATTTCGAGGGCAATGTCACAGGCTCGGGCTTGCGTCCGTCGTATGACACCGTCCAGTCGGTAACCTTGTCGTTATACAGTGTCTCCAGCGCGAATGGCGACAGACGGGCCTCGATATAACGTCCAGCAGCAGCCGACGCGCCTGTCAGAATGTTACCCCAGTTTCCCTGCGTCTCGACCAGAAGATCCTTCTGTCCCAGTTGCACGAGGGCGTCGTTGATCGAGGCATCGCCGTGCGGGTGATACTGCATGGTGTTGCCCACGATGTTCGCCACCTTGTTGAACCGCCCGTCGTCAAGCGTCTTCATCGAGTGGAGTATTCGGCGCTGCACGGGTTTCAGTCCGTCGTCTATATGTGGCACTGCACGCTCGAGAATGACATACGAGGCATATTCGAGAAACCACGACTGATACATGCCGTTCAGCCTGTGGCGCACAACGTCTTCGGCCGCGGTGTAAGGCTTGGCGGGAGAAGGTGCGCCTTCAGGCACATACTCTTCCTCGGCCTCTTCGTTCTCGTCATCGCGAATGTCCACTTTATCAATATCTTCGATATACTCGGCATCATTTTCTTCGGCATTATTGATGCCGTCGTTTTCAACGCCGTCGTCTTTCAGTTCTTCTTTATCGGGATTGTAATCTTCGGTTTTACTCATGGTTAGGGGTATATTCAATGCCAAAATTACGATTTTTTTCCCAATTATCAAAGTCCAGTTTCTATACCAAGTATCTTTATAGTCAACAGTCAAGCGCAGAATATTTTATAATACTTTTTTATGTTTTCGACACAACTTATTGCCACATCAATTTTTATTTGTACTTTTACAGTCGCAGACCGTAACGCAGAAGCCCTGGTCTGAGGGTGAGCGGTGCGGGATGTATTTTATGACATATTAAAAAGATTCTGTTTGCAGAGATGCTACACTTGGATATTTGGAATGGCGGTGCTTACTATATGATTGATAATCGGACTGTAATCTCTCAGCAAAGTTGAAAGATACAATATCTCTTCATCAGGCCGTTCCGGTCAATCAGGATTATAAGTTGTCGGACCCATCGGAAACACTTTCCATAGTTCAATCCTTTAACCGTTTTATGAGCCAAGCCATATTTTCTCCAAGATTGCGCATATTTGCCATGCCTTCGTCATCGCTGAGCACATCTCCGATATTCTTGCCGTAAACCATATTCCAGTATGTCGAGCCAACAACAATCATCTCTTTATTGAGCATAAAATGGTTCATGGTATCGACAGTTGTCATCCCGCCGCCACGACGCACCGCAGCAACCGAGGCTCCTATTTTATGGCGAAGAAGCCCGGGATTGGTTGCTACGACAACGCCTCCACGCTCCAAAAAAGCTTTCATTTTGGCCGAAACGTCGGCGGAATAGACCGGGGAGCCAAGTATTATGCCATCAGCCATGACAATACTGCTGAATATCTCCGTAAAATTGTCTTTGGTAAACACACAGTTACCACGACCTTTGCAGGCGAAACATCCTCTGCATGGCTGAATCTCATAATCAGCCAACTGTATCAGCTCAGTCTCAATGCCTTCTTTGTTCAGTTCATCAAAGACTTTGCCGATAATGATGGCCGTGTTGCCGTCCTTGCGTGAACTTCCGTTAATTCCGACTACCTTCATGGTTTATAGTTGCGTTTAATCTCATTGATGGACTTACCGCCGATTCCAAAGTTTTCATCAGGCAGTTCCTTGATTGTAACCGTGAAGAACTGTTCCGGGATATGCGTTATCTTGGAGGCTGTTGCCATAGGCTTCTTCCTAATTCTCCGGAAATAATGCACAGAATCCCTGTTTGTTGAACTGATAGTACATTTCGATTCGCTCGGGCGTATCGTTCTCAAGCAGCAGAAGCAATTCCTTTGCAAATTCAAGAGTCGCGGATCCGTTGGCTGTGATGATGTTATTGTCGCTTACCGCCTGTGCGTGGATATATCCATCAGGATTGGTATAGCTCTCACCTCCCCATAATTTCAGTTGCTCCAATCCATTGCCGGTGTGCCTCACATTATTTAGGAATCCACCTTTTGCCATGAACGAGACTCCGTTGCAGACAGCGCCGACAATCTTGCCTTTTTCAATGGCTGTCTTCACAATCGGCTCTACAAGTTTCGCAATCGGTGTGCTCCATCCGAAGCCACCAATAAGCACCAACGCCGCATAATCGTCGGGCATCGTGTCAAACGAATAGTCCGGCAATGTTCGGAAGCCGCCTATGGACTTAACCGGCTCCATTGTCGGAGCGACAATCTTGTTGACATATCTGGGATTTTCTTTCAGCGCATACTCATCGGATGCGATTGCTTGTGCGAGGTACACAACCTCATGCGCCGCGAAGTCCGGGAGAAGGATATAAAGGATTTCGTTACTCATTGTTATGTTTTTTGCGGTTTGACATTATGGTGTCGAAGTTGTCACGCCCCCAGTTTATGAGGGCTTCGACGTGGGGCAAAAGTGTTCTGCCGAAGTCAGTGACGGAATATTCCGTGCGAGGCGGCACGTCAGGGAACAGCTCGCGGCGGATTATGCCGTCGGTCGTCAACTGACGGAGTACCTGCGCCAGCACCTTCTCCGATACCGACGGAATGTTACGGTACAATTCATTGAAGCGCACCGGCTCGTTCCCGGAAATCTTCACGAGAACCACCAGCGCCCACTTGTTGCCGAGCCATTCGAGCATCGGGGCAGCCTTGCAATATTCGTAGTCCAGTTTTTTTGCCATATCCGGTCTTGCAGAACAGGCTGATAACGAGCAAGACAAACTTTCAGGTAAGGGTCAAACCTTTCGGTAAGTTGTTGCTTTGCCTCAGTCTATCACCTAATTTTGCATCACAAAATTAACAAAAAACATCGAGTTATGATATATCCGGAACTACATTTCACAGGCCAGGTCTGGCGACCGCCATACGAAGCCGGCTCACAACTTCTGCAACTCACCTCAGGCTGCACATGGCACAAGTGCAAGTTTTGCAGCCTTTATCACGGCACGCCTTTCCGTATGTCACCGCTTTCAGAGGTAGAGGAAGACCTGAAAGTTATCCGCCAGTGGCAGCCGCGAGCCCGACGCGTCTATCTCACCGGGGCAAATCCATTCGCATTGAGTTACAACAAACTGATGGATGTGGCACTATTGTTGAGAAAATATCTTCATCACATGGTTTCATTCGGGATGTTCGCCCGTGTCACGGACATATCTCCCAAGTCGGTTGAGGAACTGAAGAATCTCCATCATCTGAAACTTGACGGCATAAACATCGGCATCGAGACCGCCCATGACCCGACATTAGAGAGAATGAATAAAGGCTATCATGCCTCCGATATCCTCGAACAACTCTCAAAACTTGACGAGGCAGGAATACGCTACAATGTGTTTTATCTAAACGGTCTCGGAGGAAAGGACAATGGCGAGGCAAGTGCGATAGCAACAGCAGATGTATTGAACAAACTTCATCCCTGCATCATCAATATCGTTTCACTGACTATATTCCCGGAATCCCAATTATACCAGGAGGTTCTGGACGGCACATATGTAGAGGAGCCTGAGATTGAGCGGCTGATGGAAATGCGGACGCTCATTGACAGACTGAAAATTCGAGTCAACCTTCTCGGACATCATATTTCCAATACGGTACCCATCACTGGAGCATTGCCGGATGACAAAACAGCGATACTCCGTGAGTTTGACAAAGCGATTGCCCGGTCCCCTGAAAAATAACTGAAAGCCTACCGCAACAGGATATGGCATCTGTGAAGATTTCAGTCCTGTCTGGCCTGTCCATTTGGGGCAGGCTTTTCCTTTAATCGTCCATTGTTAAATCATAATAACTCCTTCAATGCTATCCCAAAATACAAACCTAACAAATTTTTTTTTAATTTTTGCCAATCTATTCAGACGGTGGAGGAGAATCACTGGACAGGTGTTGTATCTTTGCAGCGGAATTATGGGATCCGAAAGGACAAATAAAAGATAAAGACAGACAAGGAATTTAGAATCAATCAAGAACCTTAAACAATCATCACTATGTTTTTAGCCACAAATCCACAACATCCAAGTCATCCGCCTTTCTTAGGCAAATGATTAAATACTAACGCATTGTCGTTTAAACGGCTAATCTCAAAAAGATTGGCATTGACCTTCGCATCCGCCTTCGGAAGACGGAACACCCTTCTACACCCTTGGCAGACGGCATCCTGTCTGCCGGGAGCAAGAGTACATTGACATTGTTGAATGAATTATTTCCAGGTATAATGGCGAGTTTTCCGCGACCTGAATTTCAGCGTCATCCTGCGCAGGGGATGGAACATTGCAAGTCGGGGCAATGTCCAGAACATTCGGCGGGAACGGAGTGCTGACATTACTCCTCGCCATACGAGTGTCACACTGAGCAGCGTACCGATAACTATCAGGGCGGCAATAGCAATCGGCAGTATGTTCATGGGCTGGACAAGCGCTGCGGAAACTGCAAGGGCGATGATCACCCATATCGTCCACGCACCTATTGTCATAAGCCGTGCCGAGCCTCGGGAAACACGTTTGGACGTAAAGATGTGACGGCGCATCATGTCTTCCTGGGCGGCGCGATGGTCACGGTAGTTTGCCACAAGCATCGAATCGGGCGAAAGTTCAACTACCGTATTGTCGCCGTCGGCTATCTGATGGATAAAGATGTCATCATCGCCGTTAACAAGATTAAGAGAGCGGGAGAAACCCTTGTTGCGGAAGAAGATGTCACGGGTATAGGCAAGGTTATACTCTATGCCTCGGTAAGGATGACGTGCGATTGCAGGACTAAGCCAGGTGACAGCCTCGGCACAGTAATCGAATGCCCTGCGGCGGAAGCCCCATGCACCGTCACCTTCACAGGGATAGGCGTAACCGAGCACTACCTCCGTACCTGTCTCGGCAAAGTTGCGCATGATGCTGTACAGCCAGTGTGTCGAAGGGACTCGCACACCGGCCGTGATGTTCACGACTACTGGATTCTTTGCTGCCTTTATGCCGATGGTCAGCGCCAGTTTCTTGCGGGAGAGATTGCGCGCGCCATCAGGTGTGTAGGTCAGGTAAAGATTGGGATGTGCAAGCGCAAGGTGTTCGACAAGGTCACGTGTGGCATCCGAGGCTCCTTCGTTGACTACGATTACCTCGAAACCGGGAGAATATTCCTGAGCGAGAATGTCGGGCAGAAGTTCCTCGAGCCAGGACGACTGGTCCTGGGCGAAGATTACAATCGATGCCGCAGGCAGATTCTGTGTCTCCACGTTGCCTTCGGCCTGGTCAGCGGCCTCCGCCTGTGCCTTGACGGCACGCGTCACGCGTGATATGCGACGGAGATAGAAAAAAATGAGCCAGAGCAGGCACAGAAGCGCCGCTCCGAGCAGTATATAAGTGATAACAGGTAAATTGTAATCGAAGTAAAATTGCATTTTAGTCTAGTGAAAACTTCAGGGACCACGGGGTCCTTCGTTCAAACATACTCTAAGAGTATTCTATATCAGCGCATGTGGGGTCGCTTAGAGGGCATCGATGATTCGCGAGCAGGCATTCCCGTCTCCGTAGGGATTTGCCAGAAGTGTGTGCTCGTTGTAATAGTCCTCGTCGCTGAGGAAACGTGCGGTGGTGTTGTAAATGAGGTCGCGGTCTGTACCTACGAGATGGATTGTTCCGGCCTCAAGGGCTTCCGGACGCTCAGTCACCGTGCGCATTACCAGTACAGGCTTACCGAGTGACGGTGCTTCCTCCTGAATACCGCCGGAATCCGTAAGAATAAGATATGACAGTTTCATCATGTAGACGAAAGGCAGATAGTCGAGAGGCTCAATCAGGAAAACATTGTCAAGACGCTCAACATTCTTGGTTTCATCTCCGCCTTTGCCGCTATCCTGTCCGAACACCTGTGCTATGGGACGGCGCACGTTGGGATTCAGGTGCATAGGATAGACGAAATCCACATCAGGGTAAGCCTTGGCAAGGTCGCGTATGGCGTTACAGATGTTCAGGAATCCTTCACCGAAGTTCTCACGGCGGTGTCCGGTTATAAGCACCAGACGACGTCCTTCTTTCAGACGACGAGGGTCATAGCCCATTGCCGCAAGTTCATCGTTAAGTTTTTCAGCAATATCGGGATCGGAATCTATTTTGTCGACCACCATGTGAAGGGCGTCGATAACTGTATTGCCGGTGACGTGGATATTCTCTTCGGTGACATTCTCGCGAAGGAGATTGTTCTTGGCTGTCTCGGTGGGTGAGAAATGGAGTGTGGCTATGCGGCCTGTTATGCGACGGTTCATCTCCTCGGGCCACGGCGAATAGATATCGCCCGTGCGGAGTCCGGCCTCGACGTGCCCGACAGGAATCTGACGGTAGAAAGCAGCAAGCGCGGCGGCAGTGGACGTCGAAGTATCGCCGTGAACAAGCACGATATCGGCAGGTGCCTTGTCAAGGACGTCACGCATTCCCGTCAGTATGCGTGCGGTGATGTCGTATAAATCCTGTCCGGGACGCATTATGTCCAGATCGAAATCGGGGGTAATGTCGAAAAGCCCGAGGACCTGGTCGAGCATTTGACGGTGCTGGCCCGTAACAGTGACAATGGTCTCAAAGCGTTCGGGCTCACTCTGAAGTTTTTTTACCAGGGGAGCCATCTTGATTGCCTCGGGACGTGTGCCGAAGACGAGCATTACTTTTTTCTTATTAGCCATATTGATAGTTTTTTCACCGGACATTTTAGAACTGATGGGTAAGCAGCCACCAGCCGAAGGGAATATACTTGAGGTTTCGGCCTATGCGCTTGGGCTGACGTAATAGACGGTAAGCGAACTCAAGGTTATGGTCGAGCCACCATTTGGGAGCGCGCGGAACAGCGCCGACATACACGTCATAACTGCCTCCGAGTCCCTGATATATGGCAGTGTGGCGAGCAAGCATATCTGCCATAAGTATTTCCTGCTTGGGAGAACCCATTGCCACAAAAACAACATCGGGTTTCTTATCGGCGACATCGTCAATCAGCGCCTTACGTTCGGCATCGCTCTTGATGTAACCGTCGCGGTGTCCCAGTATGCGTATATTGGGATATTCCTTCTTGAGTTTATCTATTACTGCGGCGTGGACCTTGGGAGATGCACCGACAAGATAGAATGTCTTGCTTGCGTGGTAACGGTCGATGATACGGAGCCAGAGTTCGCATCCAGGAATCTTGGCACAGTCGCGGGCACCTTTCTGACGTGCGGCCTTGACTGCTCCGACACCATCGCAGTAGGCTATGTTGTTGTTGATAATGGGTATTGTTACATCGTTTGCGTTCGCTATCTTCAAGGCATTGACAGCAACGAGTATACCTTTGTTCGCATCGGCGAAGTCAATAAGTTTGTCTGCGTCGGCGAAAGGGTATACCTCGAGTTGTCTTAACTTGATTTTTTCCATTTTACTTCTTCCAGATTCCGCAGAAGTCGAGGACAATCTTGTTCTCGGGATAAGAGAGCGAGCGGAAAGGTGTGTGTGCCGTAAGCATCACAACGATATCCGCACGGTCAAACGCCTCGTTGTAAGGAGTAAGGATATAGGCGGGGAAACTTGTGACATTTGGTTCCGCAACAAGTATCTCGGCATCAAGTTTCTCGCCTAGCACTTCATCTATGATGTGGCGGGAGGGGCTTTCGCGCAGGTCGTCGATATCAGGCTTGAATGCCATGCCCATCATGGCGACAACCGGAGTTCGTCCGAACTCAAGCCTGAAACGCAGTATGGCATTGACAACCTTCTGGGCGCACCAGTGGGCCTTGTAGTTGTTGATGGCACGGGCATCACCGATTATCTTAGCCTCGCCGGGGAACATCGAGGTGAGGAAGTATGGATCGACGGCTATGCAGTGGCCGCCTACACCGCAGCCCGGCTGAAGGATGTTTACACGGGGATGCTTGTTGGCAAGCGAGATAAGTTCCCAGACATTGATTCCGGCCTTGTCGCAGATGAGCGAAAGTTCGTTTGCGAAGGCTATCTGCACGTCACGCGACGAGTTCTCGGTGAGTTTGCACATCTCGGCCGTACGGGTGTTCGTCTCGTGAAGCGTTCCCTGGACAAAAGTCGAGTAGAATTCCTTGGCCTTTTCGGTTGACTCGGGATTGATACCACCGATTACGCGGTCATTATGAACCAGTTCGAAGATGACATGACCGGGAAGAACGCGTTCCGGACAATATGCGATGTATATCTTGCCTTTTAGTTCGGGGCGCTCCTTGAAGATTATCTCAGCCATTGCCTCGGTTGTGCCGATGGGCGAGGTGGACTCGACTACGAAAAGATTGCCTGGACGAAGATAAGGGATGACAGCACGGGTTGCAGCCTCGACATAGGATACATCCGGCTCATGGTCGCCCTTGAAGGGTGTGGGCACGACGATGAAGAATGCATCTGCCTCCTCGGGGGTCTGTGATGCATGGAAAGAACCGTCTGCAATAACCTCTTTCAGCAGATCCTGCAGTCCGGGTTCTATAATGTGAAGTTCCCCACGATTGGTTTTTGCGACTACTTCGGGATTTATGTCAACGCCGATTACTTTGTTTCCGTGTCCGGCGGCTATTATAGCAGTGGGCAGGCCAATATAGCCAAGGCCCATGAAGCATGCTTTCATATCTATAAATCAGTGAGTTGTTCAAACCCTCTGTGAGAGGATTTAGAATTATAGCGCAAAGATACGAAATTTTATAAAAAGAACAAAGGTTTTCCTTGCCCAAGCAGTCTTTAAAAATACCATCTAAAGTACCCCTCGGTACGAGGGCACTCACAAGCGTCCGTCATAGTTCAGACTCTTCGGAAAGCATGGTGGCCAAGGCACAGAACATAAATGCATTCGACCAACGCATATATGGGATTTTAGACGAAATGCCTTTTTTTGCCTGATAGTAAAAATACCCGTCAGGAGAAAGCATGTGGTGCAGTGTCCAGTCCATGACTTTCCTCACGAGGTCGCGGTTATCCGCATAGCGATGGAGCCTGCTGAGCGTCATCACCAATTGGCCCGGACAATGTATGTCTATGGGATATTGCCGGTTGTGGTAGTATTTAGGGGAGCCGTCAGGCATGAAGAAATTCTCAAGGTAGTATTCCAGGCCTTTCTCGATGTTATCGGCAAAACGTGTATCACCTGTTATTTCATGATAGGCGATAAGCCCGTCAAGATTGTAACCTGTATGGAACGAGTCAATCCAGCCGGTTACGGCCTTAACGCCATATGTCCATGACCCGTCGGATCGCTGATCGGAAACACACGCCTCAACGGAGGCTCTTGCAAGGTCAAGACATTCCTGCCGTCCGGTCTCCTTCCATATCCTCGCAAGCAGACGGCTACCCAAGAGTGAGGCGTTATAGATTGTATCGTTGCCGGGCATCTTGGAATATGATATGATCTGTCCCCCCTTGTGTGGCGTACGGCGCAAATCATCAAGTATGAAATCAGCAGAAGACAGGGCGGTTTTCCTGAACTCTTCATTGCCCAGGATTTCTGCCGCATCAAGCAAAGCCCACGCACAGAAGTTCGTAGCAACGACAGTAGGCTCACCGGCCGGGAAGAGAAATTCCCTACGACATTGCCAAGGGAAGTTATATCCCCAGGCCGCACCGCTGAATCCCGGCGAGCGGAGTTCCAACAGAAGATTGCCGAGGTATTCTATCTTGTATTTCAACTCTTCGACCGTGCCGAAATCTTCCGCAAGGGACGCATTCTCTTTTACCATCTTGTAAAGAGTGCAATAACCCTGCAGGAAAAGTCCGATCCCCTTGGCATTATACTGTTTGGGGACAAGAAGAAACTTGCGCAGATTCAACGGGTTGCGCTTGAAGAGTTGGATCCATACAAGCCGGCAGATGGCAGATTTTCCGACAAAAGGCAAGGCCTTGAACACCCGTGAATTGAGTCCGTCATACGGATCCCATCCCCGGAAGTCCTCGTTCTCGCAGTAAGAACGCAGCCCCTTGAACGCTTCAAGAATATTTCTGTCGAAATTCTCTGCCATATCAGTGAATCAGAATAGGCATGCCATCCTCCCGAATAGATTCAAGGGCGGCGAAAGTCGCCTTGGTTACCGAGAATATCTGATCGAGAGGTATGGGCAGTTTGCCGTCATTGAGCGACTCGAAGAACTGTCGCATCATCTCCGGCTGACCTTTGTCCTGATTTGCTTTTGACATTTTCTCAGCCTTACGCCCGTAAATCTCGGCGCGGCGGAAGTCATGGATTATGCCTGTGATACCGGCGTGATACGCCTCGAAATATTCCTTAGGCAAAGACTTAGAGCCGTTGGAATAATATGCGACCACACCGGTCGAGCCGTTGGCAAAAGTTACGGTGATGTTGACCGTGTCGTTGAGTCCCTCGGGATCAGGCAAAGCCTGAGCGCTGACCTTCAACGGATTTGAACCGCACATATAGGCCATAAGGTCGATGAAGTGACAGACTTCGCCTACAATGCGTCCACCGCCGACTGTCGGGTCCTGAATCCAGTTGGAAGAGGGAATTGAACCGGCATTGACGCGATAGATCATAGACATCTTGCCTGAGCCGAGACGTTTTTTGAGCATCCGGGCAAATGGCGAGAAACGACGGTTGAAACCAATCATCACACCTTTGCCTTTCTCCTTGGTCAGAGCCTCGATTTCGATAAGTTCGTCAAGAGTCAGGCATAGAGGCTTCTCGACATAGACGTTCTTTCCGGCCTTGAGTGCATCGATGACATATTTGGCGTGTGTGTCGTGACGCGTTGCGATGAAGATCGTGTTGACATTCGGGTCATCGAGTATCTCGCGCTCGTCGGAGGTGCATTTAGCGAACTTGAACTTTTCGGCGACGCGCTTTGAAGTGGTCCCTGAATTAGTCATCACGCATATGCGCGAAGCCTGTTCGGGCGCCGGAAGATTCGGGAGAAGATTGCCCTGGGCATAAGAGCCCGCACCTATGAAAGCGAGGCCAACGGCACCTGTCGGAGTAAACTCACCGAATGTAATCGTATTGGCCTTGTGGTCTTTGGCCGTATCGTATTTCAGAAGTATTCCGAGGAATGGCTCGGTGTGCTTAAGCACAATATCGTAAGCCTTGGGGGCCTCCTCGAATTTGAAGACGTGAGTTGTAAGATATGAAGGGTCAATGCGTCCGGTATGAACGAGATGCTGAAATGCCTGCATGTTTCGCTTCTCGGTCCAGCGAACATAGGCGGCGGGGTAGTCGAGACCTTTTTCTTCGTAGTTAAGGTCATAGCGACCCGGCCCGTAGGAACAGGACATACGCAGTTCGAGTTCCTTCTTGTAGTAATCCGGTTCACGGTCGAAGCCCGTGGGAACAGCGCCAAGGACGACAACGCGGCCTTTGCGACGGCTGATTGCTCCGGCAAAATTCACCGGATCGAGGCTTGAGGTGGCTGCGGCTATAATTACAGCATCGACACCACGGCCATCGGTATAATCCAGAATACGGTCCTGTATACCGGGCTCATTGCGGGCGAAGGCGATATCGCAACAATGTTCCGCAGCGGTCTTGACTGCCGAGGGTGAAACATCGATACCGATAACATTCACACCCGAAGCACGAAGTTCGAGACAGGCAAGTTGACCAATGAGCCCGAGACCTATAACGGCACAAGTCTCGCCCAGACGCATGTCGGCCTGACGCACACCCTGGAGTGCGATGGCACCAAGTGTATTATAGCAGGCTTTTGCAAGATCGGCATCGGGAGCAAGTTTGACACAAAGATTCTTCGGAACACTGACGACCTCGGCGTGGTTGGCGTAACCCGCGCCGGCGCATGCTACCAGATCACCGACCTTGAACTCGGTCACATCATCGGCAACGCCGATAACCTCGCCGGCAGAACTGTAACCCAGCGGCGAATAGGCGTCAAGTTTCTTCATCACAGCGCGATATGTCTGGACAATTCCCTGCTGGCGCAGTTTCTCAAGCACCTGCTTTACCTGCTGTGGACGTTCCTTGGCCTTGCCTATCAGACTTTTGCGTGCAGCCTTGACGGTCGAGCCCTCAGTACCGGCGCTAATAAGTGAATAGTGGTTCTTTACCAAGACCATACCGGCAGACAACTGCGGTACAGGAAGTTCCTGTATCACCATTTCACCGGATCCGAGTTTCTGAGTCAGTTGTTCCATATATTATATTGTATTTTTCTCTTTACTATTTTGCTTTATAATGTATTAAGTCCATAGGTACTTGAAAACATCATAAAGTCAGTCATACTAATACTGTTAACACGCACAAAGTTACAAAATTTCGTACTATTTTGCAAACAGACATGACTATGGCGTAATCATTCATAATAGAGCACGTGACAACGACCCGAAAAGTTTATGCCAGACTTCTAAAGTTGCGCCCTGACGATCAAGCAACGGATTGAATTCCACCATATCGATTGTCACCACCCGTCCCGAAGACATAATAGCCTCAATCAACGCCTGAGCCTCTTCCGGCTTTAAGCCATGAGGAACGGGGACACCGGTCCCGGGTGCATAAAGCGGATCCACAGCATCTATGTCAAAACTCAGATGCACTTTTTCAACCGAACTGTTCTCAAGCCAGTGCCGGAGATCTTCAACGACATCCTCAATTCCGCGTTCACGTATTTCCGCCGATGATGTGATATCAAGTCCAAAGCGTTGGGCCTCACTTCGTTCACATTCATCCAGTGAACGTGTCGCCATAAATTTAAAACGTTCACACGGAATATTTCTATGCATGTATTCCGGGGCCTCCTTTACTGCCGGACGGATTCCGGTAAGAAAAGACAGGTGCATGCCGTGAACATGTCCGGAAGGGGATTGTTCCGGAGTATTGATATCTCCATGTGCGTCAATGTATACGCACCAGGCATCTTCATAAACATCAAGCGTCGCGGCGAGCGACCCCCATGTAAGAGAATGGTCACCACCAAGAATCACAGGCAAATGTCCTTTACGAAGAGAATCCGCGACAGTTTCGCGCAACGGAGCGACCTCGCGGGCAATCTCGCGTATATTGGCCACCACATCCTCCGAAGATGAAAACTTCCGGGGACTGACATGCACATATTTCCGATGAACCTGATGCGGGCTCAACCATTGCTCCACTCCTGCATCCAGAAGAACATCCGGACCTAATTCCGCACCCTTCCGTCCGCTGCCAAGACATATTGGCATTGCAATAAGGTCTATATTCATATCTTGATATTTTGGATAAGATATCTGAATTTTCCGGCCTTAGTCTTCGGTATATCTGCGACATGCTCTATCTTTATATCGAAGTCCACAAACATATCGGAAGCCATCTTTGAGATAGTCTCAGCATGACTCTCGTCAAATTTTTCCTTTGTCTGTATTTTGATGGTCAATTTACCGGGTTCCTCTTGTACATATTGATATGCCACGACATCGTCAAGCCCCCAGAAAACCTCATCAGCGCATGTGAACGGCACGCAATTGTCTTTTCGGTCGATGACAAATTCCTGTTTGCGGCCCAGTATGCGTCGCGCGACCTGAGGGAAACCGGGTCTAGGAGTTCCTACTTCGGCGATATCATCGGTCATGTAACGTATTAACGGGAAATGGTCCAGACCAAAACCTGTCGCCAGAATCTGACCGGTGGCTCCAGGTTCTTTTATTGGATTGAAGTCATCATCAACAAATTCCGCATAGCCGTAACGTGGAGGGAATAACAATTCTCCATCGCGCTCGAACGCCCATACAGCCTTCTCTGTGTGTCCGTATGAACTATAGATTTCCACACCGAGGACTTCCCTGACAAGATTACGCTGCCAGTCATAAATGGTCTCAGACGAACACAGCACGCCTTTCAATCCCGGTATTCCATGTTCATCATGTGCCTTCATAAGCCGGCAGAGGGCAACGACCGACGAAGGATAGCCACGGATAAAACGCGGACGTGTTTCCCTGATCTTTTTCATGTATGCCTCATAATTGGCATCCAAAAGATGGAATGAAGACATTACTATACCTCTGTCCCTGTCGGATTTCTTCCAGAAGATTCCCTTTTCAATCAGGTCTGGAGAAATGCGTGCGCCACGCAGAGTCACACAACGGTCAAGACCCTGCCGGTAACCCCAGACATGCCATGCCGCATACATCTGGTGCGCCTGCTCCTTTGCTCGCGCCGTATAATTGTCTATGTAAAATTCCATCGGCATACCTGTTGTACCGCCTGTCGTTATCATCGCCATCCGTGACATATCCGTACCACGGGCAATAAACTCATCGCGATGGGCAATAAGCATGTTTCTGTCAACTACCGGAATCAGACGCATGTCATCAAGAGTCCTGAACATTGAAGGGTTGAAACCCGAAGCCTCCCAATACTGACGGTAGAAAGGCACGTTATCCCAGGCATGTTCAATAAGACGCTTCAGATGCCTGTACTGCCACCTGCGGGCAGAATCTTCAGTCCTGAGAGTAAAATACAACCTGGCCCAATCTAGAACAAAACGGCAGCCCGCATTTCCAAGCCAAAATATTTTTTTATAAAATGGCGGCCTTGGGGGCTGCTGTGCATGATTGTCAACGTTCATAATCGTTTTATTTAAACTCTTCCAATGAGTTATATACGTTCTTTATGTCCTCATAATAATCATGAGAGACGTTACTTTTTGCCTTTGAGGAATGAATATCACCCATAACCCTGACTACTGTCTCGGAAAGCGCCTTACTGCCTTCGGAAAATTCGTAAACCTCCGTGCCTTCAGGACGAGGAGCGACATTGCTTGCAACAACGCGGGCGCCGAGAGCCAATGCCTCACGGACCGACAGGGAATCTCCATCAGTTTTGGTCGGCCTGACATAAATCACATCAGGCGAAGCGAACACCGGCAAAAGAGAGAACTGCGTAAACGTGCAGACCTTAACCATTTTATGTCTCTCACAGCGTTTGATTATTTTTTCCACAAATTGTTTTTGTGAAGCATTCAGGATTATATCATTGACAACAACCAACGCAGAAAATTCCATGTTTCGCTCAGACAAGACATCAAAAACATCCGCAATGTCACTAAAGCCATACAAATCGTCGTACTCATCTATGACAATCAGGCCATTATGTACTATTAAAGGAATATGTCGCGATTTGACTTCTGACATAAAACTTTTTAAGTCTTCAGGCAAAGATGCGTCAGTGATCTTTTTCGGCATAATAAATGCAGGGATTTCAACAGAACGCCCGCGCAATGACTCGTCAAGTTTCGCAACATCGCCGGCACGCACACATATCAGACGGTCCATTTTTTTCAGGACCTCTGTCATGCCTCGCTCATGAACGAATCTGTCGACATCGCCATGATTAGTCATCACGGTACGGGCGCCTTTAAAAATCCATCTGAATTTAGCCACAAATCTGCGGCGGGCACTTCCCGACACATGAAAATGAATTATATCATAGCGTTTGTGAAACAGAATATAAAAAGGCATCCACAGCATATTTACCAACAGGCTCAATTTATGAGGCAAATATTTGATGTGTGGCTGCACATTATAAAAGTCGACATCATAGCCATCTGCCATAAGATTATCACGCAGACGCGATGTGCTCACCGAAATGCCACCCATTGCCGGAGGCATCGGAGAAACCATCAAGATTCGCTGTTGCAGTCTTTTACCTGTCATTTAATATATTATAATAGATGGTTAGCCTTTATTATTTCATACAAAAGTAATAAATCTCCCCGACAGAGACAAACCAACCTATTCTCTACCTTGAATAAGTGAATGATATGCGTTAAGGTAGTTGCGTGCCGTGGAATCGATTGAGTAGTCCTCTACTGCATGGCGGTAGGCTGCTGTTTCCGCGTTGGCTTTGAAAATCGGATATGTGTTGTATACCCGGGCTATAGCATCGGCCAGGTCCTGTGGATTCTCGCTCTCGAACAATAGGCCGTAACGGTTATCCTGGAGAATTTCTGCTGGTCCTTCGATATTACTCGCTATCACGGGGATTTTGGCAGCCATGGCCTCAACGAGAGTAAGTCCGAAACCTTCAATTCGGGATGGCTGCACGGCTATGTCATAGTCTTTCAGGCGCCTGTACAAATCCGACCGGCTCTGACGTCCAAGGAAGCAGATATTGTCGGCAATTCCAAGTTCACCGGCAAGAGATTTAAGTTGTCCGGCATCAAAGGGCTCTCCAATAAAATCGGCCACCGCGTTCAGACCCTGCTTCTTAAGAAGCGCGATGGCCCTGATGAGAATATCCTGTCCCTTCAATGAGATTTCAACACGACCGGCCTGAACGATACGCAATGGTTCATTCGGATTTTTGCGGGTGTTCTGCTCAATCGAACCGAATTCCACTCCATTCACAATAACTGTGGATTCAATATTCAGACGATTTTTCATATCGTCCTTAACAGCCTGTGAAATAGCAAAAATACGGTCGGCACGCTTAAAATGCCTCACGTTGATACCGGGGATGTGAATCGTTCCTACATATCTTGTCTTTCGCGACTTCAATACGAGGCACATTATGCTGTCGTTATGCATGTGCACAACATCAGGATTCAGGCGGCGCAACTCACGGTTGAAGCGTAATATCCACAAGGGATTGCGAGAGCCTTCGGGCCTCTTCAGAAGGCAGAGTTCCACCTTGTCGGACAAACGGGAGATGACCTCGGGTGTAGTCGAATTGTTTATGACCAGTACAACGACCTCATGCCCGGCTTCGGCCTGAGCATTGGCAATATCGGTCAGCATCAGTTCGGCCCCCCCGGTATTCATCGAATATATGACATGTACTATTCTCATAACTCCCCAATCATACTAAATTATTAAGCATATCGGATGTACCGCAATGATTCAGGATACGCGCCGGAGCGCCAGCCACACGGCAACCGGGCGGGACATCATGAGTGACAACCGAATTGGCGCCAATAGCAGAATTGTCTCCAATCCTCACGGCACCAAGTATCACGGCACCGGCGCCAATATAGACGTTATCGCCAATAACCGGATAGGAATTCTTAGACTTCACGGCCGGGACACCTATTGTCACGTTCTGCGAAAGGTTGCAATTCTTTCCGATTACTGCGCCGGGAGTTACAACAATACCGGAAAAATGGCCGATATAAAGACCCGGACCGACCTTGGTCTCACGCGCCAGATCAATGCCGAATTTATAACGGTAGTGCGTGTAAACGATATTAGCCAATTTCGAGGACAAACCATTTCCGGAGGCCAGACGGAACCAGAAACTCAGACGGAATCCTGGCACCTTGATATACATCTTAAGCATCGAGCCAAAAGAAGTCGAGGCACAGTATCGGTATAAATCGCTTTTAATCAGAGAGCGTCTGTTCATGTCCTGAATGTTTTTTGTTTTTTAGATGAGACCATACCGTATCACGGTTAGCCAACAATACTGCCGCCATTGTCAATGCCAGAAGGAACAGACACATCGGCGTTATCCAGCCCGAGAAGCCACCAAGACCAAAAATAAATGTCACGACTCCTACAGACAGGAAATACAGAGAATACTTAAGCCTTCGAATTGCCACATACAGATAGATATAGAAGGCAAAATGAATTATCAAGCCTATGTATCCCACAGTAAGAAGTACCTGCAACGGTATAACCTCTATACCGGTCGCTACCTCCTGATTCCTTTCAATATCGGTATAATACTCATTGATAATGATATACTTTGTGCTCTTCGTCAGTTGAGGATGCAGGAAACCGATGCCGGTCCATTCCTTGCCATAACTGTACATCAGTTCAAATTTTGGCAATACCTGGGCTATACGTCCCGAGCCTGTCTCCGAGAAGTCCTCATCATCCTGAGCATCCTGCAAGGCAAAAATCTGGTCCAGTGAAGATTTTATTCGAAGAGTCGAGTCCTCGTTATCAGGATTAACAGGCAGTGTCGAGTCAACAGTATAGCCAACGGCGAGCAGAGTCACGCCCAAAATGGCATAACGCATCTTTTTGCCGGGATTAGGCTGAAATACCATATAGCCGAAAATAATGGCGATGATAACAGTGAAGGTTCGTGTAGCCATCAATCCTCCGAGTACCAAAGCCCACTGCCACCAGCGGAAACGGTAGTAACGCGAAAGAGGCAGAACAATCAGGGCAAGCCAGTATATGCCGGGAGGATACTTGCGGGGAAAATAGCCGAATGAATAGATTGCCGGATTCCAGAAAGCGGACTTATAGCCGGCGAATGCCTCCCTGTCCATATATGAATTGGGGACTAAGACATGACCATTGATGATAAAGGCATCCATAATGTAGAATGTGCAGAGAACAAGCACATAGGGAACTAGGGTCTGAAGAAACTCACCCATATCAAACTTCTCTCCGGCAAAACACATCAACGGAACAAGGAAATAGATGAAAGCCAGCCATGTGCGCAGTGTTCGAATCTGTATGGCCATGGTCTCGTCGGAGAACAAGGCGAGCACAAGAAGCGAAACAGCGTAAAAGACCCAGGCAATCACAATCTTACGCACCAATGGAGGCTTCCGATAGATGAAGACGCCGAGAAAACCGAGAAGCATTCCGAGGTCTTCAAGTTTGAACGGCATATTATGTTCGCCAATGAGGGCGTAACCACCACAGAACAGGGTCAACTGAATTATGAAGTGAGTGCGCGAGCGCTTCCAACTTCGCAGAAGCATGAAAGGCACTATCAGGTAGCCCAGAGGAAACTGCAGGCCTATCATGGACATCGCCAGCAGGAAGACTATAGCCGTAACCCAGTCCTGCCTGGAGACAGACACATATGGACGGTGCGCATAGTCCCTTTCACGAACTATGCTGTCAGGATCATATGTTGCTTTCGTGCTAAGACTTGTCATATACGAATATGAAGTTTGTTGGCGAAGAAAGTCTTCATCGCAGGGTAATAGGTAGGTTTAAGAATGGACGTTGCCGCTATGAACAGCAAACAGAAGCCCAGTGTCAGGACAGTGCAATCAATCAGAGCGCCAAGTCTGGCGTGAACTCCGGCAAGTTCTCCGAGACTAATAACAGGAAGATATAATGCAGCCATAAGCAAAAGAGCCGCCAACGGGACCGAAATCGCACGCAAAGCCTCACAGACATGACTTCTCAGACTGACATCCATAATGCTACAATAGCAGAGTGCATGGACGGCAAGCATAACCAGGGCGGCAAGCACCTGTGTGAAAGCCACCATCAGAATACTTCCGTCAAGCCAGAGAGCGATTGCCAGGAAACCAATCTGAAGTATGACCTCGGCAAAAGTCAGGTTACGTACAAGTTTGGTGCGTCCATGGGCCTTGAAAACCGTCTGGTAGAAAAGTTTTATCGACACGGAGATTCCATACACGATAAGGAGTCTGAAAACCGGTACGGCGGCATCCCATTTCGAGCCATAAAGCAGATTGAATGCAGGCAGAGAAACAATCAACAGCAATGCCCCGATAGTAAAGTTGACGACCCAAAGCCTCGAATGCATCTGCGACGACAGGCGGCATCGGCCATCACGGGATTCCTCATTGCACAAGACGGAGAAAAACGGCCAGTTGAAAACCGACTCGGTGATGGAGAAAGGCACTTCCTCGAGTTTCTGCGCCTGGGAATACAGACCTGAAGCCACCGGCGTACTGAAACGGCCCAACATCGCGGTATTGATATTCCGCCCTATCTGATATGAGACATAGGCAAACATCAGATGCACGCCATATGAAAACATCTCCCGGAACGAGTCCATGTAGAAGGCAATCCGGGGGAACCAGCGGGAAACAAGGACATAGAAGACGAAGGAGAACACCGAGACCATAGTCTGTGTAGCCACGAGAGCCCAATAGCCGAAACCTTCGAGCGCGAGCCAGATGCCGAGCGCCGTAGCCGAGGCTGTAGAGGACAGGCGAACTATTGCCATGCGCTTCATGTCGAGTTCCTTGCGCATCCTGGTCTCCTGGGTAAACGACAGCGTCATGAAGAAGAAACAGATGCCTGTGGCAATCATGATGCCGTTGATTTCAGGATGACCGAAGAAACGGCTCAGGGGCATACCGAGCAGGCATAGAATCGAGCCGAAGACGAGTCCGAGAACAGCATTGAAGACAAACACTGTGGAATAGTCCCGCTCAGTCGGATGAGCCTTGTGGATGAGGCCGTCGCTCATTCCGCAGGAACTGAGGTTCTGTGCAATGGCTGAAAAAATCGCCACCATGGCCACAAGACCGAAGTCAGAAGGATCGAGAAGATTGGCAAGGACAATGTTTCCGGTGAAGGTCATCGCCGAATTACACACGCGGTCAATCGCGCTCCATTTGTACACGCCGCTCTTCAATGTCCAACCGCTTACTTGTTCTTATGTTTCTTCTTGTCGCCGGTATAGCCATAGCCGTAACCATAGCCCTTGCGTGTCGAGGTGCCGTTGACAACGAGAGCCATCTTGGGCAGACGCTTGTCGTCGAACAACTCGTTGATATAGTCGATGTCTCCGAAGGTGCTGTAGTTGGCCCGGCAGACATAAATCGTAGCATCGCATACACGGGCGATGTTGAATGTGTCGCTGACCATACCGACAGGCGCGGAATCCACGATGATGTAATCGTAGCGCTTGCGAAGTTCGTCGAACATTTCGTCAACCTTCCTGGATGTGAGAAGTTCACCGGGGTTCGGCGGAATAGGACCGGCATCGATGATGTCAAGATTGGGTACGAGAGGCTCGTGCTGAATGATAGAATCGAGTGAGATGTTCGAATCAGAAAGATAGTTGGTCAAGCCATAAGGAGCCTTAAGCCCGAGATAGTTGCCCAACTGTGGGTTGCGGATATCCATGCCGACGAGGAGAACACGCTTGCCGAGGAGGGCGAGCGAGGCCGCAAGGTTAATGGATATGAAGGACTTACCCTCGCCCGACTTGGTGGATGTCATGAGGACGACCTTGTCATCGGCGCCGTTAAGCACGAACTGAAGGTTCGAGCGGAGCAGACGGAACAGTTCGGAAGTCGACGAAGTGTCGTGCGAACCGACAGCAAGGACGTTGCCCGAACGGTCGACACACATCTCGCCGAGAATAGGCACGTCGGTCGCCTGCTCGACATCGTTGCGGTTCTCAAACTTGGAACGGGTGATTTTCTTGATGTAGAGAACAATGGGGGGAATGCAGAGGCTGAGGAAGAATACTATAAGCATTATCATCTTCTTGCCCATGCTTACCGGGTCGGCGAGAGTGAAAGCCTCGTCGATAATCTCACCCTTGGGAATAGCGTTGGCAAGAAGCATGGCGGTCTCCTCACGACGCTGGAGGAGGAAGAGGTAGAGTTGCTGCTTGATTTCCTGCTGACGCTTGAGGTTGAGGAACTCACGCTCCTGGGAAGGAATATTGCCAAGTTTGCCTTCGGCACGGCCGACCTGGAGGCGGAGGTCGCGGACCTGTATGTCCGAATTGTTCAGCGAGCGGTCAAGCGAGGTCAGTATTGACGAGCGCATGGCGTCGATCTGCTCGTTGAGCGAGCGGAGAGCCTGGTTGTTGCCCTTGGCGTTGTTGGAGAGTTCGAGGCGACGCAGAATCAGGGCATTGTATGTTCCTATGGAACTGCCGGCGCCGGGGATGTTATCTGTGGCGGGAATCAGTTCGTATGCCTTAGAGGGGTCCTTAAGGAAATCGCGGGTCATGCGGATAATCTCATTCTCTGTCAGGGCCGCGATAAGGTGGCGTTCCACCTCGCTCTTCATGCCGAGGTTGTAACTTGCTTCTGCCTGAACGTCGACTATTCCCTCGTTCTGCTTGTAGCCCTGAATGGATTCCTCGGCCTGCGACAGGTCGCCGGAAATAAGAGCGATTCGCTCGTCAAGGAATTTTGCGGTCTTGGACGACTGGAGGTTCTTCTGATAGATGCCACGGTCGTTGTATTGCTGGATGATGTCGTTGAGGACATCCGAACCGTAAACGGGATCGGTAGTAACGATACCCAACTGTATGACGTTGGATTTCTTTGATGCGATGGAGGAAGTAACGTCCTTGGCGAGATCCTCCGCTGCGGCATCATAGCCGTTGACTGTGACTATCGACTCTATATCCTTGCCCTTGGGGCAGAATTTCGTGCGGTCGATTATGTAACGGCCATAGTCGGTCTTAATGGTGACAGGAAGTTTCTGACGCTCAACCTCGCCGATGGTGTGGCGGTCGGCCTTGACCTTGACGTCCGCAAGACCTGCGGCGTTGACCTTGATGTCAAATGTCACGGCTGTCTTCAGGGTGTCAACAATACCCGGGGCCGGATAAACCTGAAGAGGGTATTTCTTGTACTCAAAAACCTTGGACATGAAACCGTCACAGACCTCATGATGAATGTTAAGGTTCAGTTCCTTTACAACGTTACGAAGCACGGTGTGGGAAGTGATGACGAAAATCTCGTCCTCGACATAGCCGCTCGAGCCGAAGAGATCGCCCAGGCCGCCGAAACTTGACATGCCGCCGCCGTCCTCCTGAGAGATAAGGACGTTGGCACGAACCTGATACTTGGGCTTCATGCCCTTGACAAATATAAATGCCACCGCACAGCATACAACTGCAGAAATGGCAAACCAGTACCATTTCTGCTTGTATAGGTCTATTAGGGAACGTATGTCGATAAACTCGCTTTTCTTACGATGTGATGCCATGGTTTAGATACTTTATTTAACTGTGAGGGCGATTACCAGAGATGCGATTACAGACGCGGCACTTACGACAGTGGAAATTACAGTCACCTTGTATGCGTTGTTCTGGTTGTATTTCGAGTTGTCGCTACGGATTTCGTTAGGCTGAACGTAGACGTAGTCATTCTGCTTAAGATAGAAGTAGGGAGATGTAAGGATGTCGGCGGAGTTTAGGTTAAGCCGGTGGGCAACCCGCTTGCCGTCCTCCTCACGTATGACGAGGACATTCGAACGTTCGCCGTATTCCGTGAGGTCACCGACAGCAGTCAGGGCATCAAGAATCGAGAAGCGCTCGGTAGACACGGGTATCGAACCCGGTTCCTTGACCTCGCCTGCCACATTGACTTTGAAATTAACAAGTTTTACCACAACGGTGGGATTTACGACATCGGCGGAAATCTTATTCTCGATAATCTTGGCAATCTGCTCGGTAGTAAGGCCACCGACATGCAACACGCCGATAATCGGCATTGTTATGTCGCCCTTTGAATCAACCCGGTATGTGAGTTGCTGAGGTGTCGTCGCCGCCAGCAGACCGTTATTCTTTGCCGGATTCGACAGAGGGAGATTATATGCGGCTGTAGCCTCGGGGTATTCCGAGGATACGAGTATGAAGAGTTCATCATCCGGCTCAATTCTGGGAAGATAAGAATCAGTAACAAAATTTACCTCGCTGACAGAGTCTATATCTGTGAAATAGGTCAACGGAGTACGCTTGGTCGAACAGGAGCACAATGCGGCCGCCGCAAGAAATGCGAGACCTATATATTTGATTTTCATAATTTAACGTTAAATTATCTTTATTATGGTTTATTAAGCGTTATGTATTAACGCGCCGGAGAGCCTTTTTATTATATGATTTCAAAGAATATTTTTATTATCTTTGCGCCGGACACAGTTTGTAATATTAGAGCGACAGAATTTCTTCAGTCGACAAAACTTAAAATTTCTATCCATGAAACGCCTTCTTCTACACCTCTCGCTGATACTTTTTCCTTTATGGATGCTTGCAGGGCATATAACGATAAATGACACCATCCGGGGTTCAGATATATATCCCGGCACAGTCCACACCCTGCAGGTGACTATACCGGACCAATATGACGGGGCGACGCCCGCGAACCTCTATGTAGGACTCGACGGCATACTATGTAACGCACCTGAGGTTATTGACGATCTCATCGGCGAGGGTGTCATCGACCCTACCGTAGGCGTATTCCTCCAGCCCGGGGTCATATATGGCGAGGATGGCAAAGTGGTCAGTTATAACCGTAGCAACGAATTCGATGCTACGGATGACCGTTTTGCACGATTCCTCGAAACAGAGGTTCTGTCTCGGGTCGAGTCGCTGAAAACGCCTGATGGACGCGCCATAAAGTTTTCTTCAGAACCGGCGCGGAGAATGATATTCGGTCTATCAAGCGGAGGCATCGGCGCTTTCACTGCCGCATGGCACCGGCCCGACTTGTTCGGTAAGGTTTACACCGGTTGTGGCACCTTCGTGCCGATGCGTGGAGGCGAAGGCCTTCAGGTACTGGTACGCAAAAGCGAACCACGGCCGCTGCGCATATTCCTTCAGGACGGTTTCCAGGATTCGTGGAACCCGCTTTTCGGCAGTTGGTTCGAGGCAAACGCCATGCTTGCCTCGGCGCTGGAGTTCGCAGGCTATGACCATTGCGTGGACTGGACCAACGGAGGGCACTCGGTTAGCCGTACCTCACAGATTTTTCCAGATGTGATGCGCTGGATGTTCCGTGACGGAACAACTCCTATCGCGATGCCGGAATCGAAAAACAATATGCTTGCCGACATTCTAGTGCCCGGGGCAAATTGGAAATCCGAGGAAAGCACGACAACACCACGAAAAACGAAGGCCAAGAATGCCGCATACGCATGTGCCACATATCCGGACGGGAGACACCGTACTGTGGCGCGTCCCGCAACCAATTATCTGTGGAAGGAAATTCTCGACAATGAAGGGAAGGTGATTATAGAACAGCCTTTCTACTGGCTGCACACATATAATAATAGTGTACTTGAGGTTCCCTCTATGACTTTTGATTCCAAAGGCAACCTGTGGGTGTTGAGCAATGCCGGCATCCAGATATGTGACCAGAACGGACGTGTACGGGCAATCCTTCCCCTGCCACGGGATTTTATCCTCACGCCAGAGTCGAGCATATCAATCGGTGAAGGCATGGTAAGCATAAGTTCCCCGGTACCGGGCAACGCCCGCATCTTCAGCCGCCGCCTCAACATTACACCCGCGGTTCCCGGACAAACGCCCGAATCTCAGGGCGCAGCGTAAACAAATTCAACCTAAATGACACCTTCAGAACATATTCCGAAAGTGCGAACAATATTTTCCAAACAAGTTCAGAAGAAAACAAGGGTTTTTCTTAATAATTATTGCAGTAAGAACCAAAATTTTGTTAACTTTGCGGGACAAATAGGGCCCGTAGCCCGCAACCTTGAATCTCGAAATTAATTACCAATCATCTAACCATATATTTTTCAAAATGTTAGAGAAAACCAACGTCAAAACTCTTGACAAGGTAGTTGTCCGCTTCTCGGGCGACTCCGGCGACGGCATGCAGTTGGCCGGCAACATATTCACCAACGTTTCGGCCGGTGTCGGCAATCAGGTGTCGACGTTCCCTGACTATCCGGCGGAAATCCGCGCCCCGCAGGGTTCGCTTTCCGGTGTATCAGGCTTCCAGGTGAGCGTCGGCAAAGGCGTCCATACCCCCGGTGACAAATGCGATGTCCTTGTTGCCATGAATCCCGCCGCACTGAAACAGAACGTAAAGTTTCTCAAGGATGGCGGCATCATCGTAGTTGACATCGATTCATTCAAAGAGCCCGACCTAAAGAAAGCGCTTTTCACCACCGACAATCCTTTTGCCGAACTGGGAATCAATGAAGATCGCGTGATGACGGTTCCAGTGACCTCAATGACAAAATCCGCTCTTGAAGGTGAAGGAATGGACAACAAGAGCGTCATGAAGTGCCGCAACATCTTTGCCCTCGGCGTCGTGTGCTGGCTCTTCGACCGCGACATCAATGCAGCCAAACATCAACTGAACAAGAAATTCGCAAAAAAACCTGCTGTAGCCGCCGCCAATGCCAAGGTCATAGACGCAGGCTACGACTACGCGCACAACATACACGCCTCGATGCCGACTTACCGCGTCGAGACCGAAGATCCCCGTCCGGGCATCTATACCGACATCAACGGCAACACGGCAACCGCATGGGGACTGATCATGGCTTCGGAGAAATCGGGACGGCCCCTCTTCCTCGGATCCTATCCCATCACCCCTGCGACAGACATCCTGCATGAACTTGCCAAACGCAAGGACCTGGGCGTTAAGGCATGCCAGATGGAAGATGAAATCGCCGGAGTATGTTCGGCTATCGGCGCTTCGTTCGCCGGCAACCTTGCCGTGACATCGACCTCGGGACCAGGCCTCGCACTAAAGAGCGAAGGCATAGGCCTTGCAGTCATCGCCGAACTCCCCCTTGTTGTAATCGATGTTCAGCGTGGTGGTCCCTCGACAGGCCTTCCGACCAAAACAGAGCAGACCGACCTGATGCAGGCTCTTTACGGCCGCAACGGCGAAAGTCCACTTGCAGTGGTAGCGCCCGCTTCGCCCACAGACTGCTTCACCATGGCTTTCGAGGCATGCCGTATCGCAATCGAACATATGACTCCGGTAATACTGCTGAGCGACGCTTTCATCGGCAACGGTTCTTCAGCATGGCGAGTTCCAGACGCAGACGAGTATCCCGAAATACATCCCAACTTCGTTCCCGCCAACCTCCGTGAATCCGGATGGAAACCTTATGTACGTAATTCCGAGACCCTGGTGCGTTACTGGGCTATGCCAGGTGAGGAAGGTCTGCAACACCGTCTCGGCGGCCTTGAGAAGGACGCTGAGACCAGCGCAATATCAACCGACCCTGCCAACCATGAGAAAATGGTTCAGTTACGCCGCGAGAAAGTCGCAAGAATTGCAAACGACATACCTGAACTTGAGGTTCTCTGCAATACTGATGCCGACACCCTGCTCATAGGCTGGGGTGGCACATACGGCCATATCCGTACGGCCGCAGAAGAACTATGCAAGACTGGACACGATGTCGCATTCGCGCACTTCCGCTATATTAACCCTCTGCCCAGAAACACTGAAGAGGTACTGAAAAAATACAAACGCGTGATTGTAGCCGAACTCAACACAGGCATGTTCGCAGACTTCCTGCAGGCCAAGTTCCCCGGCGTACAGATCGAGCGCATCAACAAGATTCAGGGCCAGCCTTTCCTTGTTAGCGAAATCGTAGATAACGTCATCTCACTTACCGAAAAATAATCAAAGCCATGTCCACAGAAAATACAACATACACAGCCGCTGACTTCAAAAGCGACCAGAACGTACGCTGGTGCCCCGGCTGCGGCGACCATGCCATCCTCAATACCCTGCACAAGGCCATGGCCAACCTTGGCGTCGCGCCCCACAAGACTGCCGTGATATCCGGTATCGGCTGCTCGTCACGCCTGCCCTATTACATGAACACCTACGGCTTCCATACCATCCACGGACGTGCGGCCGCAATCGCAACAGGTTTCAAGGTCGCCAATCCTGAGATGACCGTTTGGCAGATTTCGGGTGACGGCGACGGTCTTGCCATCGGCGGCAATCACTTCATTCACGCCGTACGCCGAAACATAGACATTAACATATGCTTGTTCAACAACAAGATATACGGCCTTACCAAGGGCCAGTACTCTCCCACATCGGCACGCGGCTTCGTCTCGAAGTCATCGCCTTACGGCACTACTGAAGACCCGTTCATACCTGCAGAACTTGTTTTCGGCGCACGCGGAAATTTCTTCGCACGCTCAATTGACGTTGAACTGCAGACCTCGGTAGAGGTTCTTACTGCCGCCGCAAGACACAAAGGCACCTCTGTGGTAGAGATTCTCCAGAACTGCGTCATATTCAACAATGGCATACACAATCCAATCACCGACCGCAGTGTCCGTGCAGACAAGACGATACATCTTCGCCACGGCGAAAAGATGATTTTCGGCGCCAACAACGACAAGGGTCTCGTTCAGGACGGGTTCCTGCTCAAGGCAGTCACTATCGGTCAGGACGGATATACGATTGATGACGTCCTGGTACACGACGCCCACACTCCTACCAACTTCCTCCACCAGCAACTCGCAATGATGGATGGAGACACTCTGCCTCTGGCAGTCGGTGTCATCCGTGATGTCTCATCACCGACTTACAATGACGGCGTAAGCGAACAGGTGGCCGAAGTGCGCGCGCGCAAAGGCTTCAATTCGCTCCGTGACATGATTCTCGCCGGTGAGACCTGGGAAGTCAAATAAACACTCTGGCAAAATACTGACTAAAAACCCCACGCTTTCATTTACACATGAAACGTGGGGTTCTACAGTAAATAAGCGAAGACCATGCCTCCCCGTTCAGCCGTCATCAGTCTGAATACTGTGTAAATCGCATGTGTGTAAATTTTATCAAGCAAACCCGTAGTTTTGTCCATTATATATAACTTGGTTTGCATTTACGGCGACGGGCGCCTTAACTTTGCGGCGTATTCCATGACTCGGAAACATCACAAAGTTAATAATCAATCAAAAAAAATATTGCTATGAATCCCGACAACAACGACTCCACCCGTCTGATGAGCGATGATGAGACCTCCATCCTTTCTTCTGACAACTCTAATGTTCTCAACGAGAAAACTTCGCCCGTACCTCCAGCAGACAAATCGGCTAAAGCACCCTCAAAGAGAAAAATCACAACTTCAGATATGGCTTCTGCCGGTATCGGACTCGCAGTCGGCGCCGCAGCGGGTGCGACAGTCGGTGTGAACGCAACTCCCTCACATAAGGATGACAATATAGAACTAAAGGATGACGGGGAGATAAACAAGGATGCAGCAAACGAGAACGAAACTGCAACTGAGGTGTCACCCGAGGGCGGCACAGATTCCCCCACAGATGTAACCGACAGCATCGACCCCAGTTCAACAGCCAATACCATCAACGTGGAAATCAATCTCACTACCGGTGCCGAAGGCCAGTATGTTGTTTCCGGACCGAATCCTGCAGAAGCTGCCGAACGCGAGCCTAACGCCGTAATACAGGATGCAGGGCGCCAGATGCATGAAAATGCCCAGACCGATGTCGAGAACCAGGTTACCGAAGTCGATGACGTAATTCTTGAGGAATTGTCCATCCCTGAAGCAAATGTCAGCGACTCGATGTCATTCTCAGAGGCTTTTGCCGCAGCCCGTGCGCAAGTCGGCCCCGGTGGATGTTTTACATGGCATGGTCAGGTGTATGGTACTTATTACGAGAACGAGTGGAATGCAATGTCACACGAAGAACAGCACGATTTTCAGTTGGCAGCGCTAAATATTGAACATGACTCCAACTCCCACCATTCCGATTCTTCCGAACAATATGCTTCTGCCAAGCCGACAAGTGTCGACGCCGAAGTCAATCATGGTGTGGCCGGAGACGATGTTGTCTATGTTGATCCTGAGCCTGTCAGCGAAAATGAGGTGCGCATTCTAGGTCTTGGCCAGGTCGAGGATTCCTCGGGCAACACCCATGAGGCAGCCGTATTTGACATTAGCGGCAATCAGGCTATGATCATCGACTCTGACGATGACAACGTATACGACGTGCTGCAGGCTGACTTCAACCACGACAACCAGATTACCGAGGATGAGGTTTTCACCAATTTCGGCGAACAAGGACTTACCGTCGACGATGTAAAAACCGAATATGAACAGCAACTTGCTGTTGAGCAACAATTCGAAGACGACAACATAGCGCAGGACATCACGAACACCGATTTCGACAACAATGTCGATGTTTCCGATTTCGCATAAATTAATATTCGGCATTCTGTACCGCCGGTCAACCATCCTAATTCCACAACCCAATGACGCCTAAGGACACCCCATTATCAAACAATATATTCATCAAATGTCCCAGTTGTGGCAAGGTCCTGCAGTTCAGGGCTTTTCCCAACTATAAAAAAGCACGTCTGAAATGTCCGTTCTGCCACTTTGACGACCTTATCGAGAACTACACAAGTCTCCAGTCCAACGTCAAGACTACGAAACCGGATATTCCACCCCTGCAAGACGAGGACGAAGCCACCCGTACACTCGAGCCCGTCATCACAATCCGTTGTCTGAGCAACAATCAGTCCCAACAACTGCGTGTTGGCGAAAACACCATCGGTCGCTCAAGCGCCACACCTCAGGCAACTGTAACGTTCGATGACCCGAATAAATTCATCAGCCGCAATCATGCGCGTATCACCGTGATTCGTACTCCCGGCGGTTCCCTGCAGTGCCGGCTCTCGGATAACGGTTCGAAGAACGGAACTTTTATCGGCAAAACAAGAATATCAAACGGAACCATCGTTATAGTTCCCGCAGGTCAGGTATTCACACTCGGACGAATGCAGTTTGTTATCGACATACAGGGAGACAAGTCTGTCATCCGTTCCGGTGACTCTTCCTCATCAAGTCCCACCGAACTTATCTGACCTGAATTTTAACCCACCCAAATTCTCTGACTACCAAGATGATTATAAAAATAGGTCAACCCTACGCTTTCACCGAACAAGGCCAGAAAGACCAGCAGGAAGACCGCATATACCCCTCTGTAGAACAACTTTGCCCCTCCGACAAGTGCTTCGTCCTCTGCGACGGTATGGGAGGTCACGAAAAAGGCGAAGTTGCGGCATCCATTGTCTCAAAAACGCTGTATGAAAACCTGACGGCAAATCCTCCTGCCGATGACATTGCCAGCAAGGCATGGTTCGATCAATCACTGTCAAAGTCATACGATGCCCTTGACAAAATGGACTCGGAGGCCATCCGTCGCCCCGGAACAACCATGACCTGCGTTTACCTTGCCGCCAACGGCGCTCTTTGTGCCCATATCGGTGACAGCCGCATCTATCTGATACGTCCCGGGGAAGGCATAATTTTCCGCACTCAGGATCATTCATTGGTCAACCAACTCGTTCAGATTGGTGAAATCACACCCGAGGAAGCCGAACACCATCCAAAGCGCAACGTCATCACACGTGCAATGCAGCCTAAACTCGAGCGCCGCTATCCTGCTGACGTCAGCATCCTCACCGATGTCAAGGCCGGTGATTACTTTTTCCTCTGCTGTGACGGCATTCTGGAGCAACTGTCTGATGCGAGACTTACCGAAATAATTTCCGCAAACACGGACAGCAAACAGAAACTCGCTGATATCTACGACATCTGTTTCGGTAAGACCCGTGATAATTTCACATGCATTCTTGTGCCCGTCACCGATGTCGAAGGTGTTCCTGCGGTTGCCACTACTGATGACGTCGCAACCATGGTACAGCCCACCGAACCTGACTTTGCCTCATCCAGAAAAAATGCTAATACAGTTCCCACTATGCCTAAAAATCAGGCTGACGAAAGGCACAAACGCTCAATGCTCATCATCTATGGTCTCGTAGCACTTATCGTCGTCCTGCTTGCTGTCGGATTGTATCTCTTCCTGCGTGATGACGACACTAAAGACTCTGAAAAAATCGAAAAAGTTGAAAATGACGGAAAAGAAGATTCTCCTTCAATAATTCCCGGCAAAACTTCTGATAAGGATAACGGCAAGCCTGTTAACCAGGAACTTATCCATCGAATTTACAAACTATCCAAAACCAAACTTTTCTCAGCGCTCAAAGGCATGAGCGAAGATGATCGCGATTTGATTGAGGATTTTCTTGACAAGAAAGAATTTTCCGGAAAAGATCAGGAGAATGCTGTCAGTAAATTAGGAATTCTCACGAAGGTTGTTGGAGAGTGCGCTAAGAAAGAACATATTGACCAAAATTCCATGGAAGTCATAATTAAGATGGCTCTTGAAAATTATGACGAGGAACACGCTGAAGAAATCATAGATGAAATAGCAGCCCAGGCTGAGAATCCGGCAAGTCAAGTCGTTCAGACAACAGACTTTGCAAGACAGACTGAAGGTTTGCTTCCCAACAGTAACAAAAAGGCCAGTAAGAATAAACAAAATAAGGGAAAAAACGGTAAATGACAGATGATATTCTTAAACCCGGAACGCGGCTGTCCGGGGGCTCGTACGGTGGCTACACCATCGACCGGGTCCTCGGACGCGGTGGTTTTGGTGTAACATATTGCGCCCATTCCCGGATTGGCATACAGTTTGCCATAAAGGAATTCTTTCCTAAATATACATGCGAGCGAGATCCGGTTTCAAACCAGATCCTCGTCTCCGATTTCTCGAAAATCGACCTCATAGGTCGCCTACAGAGGCGTTTCCTTGACGAGGCCGAAAACATCGCACGTTGCGAGCATCCCAATATTGTCCACGTTGTAGAGTCCTTCGAGGAAAACGGTACCGCATACATGGTCATGGAACATGTGGAAGGTATCACCCTTCAGAACTACATAAAGACCCATGGTCCCATGGACCAGATTAAAGCGAGGGAAATCATCATCAAGGTTGCGCTCGCGCTGAATTATATCCACAACCGCAAGATGACTCACCTCGATATCAAGCCGGACAACATCATGCTATTGCCTTCGGGTGAACCTGTCATCATTGATTTCGGACAATCCAGACAACACAATGAGGGACCTGCGGCCGACACAGAGCAAATTACGGCTGTCTCCAAGGGTTATACTGCTCCGGAACAGTATTCGCGTCACCTTTCCCAGACTTTCAGGCCTGAAAGCGATGTCTACTCTTTAGGCGCTACCTATTATTATATGCTTAACGGCAGAAAGCCGGGTGAACCTCTTCAAGGTCATGATTTCGGTGCGGAACTACCGGCCAATGTTTCCCCGAATATACGCCAGGCAATATCCGAGGCCATGACATATAATCCCAAAGACCGCACCCGGTCCATGACTACTTTCATCGGCAATGTCCGCGGCAAACTGATTAAAGAGGTTGACCTCTCATCCGGAACGGCCGAGCAATTGCAATATTCATGGCCATGGAATATTCTGCTTTGTATTGTCATTGCACTGTGTATGACCTATATCGCCGTCTATTGGTCTGAAAGTAGTTTTTACCTTACCTCCAGATATATCTTTTATCTGGATAAAGACGCTCTGATGTACTCACTTGGCGCCACAGCACTGATTGCATTTATCGGGCTTGTATCATCAGTGCGATGGTTAAAGATAACTATGGCAATCCTGTCTGCAATCGCATCAGCCATGCTTATAATCAACTTTGAGATGAGTTAATGTAACTAAATATATTTTATTCTTAAATATATATTAAACTGGCATAATTCAAAATATGATTTAATATTAAATTAGTACTTTAATCATATTATGGCACAAAATTAAACTGTCACTTTAATAAAATCACAAGGTCAAGCAACAACTGAATGGCAAATATCTACGACATACGCCGATATGGCAAACTCGTGTTCCTGGCTGTCGCAGCAGCCGTGGCCGTACTTTTCCTTTATCTCTCGAACCGTCTTGTCGAGGATCTTGCCATTCAGGAACGCCAGCGCATGGAAATCTGGGCCGACGCCACCAAGGAAATCATTCGCCAGTTCGATGTCGAGGCTGATGACACCGGATCCGGAGATACTGAAATGATTCCGGCTGGCAACATGGACTTCCTGCTGAAAATCATCAACGGCAATACCACCATTCCGGTCCTTCTGACCGATGACAACGGCAATATTCTCAATTACCGGAACTTCGATCTTCCAGAACCGATAGACTCTCTGAATCCACAGAACCTATCCAAGACTAACCAGCATTTTCTTGAAGACAGACTCGCCGACCTGTCACACACACCGAATGTCATCCACATAACAATTGCTCCCGGAGTCAGTCAGCACCTCTATTATGAGGACTCAACCCTGCTGAAAAGACTGAGTTTCTATCCCTATATCCAGTTGCTGGTGATGATCATATTCCTTGTTGTAGTCTACTTCGCGGTCCTTTCGACAAAAAAGGCCGAACAGAACAAAGTCTGGGTAGGACTGTCGAAAGAGACAGCACATCAGTTGGGAACACCAATATCCTCGCTTATGGGATGGATTGAAGTCTTGCCCGAACTGGGAGTGGATCCTGACACAATCCAGGAAATGTCCAAAGATGTCAACCGGCTTTCAACCATTGCGTCCCGATTCTCAAAAATCGGATCCAAACCTCAGATGGAGAATATCAATTTGGTCGAAATAGTAACAGGTGCCACATCATATATGGCAACCCGCATTTCGGGTAAGATTGACCTTTCCACCGACATCAAATACTCGAATCTACCGGTTTACGCATGTCCTCCTCTTTTCGAATGGGTCATGGAGAATCTTATCAAGAATGCTGTCGATGCCATGGACGGTCATGGGGAAATCCATGTGACTGTCGGGCTCCTTTCGAAGAATAAGGCATACATTGACGTCCGAGACACCGGTAAAGGTATTCCACGTAAAAACTTCAAGACTGTATTCAATCCCGGATTTACGTCGAAGAAACGCGGCTGGGGCCTTGGCCTCACTCTCGCCAAACGCATCATTGAACAGTATCATGGTGGACGAATCTATGTTCGCTCCTCGACCATAGGCGAAGGGACTATCTTCCGGATCGAGGTTCCCCTGATTCCGCAACAGAATCTTCCTGCCACTTCACTTGCATAACAATATATAATTTGACAAAACATAAAAACCCAACACAAATGCTCAAGAATCTAACTTTCGCAGCCATAATGCTGACTGCAAGCGCTTCGGCCTTCGCATGGGGCCAGAAAGGACATGACGTAACAGCATACATTGCCGAACAGCACCTGACACCCACGACCAAAGCCGCCCTCGACAAGGCATTGGACGGCAAATCGCCCGTCTACTGGGCCAACTGGCTGGACAACGCCTCGCATACCCCCGAATACGCCTACACCAAAACCTGGCACTACAAAAATGTCAACGAAGGTGTTCCATACGAGCAGATGAGCCTGAATCCCAGTGGTGACGCCGTTACTGCCATAAACCGGATGGTCGCTGAACTTTCTTCCCATTCGGCTGACGTGGATTCTGTCCTCGACCTGAAAATCCTCATTCATGTTGTAGGCGATCTTCACCAGCCGATGCATATGGGACACGCTACCGACCTTGGCGGCAACAAGGTCCAGGTTCGTTTCTTCGACCGCGGCACGAACCTCCACTCGATATGGGACTCATCATTGCCAGAAGCCGCACACAAATGGTCATATTCCGAGTGGCAGCAGCAACTCGATCGCCTGTCTCCTGAGGAAGAAGCCGCCATCGTCCAGGGCAGCATTGATGACTGGGCTAAAGAAACCCTGTCCATAGCTGACAGGATATACAAGTCTACACCCGCCGGCACAAAAGTGTCATACAACGAAATCGCCGAAGCCGCCCCCATCATAGAACAGCAACTTCTAAAGGGCGGCCTGCGCCTAGCCCACCTCCTGAACCAGATTTACGATCCCGAGTATCAGAAATAGGATATCCGGTCTCATCCTTAGAAGGATTTTCAGTAATCCCGCCTTCGCGGCTTTCCAACGTTTATTTGCTCTGAGAGCCTTATGAAATGGGCTTGACAGGCGTCAAAGCGTTCGGAAAGCCGCGAAGAGGCATCTACATTCCTATTTTTTTCGTACCTTTGCACCTGATTATGGGACGACTGCTTGCAATAGATTACGGAAAAAAACGTTCGGGAATAGCCGTTTCCGACCCCCTGCGCATTATCGCCAATCCTCTGGATACGGTCGCGACTACTGAACTTATCGCTTTCGTTCAGAAATATTGCTCTGAGAATCATGTTGACGGGATTGTCGTAGGACTTCCGATGAACCTGAATGGCAAACCCTCGGAATCAATGTCTTCCCTGACTCCAACAATCAATCGCCTCCGCAAAGTCATCGCTCCCATACCGGTGGTTTATTTCGACGAACGCTTTACCTCGGTACTCGCGCATCGTGCCATGCTTGACGGAGGCATGAAGAAATCAGACCGACGTGACAAGGCTGTCGTTGATCGGATATCCGCCTCCATTTTGCTCAACGACTTCATGCAGTCATCCTCTGCCGGGCAACTCCCTTCCACAGGCAAATAAAACTTCTCTCTCTTTTCGACATCATATTCTATTAAAATCCTCAAAATGAAACTTCCTATCTATCTCATGGGGCACCCCGTTCTCCGAACCGAGAATGTTGAGTTGACCCCTGAATATCCTGACCTCAGAAAACTCATAGCCGACATGTTCGAGACAATGTATTTCAGCGAGGGCGTAGGACTTGCCGCTCCACAGATTGGCCTTAACATTCGTCTAGTGGTTATCGACGCCGACCCTGTCAGTGAGGCTTTTCCCGAATGCAAGGGCCGTAAACTCACCCTTATCAATCCTCATGTAACTGTTCTCGACGGCGAGACCGTATCACGCGCGGAGGGATGTCTTTCGATTCCCGGAATATCCGAGGACGTGAAACGGGTTGAGCATATCCGGCTTCAGTGGCTGGACGAGGACTTCAAGGAGCACGACGAGGAAATATCCGGTTTTCTTGCCCGCATTGTTCAGCACGAATGCGACCACCTCGAAGGCAAAGTATTCACAGACCATTGTTCGGCTATCCGACGCCAGCTGATCAAACCCAGACTGCGCAATATCGCCGACGGTCGAGTACGCCCCGATTACCCATACCGCACTGCCCCGGCTCGTCATAAGCGCTGATTATCACATTATCAAACGCATATTAACATATATATACATATCAATTCCAATGGCCGACGACAAAAAAATCATTTTCTCGATGGTAGGCGTATCCAAGACCTACCCTCCTCAAAAAACCGTCCTTAAAGACATTTATCTTTCCTTCTTCTATGGCGCTAAAATTGGTATCATAGGTCTTAACGGCTCCGGCAAATCGTCCCTGCTGAAAATCATCGCCGGCATAGACAAGTCGTATCAGGGAGAGGTCGTTTTCTCTCCCGGATACTCTGTCGGTTATCTCGAGCAGGAACCTCAACTCGACCCCGACAAGACCGTAATCGAAGTTGTCCGTGAGGGCGTCCAGTCCATCGTCGACATGCTGGCCGAATACGACGCCATCAACATGGCTTTCGGCGAACCGGACGCTGACTTCGACAAACTACTGGCACGCCAGGCCGAACTTCAGGACAAGCTTGATGCCGCCGACGCATGGAACCTCGACTCGAAACTCGAGCGCGCCATGGACGCCCTGCAGTGTCCTCCCGACGACCAGAAGATTGACACCCTTTCGGGTGGCGAGCGTCGACGTGTCGCTCTTTGCCGGCTTCTTCTTCAGCAGCCGGACATCCTCCTCCTCGACGAGCCTACCAACCACCTTGATGCCGAATCAATCGACTGGCTCGAACAGCACCTCAACCAGTATCCCGGCACAGTCATCGCCATCACCCACGACCGTTACTTCCTGGATCATGTGGCCGGATGGATACTCGAACTCGACCGCGGCGAAGGCATTCCCTGGAAAGGCAATTATTCCTCATGGCTCGACCAGAAGACCAAGCGCATGGCCCTCGAGGAAAAGCAGGCCTCGAAACGCCGCAAGACTCTCGAGCGGGAACTCGAGTGGGTACGAATGGCGCCTAAGGCACGTCAGGCAAAAGGCAAGGCACGTCTTTCATCCTACGACAGACTCCTCAACGAGGACCAGAAACAGAAAGAGGAACGTCTGGAGATTTTCATCCCCAACGGTCCGCGTCTCGGTCAGAAAGTCATCGAGGCCACCGGTCTTAAAAAAGCATTTGGCAAGAAATTACTCTTCGACAACCTCAACTTCACGCTTCCGCCCAACGGCATAGTTGGTGTCATAGGCCCAAACGGAGCTGGCAAGACTACCCTTTTCCGTCTGATAATGGGCCAGGAAAAACCTGATGCCGGAACTTTTGATGTGGGCGAGACCGTCAAGATTGCATATGTAGACCAACGTCACCACGACCTGCTGCCTGACTCTACGGTCTATCAGGTAATCTCTCAGGGTGTGGAGAGTTTCCGCATGGGTGGCCGTGACGTCAACGCGCGCGCCTATCTTTCTAAGTTCAACTTCACTGGCGCCGACCAGGAAAAGAAAATCGCGGTCCTGTCAGGCGGCGAGCGCAACCGTCTCCATCTCGCGATGGCCCTAAAGGAAGAAGGCAACGTCCTCCTCCTTGACGAACCGACCAACGACATCGACGTGAATACTCTGCGGGCCCTCGAGGAAGGCCTAGACGATTTCGCAGGATGCGCCGTGGTTGTCAGCCACGACCGCTGGTTCCTCGACCGTATCTGCACGCACATTCTCTCTTTCGAGGGCGATGGCAAAGTTGTATTCTACGAAGGTTCGTACAGCGACTACGAGCAGTACAAACTCGACCATAACGACGGCAAGCCCCTCCCACGCAAACGCTACCGTAAACTTCTCGACTGATACGGACCTAAAACTGTTTCAATCTAAAAAGACCGAAAGATATCCAAGCCGCTCCAAATGGAGCGGCTTGTTTTATGTAAAAACAAGCCTAATGATGTTAACATAGTTTAAAATCACACCCTTGTCATTACATTTTTAAGGGCAGGTATTGTTTTGACCTGAAAAAATGTTTAACTTTGCACCCGTACACAGCCACCTTAATGCTCTCATACTTAGACCAATTATTATTTATTGATACCTTAATTAATTCTTTAGGACTAAGTCATAGGCATTTGCGCTTCCTCGATTCCGTCGCGAGATACATTCCCTGGTTGCGGGTTGTTGTATGCAAGTAAGTAAGTATGATATAATCTCTACGCTTTAAAAATTTGCTATAAGACAAATATCTTTAGAAGTTAAAAATGCCCAATGGCTAAGTCCTCAGTTCGCTGTAGAAGCGCACCGGGGCTTTTTTTATGCATGTATTTTGACCGGTCGCAAACATGCTTGCAAAAGAAATCCTGCCCCGGACGCCTGAATCAGGCAATCAGAGACAGGAGAATCTATATCAGTACCGCGATGGCTTACACCATCAGTCAAAAATATGGTTCTTGATCAGCGGCTCCAACTGGCGTGCGTGACGTTGAGCATCTTTCGATGTAAGATAGGCATTGAAACTTTCTATATGACGCATACCGTGAGTGTCGGTGCCGATAAAATCCACCATACCGGCTTCAATGAGATGTTCAGCCATTTTTTTCTCTCCTTTGCCATAATAGCCGGCCAGGGAGAGAAGGTTGATTTGAAAATTAAGACCAAACTGTTTGAGTTCCTCGTAACGCGAGGTGCTGGCGTGATAGTAGAGATAGCGCTCGGGGTGAGCAAGAATAAGTTTGTAACCCTTGACCTGCAGGTCAAAAACCAGTTGCTGCAAGTTCCATGGCTCCTGTATAAATGAATTCTCGATCAGCAGATAATTGTCAGGCAGTGGCATGAGACATCCTTTGGCTATCTGTTCCTCGAAGAATTCGTCTATGCGGTATTCAGCGGAATTGCTTAATTTCACATCCACCCCCTTGTCCGAAAGAGCCTTGCGCAATGATGCCATGGGAGCGGCAAGTGTCTCTGACGTATTTTCAAAAGTCGCTTGGGTTACATGGGGAGAGGCAATTATTCGATTTATACCAAAACGGTGGAGATTTTCTATAAGTTCGACCGAAGTGTCGACATCGGGCGATCCGTCATCGACTCCGGGGACAACATGACAATGGATATCAGTCGAGAACCATAGTTTTACAGGTTCTTTGGGTTTATTGAAAAAATTGAACATATACTATTTCTGAATGTATGTTGTACGTCCTTTGGTTATTTCACTACAAAGGTACGAAAAATGAGAAAAAAATTATTGAAATTTTTCTTTAATATGAATAATTTCATTTAACTTTGCGTATTGACATAAAAACTGAAGTACAATACTGAACCCAAATCTTTAAGAAAGTATGGAACGCAAACTCAGAATCCGCGACCTTACCCTTCGCGATGGACAGCAGTCGCTGTTCGCTACCCGTCTTAGCCAGAATGAGATCGACAAACTTCTACCCTACTACAAGAATGCAGGCTTCTACATCATGGAAGTCTGGGGCGGTGCTGTTCCTGACTCCGTCATGCGCTATCTCGACGAATCTCCCTGGACACGTCTGCGCACAATCTCGAAAGAAATGAAGGGCATTTCGCTGCTCTCCGCCCTTTCACGCGGCCGCAACCTTTTCGGCTATGTCCCCTACCCCGACTCGGTACTCGCCGGTTTCTACAAAGAGGCAATTGCCAATGGTCTGAACGTTATGCGTATCTTCGATGCCCTCAACGATATCGACAACGTCAAGGAGTCAATCAAACTCATCAACGAGATGGGCGGCATTCCTGACGGCGCAGTATGCTACACCGTCGACCCCAAACCCGAGGCACCCGTCGAGGAGGCTCCCAAAGGCTTCTTCGCGAAACTCTTCGGCAAGAAACCCCAGCCCGCACCCGAGCCTGAGAAAATCTTCACCGACGAATACTTCGTCGAGAAAGCCAAGGCCATGGAAGCCCTCGGCGCCAAGATCATCACCCTCAAGGACATGGCCGGTCTCGTTACTCCCGGACGCGCCGCATCGATCATATCCAAACTCAAGGCCAACGTCAAGGTTCCTGTCGACTTCCATACCCACTGTACTCCCGGCTACGGCCTCGCTTCGTCACTGATGGCCATTCTCAACGGCGTGGACATCCTCGACACCAACATCTGGTGGTTCTCCGAAGGCTCGGCCGCTCCCGCCATCGAACTCGTCTACGTCTTCTGCCAGAAACTAGGCATCGAGGTCGAGTGCAACATGGAGGCCGTCGGCGAAATTCGCACACGTCTTAAAGGCGCTCGCGAGTCACTCCGCGACTTCGACCTTAACAAAGACAATTTCCCAAAGGAATTCGATCCCCTCAAGGACAAACTCCCCGCAGAGATCGACGCACTGTTCGACCGCGCCATTGCCGCTGCAAAAGCCGGTGACGAGGCCTCGCTGCTCGACGCCTGCCACGCCATCGAAGCCTATTTCGGCTTCCCCAAACCCAACCTGCTTGTCAAGGAGGCCGAGGTTCCCGGCGGCATGTACTCCAACATGGTCGCACAGCTCAAGCAACTCGGCGCAAGCGACCTCCTGGATGACGCAATGCGCCTGATTCCCATGGTACGCCGTGACGCAGGCCTCGTTCCTCTGGTAACCCCCACATCGCAGATCGTAGGCTCCCAGGCCGTGATGGTCGCCATTGACCGCCGCAAGGGCAATCCCGACTACACCACCAAGTCCAACCAGTTCATCTCGCTCGTCAAGGGTGAGTACGGCCACACTCCCGTTGCCATCAAGCCCGAGTTCCGCGCTATGATTACCGGTGACCCCGTTGAGCATCCCTACGATGTCAGCAAGTACAAACAGCCCGCAAATCCCACCCTCGACGATCTCGGCGGCGTTAAACTCGCCAAGAACCGCGAGGAGGAACTTCTGATAGAACTTCTCCCCAACGTTGCCAATGGCTTCCTCCGCAAACGCCGTGCCGAAGAATACGCCAAGTCTGACGCCGCACAGGCAAAGGCCGAGGAAAAGAAGGCCGCGGACGAGCCCATCACCGGTCCCACCCTCGTCGCCCCCATGCCCGGACGAATTGTCGAGGTTTCCGTCAAGCCAGGCGACAGCGTCAAGAAAGGCCAGACAGTCCTTGTCTACGAGGCCATGAAGATGGAGAACGACCTCGCCGCCGAATCCGATGGCGTTGTAAAACGTATCTTCGTCGCTCCCGGCGAGAACGTAGGCAACGACACCGTCCTCGTCGAGTTCGAAGCCTGATTCTCCCGATAACTAAGCAATAAAAAAACTGTGCCACTGTTCATTGGCGGCACAGTTTTTTGTATCTTACTTTATTTTATTTCTTATCCTTCTCGTCAGGGAATTTGTTGGGGAATTTCACTTCCACCGGCGGACGGACCATGGAGTACCATATCAGTCCGATGCCCACAAGTATGAAAGGAATAGACAGCCACTGGCCCATGTTCAGTGTCATGTTCTGTTCGAAGGCAACCTGGTCGTTCTTGACGAACTCAATCAGGAAACGGCAACCGAAAAGGACTGTGAAGAATACCCCGAATATAAGGCCCGGGCGACGCTCGGCATTCTTCTTCCAGTACATCCACATCAGCAGACCGAACAACGCCAGATAGCACAGCGACTCGTAAATCTGTGTCGGATGGCTGGGCAAAGTCTGACCGTCACGCACAAAGATGAATCCCCAGGGGAGATCGGTGTGGTGACCGTAAATCTCGGAGTTCATCAGGTTGCCGAAACGGATCAGCGCTCCGACAAGCGCTATCGGAATCACAAGACGGTCGAACGTCCAGAGCGGTGACCGCCGTGTGGTGAATATCGAGAACATGAAGACACCCACCATCACGCCTATCGTGCCGCCGTGACTTGCAAGGCCGCCTTCCCAGAAGGCAAGAATCTTCTCCGGATGCTGCGAGTACCAGTCCCATTCATAGAAGAAAACATGACCGAGCCTTGCGCCTACAATCGTTCCGGCGAAAACCCACAGGAACAGTATGCCGAGCCACTTCTCGGGAGCGCCCTCGTGACGGAATATCCTGTACATAATGTTGAACCCTATCCAGAATCCGATGGCGAACATCAGTCCGTACCATCTGACATGGACAAATGAATCGATAAGCATGGGATCAGCGTCCCAGACGATGTATTGTAACATGGTGTTATATGTTTAGTTCTTTTCAGTATCGGATGGGTATTCTTCAACAACTTCGGCATGCTCGACAGGATTGTCCTTGCTGAACCAGGCCCGCGTTGCGCGACGCACACGTCCGCTGAGAGCCAGAAGTGTTATCATTGTCGGCAAAGCCATCAGCGCATAGAACAGGTCGCACATGCCTACGGCTGCCTCGAGCGGAACAATCGCGAAGAATATCAGCGAGAGAATAAAAGCCCAGGTGTACCATCGCGACCTCTTCGTGCCGAAAAGGTATTCGGCGCACGAAGTGCCGTAATACGAGTAGGAGAACATAGACGACATGCCGAAACATATCACTATTATCATCAGCATATACGCTCCGCCGGGAATGGCCGAGTCGAATGCCTGCATCGCTACCTGGAGACCTTTCACGCCCTCGACATTCGAGAAGTCGCCGCACAGCAGAAGCGCAACCGCGGTCAGCGTACATACAAGTCCCGAGTCAATTGCCGGTCCGAGCATGGCGATAAGGCCTTCGCGCACCGGATTGTTGTTGCGCGAGGCGCCGTGCATGATCGATGCCGTACCAATGCCAGCATCGTTTACAAGTGCCGCACGACGCGCACCGATAATGGCTATACCTGCGAAAGCGCCGAATCCGGCCCTCAGGTTGAAAGCCTCCTCGAATATGCTGCGGAACACAGCGGGAACATCACCGAGATTGGTGAGAATGATATACAGCACCATCAGGAAATAGACGCCAACCATAAACGGCACCATAACCGATGCCACTCTGGCAATCCGGCGCACTCCCCGGAGTACGACAAGAGCAACCACTGCGGCCACTGCCGTACCGAACAGAAGTTTGAAGGCTCCGGCATTGCCCAGGCCGGTGAACGAGCCGATGGATGTCAGAAGTCCGGAAGAGGCAATGCCTTCGGGGGTAGCGAAAGTAGTCATGGCACCCTCGGTCAACTGGTTGGCATTCATTATGCACAGCGTCCCGAACATGCCGGCAACAGCGAAAAACGTAGCCATCGGCTTCCATTTACGCCCCAGTCCGTTCTCTATTATATACATGGGGCCGCCCTTGGGATTGCCGTTTTTGTCGTATCCTTTGTACATCACTGCCAGAGCGCCTTCGTGATACTTCGTGGACATGCCGATCAGCGCGCTGACCCACATCCAGAATATGGCGCCGGGGCCGCCCATGACAAGAGCGATGGCTACGCCGGCTATGTTTCCGAGACCGACAGTGGCGGCCACAACCGACATCAGTGCCTGGACAGACGATATCTGACCTTTGCCCTGAGGAGCGTTTTTTCGCCGCAGTTCGGCTATGGACGCGGGCAGCCGGCGCAAAGACACCGCTCCCGAACATATGAACATATATAGTCCGCCGCCTATCAGAAGAAAGAACAGCGGATAGCCGCAGAGGAAGTCTGCGACCGTAACAAGATAATGTCCTATTTGGTCAAGCATTAGTTTTGACTGGAATATTTTGACAAAGTTACGGCTTTTTTTCCTCACCCCCAAAGGCCCCGCGGCATCTTGACAATTTTTAGTATAAATGCATGAATCCGGTCACGACATGCGACAGGGACCCATGACACTTTACAAGAACAACGCCGCTACCGGTTTAATCCGGAGCGGCGTTGTAATCTATATCCTTGGCTTAATGCCGGAACTGCGAGATTATTTCACAAGGACTTTTTCTGCCTTGTCTCCCGAGCGGCGTATGTACAGGCCGGGAGCAAGATTGCCGTTGCCGGCACGACGGCCCTGCAGGTCGAAGTACTCGACCTCGGTGTTTTTATCGATTACAATCGAACCGACACCCGACTCATCGTTTACAACGACATCAAGATATGCAATAGCCTGGTTGTTAATAGCAGCCACAAACAAATACTTGCCGGCCTTCATATCTGCCGGACACTGCAGATTCCTTGCTGTATAGTTGCGCGAACGGCCTCCGGCAACCGCTACATTTACCGAACCGGCCGTACCGTCAATAAGCAGCGATGAGGCGTTATTGGGATCCTGGTGACAGAAGAACAATTGTATTGTGGCGCTCTCAATGCTGGTTCCGTTATTCTTTACGGCAAGGGTCGACGAGAAGGTACTTCCGGCGGTAAGAGTCTCCGGTGTGACAGTCATGCTCGTTACCTCAAGGTTCGATTCGGGAGCGACGCCCTCAACCTCTATATTTGCATATATGACAATACTCATGTCCGAGGCATCAAGGATCGCGAAGCGATATGCGCCAGAAGGAACATCCTCTGCTATCTCTCCCTTGAAAGTAATATTGCGGGTCTCGCCTGCTTCAAGAGTTACACTCTGTATGTAATTACTGTATTCTCCCATGATATAGTAGTCATCATCAATGACCACAGCCACGAGACTCATGGTCTGCTGTTCGCTCGAAGTATTGGTTACATCCGCAGTGACAGTGAATTGCTTTCCGGCCACGAATCCGGTCGAAGTCTTGAGATTATCAAATTCAAAATAATTTTTTGGTGTCGGCGGCACGGGGGGATCGTCGGGACGCGTTGACGAAGGTCCGTCGGTACATGTTATGTTACCGTTATTGACGGTTACATCCACATACTGGGGCGCATAGGGATCAAGTTTCATGGTCTTCCATTCCGAGGTTCCGGCAATGCGGTAGACGGGAACAAGTCTGTATGTACCGTTGGCTACATTCATGCTAAAGGAAAGCACCCTTATGCCGTAACCGGGCTGAAGAACCTGTCCGTTATAAAGCGACTCATACGATTTGCGACCGGAGGCATTGGTAATTTCAATGGCAATATCAAATGTTGCCGTGCGGGCTGAGGCGTTCAGGAACATTCCGTCTGTTGCGCTGAGTGACACTTCTGTGCCGGAGGCCGATCCGTGGAGGCTGCCGCTGACACCAAGCCATGCGTCGGGCTGAACCGAGCCGGCGACAGGTTTCTGCACACCGATTATTGCATCCTGACCAAGGGTAAAACCGTCAGAGTTGCCGCCTGCGCCCTGGCCTTCGGGAACAAGCCTGGTGAGTGCGAAATATCCGTTGTACGCACCGCTCCATCCCCAGTTGAAGTGGAAGAAACCGTCGCTCGCACGGTAGCCGTCGCAGATGAACTGGTGACCGCCGTCCGTACCGCTGCCACCGTAAATGATGGGGCGTCCTGTGGCAAGTTCGTCATAGACTACATTTGCCCAGTCTTCGTTGGTATAGTATTCACGATAGAGGATGTCGATGCCCTTGTCATAGCGGAAGTTGTTTACAAGCGCCGATGGAATGGCCTGCGTGAGTGCGCCCGACGAACTGGTGCCATACGACATCTTGACAGAATAGCCTGCTGCCTGCATCAGGAATGCGACGGCATCTTTCTGTTCCTGTGTCGACGCGCTGTTGTATTCGTCGGTCATGTTCTTCCAGTCGAATTCCTTGCCGTCGAGGTTCAGCGACAGTGTGCGTCCGTTATATTGGGTCGACACATAGCCGGTTCCGGTCTCGGGATAGTTGTGGAATTTCATGGCCATGGCCATCGCGGTCGCCACACAACCGGTGTAGGTGCGCGCAGGACAGAGCGCATTGTAGGGCGAGCCCTGGTCCCACATGGTCTTGACCATGGCCTCGATATCATGCTTCTCGGCTGTCTTGACAGGTGCCTGGGCTATGGCGCCTTTGTCAAAAGGATGCACCTTCATGCCTGCCAGACCGTGGAGAGCGGTAAGGCTACCGTTCAGGCTGCCTGTCTGAAGTGTCTGGGGCTGCGACTCGTAGTACGCGATGGCTTTGCCTACCTTGCCGAGCCACCATTTGAGTTGCTCGGGCATGGGCGTGGTCTCGCTGATCGGGCCGTCAAGCGTGCCGATGATTGGGATGACACAGTCGCTCGCCGAGAGAATCATCGCCGAATTCTTGTCTGAATAGATATAGTAGGTTGCAAGACCTTCGAACTCGCCGCTTGCAACGAGGCGTGGCTGAGTCAGAGACATGGCTCTCACCTTGGGCGTCGTCTGGGCGTTGACGCGCGAAAGTGCCTCCTCCGGACTCAGTGTACGGGCGAATGCCGGCACCATGGCCAGTAGCGCCACTGCGCTAAGTAGAAGTTTTTTCATTTTTGTACAACAGTTGTCTTTATAAAAATAAAAATAATGTGAAATCTTACCTAATGAACATGTGCCGGAACCTGGCGGCATGTCCGTCCGGCTGCGATGAATTTTGTTTTGTGGCCGTAAAATTAGATTTTTATTTCCACCTTGGCAAATATTTTTCCTTAAAAATGCTTTTACGCATGGCCGGCCGCCCATTTTTTGCTACCTTTGCAACATTAAGCGAACAAATCAATCTCAACATATCATACTCACCATGAAACCATACGTAATCGGTATTGATCTCGGAGGCACAAACACTGTCTTCGGTATCGTTGACGCCCGTGGCGTCGTAATCGCTTCTTCTTCCATCAAAACAGGCAAACACGCCAAGTTCGAGGACTATGTCGATGAACTGTATCAGGCCATAACCGCAATAGTCAAGGCCAATGACGCCGAAGACAAGATTCACGGCATCGGAATCGGCGCTCCCAACGCCAACTATTATACCGGCATGATCGAGGCTTCCGTCAACCTCCCCTGGGAAATGCCGATCGACCTAGCCGGAACCCTCAGTAAGAAATTCGGCATCCCTGTTGCCTGCACCAACGACGCCAACGCCGCTGCCATCGGCGAAATGACCTATGGCGTCGCACGCGGCCTCAAGGACTTCATCATGATTACCCTCGGCACAGGCGTCGGCTCGGGCATCGTCATCAACGGCCAGTTGGTTTACGGCCACGACGGCTTTGCCGGCGAACTCGGACACGTCATCATGAAGCGCAATAACGGACGCCTCTGCGGTTGCGGACGTACCGGCTGCCTCGAGGCCTACTGCTCGGCCACCGGCGTCGCACGCACTGCACGCGAGTTCCTCGAGGTCCGCTCCGAGCCTTCGCTGCTCCGCGACATGAACATCGAGGACATCACTTCCAAGGATGTCTATGATGCCGCTATCGCCGGCGACAAGATCGCACGCGAGATATTCGAGTACACCGGCAACATCCTCGGCGAGGCTTTCGCCGACATGACCGTATTCTCCTCGCCCAAGGCCTTCGTCCTGTTCGGAGGACTGGCCAAGAGCGGCGATCTGCTTCTCAAGCCGCTACGCGAGTCTATGGACCGGAACATGATGGTTATGTTCCGCGGCAAGCCCCAGATTCTGCTTAGCGAACTCAAGGAGGCTGATGCCGCCGTCCTGGGCGCATCCGCACTCGGATGGGAAGCCAAGCCCCTCCCCGAGCCTCCGGTTCCCGCTCCCGCACCTGTCGCCCCCGCCCAGGCATAATTACTCACCGCGATTTTGACGCGTGCGCCTCTCCATCCCCGCAGCGCACACAGAACAGTCCCGGACCGCGAAAACGGCGTATATCACCGAGTTTGCGGTTTGGGATTTTTTTGCTACCTTTGCACGGTGCTTTGCACTGATGTGGCACGGCCCGCGGCCACATTTCTATCACATCATCCAAAAAAACACTACAACTATCTATGGCACAACAAGAAGATGTCTTCAAGAAAATCGTTTCACACGCCAAGGAATACGGTTTTGTCTTTCAGTCAAGTGAAATATACGACGGTCTGGCCGCTGTCTACGACTATGGCCAGAACGGCGTCGAACTCAAGAATAACATCAAGCGATACTGGTGGGACGCGATGACCCTCCTCCACGAGAACATCGTGGGCATCGACTCCGCCATTTTCATGCACCCAACGATATGGAAGGCCTCAGGCCACGTCGACGCCTTCAACGATCCCCTCATTGACAACCGCGACTCCAAGAAGCGCTACCGCGCCGACGTCCTTATCGAGGAACAGATTGCCAGGATGGACGACAAGATCGAGAAGGAAGTCGCCAAGGCGGCAAAACGTTTCGGCGACAGTTTCGACGCCGAACTCTTCCGCTCGACCAATCCCCGCGTCCTTGAGCACAAGGCTAAGCGCGACGCTCTCCATCAGCGTTACTCCGACGCCATGAACGCAAACGACCTTGACGAACTCAAGCAGATTATCCTCGACGAACAGATCGTCTGCCCAATTTCCGGAACCAAGAACTGGACCGACGTCCGCCAGTTCAACCTCATGTTCAAGACCGAGATGGGATCCACCGCCGACGGCTCGATGACCGTATATCTACGTCCCGAGACCGCACAGGGCATATTCGTCAACTACCTCAACGTCCAGAAGACCGGACGCATGCGTCTCCCCTTCGGCATAGCCCAGATAGGCAAGGCCTTCCGCAACGAGATTGTCGCCCGTCAGTTCATCTTCCGCATGCGTGAGTTCGAGCAGATGGAGATGCAGTTCTTCGTTCGTCCCGGCGAGGAACTCAAATGGTTCGCACAGTGGAAGGAATGGCGTCTGAAATGGCACAAGGCCCTCGGTCTCGGCGACCAGAAGTATCGCTACCACGACCACGAGAAACTCGCTCACTACGCAAACGCCGCCACCGACATCGAGTTCCTCATGCCTTTCGGATTCAAGGAAGTCGAGGGCATACACTCCCGCACCAACTTCGACCTCTCGCAGCACGAGAAGTTCTCCGGCAAGAACATCAAGTACTTCGACCCCGAACTTAACGAAAGTTACGTTCCATATGTCATAGAGACATCCATCGGCGTCGACCGCATGTTCCTCTCAGTCCTGTGCTCGTCATACGAGGAGCAGACCCTCGAAGGCGGCGAGACCCGGGTTGTCCTCCATCTCCCCGAGGCCCTTGCCCCCGTCAAGTGCGCCGTCATGCCCCTCGTCCGCAAGGACGGACTCCCCGAGAAGGCTCGAGAGATTGTCAACGAACTCAAGTTCGACTTCGCCACCCACTACGACGAGAAGGACTCCATCGGCAAGCGCTACCGCCGTCAGGACGCCATCGGCACTCCCTTCTGCATAACCGTCGACCACCAGACCCTCGAGGACAACACCGTGACCCTGCGCGAGCGCGACTCGATGGAACAGACTCGTGTCAGCATCGCCGACCTCCACAGACTCATACACGACCGCGTAAGCCTCACATCGCTGCTTCGCCGTCTCGCATGACAAAAAAGTCAGCACATCTAATTTACATCCCTCCTCACCTTTAATAAATAAAATAGAATGAACACTCAGAACAATATCGGATTCGCTCCACGTAAAGGCCTCTCCAAATCGCTCATCATCTGGATCTGTGTAGGCGTCACGCTTCTGTTCCTGCTTTTCGGAACCTGCACCACCTACAACTCCGTCCAGAAATCATCCATTGCTGTCGACGAGGCATGGGGCAACGTCCAGTCACAGTACCAGCGGCGCTTCGACCTCATCCCTAACCTTGTCAATACAGTCAAGGGCGCGGCTCGCCATGAGGAGGCCGTTCAGGTCGGCACTGCCGAGGTACGCGCCAACCGTGGCGCACAGCCCCTCGACCCCAGGGTAGAGGCTGCCGGGAAGGAATTGCTCCAGGCTGCCGAAAGCGCTCAGGCTTTCTCCGGACCCGATGCGGCCACTACACCCGATCCTTCAAAGTACGCCAACTTCGACTGCGCATACGGCATATATGTCAACGCGGTCCACGAGGCCTATCCCGGCATAACTGCCACCGAATCCTACAACAACCTTATGGCCGAACTTGCCGGTACCGAAAACCGCATCAATACCGCCCGAGACCGTTACAACGCATCTGTCAAGGAATTCAATACAGGCATCGTCACATTCCCACGCAACATCGTCGCAGGCATATTCGGATTCCAGCGCAAGCAGATGTTCCAGGCTGACGCCGCAGCCGCCAAGGCTCCCGTTGTCGAAGGTCTTTAATCAATCTCCCCTCCACATTTCCCGACAATGAAAATCAAGCATCTACTTCCTCTGGCACTCCTCGCCGCCCTGCCCATACTCAACGCGTGCGGCGACGATGATGACAACGGAAACGACTACACCGAATGGGCCAACCGTAATGCCTCCTGGCTCGACAGCCTCGCGGACTTGCGCAACCCCGACGGTACCGCAATGTACACTCGCCGTACCGCTCCCTGGGATGCCAACTCCTACATCCTCATCCGATACATCGGCGAGCGCCATCCCGAGAACCTCCGGCCACTCTACACTTCCACTGTCGACGTCCGTTACCGGCTATCGCTCTGCAACGGCCTTGCCGTAGACTCCTCGACTAACCTTACCTCACCCGCCCCGGGCATATTCCGCACATCGCTGAACGGCAACCTAATTTCCGGATGGCCGATTGCCGTCACGGACATGCACGTAGGCGACTCCTGCGAAGTAATAATCCCGTTTGGCCTCGGATACGGAATATCCGGTTCCGGAATTATCCCTCCCTACTCCAACCTGCGTTTCAACATCCGCCTTGTCGATATACCCTTCTATGAGGTCAGACCGTAATCCGGATACATACCCGCAGATTACGGTTACACGTTGCAGAAACATGATTCCTTATTCCCATACCCTAAGCGGTCGGACACACCGCTTAGCATTATTTCGCTAAACCCTGCCAGCACGCTGCCCCCCCCCAAAAAAAAGAACGCCGGACCAAATGGCTCGGCGTGATGGGATTCGATTTTAGGGGTTCTTCAGAAAATAGCAAAAATGTGATAATGATCAGTCTATTTTTCCACCCTTGTGATTTGATTGGTTAATTGCGAATAAAAGCAATTTGATTGATTGGTTTTGACGTTGCAAAATTAACCCTTGTTTGTTACAAACTTATTACACGCATGACACAATTCATACACAGCCAAATATTTAACTCAATCCCTCCCTTTTAACATAATATCTTGCCGATTTTAACACTTAAGCCATATACATTCTTCTTCTCCTGGCTTTATCCAGCCTCTCCAATCCATGAATTCTATTTGACATTATGGAAATTTACCATAACTTTGCATAAAGTTAACATTCAACAAAAACAATACGACATCAATGATACAGGTAGACAAGAGCATTTGCCCTCACGACCACATTTGCCCGTTAATCAAGACATGCCCTGTCGGTGCAATCTCTCAGGACGCCGACGGCTACCCCGTAGTGGACTATAATCTCTGCATCGAATGCGGGAAATGCGTCCGCAAGTGCCCCAAAAAGGCAATGAGACAGACCATCGCCCAATAACCTCATCAAATCCCCGCGCCTACTGTTTGAATATAGTCAGAATAACTGAAAACCGGCCCAGTCAGCCGGTTTTCCCACTCAATGGAGCGAATTGAAATTTTTTTTGGTGAAAGCCTGTTACGTTTTCCGGCCTGAAACGTATCTATAGCGTAGGCAATGAAGAAAGATTTTCTGACATATTCATTCATGAGTCTCCGTGACAGATTGCACCGTAGCGCAATGGGATTCCTCCGCAACGACGAGGATGCCCGTGATGCACTCCAGGACACGTTCCTCAATCTGTGGAAGTCCGGGGATATCGCATCCGACGCCGAGGCAAGGAACAAACTGTTCGCCGTCCTGCGCAACGTCTGCATCGACAGACTCCGAAAGCCAAGGACGCTTACGCTTGATGAAACCGATGAAGACCGTTTGGAAGTCATGGCTCCCTCTTTCGAGGACATGGACAAGTACGAATCCATGCTTACCGCCGGACTCACTGATGTCCAGAGACACATATACGCCCTCGTCACGCACGACGGCATAGAGTACGAGGAAATAGCGGAAACCCTCGGTATGTCTGTTGAGGCTGTCAGAATGAACATGAGCCGCGCAAGAAAAAAGATACGTGACAATTACAAAAGACTCGACATATGAAAGAGCATGACGTTAAACTGACATTGCAGGAGACCGAGCAACTCTGCCGTTTGTATATGGACTGCAGACTGACCGTCCTCGAAGAAACCGAACTTCAATATCTGCTTGGAAAAATGCCATATTCCTCGCCCTGCATAGACGAGGTGCGCATGCTTATGGGAGTCTCATTACCCGCAAAAATTATCAAGACTCCCCAAAAGCCTTTCAAATTCTTTAGGAGCAAAACAGCAATAAGTATAGCCGCTTCTTTTGTAGTTTTATTTGCCATAGGAATTTTCCTGCAAATAAGACAACCTGAAAATTCCGCATCGTCTCTTTCAAATAGGGATGATCATGTTTATATCGCTGCATATAGTCATGGACAACGATTAAATGGAGATAAGGCTGTTGCCGCGACAGACATTGCAATGGCAAAAGCCGATTCTCTTATGAGGTACGCCTCACTCGCCGAACGCGACTATATGATGAAAGCCGACAACATAATTTCAGCAACCATAGACAATTAATCCTCTAACAATGAAAAAATATATCTTGATTCTTATCCTGTCGTTAGTATCGTTAGCCGCATCCGCAAAAGCGCCCAAACTGCATGTCGAGCAGATGTTCAACGGTTCTTACAATACCAATCCGAGCGTTTCGCTGAATGTTTCCAAAAGTCAGGAAAAATATTTCAGAGGATGCACTATCACAAATAATAAAGGCATTCTCAACAAAATCTCGCAACTGTTTGAGAAAGATTTATCCAAAGCTATACGTTCACAAGATTTAATATCCCACGGCAGAAGATTCCGTTCCATGATAATAATGAATAACGATGAGGAAATATATATCGGTCTCAGCTATGACGCGAATAATGGCTGCTATCTCTTTATAAGTGGGCCATTGAAAGCATTCAAGTAACTTCAATTCATTCTAAATATGAACATTTTTCGTATGCTGCTCTTAGGAGCGGCGGCACTCCCTGTGTGCCTTTCCGCACAGGAAAATAACGATTCCATTGCCGCATCTTGGGAAAAAGAACTCAAACTCAACGAGCTTGTGGTTGTGGCTAAACGTCCGGTTATAAAACAGCAGGATGGAAAGCTCATATATCTTGTGAAGAACGATCCTTATGCCAAAGGTCTTGACGGTATTACCATTCTTGATCGAATACCTCGCATCTCCGTCAACAATGGGACAGTATCCATTGCCGGCAAAGGCACTGTCCGTTACATAATCGACGGCATCTTGATGGAACTGGATGCATCAGCAATGGCAATGCGTCTGCAAAACCTACGCGCCGAGGAAATCGAAAAAATAGAATTATTGACCACGCCACCTTCCCGCTATGCCGCAGAGCCGAATGCCGCGTATATTTCCATCACTACACGCAATGAGACACTCGGTACGAAAGGCAACTTGTATGGCTCGCTTAACCAAGGAAACAAGTTACGCGAATATTTCAGCGGGAGCATCAGCCACACCGCAAGGAAATGGGATTTTTCGCTTGACGCAAGCATCTGGAACAACTATGCCACCAACGATAATGACATAGAATATTCGTTTTTTGACAGTTCCCCTGAGCGTTTCTCCTCCACGAATACTAAATCCCATCGGTTTGAATCCGGGTTCAATACCCTGTTTAGATACAAATTCAAAACTGATATGAATATAGGTGTGATTGCAAACTTCAATTATGAATCCATATCGAGCAATGGGACAAACCATTCCTATTATGGAGAATATACTTCATCTTCGCAGTCACGTACTGAATCCAAACCAAATAATGCGCTGACTCTTACCGGTTTTTACGACTGGACTTTCGGCGCCAAAGGTGAGGCCATGCAGTTGACCTACAACTATTTCAACCGTAACAGTCCTACTTTGTCTGACATTACAACTGCATATAGCAATAGCCAAGAGGATTATGGTGTCAGTGAAGACGGCAAGACCAATTATCGTTTCCATAGCGGAAAGGCCGATTTCAAGTTTCCCTACTCTTGGGCACAATTGGAAGCCGGAATCGCTTATACCGATATCCTCAATTCCTCATACAACTTCCTTAATCGGACACCCGGAACCAGTTCAGAAGCAAACGCGTTTGACTATACGGAGCGGATTGCTGCCGCTTACTTTACAGCCTCGCGCAATCTTGGCGCAGGTTTCTGGAGCAAGCTCGGCCTTAGATATGAATACACATTCACCAAGGGAATACAAGGGTCGTTAGGTGCAGTCGACAGCGATAAATATGGTCATTTGTTCCCGTCCATCAACTTATCATGGAACAAAGACAGAATTGGCTCTTTCAATATCAGTTATTCTATGGGTATGGGACGTCCAAACCTGTGGGAACTGAATCCATTCAAATACTATTCCACTACCGACGAGTATGCCGCCGGTAATCCGACCCTGAAACCGACCATATATAACAACGCCGAAATAAATTATTACGGATTAGGAGGACTATATGCCGTGCTGTACACATCGTTCGCCTCCGACGCTATCGGTTATATCCGTAGATTTGACAGGAATGGCATTATAAGCACGATGCCTTATAATTGCCTCTCGACAAACAAGACAGGATTATATGCCAATTACAAACGCAAGTTCTTTGACAGATGGGAAATGAGAATCGGAGGTGAGGTGTTCCGAACGTCCTCCCACAGTGATGTAGCTGATTTCAAAATAAATCGCATGGAAGATTGGTCGGGCAAACTGGAAGTATCTACAAATATAATGCTCAATCGGCCGAAAACCCTGATATTCTCAGCCCAGTTCACCCACTTTTTCCCCTGGCAGCAGAATTTGATAAGGTATGAATCCTTCCAGTTGCTGAACTTTTCGCTCCGATACTCATTATTCAATAGCCGTCTCAATCTGCACCTTAAAGCAAACGACATATTTGGATGGAACAAGACAAGGTCAAAAGAACAATACGGCAATTATACGATACGGCAGACATTTAACGCCCATACTGCTTATGTACTGTTTGGAATAAGTTATAGATTCGGACGTGACAAGGTCAATGGCGTATGGCGAGCATCAAAAGAAGAACAGTCCGGCAGAACAAAATAATTGGTGTTTTGGAGTTGTGTCATCGCCGCCATGCTTTCATAAACTGAACTTATTATCTCTGCCGCTCGGTTTCTTAAATAACTTCATTCAATAATTAAACATATATAAGCCACGAAAACTTTCCTCCATGACTAAAACTTTTACCAATTATCCAAAAAGTTTTATCTATAAACAAAACTTTTGCTTTTTTCTAAAAAGTTTCATCTATAAATGAAACTTTTCTACTATAACCACTCCATGAATCAGCCCCGAACACTTATCAGGGCATAAAACTTATGTCTCTCAGAGAGTTCCTTTTATCCTGAAATCAGAAAATTATTGTCTAAGACAATAACAATCATTAATCTCACGCCAAATGAATTTTTATGCTGAAAATAAAAAATTTGCCATAATTGTTGCGGATTTCCAAGAAAAGTGATTAAATTTAGGGCGCCGAAACCTGAGGGCCGAGGCACATAATACACATTATAACATACCTGAAAAACAAAACAATTATGATTATCGGCGTTCCTAAAGAGATCAAGAACAATGAGAACCGCGTGGGAATGACTCCCGCCGGCGTGAAAGAACTTGTGGCTCACGGCCATACCGTTTACGTACAGCATACTGCCGGACAAGGCAGCGGATCCGCCGACGAAGACTATGTAAAGGCCGGCGCATCGATCCTGCCGACCATCGAGGAAGTCTATTCTGCCGCCGAGATGATTATCAAGGTGAAAGAACCCATCGAACCCGAATACAGCCTCGTCAGGAAAGACCAGGTGCTGTTCACCTACTTCCACTTCGCCTGCGACCGTCCCCTCACCGACGCCATGCTCGCCTCAGGCGCAACCTGCATCGCCTACGAGACCGTACGCGACCGTCAGGGGACCTTACCCCTCCTTGTCCCCATGAGCGAGGTCGCCGGTCGCATGAGCATCCAGGAAGGCGCCCGATTCCTCGAGAAACCCCAGGGCGGCAAAGGTCTCCTCCTCGGAGGCGTTCCCGGCGTGAAGCCCGCCAGGGTATTGATTCTCGGTGCCGGAGTCGTCGGACGCAACGCCGCCCTGATGGCAGCCGGACTCGGTGCCGACGTCACCATCTGCGATATCTCCCTCCCGACACTCCGCCACGTTTCCGAGGTCATGCCCAAAAACGTCAAGACCCTATACTCCTCGCGCCACAACATAGAGCAGGAACTGCCGACCTCCGACCTCGTTGTCGGTTCCGTCCTCATTCCCGGCGCCAAGGCCCCGCACCTTGTCACACGCGACATGCTCCGGCTAATGCAACCCGGCACAGTGATGGTTGACGTCGCCATCGACCAGGGCGGATGCTTCGAGACCTCCCATCCCACGACCCACGCCGAACCAACCTACGTCGTCGACGGCATAGTCCACTACGCCGTTGCCAACATCCCCGGCGCCGTTCCCTTTACCTCCACCATGGCCCTTACCAACGCCACACTTCCCTATGCACTCCGTCTCGCTGACAAAGGCTGGCGCGAGGCATGCAAGGCCGATCCCGGTCTAGCCGACGGCGTCAACATCGTCGACGGCAAGATAACCTTCAAGGGAGTCGCCGAAGCCTTCGACCTCCCCTTCCACAAACTCGCCCTCTGACCCCTCACCACATACCAACCCATCACCTGCGGCCGCCCCTCCACCGGCCGCAGGTACTTTTTTGCCACACCCCGAACTACATCCCATTTAATAAAACAACCTTTCATTCATACAATAATTCATCAGGATTTGTCTCGTCAATCACGAAACATTTAACACGAAACATTATCCTTTATCCATGGAAAATGGTAACTTTGCGACCAATATCAACCATCAAAATCACATTCAAAATGAAAAAATTTCTGCTCCTCCTGATGCTGCCTGTCATCGCTCTCGCTTTCACTGCCTGCGATGATGACGACGACGTAATGGACACAAAACTAATCAAGGGACAATGGGAAGTCGTGTCACAGGATTCTCCCGACTATTCCTGCATTTACAACTTCACTACCCAGAGCGAACACACATGGTCATGGGGAACACTGACCACATACTATCTTTTCCCCACAGGCACTCCGGTTTACGACAAAGTGTACGACTGGCATGTCTCCGACCCCCAGAATTACGAGACCGTCTATCTTGACATCACCCTGAAAGGCGAACTCAACGCCGAAGACGCCTGGGAAAACACCGACACCTACATTATCGAGAAACTCACAAAATCCGAAATGGTGCTGAGGAAATGCGAAGCCGGCGACACCAAAACCACACTGATACTCCGCCGCCGCAACGACCTCCCCCTCCCATAACCCAACCTCCCCCATTGCTCCGCCTACAATCCTACCGATCGATAATTCTGATTCCACATCATGTTGCACATCGTCCTAATTATAGCCTCACTGATAAGTTTCTGGATAATCGGAATCGTCGTATTCGGCCTGCTCCCTCCCATTGGATGCACACTCAGTCCTGACCGCATTGCATTAATCAATACTTTCGCTGTTGACGCAAGCCTTACTGTTTTGGGCAGCATATTGTTCTATTACCTTCTGGTACATATTCCTCAATGGCGCAGGCAACGTGTCTTGTTCAGATTGATAGAAGGTCCGCTTACAATTGTTTGTAGCCAGATGGAAATAATATTGCTATACATAATCTCATCCAGAACAAAAGGTAATAGCAACATTATATCAAGAAACCTCAAAAAGTCGGATTTTGAAGAAATCAAATCAATCTCAAGGGACAAAATTAAATTCGCGTACCTCGAAGAAGGCTCGGTCTCAACTCCTTGTTTTGACGGCTCGACCGAATTGGGATTTATCAATGAACATACCGAACGGATAAAACAACTTACCGATTTTAAGGACAATCCCATCTATTTATTACAGACTGACAGAATACTTCAACTTGTAAAGAGGATTAACTCCGATCCATTTATAAGCGACATAGTAATGTTGTATGCCAATACACTCCCAATATCTATTGATTCGATTGACCGCAGTCTATACAACTTTTATCAGAGTTATTTGGCATTGTCAAAGATAGTCAAGACCAGACCTATCGCCACAGCCGAACAACGCTCTCCCGGCTCAATCCCCATAATCTACACCTGACCCGTCCCAAACTTCTCAATTCAAACATTCGAGACTAATTTTTATCATTAATATTATACTTATGCCACCTAAAATGTATACCTTTGCTTAAAATAAGGAAACCTAATTTGTTATCCATTGAAAAAAACTCATCACTCAAATTAAACTACTTATGAATCAGCATTTTACCCCCCCCCGAAAAATTTCTTAAAATAAGAAATTATCTAATGCTTTTGCTCGCATCAATCTCGGTGTTTGGCATCAGCAACAATGCTCATGCCACCTATCAACAAATCAATTATGGTGGCGTTATTTACCAAGTGGACGATAACGGATATCCCTATGCTACACCTTTATCTTACGACGGTATATCCTCAGCCGTTGTCATTCCTAAAACCATAAGCGCATACGGATATGATTATACTGTATCTGCCAGAGATTTCAATGAGATATTTGTAAATCAATCCTCAATCCAGTCAGTAACCGTTGAAAATGAAGAATTCGATTGTCCTTTTGACGGTTGCACTAATCTTGTCACGGTCAGTCTGCCTGAGTCCATGACCGAATTGAATATCAGTTTTAAAAATTGCCCGAAACTTGATCTTGCATCTGTACTAATTGGAATCCAGTCTATCGGGAGAGGAGATTTTTCATTATCAGAACCCACTGACTGCGGAATATTTAACGATGTAATTCTTCCTGAATGCAATAAAGAGCAATTCGTAAACCGTCAGTATTCAATTTCCGTCTGCAACCACAGCCAATTCAATATTCTTGACATGCGTGGTACAAGAGATCTTACTGTCGGCAATCAAGATTTTCAGGATGCATTAACTGATTGCTCCAATCTAACCACTCTAACTTTCAATGACTGCAAAGACATAAACAGTTATTATCTTTTCTCTGGCACACGGCCTACATCATTGGAATCTGTGACGTTCAGCAATTGTGATGGCGTAACTTTCTCCGAATTTTCATCCGTTAAAACCATTTATTTGAAAGGCCTCATTAATAGCGCAGATTTCACAGATTTACCCGCTTTAACCGATTTGGACTTTCAGGGATTGACTCATCTGGGCAACCTAAGTGTTTCAAAGACTTCCATTGTGAATCTCAACTTAAACAACTGCGTTGATAATATTATGCTTAGCGGAGATGAACTTTCAACAGTCACGGGTTGCGACAATGTGAAAGAAGCATATATAACAGGTACCAAGATCAAATCTTTATCTTTCCCCAATATAGAGCAAATCCGCAATGGGGCGTTTGCTTACAATTCCGAACTTGTCGAACTTTATTTAGGCAAGACATTAAGAACCCTTGGCATAGACGAAACCCTTTACGGATGTCCTAAATTCCAGGACTTTGTTTACGGTGGCTCAATCGAGGAGTGGCTTAGAATTGATATAGAAAACTTCGACGAGACATCTCCCGGCTATGCTTTTCTGGCTAAAGTGCCATATTTCTACTATGGGCACAATAATATGAAGCACACTAAACTCACCGAACTCAACGCATCTATAGTCGGAGGCGCAGACCAGATTCCTTATGGTGCTTTTACCGGCTATAAAGGCCTGACAAAGATTTCGCTTCCTGCATCTGTCAAGAAAATCGGAGCATACGCCTTCGAAAATTGCACCAATCTTTCCAATGTGGATATCAGGACAGAACATATAGATCAATGGGCTTTCTACCTTTGTAACAGCATTGAGAGTATCACCCTTGGCAATCAACTCAACTACATAGGTCCGGCATTCCATACATCCTATAAAAAGCCCCTTACGGTCAATTACCTTGGTGAGACATCAGAATGGATGAAAGTGACTCGTTCAATGATATTTTATAATGATGTTAAAGATTCCGAGAATACGGATGGTGGATATTCAAACAGATGTACATGCAATCTCCAGTCAATCGCAGATGAATTCTTATTTAACTCGAAAATACTTGAAAACCTTGTTCTTAACGAGGACGATACAATTACAGATGCCCTAAGAGGCATTAAAACTTTAAAAAGCCTGGTTTTCAATTACGGATACTCCGCACCCTCAATCCCTAACAACGCTTTCTATGGTTGTACTGGTCTTATGTCCGTCAAGTATAACAGTAAAAATAAATCACAACGTGCTTCTGTCAATAATCACAGCAATGGTTTTGCAATTGGCGACCAGGCATTTGCCAACTGCTTTAATCTATCGGACATAGAAATTCTTGACAACATAAAAAGCATAGGTTCTGATGCTCTTTACGGTACTGCATGGTTCAAAAAACAACCACATCAGCAGGTACTTTACTTTGACACAGAGGATGGGAAAACTGCCTATACATATCTTGGTGTAGCTCCGGAAGGCACTCACATTGAAATTGAAGATGGTACTTATGTCATCAATAGAGATTTCCTGTATTTCAGTTCTGAATTATCCTCAGAACCCAGAAACTTCATTGGAATAAAATCAATATCACTGCCCGGCACGCTGAAAATAATTGGCGCCAACGCTTTTAGTAATGCAAGCATCGAAGGAGACTTCATTATTCCTGCTTCTGTCAAAATTTATGATGATTCACACTATTATGGGGAAATTGAAACTCTGACTATTGAGGATTCTTCTGAGAATCTGTATTCAAGCGATTCGGAATATTCTGGTTTGTCATGGCTACAATCCAGTTCACTTAAGAAAGTTTATTTCGGTCGCAATTTGTCGAACACAGGATTTCGTACTAACGGCTTAAATGAATCTGGATTGCAGAGTGTTATATATGGGCCAATGGTGACAGATGTAAACGATAACAATGATCTGAATTGCCATGTGAATCAGTTATACACCCTGGCAAAAATTCCACCCCACGCTGTCTCTTCTGAAATCTTTGACTGGAACACTTGGACTTATGTCAATGTGTATAATGCTTTTAGAAGTATTGATTACAACACTTGTACACTACATGTTCCTGCTGGAACTCTCAATGCATACCGGGATGCAGACGGTTGGCGTGAGTTCGCCAATATCATCGATGATGCAGAAAGTTCTGTTAGCGGTGTTGAAAACATACTGGCACCCGAACAAAACAACGCCCAAACACGTCCACGACATTACAATGTGCTTGGTCACGAAATAAACGAGGCTACGCCGGGACTGCATATCATAGTTAATCCCGACGGCACAACTGAAAAAGTAATCAAACACTGATTGCTCAGTTTCTATACAATTTATTCTTGAGGGTGTATCAAAAATAAAAATTTTGATGCACCCTCTTTTTTGATAATACCGGCAATTCCTTCGTTATCTTGAACTTAACACGATGACAAAGCACTGATATCTCATCAATTACATTACAAAGTGTCTCATTTCGCAAGTCCATACCGATAAAGACTAACTTATTTAAAAATCGTCTTCAACAGGTTTCTGTTGCTTGCTGACATAATCGGAGAAGAAATCTCTGTTGACCATTTCTACCATATTCTGATTCGGATATAATTTTTCAAAGGCCTTCTTTGCCTGCTTTTCCTCGAATTCAAAATCCCAATAATTGCCATCGATGTAATAGCGGACTTTCATGATGCCCCACGTCTTCAGATCATTCCACGCTTCTTCTGAAATCAGATACCGCACGGGGAAATCAACATATTTTTCACCCGCGACTCTCTGTGCTTTGGAAGGATCGCCAAAATAAGTATAATTATTGGTGACATGCATTTCGGAATTGCTGTCATACATTGCAGTTCCTTCATAAGTCTTTCCATTTCCTGTCCTTAATTTCAAAACAGCGCCCTCTTTGACGCTCCGATTCTGGGCTCCCGGCAACATCAGGCCTAAATAATAAACGATTTTTCCATCCAGATAATGATGCATTCCGAAAAAAGGTTGTAGTTCATGGCCATTCTTATCCTTTACGGTCTTGGTCGAAGACTCGTATTGAGCGAACTCTCTGTTGAACTGATTATTCATCGGGTTATATTCAATCTTTTTCGGAGGGGTCGGAGGCGTTGTAAACACGCCTTGTTTGGCTGATTGTGCGGCTGAGAATAATGGCAATTGAAGTAAAACAAGTGCTAAGAATATGATTTTCTTCATAATAGTTCAAAATTGTTCCATATAAGTATGTATCGAAAATAACAGCAGTATATGATGTTTGAAAAAACATCGACTTCTTGATGCAAAATTAGGATTTTTTACTCACAAAATAACCCATTTATTCAAATAAAAATATCATCAAATTTTGTCTCGTCAATCACGAAATATTTAACACGAAACATTATCCTTTATCCATGGAAAATGGTAACTTTGCGACCAATATCAACCATCAAAATCACATTCAAAATGAAAAAATTTCTGCTCCTCCTGATGCTGCCTGTCATCGCTCTCGCTTTCACTGCCTGCGATGATGACGACGACGTAATGGACACAAAACTAATCAAGGGACAATGGGAAGTCGTGTCACAGGATTCTCCTGACTATTCCTGCATCTACAACTTCACCACCCAGAGCGAACACACATGGTCATGGGGAACCTTGACAACATACTACCTTTCTCCCTCAGGTTCTCCTGTTTACGACAAAGTGTACGACTGGCACGTCTCCGATCCCAACAATTACGAGACCGTCTATCTCGACATCACCTTAAAAGGCGAACTCAACGGCGACGACGCCTATGAAAACACCGAAACCTACATAATCGAAAAACTCACTAAATCCGAAATGGTGCTGCGGAAATCCGAAGCCAACGACACAAAAACCACAATAAAACTCCACCGCCGCAACGACCTCCCGCGCATTGATGCGCATCTCTAATAAAGCACAAAAATATAATTTAAGCGGGCGCCGGGTGAAAACTCCTCGGCGCCCCTTGGTATGTCAGAACAGGAATGTCTTTATTGGGAAAAGAAGTAAATTTTGAGGGAATAATTTGAGGGAATAAGGAGGTAGTTAGAAGTAGAAGTTGATGGATTTGGGCTATAGAAGCATGCCACGGGCGACCTTGTCGGCCCGCTCCTGTCCTACCGATTTGGCTAGGATGGCGAGGGCGAAGCGCAGCGAACTTGCGGGACCGTTAGCGGTGATCAGTTTGTCGAGCACCACAACAGGGGCGTCACGGCGGATGGCGCCGTTGGCTACGAGCAGGTCCTCGAATCCGGGATAGCAAACAGCTTCCTTGCCCTCGAGGATTCCCAGTGTGGCGAGAACAACTGCGGGCGATGCGCAGATGGCCGCAATCCTGCCATTCGATGCGTAATGTTTTCTCAACAGCGTGCAGAGACCATCGCTCGAGCGGAGATTTCTGGCACCGGGCATTCCGCCGGGAAGAATCAGCCATTCAGCCCTATCGAAGTCCGATTCCCCGAAAGTCTGGTCAGCCTTGACCGTAACTCCATGCCTGCCTGTAACCTCACGGGAATCATTTATGCTGACTGTCCTGACATCCATGCCGCCGCGCCTCAGGACGTCCACCGTGGCAAGCGCCTCGATCTCCTCAAACCCCTCGGCAAGAAACACAAACGACTGCATGGGCTCCGCTTGCGCCGTCGCCTCCTGACTCGTTTTTCTATCCTGAACAACAGACTGAGCAAATACCGACACCGCATTTACAAGCAGTAGCAACACAATACATAACTTCTTACCTGACAATTTCATAATCACTTATTTTCAAACAATAGCACCTGATGCCTTGGACATTTCAGGTTAGAACATAACGCCCAAGGCCCCAATTTATTGCATCAAAATACAATATAAGCGGGCACCGCGATGTTTTGTCACGGTGCCCGCTTGGTATGATTAGGCCTCAAACGTGTATATTTTGAGAACTACCGGGGGGCGGTCAGAAGTAGAAGTTGACGGATTTGGGGTAGAAGAGCATGCCGCTGCCGACTTCGCGGGCCTGGTGCTCGCCGACGGATTTGGCGAGGATGGCGAGGGCAAAACGTAACGAACTTGCGGGGCCGTTGGCGGTGATCAGCTTGTCGAGCACCACAACGGGGGCGTCACGGCGGATGGCGCCGTTGGCTACGAGCAGGTCCTCGAATCCGGGATAGCAAACAGCTTCCTTGCCCTCGAGTATGCCTAACGTGGCGAGAACAACTGCGGGCGATGCGCAGATGGCCGCAATCTTGCCCTTGGCAGAATGTATTTTAAGAAGGTCGCAAAGTGCCTCGTCTGAGCGCAGTCTTTCGGCACCGGGCATACCACCGGGGAGAATCAGCCATTCGGCGTCACTGAAGTCAGCCTCCTTGAAAGTCAGGTCAGCCTTCACAGTGATTCCGTGCGAGCCGGTGACCTCGCGGCCATTTTCTATACTTACGGTTTTGATATCCATGCCGCCGCGGCGCAGCACGTCTACGGTTGTCAGGGCTTCGATCTCTTCGAATCCATTGGCTAAAAACAGGAATGAACGCATGGTGAAGGATAATTATCAGGTTATTAATTCAGATATTGATCGCTAAAGTTTAGAGCATTAAGTTAATAAAACCTTGTTTGGTACAGAATGATTCATGTTTACTTTCAACATATTTCAATGCTATTGAAGTGTGAACAACAAAGGTAGGCAAAAAGTTCATCAAATCATAATTTTTTTTGAACTATTTTTGTGCAAAAAAATCAATCATCTTGGTGGAATGAAGCGAAATGAGTATTTTTGCAACATAATCATGAAAACTAATTTCGACAGATCCCTTAAACAATGGAGCAAAAGCGCGATAGCGATTGTCGCGGCCATATTGCTCACGTCATGCGCAAGCCAGGGCGAATGGTATCAGGCGTCCGGAGCCACATGGGGAACAAGTTTCCATATACGGTATCATGCCGGCCGTGCCCTTGATGACACCATCGTGGCCACAATGGGGATGATTGACAATCTGTTCAGTTTCCGTAATCCCGAATCCGAAATCTCCAGAATAAACAATGCCCCTGACCCTGTGGTTCCATCGGCCGAATTCACAAGACTCTTCGAGGTCTCCCGGCGTATCAGCGCCATGAGCGGAGGCGCATTCGACCCGACAGTAGGGCCGCTTGTCGACATATGGGGCTTCGGCAAAGGCAAGGTAAACCGTGACAGCGAGGGTCGCCTCGAGGCTCCGGAACAGGCCGTCATCGACTCCCTGCTGAACATAGTCGGCATCAGTGAATGCTCGATAGACAGCCGGGGCCGACTGATCAAGAAGAGTCCGGCAACCCGATTTGACTTCTCGGCCATCGCCAAGGGTTATGGCGTCGACTGCGTTGCCCTGGCTCTCGAGAGCAACGGCGCCGAGGACTATATGGTTGAGATTGGCGGCGAGGTCCGTGTGCGCGGACTCAATCCCGAAGGCGAGAAATGGACCATCAGCGTCGACAGCCCGGAAGCCGGCAATGACATAGTCCCCGGCTCGCTTTCAGCCACCAGGATACAACTCAAGCAAGGCGCCATAGCGACTTCGAGCAACAGCCGCAACCGACAACGTCTCTCCGACGGAAAAATTGCAGGGCACACCATATCGCCCGCAACAGGCCGACCGGCCTCTACCGACATGCTTTCCGCGACCATAGTGGCCAACGACTGCATGACGGCCGACGCCATGGCGACCGCCTGCATGGTCCTGCCTTCGGCCGATGCGATGAGAATGGTCGAGAAAGAAAAAATCGCCGCTTTTTTCGTAATCATCACGGAATCAGATACCAAAATCTGGAAATCGTCCGAATGGGAGAAAATGTTTAACAAAGTTTAACTAATATCTCTTCTTTTTCACCTCGGTTTCACAAGCAAATTTTGTAATTTTACAAATCAAAAAATACAATCATATCACAGGCCGCCGTCATACACGGCAAATCCAAATAAACCACACTTATCATGCGTACCAAGATATTAGTCATCGACGACGAGGAAGCCTTGTGCGAAATCCTAAAATACAACCTTGAGAAAGAAGGCTACGAGGTCGACACAGCCAATTCGGCCGAGGAAGCCCTGGCCATGGACCTCACATCCTATTCGCTGTTCATCGTCGACATAATGATGGACCGCCTGAGCGGCTTCGACTTCGCCAAACAGGCCCAGAACATCTCGGGAGTCGAGGACACACCGCTGATTTTCTGCTCGGCGCTCGAAGGCGAGTACGACAAGGTGATGGGCCTGAACATCGGCGCCGACGACTACATAACCAAGCCCTTCGTGATGAGTGAGGTCCTGGCACGTGTCCGCGCCGTCCTGCGCCGTTCGGCAGCATCCCGCCGCATCATAGAGCGCCAGCAGGCCACCAACTACGAGAGCGACGTCATCTACAAGACCCTGCGCATAGACCGCAACACCAAACTGTGCTGGATGGACGGCGAGGAGGTGCAACTGACGCGCACCGAATACTACCTCATGCTGTTCTTCCTGACACACCCAAACCGTATATACTCGCGCGAGGAAATCATCAACGAGGTATGGGGCAACGCCGTTGTAATCACTAACCGCACCATCGACACCAACATAACCCGCCTGCGCAAGAAACTCGGCACCTACGGCAACAATATCATAACCCGTCAGGGATTCGGCTACGGTTTCCGCGAAGCGGATTAGGACGGCACGAACCATTGCCCGGACAAGAGGAATCTTCCAGGCTGTTAACCTAAACCAGTCTCAAAAGTTCATGAAGAGACGAATCAGCAGCAAATGGCGGCTATTCTGGCCGCGATTTTTCACGCTCACGGCCGTGCTCACGGTCATGAGCATATGGCAGGTCTACCGCGAGCGCTCCTACCGCCGTGAGTTCATCACCCAGCAACTTACCCTCGTGTCAGACCGTCTTGCCGTGCTGTGTGAGAACAACGGCAACATCCAGTCCTTCCTCGACTTCATCGAAACATACTACGACCGCAACAAATTTTTCTCAAGCATCCGTGTCTCAATCTACGAACTCAAGACATGGAAACTTGTAGACTGCGCAGGGCTGCCCATAGAACTCACTTCCGAGGAGAAGAAACGCCTGACCCAGGAACTCGAGGCCGACAACAACCCCGATAATTCCGTAAAGGGTACGATGGGCAACACTTCGTATGTCTATCTGGCCCGCACAGCCATCGAGAACTCGGGCCGCGAGGTAGCCATCATCACATCGCTTGCCGACGACCTCGTGCTTGACAACTATATCGAGTCGCATACGGACGATGTCTGGATCGTGGCCCTGCTGTTCGCCCTCATCTGCTACGGCACAGCCTATTACACGGCGAGCCGTTTCGGCAAGTCCATCAAAATACTTCGGGAACTGGCCAACAGGTCGGTGACCGATCCCACCTTCATTCCCGGCGATGATTTTCCCAACGACGAGATCGGCGACATAGCGCGCCGAATAGTCGAAATGTACAACACCCGCGCCGAAGCCAAACAGAGACTGGAGCGCGAACACGCCATAGCACTGCATGCCATTGAGGAGAAAGCGGTGCAGAAACGCCAGTTGACAAACAACATCAACCACGAACTCAAGACTCCGATCGGAGTCATCAAGGGTTATCTCGACATACTTTCCGACGACACTCTCGACGAGGACACCCGCCGCCACTTCATAAGCAAAGCGAGCCAGCACGCCGACCGTCTGGCCGCCCTTATACAGGACGTCTCGGCCATCACGCGACTCGAGGAAGGCTCGGAACTCATAGCGACCGAGCGACTAGACTTCCACGATGTGGCGTACACCTTCGCGTCAGATGTCGCCGAATCAGGTCTGCTGGGCAAGATGCAGTTCTCGTTCGAAGTGCCACTGGGGTCCGTGGTACGCGGCAACTACAATCTGCTAAACGCCGTCCTGCTCAACCTGTCCAAGAACGCGGCCAATTACTCGAAGGGCACGATGTGCCGCCTGGAAACAGTCACCGGAGATGACAACTATTATTATTTCCGCTTCTATGACGACGGCATAGGAGTTCCCGAAGAACACCTCAGCCACCTGTTCGACAGATTCTACCGCATAGATTCGGGGCGTGCCCGCAAATCGGGCGGAACAGGCCTCGGACTCGCCATCGTGTACAACACCATTGTCGCGCACAAAGGCAAGATAACGGCGAGCCTGCACCCATCCGGGGGCCTGCAGTTCGACTTCTCGCTGCCCAAATGGCACTAAACACGTATATAAGATTTTAATTTCAAACTCATTACAAAGTCAGGAATGAAATTCAACAGAATACTTGCGGCTGTAGCCGTGATAACGCAGATAGGATTTATATCGTCGTGTTCCACAAAATCTTCCTCAGACAAAGATTACGATGACGATGACAGCACCGAGACCGTCAGCAAAGACAAGGACGAGACGGAAACGGAAAGGGTCGCCGTGGAGGAAAATATCCAGACAGACGCAGTCAGGGAATGTACTGACGAGGATACCTTCATGGCATATCTCAAGGGGAAGCATACCAAGCCTATCATCGTGGACTTCAGCGCCACATGGTGCGGTCCATGCCAGCATTTCAAACCCATATTCCACAGTGTGGCGAACAAGTATGCCGACCGTGCCGAGTTCTACGCAGTCGACATCGACAGATGTCGCAGACTGGCCGAGAAGTATCAGATTCAGGCGGTTCCCACACTCATGGTGCTGACACCCGACGGAAAAACCGGAATGACAACCGGCTATCTATCACAGAGCGAGTTTGAGGCACTGGTAAAGAAAAACCTCTAATTCAGATTTCAACCCGGAAAACCTTTAAACGATTTCCGTACATCAACTCACGGTGTCCGGAAATTGTTATGTTTATTGAAGTGCCTGAAGAACCTCAGGCATAATAATACGAAGTCACTCTAACAATCAACCAACGCCATGACCGACAGAGAAATACGTCAGACAATACGCGAGACAGCCGGAATCTCGCAACTAAACCCGATGCAGGAAACCGTGATGGCATGCCATGCCAAAGAGATAGTCCTGCTTTCGCCAACGGGCTCGGGCAAGACGATCGCCTTCGCGATAGCATTGCTCAAGCGCCTGGACTTCAAGCAGACAGGCTTCACATCGGCACTCGTCCTGACACCGTCGCGCGAACTGGCCGTCCAGGTTTACGACGTAGTTAGACCGCTGGCACGGGGTCTTAAGACCGTGGCACTATACGGCGGACACAAGATGGAGGCCGAGGTTGCCTCGCTTGCCGGAGCGGCGGCAGAGATTGTCATCGCCACGCCTGGACGCCTGCTCGACCACCTCGAGCGCGGGACACTGTCACTCGGCGGAGTCCGGCTGCTGGTCATCGACGAGTATGACAAGATGCTCGAACTTGGATTCCGGAAGCAAATGGACGCAATCGCCCGACGTCTTCCCTCCAAGCGCCTGCTGACCATGCTGACTTCGGCTACGGAACTTGACGAGCGGCCTTCGTTCATCAATCCGTCCTCGGCAGAGACAATAGACTTCAGCGAGACAAACTCGCCGCGCACAAAGACCATCATAATGAGCGTCCATTCGGACAATCGCGACAAACTCGACACACTGGCGGCGTTGCTCAGGTCGTTACGGGGAGAGGCGCCGTCAATCGTTTTCGTAAACCACCGCGAGAGCGCGGAACGCTGCGCCGAGTCGCTGAGACGCCGTGGAATACAGACGCTGCTCTATCATGGCGGCCTTGACCAGAGACAGCGCGAAATCGCAGTGGCAGCACTGGCGTCGGGAGCGGCACCGGTCATGGTGGCGACCGACCTTGCCGGTCGAGGCCTTGACATCGAGGGCCTGGGCGCCGTGATACACTACCACCTGCCCGTCGACGAGAAAACCTGGACGCACCGCAATGGACGCACGGCACGCGCCGGAGCCGAGGGCGAGGTATACGTGATCATGGGACCGGACGAGGACATACCTGACTTCATTGTCACGGACAGGGAGTTCTACCCTTCGGCCAACGCTGATGAAAGTACAACGGAAGGCAAACGGAAGCCCATGATTCTACTGTACATCGACGCGGGTAAGCGCGACAAGATTTCACGCGGAGACGTCGCCGGCTTCGTCATGAAGAGTGCCGGCGTGAATGCGAATCTTGTAGGCAAAATCACTGTCGGAACGGATTATGCACTTGTCGCGGTCGAAGGCAAAGAATCAGCGGATGCCGTAATCGCAGCATCAAAAAGTTCGAAACTCAAAGGCAAGAAGGTAAGGGTAAGTCCGATCTGACAATAATATCACTGATAGCGCTAAGGCGGGTCGTGGGATGCGAAAATGTCCCAGGGCATTTTCTGATTGGGCAATTCCGGATGTCTGTCCGGGCAGCCGAATCTGGCG